>JAZDJN010000087.1:0-381125 GCA_043803945.1 bacterium | reverse complement strand
TGATCTCTTCAGTTATCCATCGCTCCATGACATTGTTCCTTTCAAGATGTTATCATATACTTGTCTCAATAACATATTGAAAATAAATGTCTTGTACAACTCCCTTCACCCTTCTCACGAATTGTGGGTAATGAGTAGCTTAGATGGGGGCTAATTACCAGACCACCACGAAAGGTAGTTATCATCTATGATCGACACTCATCTTAGAGACAAAGTCGTATTGATAACGGGCGTCAATAATCCGTTCGGTGTTGGCGCCGCGTCCGCGAAAGCCTTTGCCACCGAAGGTGCTCAAATCTTTGGGACCTACCTTCCATTGCCTTCGAGGTCCAGTGCTCCCGACAAATACGGTCTAGAATTCTACGAGGCGCAGATTTCGAAAACCCCTCACGAAGTCATCGAGGCAGTCCGCACGCTTGGTGGCAAGATTGAAGTCGTTCCTGCTGATCTCGGAAAGCCAGCGGTCATACCAGCGTTGTTCGACCAGGCAGAGAAGGTGTACGGACCCGTAGACATACTCGTCAACAACGCGGCTCATGGCATTCCCGACACCTTTGTTCCCCAAAGCCATTTCGCTGAGGTAACGAAAACCGTGTGGGATTTTCCCACCATTCCAATCACTGCCAACTCACACGACATGCACTTTTCGGTGAACAGTCGAGCGGTTGCGCTGATGATAGCTGAATATGCACGGCGTATTGTCAACCGCGGTACGAATTGGGGGCGAATTATAAACGTGAGTACCGATGGCGCCTCTGGTTTTGCCACCGAAGTATCTTACGGTGCAAGCAAGCACGCGTTGGAGTCCTACAGCCGTGCCGCTGCCCATGAGCTTGGGAAATTTGGAATCACCGTGAACATCGTTTCCCTCGGTGCAATTCAAACAGGATGGATTACCTCTCACTTGGAGAAAGAGATTGCTACCCATACTCCTCTTGGTCGCATAGGAAAGCCCGACGACGTGGCCGATGTAATCGTTTTCTTGGCGTCTCGGCAGGCGCGCTGGCTCACAGGGCAAATGCTCTTTGTCGGTGGTGGGCACCAAATGCCCTTGTAATCACTGCCAAGTGAGAGGGCGCGGCGCATAACAAGCGGCAAAACGGCTTGCCCCGCTCCGCGGGGCGCCAGCCTTCACTCCGTTACGGCTGGCAGGCTCGCACGCTGGAGAGGCGATGTTGGACCTTAGTTTGGCCAAATGTCCCCGACTACGTCGGGGTAAAAAAGTGCTCGCTCCATCCCGTCCGCCTCAGAAAATGAGTCGTTCTTAGTGGCGGAACGGGACGGCCCCGATAGACATCATCGGGGCAGGCGTTTTGCCTAAACTGTTATGCATCATTTTGCTCCGAAATACTTTAATCAGTACCTTCAATTGAATCGTGAACAGGAAATGGATAATCGTTGCGATCAGAAATCACACACATCATTTTTTTCTCACTTCTTTTTGCTGCCCCTTGTATCGCTTTTTCACAAGTTTGGATTATACAGGGTCAGTCATCTACATGGCTGAAATCCAATCCAGATGAATCCTTAGTGTCTCAAGCCGGTTTTCGCTACATCCCGGAACTTACGATTCGAAAAGGATTCGTCGATGACATCACAGCTGATATGGAATTATCACTTAATGCTTTCGCAACGGCAAGCTTTGCCAAAAACCAAAGCACCCACCTTGAAGCCGCGAGTAATGCCATACCGGGGCTGGCTCCGGCTATCGTCGAGCACATTTGAAGCGCGGTTTGGGCTGCAAAAAATAAACTTTGGTTCTGCGACGCTACTTCGGTCGCTGATGTGGTTCGACAGGATCGATCCTCGTGATCCACAACAACTGACTGACGGGATCTACGCTCTCCTTCTCCGATATTACCTTCTTAACAACGCCAACCTCTGGCTCTGGGGACTATACGGCAACAATGAAACGAAAGGCTGGGAGATCGCTCCGACAAAAAAGAACAGTATTGAGTATGGAGGAAGAACTCAGACTCCACTTTTGTCCGGAGAGATCGCCGTCTCATATCACCACCGTGAGGTTGATCTCCGTGGGCTTCAGAACCTTTCGAGTACCATTCAACACGATTTCACCCCCGAAGATCGGCTCGGCTTGGATGGGAAATGGGACGCAGGCATTGGAGTATGGTTCGAAGCCATGCTTCTTCACCAACAGACGGATCTTCCTGGAATGGAATATCAGCGGCTCTGGACACTGGGGGCCGACTACACGTTCGAAGTCGGGAACGGCGTGAACGTCGTGACCGAGTATTTTCGATCAGAGAGACCAGATAAGCCTTTTCTACCAGCAAGCGGACTCGGACTGTCCGCATTGTCATTGAGCTACCCTTTTGGTGTCATCGATCGACTAACAGCGATTCTTTATCGCGATTGGATGAACCGTGAATGGTACCGCCTCATCACGTGGCAAAGAACTTACGACAATTGGATTATCTATCTCCTCGGCTTCTGGAATCCCGAAAATATCCAACTCTATCAGAATCAAACTGGCGGTAATTCTTTTGCGGGAACCGGAGTTCAACTTATAATAGTATTCAATCATTGAGGACTCTCTATGCTCGATTCAAGCCTTATCAAAACGGAAAACCTCGATAAAATCTATCCATTGGGATTGGCAACACTCAGAGCACTGGACCAGGTTAATCTTTCTGTCACTAAAGGTGAATTCGTCGGACTCGTTGGTCCAAGCGGGTCGGGGAAGACAACGTTGTTGAACATCATCGGCTCTCTTGATGCGCCCACCAACGGCAGCGCGATGGTGCTTGGACATAACATCGAATCGCTCTCGCATAAGGAAGCGGCGCGATTGCGCAACACCCATATTGGTTTCATCTTTCAGACATTCAATTTGCTGCCGGTCTACACTGTGTTCGAGAACGTGGAGTTTCCTCTGCTGCTGCAGGGTGTCGGTTCTTCTCAGCGAAAACAACTCGTGATGGATGCCTTAGAATGGGTCGGCTTGGCTGACCGGGCAGAATCAAAGCCGGCACAACTTTCCGGCGGAGAAAGCCAGCGCGTGGCGATCGCCCGAGCAATTGTCAAGAAACCCGAAATTGTGCTTGCAGACGAACCGACCGCAAATCTCGACGCAGCGAATTCACATCATATAATGAAGACAATGGTGCAGTTGAACAAGGAACTCCTCTCGACATTCATCTTTGCAACTCACGATGAGAAGGTGATCACGTATCTCAGGAGAAAGATCACCCTTGTGGATGGGAAAATTGAAAGGGATGAAGAGTTGACGGGAAAACACTCAACGGAGTAATTAATTGTAAACAGAAACACTATGCTAACTCTCAAACTTGCAATACGGAATATTCTCGGCGCAGGCCTTCGGACATGGCTCAACGTCGTGGCGCTCTCCTTTGCTTTTGTTACCATCATCTTTCTTCAGGGCCTATATAATGGCATGAATGACCAAGCCGAAAAGGCGACCGTTGAGGCTCTATACGGTGGTGGACAATATTAGCAAAAGAACTACGATCCATTCGACCCACTCTCACTCTCAGATGCTCATTCTGCCATCCCAACAGAACTTGAGCTTCTTATGCGCCACAACGAGGCGACGCCAATTCTGATCCGACAAGCAACGATCTACCCTCAAGGACGTTTTCGGTCTATTCTCCTTAAGGGAATCGATCCGGACCAGAAAATACTGTCCATTCCATCCTCTCTTCTAAACACTGAGGATGGAACTATCCCAACTCTGATCGGCGCGAGAATGGCAAGAAGCACCGGCTTACACAAAGGTGATGATCTGACTGTTCAGTGGCGGGATGTCCATGGCACGTTCGATGCGAGGGATGTCAGGATTGTCGAGGTCTTCAAGACCATCGTGCAAGAAATAGACAATGAACAGTTGTGGATTCCTCTCGATCGATTGCAAGAAATAACGGAGATGCCGAACGAAGCAACGGTTATGGTGCTGAACAAAATCCGATTGACCGGGCAGCCAGAACAGCCACCGACCAATGTTCCTGGGTGGGAGTTCAAGGACTTGAATTTTCTTCTCCGGGATATCCACGAGTTAGTGAGAAGCAAGTCTATCGGTGGAAGCATCATGTATTTGGTTCTTCTATTTCTTGCTATGCTTGCAATCTTCGACACTCAAGTCCTTTCCATCTGGCGCCGCAAGAAAGAAATGGGCACACTGATGGCAATGGGGATGACGCGGTCAAATATCATCGGGCTGTTCACGCTCGAAGGAGGTTTCCACGCAATCCTCGCTGCGGTCGTTGGTGCAATCTACGGCATTCCTTTGCTGGGATATGCTGCAAGTACAGGTTTTGCAATGCCCGAAGCTGTGGATAGTTTCGGATTTGCGATCGGTGAGCGAATTTTCCCCATCTACTCCGCTGGATTGATTGGAGGTACAACTATTCTCGTGTCATTCGTAACGACGGTGGTCAGCTTCCTTCCGACAAGAAAGATTGCAAAACTGAAACCGACCGACGCATTGAGAGGAAAGATGTCATGATACAATTCCTCCTCAAAGGTCTGCTGCGCGATCGTTCCCGCTCGCTGTTTCCATTACTCATCGTTGCAATCGGCGCAATGCTCACGGTTTTCGTGCATGCCTACATGAACGGAGTTTTTGACCTCATGGTTCAGTCCACAGCGCACTACTCCACCGGTCATGTGCGTATCATGACAAATGCGTATGCCAAAGAAGCTGATCAAGTTCCCAACGATCTGGCACTGATGCACATCGATACGCTTCTTGCCGAGTTGAAGAGGAAATTCCCGGATATTGTATGGACACCGCGGATTAAGTTTGGCGGGCTGCTGGATATTCCCGATGAACAAGGTGAAACGCGCGTGCAGGCTCCGGTCTTCGGAACGGCTGTAAGACTATTATCCTCCGAAAGTCCCGAGTGGAAAATCTTGAATATTCAGAACTCGGTTGTGAGGGGACGGATGCCACAGCGACAATGTGAAATTCTTATCGCCGATGACCTCGCAAGGAGTTTAGCTGTTCGGCCCGGCGAAACTGCAACCCTGATCAGCTCAACGATGAATGGGAGTATAGCAGTCGCTAACTTTACGATCGTCGGAACAGTTCGTTTCGGAATTGCCGCAATGGATCGGGGCGCAGTGATCGCCGATCTTGTGGACATCCAGCAGGCGTTAGACATGGAGCAAGGGGCTGGAGAAATCCTGGGCTTTTTTCGAGATGATCTCTATGACGAAGTTCGGGCAAGTATGATGGCTATCGAATTTAACTCCCATTACAATAATCCGAAAGATGAATTCTCGCCGATCATGGGAACGCTCCGGATCCAAAGTGGTCTTGCCGATTATCTCGATTTAGCCGACGCATACTCCAGCATCATCATCGGCATCTTTGTGATTGCGATGTCGATCGTTTTATGGAATACGGGATTAACGGGAGGTTTGCGCCGCTACGGTGAAATCGGCGTACGGTTGGCGATTGGTGAGGACAAAGTGCACGTGTATCGTTCTATGATGGCCGAATCGTTAATGATTGGCTTCGCTGGTTCCTTCCTCGGCACGGCGATTGGATTAGCATTAGCATATTACTTGCAGGTGTACGGGATCGATTTTGGGTCGATGATGAAGGGGAGCTCGCTGATGATGAGCAACGTCATACGGGCACAAATAACGCCGTTCAGCTTTGCGATCGGTTTTTTGCCGGGAATGCTTGCAACGTTTCTCGGAACGGCGATATCGGGAATCGGAATTTACAAGCGGCAAACGTCACAGTTATTCAAGGAACTTGAAGCATGAAACGATTATCCCTCTCTCTTCTCATTCTCCTCTTTCTGCCAACTACATCACTCCGGGCACAAACGCTCTCAGGCGACGAAATCATTAAAAAGGTTGATCAGAACACATTCTCGGAAAACAAGATTGTGGTCTCGCGCATGATCATCCACGGAAGGCGTGAGAGCCGGACTATGGAAGCGAAGTCATGGCAGCGCGGCACAAGCGATTCGTTCACCGAATATCTATCTCCAGCTCGCGAGAAGGGAACCAAAATGCTCAAACTCGGTGACCAGTTGTGGACATATTCTCCGTCCACTGACCGGACAATCATGATCTCTGGACATATGCTGCGACAGTCCGTTATGGGGTCGGACCTTTCGTACGAGGACATGATGGAGGACCCGCACCTACCGAATTTGTATTCGGCTAAAGTATCCTCCGAAGAAACACTGAACGGCCGCGAATGCTGGGTTTTGGATCTGGTGGCGAAAAAGGAAAATATCGCTTATCACAGCCGGAAAGTCTGGGTGGATAAAAGCCGATACGTGATTCTCAAAGAGAATCTCTATGCAAAGACCGGTAAGTTATTAAAGACTTTGGAAGTGCTTGAAGTGATGAGAATTCAGAATCGATGGGTAGCAAAATCAGCACTGTACAAAGATATATTTAAACAAGGCAAAGGAACAGAATTCTTTATTGATTCGATCGTTTTTGATGCGGACATTCCGGAACATCTCTTCTCGAAGGCGGCATTGAGAAGGTAGATGATAAGGAGCATCACGACGCATAACTGCAGACATTACGATGCTCACTCATTGTGTAAATATTAAATTAAATGAATGTACTATTGTGATAGGTGAAGCCGAAGATACCTGGCCGGCAGTACTTGCAGACACAGAAAACGGCAAACTTGAATCAATCTATAAGACAAACCATCCACCAAGCTTAAAAAATATTCCGTTAGCACGACGCGACTTGATCCACAAGAGAGGCCTGTTTGAATCAACGGTCATCGCTACTCGAGGATGTCCCCACCGCTGCAATTACTGCAACCTTCGGCAAATCTATGATCCATCTCTCCGCTTTCGCCCAGTGGAAGAAGTGATCGCTGAGGTTCGTACGTTCCGAACCTCATTCTTTACGTTTTGGGATGATCAATTGTTTATGAGTCCTAGTTATGCGTTAAAACTATTTAAAGATCTTGAATCTCAAAATAAACGGTGGGCTGCGATGGTCACTCTTTCAAGCACAGAAGATGACAGGTTGTTGCGAGCTGCTTCACGTGCTGGTTGCGTTTGTTTGTTTCTCGGACTTGAATCATTTTCAGCGGAGAGCTTAGCGCTTGCAAATAAGTCGTTCAACCTTGTTGAAACGTACGCTGAAGGAGTGGCACGTATTCATAAATACGGGATCGCCGTGCAAGCTGGTATTGTCTTTGGATTCGATGGCGACGACGAATCGACATTTGACTTGACTCTCGCAGGAGCAACGAAGGCAGGCATTGATGGAGCTACGATCAGTATCCTCACTCCTTTTCCCAGAACTCCTCTGTTTGAATCGTTACGCCAAAACGGCCGACTTCTCACTCAGGATTGGAGCTATTACAATGGAAAAACTGCAGTCGCGTTTCGGCCAGCACGTATGTCTCCTGAAACGCTCTGGAATGGGTATTTGAAATTTCGGAGAACTTTTTATTCTCCAGCGCGCATGCTACAACGGATGGTAAAGTCTTGGGTGCATGCTCTTCAATCCCTGATTCTCAATTGGGGGTATTATCGAACTCTATCGAATAGAATTCCCGGCTCTCCAATACCGGCAGAAGCCTCTCTTGCTGATTTCGGTATTCGGATGGCCGCTCCACATCACAGCCGAAAATGGACTCATGATATGCATCGGAGCTGAAAGTAATATCGAACGAGGAATCTTGTACCTGCTCGTTCCAGCAGGTTACGCAATACCTGCTTATCTTGTCGGTGGCTTTATTGGTTTGATATTCGATCTGGTAGCTAAGGATAGTGTCTACGATTTCACGAATTTGGATGCTATCAACAAGACACGCGTTCTCAAAGAGCTCATGTGGCGGCAAAATAAAGGCAAGCGAAAACCATTAAACCAGCATCCGGCAAAACAGGATACCCAAATCCCTGCGCCGCCGAGAACCTTGGAATTGGCAGAAACACTTTACGGCAAGCGTATGAGCAATAACGATTCAAGACAGAGCTGAAACAGCATGAATCCATATGATGCATCTTATACAATTCATAGTAAGACAGAGTAAAATAGTATGAAAAATATATCCATAGTAATCGCATTGGGCGTAATTGCTTTTGTAAATTGCCTGGCGGGTGACTCTGTCAAGTGTGACTCATCCATCACGTCATCGGTCACAATCACCATTCTCTATGATAATGCGGCTTGTGATAAAATGTTCAAACAGGACTGGGGCTTTGCATGTGTTATTGAAGGCCTGCAAAAGACGATCTTATTTGATGCCGGTGCCAGGCCGGATATTTTGCTTCATAACATGAATCAGGCGCACATCGATCCTAATCAGATTCAATACCTGGTAATCTCCCATGGTCACGGAGATCATACCGACGGACTAGCATCTGTTACCGGGGGAAAGAACTTGCAGTGCGTGTATCTTCCTGAAGAACTTGGATCGATTGCCATGAATCAACTGAACCATGTCGAATTAAAAAATATTGTGGTGAGTTCGCCTCTCGAGCTCTTTCCCTACACTCATCTAACCGGAGCCATGGGAGATAAATTAATTGAGCAAAGCTTGATCATCGAAACTCCGCAAGGCCTGGTATTGATCACCGGTTGTTCCCACCCGGGTATCGTCTCGATACTGAAGAAGGCAAAACAACTATTGAAGAAAGATCCCTATGTGGTGTTGGGTGGTTTTCATTTATTGAATCATTCGGATGTGCAGATCAATGCCATCATCGATTCCTTCAAAACCATGGGAGTACGGTATTGTGGTGCTACGCATTGTACAGGAGACAAATCCATGGCCGCATTCCGGAAGGCCTATGGCGATCACTTCGTCGAGCTGGGCGCAGGAAGAATAATTACTTTGGATAAGGATGGCAAGTTACATTTCAGCCAATGAATGCGCTACTGTTGTACGATTTAATCGAGCGTGATACGGTCTGACAGAACAATCCATGAACATCATTTCATTTTTCAAATCATGATTCTGAAAATCATTAGACTTTTCTTCACAGCATGCCTTCTTCTCCCAATAGCCTGCAACAAAAGGATTGGCAACGGCTCCAATACGATCACGCCCACGGACACCGCTCAACTCTTGAATACATACCTGGCGGCTCTGTCCACCTCTGATTCAACTGCTGTGAAACTACTCTGGAGCCAGAGATCCCTTGCCCGAAAAGGATTCTGGACCATCCACAACGAATTCTACCACTGGGGGACATTCGCTGACTGGAAGAGGTCTGTTTATAATGGAAAATTTGAGATTCAGAAAGCCGATCGTGAGAACGACTGTTGCATCCTACAGGTACGATGGCTGCCTCGCGATAGTACTGTTGGTCGGGCACGAGACTTGAAATTTTACCTCGTCCAGGAAAATGGACATTGGATCTTCATCAATCCATTAGACCTTTTTACCGATGGCTGGAGAACCTTCAGTACTGAGCATATCGTGTTTTACTATCCGCCAGAATTTGAGATCGGTGACTACCTTGAAGAAATTCAATATGCCGAATTGGAATGCTCGAGAGCATTGCAGATATTTGATCTTCAATTAACTCGGAAAATTGATTTCTACAGGGCTCGTACCGACATGGAATGCGGCAAGCTCTTGAACTTCGGTCCTGTGAATGGCTATGCGGCAATTCCAAGATCCGCCGGCATGACGGGTACATGGGATTTGTGGTTCGTTGCTTCGTCATCCTTTGTGAACCATCACGAACTCATTCATCTTATCGCCGGTCTTGCGGGTATGCACGATGAGAACCCCGCAATCACCGAAGGTCTTGCGTGTGCGTTTGCCGGTGCCTTTCATACCACACGCGATTTCATCGTCAACGATGCCCGGAATCAAATCGTGCAGTCATTCCAGTACCCGCTGAGAACACTCCTCACCATGGACAACCGGACGTTTCTTTCGCACAACTATATCACCTATTCCCAGGCTGGATCGTTCATTCGGTTCCTTCACGACCGTTACGGAATGAGCAAACTCAAAGTTTTTTGCTCCAAACCACTGGCTGGCGATACGATCATCGCCAGTCTGGAGTCAACGTATCATCAAACCATCGATCGGCTCGAACGAGAGTGGACCGCATCGCTGCTCGAAAAACGAATACCAGAAATCGGAACTACGATTCCTTCAACAGCAACTCGCATATTCTCACTGACAGATGCGGAGGGAGACGACATGGGAGATGGGGACTACCTCTATCCTGCCTATGGAAATTATCCGAAGGGATGTTTTGATCTTAAAAAGGTTGAGATGTTCAAAGACCAACACTACGCGTACATTCGGCTTGAATTCAATAAACTGAAAGCGCCGCTGGTTCTGGGTAACCAACCTCGATCGGAGAAAATAGTCATCGGCACTATCATCGCGATTCAGAAGGGAAAGGGCCAACAACGACACCTGCAGAAGTTTTGTCATGGGGTAAGATTTACAGGGGACGACGGGTATGACATTAAAGTGAATGTCGGCACAAGCATATCACTCGCCAACAATTTTGGAGAAATCTTTTTTTCCACTCCCGAAATCGTGAATGCCATATCGAAGTATGAAAGCAACGAGATTGAGTTCTCGGTGCCTCTTGAGCTCATCGGCGAACCTGCTGAAGACTGGAGGTACTTTGTTGGAACGTGCCTTGTCAGCAACAGAATGATGAATTTTCTTGGCGAACCAATGCCTGTGTACAAAACACCTCCGGCACCAATTTTCATAAGCGGCGGTAACTTCGATTATGGGAATCCGGCATATATGGACATTCTGCTTCCTCCTTTGGCGGACCAGAGAAGCCTGCTCGCTGCCTATTCAGCGGAATCGGGACGCTTGGCAATTGTTCCTATGGTTGGGCGGTAGACTATGTTGAGAAAATATTTGCATCCGTACTGCTATCCACGATTATCTGTAATGCATAATCAGTTACTAGTGCTCGTGCAGAAGATTATCACTTCCAGAAACATTGTGGCTGGAACAAAATATCTCTCGAGAAAGGTACTGAGTGTTGCCAGGTCTGGGGATGACACATGGTATGTACCAATCCGCAGAGGAAGGTATTGTATTTCAATGAAGCACCCCTTGATCCTGATAGCCTTCGTCCTTCTTGGGTTGTCATGTACTGATACTGGAACGGAACCTCTCGATCGACGATTCAATATACAACTGAAGTTCGGGATAAACGCTCGTAATGAGCTGAATTCGTTTAACGACACGTTTACGAAGGACTTGATTCTTGACGGAACCATAATAACCAGGTGTGTACTTTCACAGGCAGAATTCGACAGTATAGAATCATGGTTGCTGAGCATTGACATCTTCAGTTACCCCGATACGTTCGTCGTCCAACAGACGGATACTGTTGCCTCACTTACTCCATACCAAACATATATCCTCAAGTTCAAACTTGACTCCAGATGGAAGAATCTCTACTGGGAAGATTCGATCGTTTCAACAGATGCTCGGGCTGCAAAGCTCCGGCAAACTCTCGAGTTCATTCGCAGGCTCGTTGAGGCAAAGCCAGAATACAAGAAGCTGCCACCTGCGCGCGGGGGGTATTTGTGACCAGAACCCTGACGCCACGGCATATGGCATGAATCGTTGGGTTGTGTTAAGGTACTTGATCTAAATCAATTAACTTTATAAGATGAGTTCACGAGATCAAACAAATCGATTGATGAGAATCACAGCTATATCTCAAATGAGCGAAAAGGAGTGGAGAACGCAGGGTTTAACATTGCCGAAGAACTCCAGGTGATTGATTTCTAACTACAATACACACTTCGCTGAGGAGAACGAGATGGGCAAGCGACTTCGAAAATCTGAGATCCTGAATGCTCTTCACCTGGACCGGTCTCAGTTGGACAATGAACGTTCAATCGTTTCTTCATCAACGAATCATAACTATGATGCAAATTCTTCAATGTTCGGTGGCATTCAACAGATGGATTTTCCAATGAGGTGTACTTATGATAAATCGAATTCTTCTCGCATGCTCAATTATCATTGGCTCCGCTTCGTGTTCTGACATCGGCTACTGCCAGGATGAGCTTCGCATCTGGCATGAATTCATCACTGCACTCAGAAGCGGGACTATGAGCATAGACAGGATTCATCCGTACAACCAGCTTGGAGATTTCTTTAAACCGACCCTCCTGGGATATCTGGATTCCGTAAGAACACTGGCAACAGCAAGCGATTGGGCAGCCATCCCTAAAGTTATTCAGTTCGACAATCGAACTCAGTATATCATTCCCTGGACTACAGGAAATCAAAAGGTCAGCTATTGTTTTTCTTTCATTACAGAAAATACTCAATGGTATTTCCAGCATCTGGAAGCGGTCTTTCTCAGGCTCGATACGCTTCCTCCGCCTCCGGTTTCAGATTTTCCCGATATCGCCGACCAGCAAAAGAACTGGATGCGTGAGGAAATCTATTGGTCCTTTATCGTTACCAATTTCTATCTGCCTATCGTCAAAGAGAAAGGAAAAGAATACGCTCTGAACCTGCTAAAGGATGGCGGCGGATATTATCTTGCAGCAAAAGCCTGGGTACCGTTCACCTCATCTCAGAAGGCATTTATTCTTTATCTCTGCTGGGAGCAGGCCAAACTGAGGGGGAACGATGTAACACTGGCGAAGCTTGAAGATGATGAGGCAATCGTTATGATGAACAGTCAATTCCTCTCCCTCTACTTCACAGTGTTGCACCTGAAACCCATTATTTCGCTCGAAGAGTATAGGGGAATTTTTGAAACTATCTGGAGAGATCGAGCTACTAAAGCGGGTTGGAGTATAGACATTCTCTATGCTGATAATTACAAAGTAACTTTTCATTTAAAGAGAAGGGAATGAGAATTGATCTCATCCTCTTTGCTAAAAGCAAGCGAACATTTATGACCAGGTCACGTGCGATCGTACGTTCATTTTACTGAACTCGCCCAGGAGGCTTGAATATTTTGCAGCGAAGTATTATTACATCATTCACATCTATAATCGTTCACCTAGGACTAAAACGATGAGGTATTTGTATATCGTCATTTTCTTTTGTGGCTCGCTGTTATCCCAGGAGAGATCGATCTTTGTTGATAGCAGGCGCGGCTATGCGATTGAGTACTCAGACTTCTTTTCACTCAAAGGCGGCAGCTATAGCTCGAATCCTGCAAAAGTCGACACACACTATATTGCTGTCATCCACAATAGTCAGAGGATTCTGTTCGGAGAGTTCGATGACATCCTTGCTGATTTCACTGACTTTCGTTCCAACGCGATTAACTTAGCGATACGATGTTCGGCGGCAGACGGACCGGACGGATCGACCTATTGCGAGGATATCGACTCTGCCCAGGTAAAACGAAACAAGTTTGGAGTAACTTATGTTGAGCTGTTCCTTCGCAAGCGTGCAGAAGGATTAGGTGGACCTCGTTCGGAAATTGTTGGTCCGTACTTTGTCATCGATATTTCCTTTGGCAATATCAAAGAAAGCCTTTATCTCGACTGGAGACCTAATTGGAAACCAACCTCTATCCAGACCAGAGTGTCTCGGTCTATCGTAGAGAACATTAAAATATTCAAGAGATGATGATGCCTGGCCTATCGGTCGAAATGAAAATCGTTATGGGCGAACGTTTACATTGGTGTTTAATCAAGGAGAGAATTCATTATTATGGCATATGATGAAAAACTTGCAGAGCGTGTCCGTCAATTCCTTCCACCCCAGGTTAAGGTTCAGGAAAAGAAAATGATGGGCGGGCTCGCCTTTATGGTGAACGACAAGATGTGTGTCGGCATACTTAAGGACAACCTGATGTCCCATAATGGTCAGCGCTGAAGGAGAGACAACACCTCTGCTCAGAAACTAACTGAGTGAATTTCAGTTCGATCGATCCGTTGAAGAATTTCAGAATCGGAGAGTTGCTTTAGCTGTCGGTACAAACTCGACGATTCCATAGGGCCGTTGTACCGGCTGGAGATGCGCTTCTACTTTTAATTCAGCATTAAACTGCGTCGCACTCCAGGCAGCATCGAGCGCACTCAATACATGGTTCGCAACAAGCAGAGAGCTTGCTGTTCTTCCAACGGTGTAGAGATCATTGGCCCGGCCGCGCATTTTGGAATACTGAAAAAACATCGGTGGAACATTTGATTTTGTAACATCAAAGGGTTTATAGCCTCCGGGTTGATAGGATTGTGCATCTTCCCATCCCCCGCCGTATTGGGGATATTTACCAATCTCTTCGTAATACTGCTGGTCGGGCCTCATGGGAAGCCGATGAGTAAAACCATTTCCCACCTGCTGCCCGAGAAGTTCTTCGGCTCGATTTAATTCATTCCAATTAATATTCTCCCACGGCTTGCCTGTCGTTTTAATGACGATAGGGCCGAACTGTACCCCTGGGCGGAGTTCATTGGCATAGACCTCCATCCAATTAGCATAGTGAACAACTGACCAATGATCGTCGGCGAATTGCTCGAAAATGGCAGTCTGATCATTTCCCTTCCCATCGTACACTGCATAGACGACCCACAAGGCAATTTCGGCTGCCAGAAATCCTCCGGCTTTCCAATACCGTTCAGTATAGAATTCTCCAGCGCCGGGAATTGCCGCTGAGTAGAGTGCAGCAAGCAAAGGTGACTTCTTTACTTTCTCTTCTTCCAACAACGAGTCAAAGCCATGTCCTTCATTGATTGAGATTTCATTCAATTGAGCGAGATCAACGCTCAGGTTTCCCGTGAAATGAATTTTTTGATGTTCATCGAGGATTTTATTCTGCTTGAATTGAGCCTGGACGGAAATGGCTATTATCAAGAGTAACCCAACAACTACCATGCGTCTAATCATTGGAACAGCCTCCATACTCTGCTGGTTAAATCTTTCTTTGCACTTATTGCTTGTCATCGATATTCAATCGGACGGAACCGCTCGTTGTGAGGTGTTAATTCAAATCCGAACAGCACTCCGAGATAAAACCTCCACTCTTTTCCATAGGTCACATCGACACTTCGGAAATCGCGTGTGAATCGGTCAAATCCATATGCACCGCTGAAGAAGATACGGGTTGGATATTGATAGAAAGAGAATGCTTCCAAGCGCAATTCGAAACCGGCATCCGACTTGAATCCCTTTACCGTAGAGAGGCTGCCCCGCCATGAATTCCCCACATCACCAAAGACTGAACCGTAAAGCTTGGTGAAGTAGAATTGTGCGACGCGGAAATTGATCGCTTTGACAATCGGAAACCGATACGCAATATTGAAAGTGAATAGTTCACTGCCGCCCATTGAGTAAAACGGGTAGCCGCGCATCCCCGTAAATCCACCTGCATAGAAATCGAAAAAGTCATCGACCTGCTTTCCAAACATACTGGCACCATGGAGCGAGAGCGTGAGGGTATGTTTCGGAAAGGGAAGCTTTAGATATTCATTCCAAAATAATTCCAGACGCTGAAATTTCGGGTGTGTGTACTGCGGAACAAGCAGACCGCTTTCGATTTCATAATTCCCTTCAGGGTTGAACTTTGAAAACTCATACGAATAGCGCAGCTTGAATGTTCGGCCAATCGGATTGATATCCTTGTCCACGGTGGGGTGGATATCCTCATGAGAGAATTCCATTTGAAGATTATTACCGACCAGGTACACATTTTGAAAACCGGGTGAGATCCCGACCGTCGGAATAACAAATGAACTGACATCGGCATTATAGCGGCTGTGCGTATAGGAAACTCTCAGATCGCTGTGTTCATCGAGCAGCTTCTGTTTCATCGCAACAACAAACTCGATGAGGTTGTAGGTGACTTCGGCTGGAATTTCATACTCCCGATCGGTGTACATCGTCAGAGAAACATCCGTCTTGCGGGAAATGTTATAGGCCTCCAGAGAAACCGTCGGTCGCAAACCTGCTTGATAGAAGAGGGGTACAGCATCCCGGTAGTCCAGGGTGAAGAAGAGGTCACGTTCAAATCGTGAATTGATCGCCGCCGCGCCAAAAAGAGATAGCTTATCCAGCATATCGCCGGAATAGAAATAAATACCGCCGCGCAGAATATCCAATCCCTTATTATGGGTGTTGTAATTATCGAGCCTGATCAAAGGGATAATCGAAAGGCTGCTAAAGGTGTTGTGATAGGGACGCGGCTCAGAGATCTTGATTGCCGCAGGTGTTGGGTCCGCTTTGCTGACAACAGTCACAGTTGCACTGCTTGAGGCAGATCGTTGAGCGCTTTCAAGCGGTGTCGGGTTCTTCAGGTGCAGGATTTTGAATCCTCCTGAGGTATAGCCAACATACGCCAGTGTACCATCGCTATTGGTGGCAGGTGCAAATGCGCCACCCAGTACATTGGTTATCTGGCAGACCATTCTGGTATCAAGTTCCATGGAATAGATATTGAAGATGCCGGTTTGATCACTGGAGAAGTAGAGTGATTTGCCATCCTTTGAAAACTCGGGAGTGCGTGAATCGCTGCCATGGGTGAGCACGCGGAAATTTTTTCCATCTGCGTCAATAAGCGCCACCGATTGACGAAATCCCTGAGAATAGCCGCACGCAATGGTCTTCCCATCGGGAGACCAGACAGGGGTATAGACTTGTTCACCATTCTTGAAGGAGGTTAGTGCACGAAAATTATTCCCAATGGAATCCACAACGCCAAGGTTCATCGTGCCATCGTTGCCGAACACAAAGACAAGCGAGGTCCCATCAGGTGATAGCTTGGGATTCATGGCTCGCAAAGCATGCGTCAGCCGTTCTTCGGTTTTAGACTTGCAATCATAGCGATAGAGATCGAAGAGCTGTGACCAGTTGGGATTCTCTCTCGAGAGTTTTGAGTAGTACAGGAACCGGCTGTCCGGGGAAAAAGAAATCGTGGATCGTATACCAATTTCCAACTGCTCTGTCTTACCCGTTTCGAAATCGCAGAGATAGACACTGCTTTGTGAGAAGTAATCTTCTCCTTTATTCGATATGTACGCGAGCCGTTTACCATCGGGAGAAAAAACCGGATGGGTATTGCCGAATCCCTCCTTTTCGATGAGAGTCCCTTCGACCTTCCGTGGTGTGATCTGCTCCGCAATCGTCCGGTAATGAGACTCTTTTTCTGCCCGCCATTCCTGGTAGAGTGATTCACCCGATTTACCCAGAACCGATTGAATAGCACCGTTGATCGTGACACGGCTCAGCGAACTCAATGCCAATGAAAGTTTCTTCAATGACTCAAGGCCATAATGATCGACGATATAGTGGACAATCGAAAAGCCCGCATTATACGAGGACTCGTTCCCCAGACTGTTTTTTCCAAACACCGACATCTCTTCCCATGAAAGAGGGTTGCCATCCAGCATATACATCCGAAGAATCATATCACGATGGGTATCCCAATAATCGTACTCAAAATCGGGATGGTTGTATTGCGCAACACCTTCAGCAAACCAGCTCGGTACAACAAACGCTGAAAGAGGATAGGATACGATGACATTCGGGTACCCATACAGAACATCCGGCCTTCGCTCGGCTTCATACCCAAGCCACTGAAAATAGATGGCGGGGAATTTTCTTCCGAGTTTCATCGCTGTTTGGATCTGGATGATGTGAGTAAATTCGTGCGTGACGACATCACGCAGCCAGGGATGTGTTCCGCGAAGATCGAAATCAAGAGCCGGCGCCCAGAATTCTATCTTGTTATCATAGAAATATGCCGCGCCGTTGGAATAGTCATCATGATCACGGATGACAAGGCTCACCTTTTGATCCGGTTCATGCTGATACAAGGCCGTGATGGGATGGTAAATCTCTTCTGCGATCCTGGCAATTTCATGGGCGGAGCGCTCCGCTCCACCATGATAGTGCACAAGAAAGTGTTCGGTTTCTATCGTTTTCCACTGTAACTCCGGATGATGAAAGCCCTCATCCTGTCCGAAGAGAGAATATCCCACCATGAAGAGAAGCAGAAAAAAAATGCCTGAACGTTTTTGCATGATCAATTTATTAAATTCGAACATCGTACCTCGTGACACGATCTTTTTTCACATCCACATACAGCCGATGCTCGGGATTGAGCAAAAGATCCAGGCGCACATAGGGTGCAATCTCTCCCCGGCCGATCCACTTTCCGCTTGAATTCAGTATCGGGATCGGAAAGTATCCCATCGGCAGCAATTGCTGTGGAATAACATAATACCCGATACTGTCGGTCTGTGTAACAATGTGACTATTGATTAATACCGTATCGGCATACTTCTTTGTTGTACCGATAAAATACTGAATGGTATATACGCCGTTCAGAACAGGAGCATTTAGCGAGTCGGTTTCGTCCCATCCCGCTTTGAACTCGCCTTTTACCGCCCTTCCCTGGAATAGAATCTTGAGAAGCTGATTCTCCATTGTATAAGCCGCAACGCGGATGATTGCTGTCGTATCAGTGACAAAAAATCGACTGGGTCGATTTAATGTATCGACGAAGTCGATAAAATACGAGAGTCTGATGGGAACTCGACTTAAAGGTTTCCCCATCCCATCGAGTATGAATCCTTCAATCCGATAGCCCTGCGTACTACTGTTTGATGATGCTACAGGGATTTCCCGCTCACAACCGGAGAGCGCAAAGAGAAACAAAATTGATAAAAGAACTTTTTGTACGATCGTCCGAACCATTCTTCACTCGCTGCATGCAGATCCAACACACTTGAAACGAAGCAAGGAACTCACCTGGCAGCTACTTATTTCACAACGGCAATTTTAATAATGACGACATCACGCTTGTTTGAGCCTATCGCTTCTACCCGGGCAAGATAGATCCCGCTCTGAATATTGGAGACATTCCAGGTTAACTCGCTCTCAATTCCTGCCAGGGCGTGTCCCTGTAATTCAGCGATGAGCGTCCCGGCAAGGTCGAGAATTTTCACCCGCACATCGGCAGCTTCCAAACAGGAAAATCGTATTTGAGTAGAAGAACCGTAGACCGGGTTTGGCCAGTTGTATACTTTAGCTTTCGGGAAAAATTCCTGACTGGGAGATATGCGCACCGAATCAACCGAACCAGTGCCATTATGATGGTTTGCATCGGCAAGATACTGCCCCCAGTGTACAATTTCTTTTCGATAAGACTGTTTGAATTCTATTGCATTCATGGCTCCGGAAGATGAGAGGGCAAGCAATCCCAAACGCTGCTGTGCGGTTTCGAACAATGCAGACAATGACGTTCCTCTGCCCGAGAGTTGAAGTGGGAAACTATCAATATTCTTTCCCCTTCGATCCCATGCATAGAGAACTCCATTCGAGTCTACCGAAACAATCTCGGTAAACGAATCGCCGTTCACATCTGCGAGCAGTTCATTGCCGGCAATGGACGCTGGCGTTCGCGGCTTGACTGGAAATCCCGAGAGAACCACGCCGGATCGATTGAGAGCGTAGAGTTCTGTTCCTGCATTAACAACAATATCTTTGCTTCCATCGGCATCAATATCTGCCGCCGAAAGTGAGTGAATAGATCCGCTGGGAAGATTGTTATCAAACAATAATTCTCCAAGTGATCTGTCCACTCCAGTAATTCGTCTTCCACCCTTTTGTGCAACAGCAAGATAATTCGCTTGAGCAGATCCGACACCAATAAGCATCCAGGGCAGTGAGGCATCCGGCAGCCGGAATGACGACTGTTCAGAATAGAGCATATCGGCTGCAGTCCAGAAAAGTTCATACGGCCGCGAGAGGCTTGCCGAAGGAAGTGTACCAATCGAAGTGATTGCCAGTGTTGCCGTACTGATTTTCTTTATGAGAGATCCGGTAACGCTAAGCTGCCACACCGTTCCTCTCTCCGTTCCGACTATAATGGCCCGAAGGAGTGCAATATCCGTAATCATCGGGGGTGTTGAGATACGGGCATCTAATGTGATGACGGTATCACGGATTGATTCATAGAGTAAATCGTTATTGTTGTCTGTCAAATTCCAGATGACAATTGAACTGTCTTGTGCTCCAACCAGCACCAATCCATTCGTCCCCGCCTCATAACCTGCAGGAGCAAATTGTCCTCCTTTGGAAGCCAACTGTCCCGTTGGATCCTTTGTCCGGGAAGTCCCCTGATTGGTGAAGAGATAAACGTTGTTGTTGATCGCACATGCAATTGATCTGGAAAATACTGTCGGTGGTATCGGATTGGCAGATGGGGAAAATTGTTTTGTCAATGCCGTAAGCCGCGTTATCTGAACATCACCCCGCTGGACAAGAACAGTCATACGCGGGGAGCGGCCGCTAAAGTTCGTCATGGAGACAAGACTTTTTGCTCCCGTATAACTATTGCTGTTGGGGAAAGAATTTTTGTCGAAACTATTGCGATAAGGAATAGCGATGTTCTCTGAAAACCAATAGTCGAGTGCCCATCCATTTTCAGTACCAACACCAGGTTCAGTGATACCGTACGTTCGGCCAATATCCTGAGCACCATCTGCTTCCTCAAGATCGACACCCCGATGGTCCGGATCGGCATTAACTTCGTTTGTTTCGAGTCCACGCTGAATGACATCCTCATCAATATGCCAGATCAGGATTCCCCCGCCGTGAAATTCCGGTTCAGCACCTATGTATCCCGGCAACGCCCAATCAAAATCTTCGACATCAATAACACTGCCGGAAACGCGGCTGGCATCATCGGTGATAAATCCTGTTGAATCACGCATAAAGGAGACCGTTGTCAGAGAACTCCCCTGCCGCACAGTGATGTGTTGGCCATTCATTTGTGGATCGCGGCTGCGGTTTTCAATCAAAAAATATTCGCTATCGCTGATCGGGACTTTATAAATCGTATCCATGCCAGCCTGGGTGAGTCCGACCGCAGGGAGAGAAATTGACGCCAACCCGTCCGGGACAGTTATCGGTTGAACCCATCCGAGATGGACCTTCTCCCAAGCCGATGGTTCTGGTGGAAAGAGGCCATTGAAGGTTCCAATACTCGCTCCATCCATCAACCCATATGCTCCGATTGCAGTACGTCCGGTTTTTGTATCGAACAGATCAGGAAGCCCGAGAAAGCTTCCGAATGAATTTGCCAGCAATCCGTTCACACTTAACTGAAGAGTATCAAGCCGACTGATCGTGCGAATCGGCCTCGACTCTGTCTCAGGGAGGATGAGTGAATTTGTGATGAACCTCGTACCGCCATCGACCGGAATTCCTGCAAAGCCAGGATTCTTCAGATACTTCCGAAACAGATTGAGGTTGAACGTGATCGAAGGGATATCAAAAGGAGTTGGATCGCTTCCCAGAAGACTCACAAGATCGAAATCCCTCCCGACACCGGCATGGAAGAGGACGAATGCCTGGTACTTGCTAAATTGGATTTGAGGGAACAATGAGTCGGCAATCCGCCAACTGGCAACGACAAAATCGGCCAAGAGCTTTTCATTCGAACCATCTTTCGGAGGCGAATAACTCGACATCTTCTGCGGCAGCGTGATAACTTTCCCGAAGACCTCCGATTTGATGTTGACTTTTCCATTCGACACTTTCCTGAAGTAATTTGTCAGGAAGCGAAGCTTGTCGGAGAAGTAGGAGGAATCATGCGGCGGGGGATCGATCAGCGGAACCGATGTGGCCGACAATTGAAATTTCCCATTTCCAGTCGTCATGGTATCGGTATCGGCTTGGAAATCTACCATAACCGCAAGGACTGATATCGTATCCTGCGAAGCCATCGATCGGACATCAGCCTGCTGCGCATAGAGAACCCCGCCCCGTTGATTTTGAACAACCAGAGGGCGGGTTTGTGCAAAGGCGGATACAGACGATACCAGAAGAGCGAGAGTGATGCTACGAATGAGCATAGGTCCCTCGGCAATTCAGAGAGAGAAATTTAAAACTCCGGTTGCTTATTGTGCTCCCCCCCACGAAATAAGCAATGAGAAACGTAGAGTCTCACCGAGCGGATGCTGCTCTTCGAATGTGTTGATGTAGCTAAAATCAAAACCGTAAATATCGTAGCGAAGACCGGCACCGAACGTCAGGAATTTACGATTGCCATATTGAGGATCTTCATAGAAGAATCCTGCGCGGAGTGCCACAAATTTATCGTACCAATATTCCACACCGACGCTTGACACAAATTCACGCAATTCTTCCTTGAATGATCTATCGACCCAAGAAGTGAAGATCGCTTTGTAAAATGGATCGGATGTATTATCCTTCTTCCTGATCAGCAGCTTATTGACATCGGCAACCGCGCTGAACTGATTGTACTCGTCATCGATGATCTTGAACGCAAGTCCCAGACGGAAATTCGTTGGGAGCGGATCTGCCTGTGCTTCATCGATATAGGTCATTTTCGGACCAAGATTCGAAACGTTCATTCCGATATTCAGCCGCCCACCGAGGTCGAGGTCGGTGAAGGGAATGGGGATCGATTGGGGTTTATAGAGGAGTCCCACATCGAAACTGAATCCCGAGGCTGTTCCTTTACCTTGTTCCTCTGCCGTCGCGAATGGTGCCAACCGGCTATAGATATACCGTCCGTTGACTCCAATACCAAAGGTCGAACTTAATTGGGTTGCATAGCCGGCTGTCACAGCGAACTCATAGGCACTAAAGGTTTCAAGAACATCCGGTGAATTTTCAGTTCGATTGAATTTGCCAAGGTTCAAATAGGTTATGCTTGCCGCAACAGTTCCACTCAGTTCGGGCATGCTCCGCCGGTAGACCGCATAGTCGATGAACATATCGGATAACTGAAATGCGGGCAGCCAGTTGGCATGCGAGAGACTGATTTCCGAGCCATTCTGGAAAGCAAGTCCAGCAGGGTTCCAAAACGATGCCGAAGCATCATTCGCAAGCGCAGCACCTGCTTCACCCATGGCGCTGGAACGTGCGTTTGGCGAAATCATCAGAAATGGTACTGCTGATGTTGCAACCTGTGATACAGCAGTCTCAAAGCATACCATCAGTAAAACAATTGCCACAGCAAAAAATTCCTTAAACATATCTACATCCTCCAATTTTGACAATAATCCCGCATTGTGAATGCCGGCATGGATAAATTAGTCTAATTTACAGTGATATTCAACATATCAGTGATGAACCGCTTCTCACCTCTTCTCCCCTCCTAAAGCGGAAGAACGGATGAGGTTCAAAGTACACTTCACCGCGGCAGAGAGTTCGCTCTCTACTCGTTGGGACTGCCGGTAAAGTTCTTCGACTGTTAAGTGATTTCCTCCCTTGCCCCGAGTTCTGGAAACGAATGGTAGAAGAATGCACGGTTTCATTCTTCGTTTCGTTCCCGCACCAGAAGCATGCGAGGTGTGACCGCCTTCTTCAATATTCTTCAAAGAAAAAATTTGAGCTGTTCCTCTTCCTGAAGGTACTTGCTCAACTCCCTTGTTCGTTGTGAGAGAACCCGTACCGGTTTGGTGCGGGGATTCTATTAGATGAACGTGCGAGCGTGCTACCGATCGTCGGGCCATGGACGTGACCTCCTTTATTCGTTATGGAAGTATAGTTCACCCTGCAGAACACTGCAAGGCATTCGGTATCAACGCATCACGGTCAATTTTCCTAGCACCTCATTCGTTGAAGATCCATCAAGCGACGTTGTGATCACTTTATACAGATATACTCCATTGGCAATCTCATTGCCATCCCGATCCCTTCCCTCCCAGGGAATGCGGACAAATCGATCGGAGACCGATTCGCGGCGCAGCGTCTCGATAAGCCTGCCCGCGACAGTATATATTTTTATTTCAACCGAAATCGGTTCAGACGATCCTCTTCGGAACGTAAACTGTGTTGAATGGTTGAAGGGATTTGGATAATTATAGACATCGTCGATGCCGAACCGTTCTTCCGATTTCACCTCAAAATAAGTTTCTGCCATAGAGGAATTGTTGTGAATATCCCAGGCCTTAACCTCAAGCGTGTGCTTCCCCTCCGCCACTTCTTTCAACGGGTATTCAATACGACCGCTCTGGTAGGTATCGAGATTGGCCCGGTAATAATTCGTGAGATCAATAGTACGGGATCGATCGAGAGACGCTTCCAGACGATGGCCAATCCCTGCAATTGAAGTATTGATCCCATTCTGATCGTACAGATCTACAATGATGGTCGATGCTGACTTAACAAAATCGCCTGATTGAAAATTTGCATCATCGAGTTTAATTGTTATCGTTGGGCCGGTGGTGTCTTGTTCTCCTGAGGTCGCACTGCCGCCGAAAATGAGGTTTTCCGTGAATCCGCTCGCATCAAGAGAATCGCTCCACGCATACAGGGAGACGCGTGCGGTATTCTTATCATAGGAGATATCCTTCGGCACAGGAAAGATGGCGTTGTAGGAACCATTGCGGACGGAGATTTCTCCACGATAAATTAAGCCGCCATTGACAGAATAGGAAAAATTGCCCCATTCGGGTATCATTACTGTACGTTTAGAGTCAAAGACTTCCAGCAATGCACGTCCCTGAAAGGAAGCCCATCGCGAACCATCAGCTTTCCGTACAGAACCTGCAAGCTTTGTCTTGCCGAGGATAGGGACGGTGATCGTGTCCGTTGGTTGCTTGCCGTTAATACTATCGATACTGGCCGTTAATCTCGGTGTTGCCAGCCGCATGGTCGGATCGCCAAAGAGATGATACTTATGATCGTTAGGACCATAACGAGTTTGCTTCGTGGCCCAAAGAGCATCGCCTAAACGCAGTTGTTGGCCGACGGCGTCACGCTTAAAGATATTTTCGTACAAAGTATTGTTAAATGCCGCATTCTCATTTGAATAGACAACCCTCGCTGCAGTAATGACAGCGATTGCCCCCCGATTCTGGAGCGTGAGGAGTTGCTCTCCGGCGCTCACTTTTCTGTCATCATCATATCGGGCATAATCGCAGGTGGCTGCAACACAGAGGAAGTAGAGACCATCATTTTGCAGCTTGGGAAAATCATCGGCTTGCACAAAGACATATTCATCTGCCCAGACCACCGGGCTTCCATGGCCGATGTAATTCAGGATGAGGGTTCCTTTGTTCACAGC
Source organism: bacterium (assembly GCA_043803945.1). Classification (GTDB taxonomy): domain Bacteria; phylum Bacteroidota; class Ignavibacteria; order UBA10030; family UBA10030; genus JAZDJN01. The sequence goes on along the minus strand of JAZDJN010000087.1, from coordinate 356,181 downwards.
ATCGACGATGGCCTGGTTAACTGTTGGTTTCAATCGGCGGGAAGCACTGAGTACCGTGGGATATTCCACAAGATAAATTTTATCCTTCTGAATCCCGGCAGGAGTAAATCGTTCAGCCAGTTCATCGGTCTGGGTTGTATGCATGTATTCATTGTCATAACTCGGCGTAATCGCATCATCCGCAACAAAAGTGATCCGGTTCCGCCAGGTATGAAAGGGCGAGGCGATTTCGTACTGGATAATTTTATCGATGACATCTTTTGCCTCTGTGACTGAGCGAACCGGCATTCGACCGATGGCCATGGAAATTCGCTCGTTGTTCGGTTCCAAGAGAACAAAATAATCATCTGACGTATAGGTCCCGAGTGGATGGAGTGAGCTTGATGACTCGTACGGAATAATCCAATTCCTCACCGTGCTTCTGATGTTCCGGTAGTCAAAGTTTGCTCCACCTAAAAGCAAAACATATTTTGGCGGAATCTTCCAGGATTTATAGGCCATGAAAAGAAAATCCCTGATTGCTGTCGGATCGGGCACACCTGAGGAAAATTCATTAAAGATGTGATCGATATTCACGACGATGGTATTCAGTTGATCTCGATTCATGCGGTGTGATTTCAGGCGTTCTGCTTCGATGAGGAATTCACTCGGGGAAATGATAATAAAATCGATCTTGTCGGCAACTCCGGAGAGATTCGAATTGGTGATCTTCCGCAGGTTCGCCGGTGTTTTGAATCCCTGCGGCCCCACGACGGCAAACTCCTTCAAGGCTCCGCTCGTCTGCGAAACCTGAAATGTAACTTTCGACTGATCGGCAGGATCGAACAAGAGGTTCGTTATCAATCGAACATAGTTATGATCGGAAATATCAAAAGCGTAGACGTTCCGGGAGGAAAATTTACTCAGCCTGTATTCCACTACTGCACTCGTATCGGGAGCATGGAACACCAAGAGATCACTTACAGCCTCGAATCGCTGACGATAATGGATTTCGAACCAATCGAGAAATCCTTTCGAGGGGCCAAGCTGTGCTGCCACGGCGTAACGAATTCTCAGCGAGCTGCGTTCTCCCGAGATCGACGCCCTTGTCCACCACTCCTGAACTGGAGTCTGATAGGCGCGGGGCTGATAGACACTCGTGAAATTCGGTGTTGAAGGTAGCAGTACAGGCGCTCCAATCGACTTGCCGCTTTCTTCAAGATAAAACATTCCATCGGATTCAGATTGTCCGTAAAAAACTGCTCGATAGAGAAGCGGCTTGGTGGTATCGATCCCGGGCAGTGAAGTTGTAAAAACCTGGACTGCTGTAGTTGAATCAAATTGTTCGCCTGCCCATTCCCTGCCTGAATCGAGAAAGTTGAGTGCTTCTTTCTCATGAAATGTTTTTCCCAGGCAATCAGGAGGAACATAAGCATCAGAACGAGCCGAAGAGGCTATAGTGCCCATGGTCTTACCCTGTGTCGTTCCACCGAAGGTGAGGAAATAGGTATTGGTTTCCGTGTAATGATTAATGTAATGCTGGAATCTATTTCCATCCTGGTTGTATTGCCAATCACGGACTGCTTTTGCATAGAAGAGAATAGCATCATCGGCATCGAGTTGTCCGTTGCCGTTGTTGTCGATTACTAATCGGGCAATTTCTTGAAGTCCATTCGGACGGCTGGTTTCCTGATTTTCCGGCAATTCTTTGCCGCCATTGCCAAAGATTCGAATGGTATTAATGTTCCCTAACGAGCCGAGTGAAATATTTGCTTTGGTGAAAAATGCCTGGTCAATTTTATAGATCCCCGTTGCCGTCACATCGAATTTATACCAATCGCCCGTCGCAAGCGGTGAATCGCCGGTTATCCCCGTGGTTTTTGTGAGAATCCCGCGGGGATTCGAAATCGGAAAGGCTCCCTGAATAAAATCGGAGATTCGCTGACCAGATTGATGAGGTGTGGAGAATGTTATCTTCAGGATCAATCGGGAATAGATTCGTGCTTTGGATTGACCGGCAGAAATCTGAACCGGATACAGTTTTAGTGTACCCAGGAGAAAGCCGCGTGCTTCACCAACATCATTGAGCGTTACAGCAAGAGAAGGTTGAAACCCCATAGATGTTGTTTGAAGCGATAAGGGGGGATAGATGGCGGTAAGCCCCAATCCCTGGCTTGATTCAAACCGGGGAAACGCTGCCGGATTAATCCCCGTGGTATCTTGATATTCGGCGGAGAGAATTGTGAGCGTGGAATTTTTCGAAGGAAGATGCAGCAAAAGTGAGCGGTAGGATGTGAGTAGTGCACCCGCCTGCGCTGCGTCGTTGACGCGATGCAGAAATTCGAAGCGGGTGTAGAACCGTCCATCTTCTCCCTTCACCGAACCGGTACCAACCTGTGGCAGATATTCAATTGTTATCGAAGAGGCATCCTCTTCGAGAATCCGAACATCGCTCACACCTTGGGCGAGGAGACTCAATCCGAGCGTGATCTCAAGTGCTATGATAAGAAGTATGCGCATAAAACAAAAAACCGAATGAGTAGTTTGTACTTTCCCATCCGGCACCATAAACGTTTTTCTTACTTCTGCACCGAATTTGGAAAGGCTGTTACGATTTTAAAACGCCGCCCTGAACACCTTGATTCATTGTCAGTTCAGGAAAAAACCTTTACCAAATTCGCTATGAAGTACTCCGAGTTCTATTTTTGTTTGTGTAAAAATACACACAGAGAGAGAGATTGTCAAGATTTATTTTATCGGTTCTCGGTTTTTTTTAATATTTTTCATGATCGAGCATGAGTTGATGTGAACTTTTGCTCTGGATTTATCTTCGGATTCGCTGGAATCATTGTCAAATGGATAATGGTTTGTTGCTTCACCGATCACACGATAGAAATCTGGTAGAAAGTCGCTTTCACCAAATGGCTTTTTTAATTGCCATTGTAGCAATATTTGGGTAAATTAGTTCGGGTTCATTTATCATTTCTCGGTGAAGAATGTCCAAACCGCTTAATATCCTCTTCCTTTCGAGTGAAGTGGAGCCATTTGCAAAAACCGGGGGCCTCGCTGATGTTTCCAGCGCATTACCTCAGGCTGTAAAAGAACTGGGCCATGAAATTCGTATTATGATGCCGCGCTATCGCTTTATTAGTGAGCGCAAATTCAAGCTTCATGATATCATACGGCTCAAAGATATCCAGATCCCTGTTGGGAAGAAGCTGGAAATTGGAAATGTCAAATCATCTTTCATCAGCAATCTGAAAGAAAAAGTCCAGGTTTACTTCCTCGATAATACCAATTACTTCGGGCGTGATGGACTCTATCAAAGCCCGGTAGGGAAGAAAGACTATAAGGACAATGATGAGCGGTTTATCTTCTTTGGCCGGGGAGTCCTTGAAACACTCAAGCGACTGGGCTGGCAACCTGACATTATTCATTGCAATGACTGGCAAACAGGTCTCGTCCCTGCCTATATGAAGAACACGTATGGCGCTGATTCCTTTTTTAAACATGTGAAAACCGTCTTTACAATCCACAATATGGCTTACCAGGGTGCCTTTTCCGCTGAGGCCTTTGAAAAATCAGGGCTTCCAAGGGAACTTTTCCAACCTGAAGGCGTCGAAGCTTATAGCAAATTCAATTTTTTAAAAACCGGACTGTTCTTTAGTGATGCTATTACAACAGTAAGCGAACGCTATGCTGAAGAAATCTGCTCGTCCGATGAACATGGGGCTGGGTTGAATGGCTTGCTTACAACCCGCAAAAAGGACCTGCACGGAATTCTGAACGGAATCGATTACAATTTATGGAATCCAGCTACGGATGAATTTATTTACCGAAAGTACGATAGTAAATCGCTGGATGCGAAAATTGACAACAAGAAGGCGCTCTGCGAAAAATTCGGATTGCCGTATAAGGAAACCAGGCCGATGATTGGCGGGATTTCACGCCTTGTGGAACAGAAAGGTTTCGATCTCGTGCTCGATATTCTGGATGACCTGTTCAAACTCGATGTGCAGTTTATACTCCTTGCTACGGGCGACAAAGCTTTAGAGAAAAAATTCGAGGCGAAACGGAAACAGTATCCCCACCATATGTCGGTGATTTTTGGACTCGATAACGAACTGGCACATATGATTGAAGCGGGCTGTGATATCTTTCTTATGCCCTCGCGCTATGAGCCTTGTGGTTTGAACCAGATGTACAGCATGCGGTATGGCACGGTCCCCGTCGTCAGAGCCACCGGTGGTTTGGATGATACTGTAGAGGATTATTCCGGCTCAGGGAAAGGGACTGGATTTAAATTCAACCATTACGATTCAAAGGATCTGCTGAAAGCAATTCAACGTGCCTTGAAGGTTTACCATCAACCGGAAGAATGGAAAAAACTGATGCGTAATGGGATGGTTAAGGACTTCTCGTGGGAGCATTCTGCTAAAAAATACGTCAATCTCTACAAGGAGTTGTTGAAGCAATAATAGTGTGCCGTCTCAAGAGATTTGTTTCAGCTCTTTACTAACGGCTGAAGCATTCACGATCTCACCCTCCCCGTGGAACTTCGACTCCTATTCCTCTCTGCCGGGCGATTCGAATAGCGAATATCCCTGGCGGTCAGGAGATGAGCGGGGGATGTTCTCAGAAAACGATTTCCCGGCAGATTGCATCAGGTCGAAGAAGCCGAGCAGGACCGAATGTTCCTACAACAATTAGCGACAGAGAACGGAGTGTCGTGCGGCGCGGTAAATTACACACAATCAATCAAGAACAGGATTGCTCTTTCGTGATCAGAAACAACCAACGAGTAAAAAACATCTGGAGTCTTTTCCCCATCCTTACACTTTTCGTGAGTTTAGGATTCTGGGGGTGCAGCGAGGATCCTAATCCTGTCGGTGCAGGAATTATTCCACTCAGCGACCAACTGAAATTTGATACTCTAAGAATAAGTCCAATCCAAAGCGGCTCGATCGAAGTAATCCCAAAATGGTACGAGGCCGCGCGGTTCTTTATTGGAAAGTCAGCAGACGTCGAGGCATGGTCATTACTCCAATTTACAGCGCTGCCTGAATCGTTACGTGCCACACGCCTGGTGAAGGCATCAATCCGCATCGTTGGATCAATGCATGTGGGCGATTCGCTCGCACCCTTTTCCATCACAACACATGAATTGCTTAAGAGTTGGGATCCCAATCTCCTTACGCTCGATACAATACAAAACACAGGATTCTATAACTCGGCCCCACTCAGAAACGTTTCATTCGGTTCCATCGCCGATACTGCCCTTCTCTCGATTCCACTTGACACTCTCCTCTTACGGAAATGGATCGGTTCTCCCGGCGATACGATCACGTATAACTATGGCGTGCTTGTTAAACCATCTGCCAACCTCTCCGTGATCAAAGGATTTTTCAGCACGATCAACGGAGATACAGCAACACTGCCAAAGCTGGAGATCCTTTATCAGCGTGATGGGGCCACAAAAATCGACACCGTCATCATGAACACGGGTGTTCAGCGGTCGCTCGCCGTTGCACGCTCCTTTGGAACTCTTACGGACACCACGAAGATGTACGTCTACAATGGAACCGCAACGCGTGGATTCGTCACGTTCAACGTCGTATCGATTCCCCCACGCGCGTACGTCTATCGGGCTCTGCTTGAACTGACCCTGGATAAATCGAAATCACGGAAAAATTCATTTACCATCGATTCAACATTTGCCTACTTCTCCGATCTCGGCGGCACCGTAAATGAGAGTTACTATGCGCCAAGCCAGCGCAACACTGTCAATGGCGAAACAGTCTATAGTTACGTCATTACCCCTTATGCACATCGATGGACTCGCGAACCGGGGAATTATAAAGTCTATCTGGCCGGAGTCACTGAAGCCAGTAGTATTGATCTCTTTACGTTTCACGGCATGACAACAAATCTGGCGTTACGCCCAAAACTAACGCTCATTTATGTCGTTGAGTAGATTGCAATCATCACAAGGAATTCTCATTGAAAACGCGCAACAATTTTAGCATCATTTTCTTGTTCCTCCTTCTCGCCCTAATTGCATCCGCTGCTTCCGCTCAAGGATCACTCTATTCGAGATTTGGTATCGGTGACCTTGCCAGTTATGGCGGCAGCCGCCTCGCAGCGATGGGAGGATCAGGCATCGGCCTGGCTGGAGACGGCTTCATCAATCTTTTAAATCCTGCCGGCATTGGAAGGCTGTCCTACACGCGTATCGATGGGGGATTTGAATATACATCGCTCAGCTCGAAAGATGCTAACGCGTCAGGTTCTCGTCAACGCGGAGGATTCAAAGCGCTCGCGTTTGCATTTCCTATCTCGAGGGAACATGGCGTTTCTGCCATGCTCGATATTTCTCCCTATAGCTCTGTGAACTATGCGTTGAAAAGCTCGGATTCTACATTGGAACAAACCTTCTTAGGAAAAGGTGGACTGACACAGGTAAGTCTGGGTGGTTCCGTCTCTCCTGCCGGATCACTCCTTTTGGGATTCAAGTTCAACTATATTTTCGGACAAATTTATCAGAACGCACGATACAATTTTTCAGATCCAACATTTTATGACAGCGAAATTGACCGATCCGACTACTACGGTGCAGCCAATGTGAGTCTCGGCGCCATCTACCAACAAGTCGGAACAGCGCTCAACATGCCATCGCTCGAACATTTAACAATCGGATTTGTGCTCTCCACTCCATCCACATTTAGCATCGACCGGGAGCGGACCTATCTGGATACCACATTCACAAGCGCGGCAAATGCCGATTTGCCGGCAAGTATCGGATTTGGTGCCTCCTATCTCATTGATGCAAAATATGTTCTCACTGCGGATATTGCCCAACAATACTGGGGAACGGCAAAATTTTTCGGCACGGTTCCACCGGAGCTAAAGAATAGCACACGATTCTCAGCGGGTTTCGAAGTCATTCCACAACGCGACAGAAACACTTTTATTTCTCAAATGACCTATCGTGCCGGATTTTCCTACAACTCCTCATACCTCACCTTTGGCGGTACGGCGATTGAGGAATTCTCTGCCACGGCAGGATTTGGGTTTCCCATCGGAATTGACGCTAACCTTAATCTCGGTCTCCAGGTAGGAACACGGGGTACAACTTCAAACAAACTTCAACGGGATACATTCTTCCGCCTCAATCTTTCTCTCAGTGCCAGCGAAATGTGGTTCTTACAATTTGATCAGGATTAATTCCCCATGGTTGCATTAGCAAGCGATCACGCAGGATTTGCGTATAAGGAACGATTAAAGCCGCTCCTTGATCAACTGAAAATAGATTACCGCGATTACGGCGCCCATACTTCTGATTCGACCGACTATCCCGACTGGGCTCACCCTGCCTGTGGTGCGATCTCATCAGGAACATGTGAGAGGGGAATATTCATTTGTGGCACAGGCATCGGCATGTCCATCATTGCCAACAAGCATCTAGGGATTCGTGCTGCCGCTTGTGAATCTGTTGAAGCAGCGCGTCTCGCCCGTCTGCATAATAATGCAAATGTCCTTGCATTCGGAGAACGCCTCCTTCGTTGGGAAGCTGTCGTTGAAATTGTCACCATCTTTCTTCAAACTCCATTTGAAGGCGGACGTCACGAGCGAAGGATCCAAAAAATCCATGCTCTTACACAACTTTGAGGACTTACCGGTACGGGATTACTGTAATCGCCTCCTCAACTTCTCATCACTTACTGAGTGTATCGTATGAACCATCTATCAACCATTGATCCCGAGTTGTACAGTGCGATCCAGCAGGAAATAAACAGACAACACTCCAAACTCGAACTCATCGCATCCGAAAACTTCGTGAGCCTTGCCGTTCTCGAAGCACTCGGTTCCGTTCTGACAAATAAATACGCAGAAGGATATCCCGGCAAACGCTACTATGGCGGATGTGAGTATGTTGATATTGCGGAGAATCTTGCCCGGGACCGGTCGAAGAAACTGTTCGGCGCTGAATATGCCAATGTGCAGCCCCATTCAGGATCACAGGCCAATATGGCCGTTTACATGACCTTTTTAAAGCCAGGGGACAAAGTACTGGGGATGAACCTGTCGCACGGAGGGCACCTGACCCATGGTTCTCCTGTTAATTTCTCAGGCCAGTTATATAACTTCTCAGCGTATGGGGTCTCTCGGGAAACCGGTTATATCGATTACGGCCATGTGGAAGCGATGGCACAACAAGAAAAACCAAAAATGATAACCGTCGGCGCCAGCGCTTATTCACGCAACATCGACTACAAGGCCTTTCGCGAGATTGCGGACCAGGTCGGAGCATTTCTCTTTGCAGACATCGCACATCCCGCAGGCCTGATAGCGATGAATCTGTTGAATAACCCACTCCCCCATTGTCATGTCGTTACATCGACTACTCATAAAACACTTCGTGGTCCGCGTGGCGGATTGATCCTCATGGGCAAGGATTTTGAGAATCCCTTCGGGCAGGTTGCGCCGAAGTCGGGTAGAAAAAAAATGATGTCCGAACTTCTTGATTCAATGGTCATCCCTGGAATTCAAGGCGGCCCCCTCATGCACGTGATTGCGGCTAAAGCAGTCGGCTTTTTTGAAAACCTCCAACCCGATTTTAAGTCGTATGCAGAGCAGGTTATCAAAAATGCCCAGGTGTTAGCTCAATCGTTAAGCAGTCATGGATTTCAAATCATCTCCGGCGGTACGGATAACCATTTGATGCTCATTGACCTTCGCAACAAGAACGTAACCGGAAAAGATGCACAGGAAGCCCTCGATCTTTCAGGGATTACGGTCAACAAAAATGCCGTCCCATTTGACGACAAATCGCCGTTCATTACAAGCGGAATTCGGATCGGCACACCGGCATTAACCACACGGGGAATGAAAGAATCGGAAATGGCTGTCGTCGCATCCTTCATCAACCGGATCATCTCGAAGATCAGCAGTACTGAAGAGCAGTCGAAGGTGCGACAGGAAATTCAGGACTTCTGCTCATCGTTCCCGCTGTATTCAGAGCTTCTCAACAAATCATGACAAAGCGACGATGCTGAAGAACTTGCTCTTAAAATATTTTCGAAGTAAGAATCCGGCCGGTGAGAATGCGACCGAACAAGAAATGTCGTTCCTTGAGCATCTCGAAGAGCTTCGCTGGCATATTGTAAAAATCCTGATCGGGCTCGTTATCGCAACGACCGTCTGCGGTATCTACGCAGAGTTCATTGTGATACAGATTCTCCTCCGGCCGCTCACTGCAGTCGGAATGAAGGCACAGGTTCTTTCACCGTACGGTATCGTACTCCTCTATATGCAGGCGATGCTCATCTGCGGCTTTATCCTGAGCATGCCCAATACGCTCTACTGGCTCTGGAGGTTCGTTGCTCCGGGTCTGCTTCCGAAAGAACGCCGTTACATTTCGGCAATCGTCGCTTTTACATCCTTCTGTTTTTTCTCGGGCGTGGCATTTGGCTATTTCATACTCGTTCCTACGGCCTTGACATTCTTTGCCAGATTCGGGACACAGTACATTGAATTGAATGTTTCCATTGACCGTTATATGAGCTTTCTCCTGGCGCTGATTCTCGGAGCGGGACTCGTTTTTGAACTGCCGATGATTTCCTATTTCTTATCGAAGATGGGGCTGCTTACTCCTGCGTTTATGCGAAAGTACCGGCGTCATGCGATTGTGGCTATCCTTATCATTGCCGCAGTTGTCACTCCTACGCCCGATATCGTGACCCAGATGCTCCTCGGTATCCCCATGGTCATACTGTATGAGTTGGGTATTCTGATTTCCGCCGTTGTGAATAAAAATCGAGATAAACGTTTTGCTGCAGATTCCGGTGATGAAGGGAAAAGTGCTTGAGTCTTTCCAATAAGAATTTTCATTCGCTCCAGTCTATCAAAGACCCGATCGAATCGGAACTGAAGCAGTTTACCACATTTTTTCGCGAGGCAATGCGTTCACAGGTGGGACTTGTGGATCTTGTCGCGCGGTATATTATCCGTCAGAAAGGAAAACGGGTACGCCCCATCCTGGTTTTCCTGAGCGCTAAAGCATGCGGTTCGATTCAGGAGAGTACATTCCGTGCGGCCACCTTAGTGGAGATTCTTCATACCGCAACCCTGATCCACGATGACGTCGTCGATGATGCTGATACACGCCGGGGATTCGCATCAATCAATGCCGTATGGAAAAATAAAGTAGCCGTTCTCATGGGCGATTACCTGCTCTCCCGAGGTTTGCTTCTCTCCCTGGAACATGATGATACCTACTTCCTCCTCTGTACCTCCCGCGCAGTCAAGCGCATGAGCGAGGGTGAGTTACTGCAGATCCAGAAGAGCCGCCAGCTCAACACCGATGAAGAGACTTATTTGAAAATCATCAGCGACAAGACAGCTTCATTGTTATCGACCTGCACCGAGATTGGTGCTGCGAGCACGACCGAGGATAAGGAGAAACGAGCGCTCTTCCGTAACTTCGGTGAAAATGTCGGCATCGCCTTCCAGATTCGCGATGATTTACTTGATTATCTCGGACGCAGAAGTATTATCGGTAAGCCAACCGGCACCGATCTGAAGGAAAAAAAACTCACGCTCCCCTTCATCTATGCATTACGGCAAGCACCACAGAAGGAAGCAAAGCAAGCATTGAAGCTTGTGAAAAGCGGAGCGAGGAAGAAAGAACTTTTCTGGGTACTTGATTTTATCCAAGCGCATGGCGGGATTGAATACTCAAAAGGACGGGCGGAATATTATGCCCAGCAAGCCAGGCAGTGCCTTGTTCCGGTTCCCGATTCTGAGGCAAAGCATGCACTTCTGCAATTTGTAGATTTTGTCATTGAACGGGAAAGTTGATTTCCCTCTTTCCAGCTTCAATCGAAAATCGGAAGACCACCTCAGCCAGAACAGGGTATCCCCTTCCTCTCCATGCGAGAAAGCATGAAGCAAGAGGCCGCCTGAATCATTTCTCCTAAACCACAAACTCTTTTTCACCTTTCCGGAGAACAAGCACCGGGCAAGGGGCATGGCGAACAACTTTTTCCGCCGTGCTGCCGAAGAGAATATGTTCAACGCCGGTGTGTCCGTGGGTGGCAATAATGATCAAGTCTACCGCAGTTTCCCGGGCATATTCATCAATTTCATAGAACGCTTTCCCGGTTCGGACAATGGACGATGCTGGAACGCGATTGCCGATTTTAGCCTTTACCAGTTCCTCCAACTCCTCCATACCCTTCTTTCGCAATTCCTCCTCGACATTGGGAAACCCGATCTGGCCAAAACTGAAATCGGCTGGGTAGACCGTGGGTTCAACGACATAGATCAGGTCAAGAGAGGCATGAAATTGTTGCGCGAACGAAACAGCATACCTCAGTGCACTTTTTGAGTGCTCAGAGAAATCAATAGGAACCAGTATACGTTTGAGCTGGATGCTGCTCTTAGGCTTCTCGGCAGCAGATGCTCTATGACGCTGGAGTTTTCTTTTGGTGGGTTGTTTTGTCTTTGCCATGACCTGCTTCCTTTTTTAACCGTTCGGAGCGATCGCGTTTGTGTTCCACTTGATCAAGCTGACTTTTTACTTTTGAAAGTTCAATATCGGTTTTTCGAAGCCGTTCCGCAACAATCTCAGCCAGTTTCAGAATGATCTTGACGCCAAGGTCTGTTTCTTTTTCGATCAGTTCAAACAGATCGGGGCGGAAAAAACCAATGAGTGAGCAATTGGTTTTACAGATTGCGGTGGCAGAACGGGGTGATTCATCAAGAAGAGCCAGCTCGCCGAAAAAATCACCTTCCCTGAGAAGGGCCAGCTCTTTTTGTTCACCTTCCTTTTCAGAGATGGTAATAGAAACCTCTCCTGAACGGATGATATACATCCCGAGGCCCGGATCGTTCTGAAAGAATACATGCTCGCCGGACTGGTACTCGCGCTTATGAACAATAGCCGCTACTTCTTTTAACTCACGGGGTGAGAGTGCTCCAAAGGCCGGTACATGGCTAAGAAGAGCTTCAGTACTGCCATCGGGAGTATCGCCGCGTGAAAAGATATTTTTCCAAAGCGAATTTTCCCCTGTAGTTTTCATCGGCGTATACCCTTAGATAAAATTGAGCCATCCATACTTGTCGTTTCCTTCACGAACAACTTTGAAGAACGCTTCCTGAATGTATCGCGTGACAGGTCCCGGCTCGCCAGATCCAATGGACATTTTATCCACGGACCGAACCGGTGTAATCTCTGCCGCTGTCCCTGTAAAAAATATCTCATCGACAACATAAAGCATTTCCCGCGGCAGATTCATTTCACGGAGTTCATATCCGAGATCCTTCGCCAGGGTGAGGATCGACAACCGTGTAATACCCGGGAGAAGGGCCGAGGTAACCGGAGGTGTATAAATAACCTTATCGCGGATCAGAAAAATATTTTCGCCGCTCCCCTCGCTGATATTCCCGTTCACATCAAGTGCGATCCCTTCGGCATATCCCTCTGCAAGGGCCTCCATCTTAATCAGTTGTGAATTAAGATAATTGCCGCCCGATTTTGCCATCGTTGGAAGAGTATTGGGTGCAAATCGCTGCCAGGACGAGACACACACATCGATTCCCTTTTCCAGCGCTCCACCACCGAGATAGGCACCCCAATCCCAAACGGCAATGCTGACTTCGACAGGGCATGGGAATGGATTCACTCCCACATCGCCATAACCCCGGTACGCAAGTGGACGAATGTAGCAGGATTTCATCTTATTTGCTTTGATGAGTTCCTTTGTCGCCGCTTCGAGTTGAGCAGGAGTGTAAGGGATTTTTGCCCGGTACATCCGAGCGGAATCGTACAATCGACGCAGATGGTCCTCGAACCGGAAAATAGCCGATCCCTTTGCCGTTTCATAACATCGAATACCTTCAAACCAGCTTGATCCGTAATGAATCACATGGGAGAGAATGTGAATGTTCGCATCCTCCCATTTAACAAGTGTTCCATTCATCCATATAAATTCGACTTTTTGAAGAGGCATCGAGTCATCCTTCTGAAAAGCTGGTTCGTACGACTTTAGAATCCGCAACAACGCTAAATCGTCATTTGATAAATTCGATATGTTTTAGAAATTTCACCTTGCATAAGTTCAGCCGAGCGGACCATGCGCTCGTTATCCTCAAGAATCCAGCTCGCCTCGCCGAAATCATACCCAAGTTCTTTGGCATGAACAGCCGTTTCATAAAACAAGGCTCCACCCGCTCCGGTGTTGAGATATTCCGGCAACACGCCGAGTACGAGAATGCGTACTAAATTAATTTCTTTCTTATGGAAAAACAAATGGAACAGTCCGGGAAGCAATCTCCCCTTCTTATTATATTTCAAGGATACATTGATATCCGGCATCGCGAGCGAAAAACCGACAGGTTCTCCGTTCCTCTCCGCGAAGACCACCAGTTCCGGAACAACGAGCGGTTTTAAATCCTTGGCAAGAGTATCCATTTCATCTTCGGTCATTGGAACAGCACCCCAATTTTTTGCCCACGCGGTATTGTATAGTTTCTTGATGATTTCGACATCGCGGTGAAAATCCTTCATGTCAATGCAACGAAACGTGAGATGGTTCCTTTCCCGGATTAACCTGTTCGCCCGTACCATTTTTTCCGAATAGAACAACTCCTGTTTCAGGAGATACGCATAAAGATCTTTCGCCTTTGAAAAACCATATCGCTCGATCAATGTTGGATAATACTCCGGATTGTACGTCATCAAAATAGTCGGACTCTGGTCGAATCCCTTTATGAGCAGGCCGTATTCGTCGTTGACGGATGGATTGGCCGGTCCACGCACGGCGGTCATTCCCTTCTCTTTGAGAAACTTCTTTGCCGCGTCAAAGAGCGTGTTTGCGACCTGTTGATCGTTAATCGATTCAAAGAAGCCGAAGAATCCAACCTGTTCCTGATGTTCTTTGATGTGGTTATGGTTCACAATAGCAGCAATACGTCCCACCATCTCACCATCTTGTTCAGCGATTAGGAATTGCACGTCCGCGTGCTTGTAGAATGGCTTCTTTTGCCTGTCCATCAATTTCTTCCGATCAATCAGAAGCGGTGGAACCCAGTAAGGATTACCGTCGTAAATTTTCCAGAGAAATTTGATAAACTCATCACGATCCTTGTTCGATTGCACTTCTCGTACTGTGATACTACTCATCGAATGACCTCTGATCTAATGACTTGAGGATGGATGTATTGAAAATAAAGCAGAAAGCCGCAGATACATTTTACCTGCGGCTTTCCCTTTGTGAAAAATTATTGTGAGACGAGATCCATCTTAGTTGAGAACGCCCATCTTCTTCCCAACGATCGAGAAGACTTCCAGAATCTTATCAAGGTGTTCATTTTCGTGTGTGGCCATATAACTGGTCCGCAACATCTCCAATCCCGGCGGCACACCCGGTCGAATAAAGGCATTCACAAAAACTCCCGCATCGAAGAGTGCACGCCACATCAGGAGTACTTTTTCAGTATCGCCGATGATCACGGGAACTACAGCGGAATCGTGTTCGCCGACATGATATCCCATCGCTTTAAATCCTGCGCGCATCTTTCTTGCATTCTTGAGAAGTTTATCAACCCGTTCTGGTTCTTTTTCCAGAACATCGAGGGCAGCTAACGCTGATGCGACTGAAGCGGGAGTCGGGCTTGCACTAAAGATCAGTGCAGGAGCATGATGCTTGAGATAATTGATGACATTGCGTTCTCCAACCACAAATCCGCCTAATGAGGCAAACGTCTTGCTGAATGTCCCAAAGGTCATATCGGTTTCCTGCTCCAGACCAAAGTGACTTGCTGTGCCGCGGCCTCCTTTACCAATAACACCAATGGCATGCGCATCATCCACCAGGACTTTTGCATTGTATTTTTTGGCAACCTTCACGAGATTCGGAAGGTCGACAATTTCGCCTGAAGTACTGAAGACGCCATCGGTCACAATCAACTTCGGCGCTTCCAGGAGCAGGGCGGAAATGACTACCTCGAGATGATTCATATCGTTGTGCTTATATCGAATCACTCCATTGCCGCTGTCGGAAATGTACGAAGCCTGCCCGGCAGCAACCAGGGTTCCGGCTACGATGCTTGCATGGTTATCCTTATCAGAGACAACATATTCTCCACGTCCAACGAGTGTGGGAATAATACCCTGAGGCGTTTGATATCCTGTGCTATAAAGTAGGCAGTCCTCTTTTCCCATGAACTTGGCGAGCCGCGCCTCAAGTTCCACATGCAGGTCAAGCGTGCCCGTTAGATAGCGTGAGCCGGAACATCCGGTGCCGTACTTCCGTACGGCTTCAATAGCAGCTTCTCTGACTTTGGGGTGAGCAGTCAAACCGAGATAATTATTTGATCCCGCCATGATGATTCTGCGACCTTCGATTTTAACAACAGGTCCTTCACTTTCCTCGATAGCGTGGAAGTAGGGATAAAGACCAAGCGCCTTCACCTCATCGGCACGGGTAAAACTGCGACATTTCTCAAATAGATCCAATTCAGTCTCCAGTCTAATATGGGTGGCTACAGCAATGGAAGTCCCTGATTGCTTGTACATCTTTTTTTGAATATACTTCAATAGTCAAAGAAAGTCAACGAAACCAAATGGATTTGGAGGGTTTATCGCAACAGTACTTATTACAGGGGGAACTGGTTTCATCGGCAGCCACACTGTCGAACATTTTTTACAGCAGGGATTTGATGTCCATTGTATCATCCGGCCCGGCCGGAGAGATCTTGGTTGGTTGACAAACCTGCCCGTCACAGTGATTCAATCCGATTTAATGAAAATAGACACTCTTCATGCTCTTGTCAATTCTTTTGATTACATCGTTCATATCGCCGGTATTACAAAGGCTGTTCGGAAGAAAGATTTTTTTGAGGGGAATGTCGAAACTACCCGTCATTTGCTGGAATTTGCTCTTCAAAGTACTCGATTAAAAAAAATCCTCTTCATGGGGAGCTTAACCGCCGTTGGACCAAGTCCTGACGGTTTCCCGTTTGATGAGTCTGCTCCATGCCGCCCTATTACCTCGTACGGAGTGTCAAAACTTGAAGCCGAACAACTTTGCCTCTCCTATCGAGATCGATTGCCAATTGTCGTTCTGCGTCCCCCTGCCGTCTATGGGCCGCGTGATAGAGATATTTTGGAATTCTTTCGATGGATTCGTTGGGGATATTTGCCCATCGTCGCTGAGGCTGGAAAGACATTGAATATTATCCATGCTCAAGATTTGGCACGGGCAGCGCTGTTGGCAACAACATCGGATGCAGCAGTGGGCAAGGTCTATTTTGCGTCCAACGAGGAGATCACTTCATTTGAAGAACTTGGTACTATCCTTGCCGGAATTGCACAGAAGAAAATTACTCACCTCCCGATACCAGTGCCTCTGATGTATGGAATAGCCGGGATTGCGCAGACAATTTCTACGCTTCTTAATAAACCACCGCTCCTGAATGTGGAAAAGGTACGGGATTTTGCGGTAAAGCATTGGGTCTGTTCCCCAAACCGTATTCGGCAGGATCTGGGATTCAGTTCAGAAATTCCGCTCCAGGCGGGTCTGGAGAAAACGTATCGCTGGTACAAAGCCCAAGGGTGGCTTTAAGAAAATCAGACGACACGCAACGATTGCAACAGCACACTCAACTCACATCGAACGAAAAGATTTCTTCGCAACAAACCCGAAGATCACCGCAAGAACCGTGTACTTCATATTCGAGTTTGTCACCTGATTCAAATTCGCCGATGCGAGCAATCCAGTAAGAGTTATTGCGCTGCTCGTTATTGGAGTGCCACTGGGCAGGAAGCGAGACAGCAATCTCTTTCCCATCGACTTTGTGCAGCTTGATCTCTACCCAGACTGCTTGTCCCCACTCAATAGGGTGAGTACCAAACCAAAGTTCTACTTCCTGCGATGAGGTGACGTGTTCCGGGATTCGAGAAGCATCCGGAGAATTATGCCAGATAACCATACCACATCCCCTTTCTAAAAGTGATTTTGTGGTAATGGATCAGTAGGTAATGGTAAAGTTCAAAAAAGCTGATTAAAAAGCAACTGGACTAAAGAACGATTATCACAAAAAGAGAAAATAAGGTTCGCCCTTAAAAGAAAACGTCTCTATCGATAACGTTCTTGAATCTAGTGTTCGATTGTTACCGGTGTAGCATCGAACCAATCTCGAGTCCGGTTACAAATACTGCAGACACTTAGCATGACAGGAACCTCAACGAGAACACCGACAACCGTTGCCAACGCTGCCCCAGATTCCGGACCATAGAGGGCAATCGCAGTAGCAACGGCGAGCTCAAAGAAATTACTGGCGCCGATTAAGGCTCCTGGTGCTGCTATCGCATGAGGGACGTGAAAGAATTTCATCAATCCATATGTAAGTCCGGAATTAAGATACACTTGTAAGAGAATAGGTACTGCGATGAGGATCACATGGAAGTATCGGTCGGTAATATTATCCGCTTGAAATGCGAAGATGCAGACTAAGGTAGTCAAAAGAGCGAGAATGGTAATCGGATGAAAAAATCTTAAAAACCGGCTCTCAAACCACACTCTCCCTTTCCACCGCATCAAAAGTGAACGGCTAATACTGCCTAAACTCAAGGGTATCACAATAAAAATGATAACGCTGTAGAGCAATACCATAAAGGGAACGGTAAGCGTACTTGCCCCGCTTACCAGCAAACTGACTATGGGGGCAAAGAGGACGAGCATAATGAGGTCATTGACAGACACTTGAACGAGTGTGTAGGCTGGATCTCCATCTGTCAAATACGACCAGACGAACACCATCGCTGTACAGGGTGCAGCAGCGAGAATAATTACTCCGGCGATGTATTGATTTGCCAGTTCCGGATTGATGAACGATGAAAAGATCTGAGTAAAAAAGAGCCAGCCGATGAATGCCATCGAGAACGGTTTTACGAGCCAATTAATCACGAGCGTGATGAGCAATCCGGTGGGTTTCTTCCGGACACCAAGAATGCTCGTAAAATCGATTTTCAGCATCATAGGGTAGATCATCAGCCAGATGAGTACTGCGATGGGAATATTGATATGGCTCCCTGTGCCAAATTCCATTTCGCGTAAGACATTTGTGACACCCGGAAAGAGTTTCCCAATAAGGATACCGGCAATCATACAAAGCCCAACCCAGAGTGTGAGATATCGTTCAAAAACATTCAGTCGCTTTTTCCCGGTTGATTCCGTCATAATGAATTCCTTGATCGAGTTATGATTGCTGAGTGCTCAGCACAAGCTTTGCCCAGTCAGAAAACTGGTCTCGAATTTGATCTCGTATCCTTCTGAATTCTCCGAGAACAAATTCTTCAGAACCGGTCACTTTGGCTGGATCTTCAAATCCCATGTGAATTCGGTTTTTTACAGTGCTGATGAATGCCGGGCAGGACTCTTTTGCCTCGCCGCACACGGTGATGACATAATCATATTCCTGATCCAGGAATTGTTCGACACCCTTTGGCGTATGGGTAGAAAGGTCAATACCGATTTCTTTCATCACACGTACGGCATTGGGATGTACGGTTGATGCAGGATGTGTCCCTGCTGAAAATACTTCGAGCTCATCGCTTATCGATTTTAGAAAACCTTCCGCCATCTGGCTGCGACAGGAGTTGCCGGTACAGAGGATAAGGACGTTCATAATGGTTCGTTTCTCTTGTTGTTAATCTGACACTTTCTTCTATTAACGGGATATTTCCCCATTAGCTCAAGCGACACGTCTGAATCTATTTCATTGTTGGTTTCTTTGAATCACGAGCACGTAACTGGCACGCGCACGAGCCGGTCAGTTTTTCACTCTTCTCGATGAGCAGAGGCATACCATCACGTTCCCACTCCACCATCCCACCGGCGAGATTTGAAAGTTGTGTATATCCATTCTGTTGCAGGAACTCATACGCTGCTTTGCTCTGCATACCTGATGAATCAGCCACGATGATCCATTTGTCTTTTGGTAGTTGTTGGAATGCTTGATGTAACTGACTGAAGGGAATCTGAATTGAAACGGGAACGGAGAATTTCTTGTACTGGTTAACGTACTCCTCTCGAACATCGAGGGTAATTGCTCCTTCGGAGCACCACTTTGCAGCTTCACGCGGCGAGAGGTTATGCATACCATTGGTCGTGACAAAGCCTGATTGTGATCTATCGAAATTCATAGACACACGCCCTTTTCATGATCGTTGTAGCTTCGCTTCTCGCTCTGTTTTTACCGCAAATTTCTGGTATTCACGGAAGAGGGCCTCTTTATAGTCGTGTTCCGAGGGGGGTGCGATGTAGTTTCCGAACTCCTTCACCCATCGTAAAAGATCAGTCTTCACCTGCTCCTCATCCTCAACAGCGGAGATGTAGACATTTCGTAACGCTGCCTCCAAGCCCACGATGCCAGCATCGAAATTTCCGACTTTGATTATGGTAGCAATTGGATTTGCACAACATGAACCGGGCATCAGATACCTCGGTTTTCTACGATGTGATCAACAGCAGTTCTCTGCAGCCAATCCAACGAATGCAGCGCGAATATTATCATCTCTGCATAACTAAGCATTGATACTCCTGTAATCCTCTCATAACGCCGTATAGAGGTAATACATACCTGCAACCATCACTAATGCACCTGCGATGCGTTTTAGATATGTTGCGCCTTTTGTCTTCTCTGTCCAATTGAGATACTTTTGTACAGTCCCTGCTGTGCCGCCTGCCAATACGAGAACGAAACAGTGCCCGATCCCGAAAGCTGCCAACAATGAAATTGCCTGTATGATATTGGTTGCGGAAACATTGAACACAACGCCGAGCACCGGAGCCATAAAGCCAAAGGTGCAAGGACCGAGTCCAATGCCGAAGAGAAGTCCTAGCAGCAGCGCTCCTTTCCATCCGCGAGCGAGCGATGCACTCGGTGTAAAACTATTCCAGTTGATACTGATGATGTCCATCAAATATAATCCAACAATAAAGAATACTGCTGCAACAAAAAGATTACCCCAAACACCGACATCGCCCATCATTCGCCCTAACGCCGCAGTAATTGTACCAATCAAACCAATGGTGATGAGGATGCCCATCCCAAAGACAAACGATATTCGGAAAGGATGATTCATTTCATGGCTGTTCTGGCTGCTGATGTATCCCACCACAAGCGGAATGCTCGATAAATGGCACGGACTCAGGACTATACTAATCACGCCCCATCCAAATGCCGCAACGAGTGCAAGTTCGAACTGCCCATTCATTGCATTCGACAACCAATTGAAAATACTTTCCAACATATCTATTCACCGCTGAGATTTTTCAAACCTTGCTTTTTCAAAAGGAGATCGATCTCCTTCTCTGGATAGAATCCCTCATGACGAAAAAACTCCTTTCCTTCCTTATTCAGAAAGACCTGGGTTGGGATTACGCGCACTTTATATTGTTTCGCATATCGCTGTTGATCAGTTTTTCTGACATCATAGAACACAATGTTAATCTGATCACCGTATTTTTCTTCAATAGCCTTCATCACCGGCTGCATTTGTTGACAGGGAATGCAGGTCACCGAGCCAAGTTCGACAAAAGTGACTAGAGGACTGGCCGTTGTGCTGTTTGAATCTTTCACGATCGGTGCCTGTGTATTCTTCGTTTGTAATTTCTTCGATTGGGCAGAGAGAACCAGATTGCAGATGATGAGGATTACCATAATTGACAGAAGTTGTCTTGCCATTATTGTGTTCCTTTCAACCAAATAAGCAATTGATCATCCTTAGGGATTGAGCCGACACTTTTAACAACACCATCGATTACCAGGCCGGGTGTCATCATGATTCCATAGTTCATGATTTCATGAAGATTGGATATCTTTTCAACTTCGACAGGCAATTGATGTATCGCTGCCAACTGCCGTACACGTTCCTCCAGCGTTCTGCATTTTGTACAACCAGTACCAAGAATTTGTACTTTCATCAATCGCTCCATATTCGATGAATTACTTCGCAGCATCGAGCAGCCAATGTTCCATTGTACTTTTCGTAGGGATCTTACCGCTGCTCAACAGTTTTCCATTGACCCAGAGGCCGGGAGTCAGCATCACACCATAGTCGAGAAAGCGGTTTCTATCAGTTACCTTTTCAATAGTCGCCTCAATCTTATGCTCAGACACAATTTCACGAACTAGTGTTTCAACTTTATGGCAATTTGCACAACCAGGACCAAGGACTTTGATATCAAGCATACATCTGCTCCTTTCTTGAATTAGGCGAATAGTCCGTGTAACTCAGAACCACTTCTCTTAATATAACGCTCCGAAGATCATACCACTTATTGTCGCCATGACTACCACAAGGGAAACGTAGACAACTGTTTTCTGAGTGCCGATTACACCACGAATGACAAGCATACTCGGTAAGGATAATGCCGGGCCGGCAAGCAGCAGTGCCAATGCCGGGCCTTTTCCCATTCCGCCATTCATCAGGCCTTGGACAATCGGTACTTCCGTCAGTGTTGCGAAATACATAAATGCACCGACGATCGCGGCGAAAAAATTCGCAAAGAGACTGTTCCCACCGACAAGTGATGCAATCCAATCATTTGGGATAATACCTTGTTTTGTGATTGGCCCCCCAAGTAAAAACCCCGCAAGCAGCACACCACCTGCGAGAAGCGGTAATATCTGTTTTGCGAATGACCATGTCTCATGCATCCATTCCTCTCCTTCGCCCTTAGACCTCGTAAGAATAATTGATGTCGCAAGGACAGCGACGATGAACGGTATCATGGGATTCGATCCCCAAATGATTGAGGCGAGGAGGACTGCAATTGAAGCGAGGAGTACCTGATCCTTCCCAAGCTTAAGGATGAATATGAGTGAAAGAGCAAATCCAACGCTGAAGAGAACAGTGATGTACCACTTATTGGCAAAGATGCTATACCAGAAACCATCTGTTGTTCCTGGCGATCCCCAGTTTGCGAAAACGAGAATGGCAACGAGAATGAAGAAATGTGTGGCTGTTTGCCAGAGCGGGCGCTTTTCTTCCACTTCCGGAAGTGCAAGCTGCTGCTCTTCTTTCATCTGTTCTTCTTTTCGATAAATAAACGCCATGATCAAACCGATGATTACACTGAAAGAAACAGCGCCAACAATTCGTGCGACACCCATCTCAAGTCCGAGAATTCTCGCCGTGAGGATAATCGCTAGAATGTTGATCGCCGGACCGGAATAAAGAAATGCAATCGCCGGACCGAGCCCCGCCCCACGCTTATGGATTCCAGAGAATAGCGGCAGCACTGTGCATGAACAAACAGCAAGGATTGTTCCTGAAACTGAAGCCACGAGGTAGGCAAGCCACTTCTTCGACCGGGCTCCAAAATATCTAATCACTGCCGCTTGACTGACAAATACAGAAATCACACCGGCTATAAAAAACGCCGGCACTAAACAGAGCAGTACATGTTCCCGCGCATACCATTTGAGTAATGCAAGAGATTCATTGACAGCATTTTGAAAAACAAGGTTGCTTGTCGGAAGGTAAAATGCAAGAACGAAACCGCCGACAATCCAAACCAAATATTTTATTTCCTCTTTCCAATTCATAGGAGGCCTTCAGTCTTCCTTGTTTCGTCATCAGACGAAATGATAAGGCAAAAAAAATCAGATGGAGCAGAGTTTATAACGGTCTACGCGTTGGACGAGTTGCGCATCGTGTGACACAAATTCATCGGATTTCAGCACAGTGTCGAAGTTGGCAAGGAGTGCTGCTACATGGTTCTTCCGTGACTTGAGATTCAAAGTATAATTAACCCACTTTCCATCCTTCTCCTGCAGAATGAGATCTGCTTTCTTTAAAATCTTGAGATGCTCAGAGACTGTTGAGGTCGCCAATCCCACCAATTCAGTAATTTCACAAACACAGAGTGATCGCACGCGTAAGAGATTCAATATTTTAGTTCTCTTTGGGTCTGCTATCGCGTAATAGAATTCAGCCAGTTCTTTATAGGTTGCCATCGTTTCTCATTTCGTTGTCTGACGAAATATAATCCTTTGGTGCTAAAGAAACAACGAGATAACGAGATAGGATACTGCTCCGACCAATCCGGAAAGTGGAATTGTAAGAATCCACGCTGTAATAATATTTCCTGCCAGACCCCAGCGTACTGCAGAAAGCCGTTTCGTTGCCCCAACCCCCATAATTGCTCCGGTGATGGTATGTGTTGTACTCACAGAAATACCTGCGAATGCCGTAACAAGCAGTGTTATGCCACCAGCCGTTTCAGCGCAGAATCCTCCTGACGGCTTGAGCTTCGTGATCTTCTGACCCATTGTTTTGACTATGCGCCATCCACCAAAGAGTGTTCCTAGTGCTATTGCAGTATGCGATAATAAGATAACCCAAAAAGGGACTTCAAATGTCGAGAGAAATCCTGCGGTGACAAGCATGCCGGTAATAATCCCCATGGTTTTCTGCGCATCGTTCGTGCCATGACCCAGGCTGTAAAGTGCAGCAGAAAGTAGCTGGAGTCTTCGAAATGTCTTATTAATTTTTGCAGATGGACGATTATGGAATATCCACATGAGGCTTGCCATCAAGATAAAGCTCATCAACATCCCCATAAGCGGTGCAACAGCAATAAAAATGATTGTCATAGTCCATCCACTATATAGGATAGCACCGAATCCTGCTTTTGCGATGGCCGCCCCCGCCATACCTCCCATGAGTGCGTGGGATGAACTTGTCGGAAGCCCTAAATACCAAGTAATAATGTTCCAGACGATGGCACCAATCAGACCAGAAAGGAGGACAAACTCATTGACCTGCTTCAAATCAACCAGGCCTTTTCCAATAGTTTTAGCTACATGGACATCGAACATAAACGCTGCGACCAGGTTAAAGAAAGCAGCAAAGAGAACCGCTTTCCTGGGTGTCAAAACATGTGTAGAGACAATCGTCGCAATCGAGTTTGCTGAATCATGAAACCCATTCAGGAAATCAAAGACAAGCGCTATGAATATTCCAGTGATGATGAGAGTCATATTGACGAATCCAGAGAAAATTATTGGCGTCGTTATCAGTTGGTGAAGATAAGGCTTGATCGACCTGAGCAGGCAGAACGTGTTCGATGGCTACTCGATCGAACTGTACAGTGCGAATCACTGTTTGCAGCGCTAAGCATGTTTTATGTAAATTCCTTCAAGAACGTTTGCAGCATCCTCGCACTTATCGGTAGCAGTCTCAAGGCCGACGAATACTTCTTTTAATTTGATGATGCGTATCGGATCTTTCTCCTTTTCGAAAAGATCGGCAATTGCGACTTCAAAAACATCATCTGCGTCATTCTCATATTCATTGACTTTCTTGAACACCTGCTGGAGTTCATCGGACTCGTGCAATTTTCGAAGGAGTGTGACACCCCGATCTAATTCTTTGATAGAATATCGAAGAATATCGATAAGCCGATGCATGGACTCTGGAATCTCGTTGATCTTATATAAAGTAATTCTCCCTGCACATCCATTCATTTGATCCAGAATATCATCGAGCGAGGATGTCAAGTGATGAATGTCCTCTCGATCGAAGGGTGTAACAAATGTTGCATTTAACTCCGAGAAGATTTTATGGGCAACATCATCGCCATCGTGTTCCACATCTTTTATTCTATCCACCAGGCTTTTTTGTATGGCGGGATCAGTCTCCAAAATAAGCTGCTTTAACAGGTCTGCTGCACGTACCAAGTTTTGTGTTGCCTGCTCAAAATAGGTATAAAACATCTCATCATGCGGTAGGAGTTTTTGAATAAAATGGTCGAGTCTCATCGGCGGCTTACCCCTTTATTCTTTTCGGGAGAAATTGATGACAGATAAATGTACTTAAAAGATATCATCGATTCAAAATGTTTTACCAATCTCATTTTGTGTTATTTGCTCTCATTAAGGATGGATATGAGATTTGTTGCTCCCTGTCATTCGCGGCACCACGATAATTCTCTAATTCGAGAATAACCCTGCGTCACTCAAAAGGTTCTTAATCCATTGGAATAAATGAGAAAGAACATCATACCATAAAATCGCTCAATCGCTAGCCGTTTGCGCTGAGAACCTTTTCTTCAAGTTTCTTCCTGTAGTCAAGAATTTTTTTTCTCAGCTCCGGATACTTACCAGAGAGGATCGCAATGGCAAGAAGAGCAGCATTACCAGCTCCATCAATCGCGACTGTTGCCACGGGGATTCCCTGTGGCATCTGAACGATGGAGAGAAGCGAGTCGAGGCCATTGAGGGCTTTCGATTTAATCGGTACACCAATGACCGGAAGGAGAGTCTTCGCTGCCACTACACCGGGTAAATGAGCTGCACCGCCTGCCGCAGCAATAATCACCTCAATCCCCCGCCCTTCAGCTTCTGCAGCGTAGCGCAATGCGTGATCCGGTGTGCGATGCGCCGAGAGGACATTGAACTCAAATGCAATGCCGAATTCTTTCAGTATTACCCGGGCCGGCTCCATCGCTTCTGTATCGGAACTGCTTCCAACCATGATACCAACCAATGCCATAGACTGTTTCATACTCTCTCCGTATTGTCTGTGGAATTATTTCTTTTCCCTTGATGCTGCTGCCAGCCGATTCGCAATCAATGCCGCCGTCGCGCCGGCGCCGAATCCATTATCGATATTCACCACGGTCAATCCCGGTGCACACGATTGCAGCATAGTCATTAAAGCGCCTTTCCCCTGCCCGCCAAATCCATACCCCGTACTTGTCGGTACACCGATCACAGGAACAGCGACGAGCCCTCGAACAACCGATGGGAGAGCTCCTTCCATTCCCGCCACAACAACCAGAGCGGCAACATCTTGAAGATGAATCTCCCTTAATGGATCTAAGAGACGGTGAATTCCTGCAATACCCACATCGTAATAGGCGAGAACAGTACATCCCATCATCTCAGCGGTCACCTTTGCCTCCTCGGCTACAGGCAGATCCGATGTACCTGCTGCCAGGACGGCGATTGTGCCCCCGAGGATTCGCTGCCTCTTTTTCGACGCAACCACTACAGTACGGGCAATGGCATTGTAATGAACTTGGAATTTGACTTTGAGTGTTTTTAAAATTTCCTTGGCACATTTCTTTTCAACACGTGTTGCGAGCCCTGAGCCAGATTTTTCAGCGAGTCTCCGCACTGCTGCAATAACCTGCCTGCAGCTTTTCCCTTCGGCAAACACCGCTTCAGGGATACCGGTTCGTTTTTCACGATGCGGATCTAAACGGGCAAATTGTTCTATGATTTCAACATTCAAATGGGTCATTTGCAGCCTTATGTGTCTTTGTCAAAATGGGGTATTAATATAACCAAAAATTCCAAAAGAACACTCCCGAGTAAACTATGTTCCATTGTGTCGAGAGTTGCCCATCTGTTCCCTTTTTTTTCACAAATTCTTAATTACCTTCAATAAAATCTGCACCTTAAACACAAGAGAGGTGGATTCGGAATGAAAGGGCGCAAATCGCACTCGGATCTACTGCGTATTCTACGAAAATGGAATAGTCCAGAAGGAAGTGATTTCCATGACCATCATACTCCATGAGAGAAATCATTTAACGATAGCAGAAATTCAAGCAGTGGGAGTTATTCTCTCTAATGTTCAGGAGGCTTTGGATATTATGATGACCGCGGACGATCATGGTGCAAGGAAAATAATTTTTCACGAAGAAAATGTTACATCGGATTTTTTCAATCTCAGCACAGGTCTTGCAGGTGAAATTTTACAGAAGTTCACAAACTATATGGTCCAAATCGCCATGGTGGGCAACTTCTCAAAATACTCAAGTGTGAGCCTTCAGGCATTCATCCTGGAGAGTAATAGGAGAAATCAGATTTTCTTTCTGCCAACACTCGATGCAGCCATTGAGAGGCTCTGGCAGATCTAATACTATGGTGGGGGCTACCAAACAAAATTTGGTAAAGACTAGAGCTTGTCTTAATCCTGCGCGGCTCTTCGCAACCGATCCATTACAGCGACTCCCAAACCTTCTTCTTTCACTCCTTCAATGAGAATTACATCAACACCGAGGGCATCCAACTCACGGAGCGTTCTAAAAAGATATCGTGCGAATACTTCGATAGAGGATGGTAACGCTCTTTTGTACAATCCTGACTCAACTCTCGCCAGCAATGCAGAATTGATGATACTCCCCACCTGCTTTCCCTGAAGTCGATAATGCTGCAATTGTTCCACGAATCCTGCTTCATCTTCATACCGGATGAGAACAACTTTTGCACGGGGTGCATAATGGCGGTGCCGCAAGCCGGGTGAACGCTTTTGCAAATCGCTTGTCAACCCGATCTGTACAGGTCCGATACACTCTTCGATCAGTTCCTGAGGTAATCCTCCAAACCGCAGTATTGCCGGCGGATCAATGGTCACATCGACCACAGTCGATTCGAGTCCAATTATTGTCGGACCGGCATCGAGAATGAGGTCGATTCTTCCCCTCAGATCATCCAAGACATGTTGAGCGGTTGTTGGACTCGGGCGCCCGGAGATATTGGCGCTAGGCCCAACCAATCCCTCACCGAGTGCATCGATCAGCGCAAGGGCCACCGGATGAGCGGGCATTCGAACGGCAACGGTATCCAGCGATGCAGTGACAAGATCGGAGATGAGAATTGTTCGCTTCACAACAAGCGTCAACGGTCCGGGCCAGAATTTCTGTGCCAGCAGCACACCCTTCTCAGGGTATTCATCAATGATCTCTTCAAGGTCAATTTTCGGCGCAACATGGACAATCAAAGGATTGTCTGAGGGGCGGCCTTTCGCCTGAAAGACTTTTCGAACGGCATCGAGGTTCAAAACATCCGCACCAAGTCCGTACACTGTCTCGGTGGGAAAAGCAACGACTCCTCCATTTCGCAATACCCCTGCGGCATACTCGATAATTTCCAGCTCGGGATGATCGGGAGAGATTTGCATCTTCTTCGTCTCTATCACAACTCTTCGTTAATCCTCTCTTGTTTTATGCGTCGATCTGGAGGCCAATGAATTGTTCTTGAACCTTGGACTCGCTCGTTTCGGATGAATATAGGTAATTTTACTTCCCTTGTAAACGTTCTAGAAACATGGACGAAAAGTTAAGAACATAATCAAACCACAAAGTTCACCAAGGACACAAAGGAAAAGCTGTTGAATTGATTAAATTTTTAAGAGCTCTTTTCTCTTTCTTAATCTTCGAGTCCTTAGTGTCCTTCGTGGTTGGACTTTTCGTTCAGGTTTCTAGTACGTGTGCTAAGTAAATTCCCCCTTTCGTAAAGGGGGTAAGGGGGATTTGATATTCATTCTGTCCGCATGTCGGAAGATATGATCGAGAAATATTTTGCAGATTTCCGAGAAATCCCCCTCCAGCCTCGCTCCCGCTTCGGCGGAGCGGGCCAACCCCCCTTTGGCAAAGGGGGATATAGAAAAAAAACACGATGGACTTTTGAATGTGCTGAGTAAATACGTAAATTGATTTAAAGGTATTTCGTTTTTTCCTTCGTGTCTTCTTCGTGGTTACATTATTTTCTATTCTTTTCAACTGGTTCCCTGGAGTGCACAATCCCGGAGAGTTGTTCCTTGGAGGCATGAAACTTTACGATGTATGAGACGTCAAAACAATGCAGCAACCATCCACCACAGACGAAAGAACTTCTGCGTGAAACCACAAAAGATAATACGCGCTCTTGTCGTTGATGACGAACCGCCTGCTCGACAGAAAATTGTCAATTTGCTGAAGAAAGAAACGGGAATAGAACTCATCGGAGAATGTACAAACGGACAGGAAGCCGTTGAGATGATTCGATCGAAAAAACCCGACCTCCTCTTTCTCGACATTCAGATGCCCGAGCTTGACGGATTCGGTGTGCTCAATGCCCTGCAGAAGGAACACCTTCCAGCGGTCATCTTTGTGACGGCGTACGACCAGTATGCAATTCGTGCGTTCGAGGTGCATGCGGTCGACTATTTGCTCAAACCGTTTGATCGCGACCGGTTTCACAATGCCGTGGAGCAAGCCCGCCAGCAGCTATCAAAGGGCCAGGCACAAGCACTCTCGGAAAAATTGCTCTCGCTTCTCGGTGAGATAAAGGCGAAAGGGAAAATGATAGACCGTCTCGCAGTCAAATCGGAGGGGAAAATATTTTTCATCAAAACGGACGATATTGATTGGATCGAGGCATCGGGAAATTATGTGCGGTTGCATATGGGCAGCATGTCGCACCTGGTTCGTGAAACAATGAACGGGATTCAGAAAAAACTCGATCAATCGAAATTCCTTCGCATTCATCGATCCACATTCGTTAACATCGATAGGATTAAGGAATTGCAGCCCTGGTTTCATGGCGACTACGTTGTTATTCTGAAAGACGGCACACAATTAACAATGAGCCGGGGATATCGCAGCAATCTGCCGGAATTGCTTGGCAAAGCCGAGTAACACCAGGGGAAGAATATTGGTGTGCAAATATAACCACTCTGACACCGTTTGATTGGACATTATCCCTAAGCGGTTGAAAAAACGCCCTCAGGGTTGTATCCTGAGGGTGAAGCTATTATGTTCTTTTCTATACTGGTAGCGTTGAAAGCCCGCTGTTGACTAAGCGGGAGGCCTTCATACCGTACACGTCCCCCGATATCATTCCTTCGGAAGGACATCCCCTCCTTATATCCCTTGCGTGTGGTATTGCTTCCTTCAGATCGTCAGTCGCGGGCTTCTTTATTTACCGGAACAGACATGATGTTTTTTATTGGAACTATTGAGTACAATACTCCCGTGGACGTTCAAGAACAGGCAGAATCAATCAAACCCGTGAGGACAACTCTGGATCAAGGGAAACAAGGATGATGGATTCTCAAAAAATCTGGCCAGGACTCTTTTTTCTGTTCCTCTGTGGAGGTCTAGTTTGGACACAGCAGGAAGACGCTTCCTTTCAATCGCTTGTCGAAGCAGAGCGATCCTTCGCCCGATACAGTGTTGCCCACGGAGTGCGCGATGCGTTTATGAAGTTCTTCTCCGATGAAGGAATTGTGTTTCGCCCGAATCCTCTAAAGTACAAAGAGGCCATGAAAAAGGTGCCTCCGCCCGAAAATCCTCTTGCAGTAACACTGGACTGGCAGCCAATTGTTGCCGATGTCTCCCAGGATGGCGCTCTCGGCTATACAACGGGCCCATTTACGCTTACCGATAACACAGCGGAGAAAAAACCAGCAAGGCATGGATATTATTTTACTGTTTGGAAAAAGCAATCCGATGGCCAATGGAATGTTGCCCTGGATCTTGGCATTCAAACAGGAACGCCATTCACCGGTGACAGGCAGGTTCGGAGAGCAAGCGCAAAACGGCCGCCGCAGCTTGCAGGTTCTTATAAGCAGAGCAGCATAGAATCATCGTTGGGCGCCGGTGAGAGCGAGTTCCTAAGAGATGTGAAAACGGAAGGATATCGTACCGCGCTCTCCCTCCACCTTGCGGACGAGTCGCGGCTCTATCGTCAAAATCTGGAACCATTCGTCGGCAGGGATACCATCGAGCGCTATTTCTCTCCGAAAAAACTTATGATCACCTGGGAAATACAAAAAGCAGAAACAGCAAGTTCTGCCGACCTGGGGTACACCTACGGCAGTTACACACAAAGCGAACTGCTTTCCGATTCTACAATTATCGAGCAAGGATACTTCGCAAGGGTGTGGAGGAGGGAGTTGGATAACAAGTGGAGAATTGTTTTTGACGTAACATCACCGGTGCAGCCTTCCTCCCGGTAAGGGTGAGTGTGCTGCGCCAGCGCACCAGTGAACGACGATGAACAACGACGAACATAAACAACCACCCTCTGCCGGCGATATGCCAACGGAAGAGTTTAGAAGCAGCGGCCATGACGTTATCGACTGGGTCTCGGATTATTTTGACCGGCTCGAAGAGCTTCCAGTCCTTCCCACCGTCAAGCCGGGGCAAATCAAGAATTCATTACCGCAGTCGCCGCCCCTTCAGGGTCAACGGATGGAAGAAATTCTTGCAGACATTGATCCACTCATCATGCCCGGTATGACGCACTGGAATCATCCGCGGTTCTTTGCCTACTTTACCTCATCCGCGAGCAGCCCGGGAATTCTTGCCGATATCTATAGTGCGGCATTCAGTGTGAACGGCATGATCTGGCAAACCGGACCCGTTGTGACGGAACTGGAGCAGGTCACACTAAGCTGGCTCAGGCAAATGATTGGATTACCGGAGGAGTACTGGGGCATCATCTACGATACGGCGTCGATCAGCACGATGCACGCATTTGTGGCTGCGCGGGAGCAGGCGGGTGACCTCCACATCCGTGAGCAGGGAATGTCCGGCAGAACAGATCTGCCAAAATTGCGTATGTATGCTTCTGAATTTGCGCACTCATCTATCGATAAAGCGGCGATCACGCTCGGTTTTGGATTGGATGGTGTGCGAAAAATTCCGGTTGACGATTCCTTCCAGATGATCCCGGAGGCGCTGGAAGAGGCAATTCAGGAAGACCGGCGCCGCGGCATCAGGCCGTTCTGTGTCACCGCAACAGTTGGTACAACGTCATGCACGAGCATCGATCCTGTTCCGCGCATTGCCGACATTTGCGAGAGCGAGAATCTCTGGCTTCATGTTGATGCGGCCCATGGTGGTACTGCCGCCATTATACCCGAGATGCAGTACATTCTCAATGGATGCAACCGGGCCGACTCGCTTGTGATTAATCCGCACAAGTGGATGGCGGTGCCTGTAGACCTCAGTGCGTTCTATACACGCAAACCGGCCGTCTTGAAACAGGCATTCAGCCTCATTCCCGAATATCTTCGTACACAGGCAGACAGCGAGGTTGAGAACTTGATGGATTACGGACTCCAGCTTGGGCGCAGGTTTCGCGCACTCAAACTCTGGTTTGTCATCCGGTATTTTGGGTGGGAAGGATTGGCAGCGCGATTCAGAGAACATATTCGTCTTGCCCGTGAAGCTGCTTCGTGGATTAAAAACGATCCGGAGTTTGAACTGATGGCACCGGTCCCGCTCAGCACGATTTGTTTTCGCGCGCACCCAAAAGACATTCAGAGTGAAACGGAATTGAATGCGTTCAATGAACGCCTAATGCATACCGTTAACAAAACCGGCAAAGCCTATCTTTCCCATACGAAGTTGAAAGGGGACTATGTTATCCGGCTTGTCGTCAGTCATCTGCGGGTTCGCGAAGAGGATGTTCGCTCTGTCTGGCACATCATTAAGGAAGAAGCAGAGAAACAGAAACAATCATTGCGTACAAAGTAGGTGGATTATTTAAGATATGTTCAAGCACAAGCTTTTTGAATATCGGCTGGTTCGGTGGCTTCTCGTGTGGTTAATCTGGACGCTCGTGGGATTGTTCTTCGCGTCGCAGGCGTATGTCTGGTATGCCGATATTTTGAAATCGTCGATCTCCTGGTCGCGCGCAATTCAGATCAATCTTCCATTTTACTACCTCTGGGCGCTCTTCACGCCGATAATCTTCTGGCTCGCGAAACGATTCCGCTTTGAACGGCAATCGATCATTCGGGCACTCCTCGTTCATATACCGGTAAGCTTCATCCTCGCAGTAACCCAGTTGATCGCCGCGCAGATTGTGGATATGTCCTTCAGGCCATATGCTCTTCAACTCTTTGAAGAATTTCGGTCGGTGGAGTTTCTCTTTGCTGTGAATTTCCACATGAATGTGCTCACGTACTGGATTGTGCTCGCCGTTGGGTATCTTGTTGAATACTATCATCGCTATCGTGAGCACGAACTGCATACGATGAAACTGAAACAACAACTCACCCAGGCAGAACTTCAGGCATTGAAAATGCAACTTCACCCGCACTTTCTCTTTAACACCCTGAATGCAATTTCTTCGCTCATGCATAAAAATGTTGACGATGCCGATCGGGTTCTGACGAGACTGGGTGACCTTCTGCGCTATTCCCTGAAGACCGTTGGCGTGCAGGAGGTGACGTTGAAGGAAGAAATTGATTTTCTTCAACAATATCTAGAGATAGAGAAAGTGCGGTTCGGGCGCCGCCTTAAAGTCGTCATCGATATTCCAAAAGAACTGCTCCCCTTGAAGGTTCCTAATCTCATCCTTCAGCCGATTGTCGAAAATGCGATTAAGTACGCCGTCAATACCCGGCGGAGCGGGGGAATGGTAACTATTGCTGCCCGTAAAATGAACGAAAAAGTACATCTTACTGTTATTGATAATGGGCCCGGGCTGCCGAGTGAAAATGGCACCGGGATTACAGAAGGAATCGGATTGAGCAATACAAGGGCCCGTTTGATTCAGCTCTATGGCGACCTTGAAGCCCTCCAATTTACCAGTATCCCAGCGAAGGGGCTGGAAGTGTGTATAAAAGTACCGTATCGTATTGGAGAGGAAAACCAAAAGGAAGCCGCAGCAGGTGCTGCCGCTATAAAGGGATAAGCGTTCTTCGTGCAACATCGGTACAAGTTTGTCGTATTGCTAAGACAGCAGACAAGGAACAATGCCATGAAAAAACAGGCGTATTCAATCGCATGGGGGATTTTAATACTCCTACTCTCCCTGGTTGTGTTGAACGAAGAGGTTGAAGCAAATCAACCACCTGTGTACACCCTCCAACAGGAACTTCATGCTGAGACCCTTTCCGGTGAGATGAGGTCTGATGGGGACGACAGGGCAAAAGCACATTATCTGAGCGGCATTGCATTGCTTGCGGAACCGGGCAAGACGATGGAGGCAATCAAGGAATTTGAGCTTGCCGTTTCACTGGAGCGGCAAAACGCCGAGTATCACTACAAGCTTGCTGAAGCTTATAAACTTGAATTCCCTTCTGCCGGGATGCTTCGCAAACCCTTCATTGCGCTTGAAGTAAAAGAGCATCTGGAAGAAGCGGTCCAGTATGATGCAAACTCAGTTCCCTATCGGGAGGCATTGCTGGAGTATTACCTTCTTGCTCCTTCGTTGTTAGGAGGCGGATTCGATAAGGCCCATGTCCAGGCACAACAAATATATCGGCTTGATTCCTATATGGGGTTACTCGCCATTGGAAAAGTAATGGCAGAAAAAGGAAACTTCAAGCTCTCAGAAGATTGCTTCAGAAAGGCAATCAAGGTGAAGCCCGGAGCGGGCGAAGCCTATAGGCGCCTTGGAGAGTTTCTCTTTTCAAAAAAACGGATCGACGATGCAATTGCTGTCCTTGAAAAATGTTTGATGCTCACTCCCGATGATTCAGAAGGGTACCGGCTTCTAGGCGATGCCTATGTTGCAAAAGGGAAAGTCGATGTCGCCGTGGCACACTATGGACGGGCACTGAAAGCAGATCCTTCGACAGCATCGCACCTGTTTAGGAAAGCGCAAATGTACGAATTCCGCGGCTCATTCACTGAGGCTGTCCAATACTATCAAATCTACCTTGTCTTGATTGCCGATGGGCCCGATAAGGTGAATGCACAAAAACGGGTCAGCGAGCTTATGAATTAATGATGAGAAAAACGAGCTGTGTTGCACGCGCCCCGGCTCTGCTGGGGTTTTTTATGCACGGTGGTGTGAGATCAGTTAAGATGTTGTGATATGAAAGAACCGACAAGATTTTTATACCATCAGGAATAAGAAACAGGAATTGGAGAAATAACAGTTTTGTCTGAGCGGGTTATTTCGTATTTTAATGAAGGAATTGTTATTGCATCTTGTTCGTTACATAAGGTAACTACGCGATCATGATATTGATAGAGGTTGTGAAAAAGGTGATTTTATGAAAAAGAAGTTTTCGGCCGGCACGCTTGTCGTCCTTGTCCTCGTTGCACTGTTTCTCGGTTTTCAATCCCGAGAGTTAAGCTCTGCCGACAATATGTATGAACAGATCAAGAAGTTCCAGGATGTTCTCAGCTTCACAGAGAAGTACTATGTTGAGGAGGTGAGCGTAAAAAATCTTGTTGATGGGGCGATCTACGGGATGATCGACAGCCTGGACCCGCACTCCATGTATTTCAGGCCCACGCAATTTGCACGGGTGACGGAGGAGATGCGCGGTAACTATCAGGGGGTTGGGCTGTCAATACGCGAACTGAACGACTCGATCATTGTGCTGGAACCAATGGGCGGCGGTCCTGCTGCAAGGCTCGGCATTATGGCAAACGATCGGATTGTAAAAATCAACGACAGTGCATCCGTTAGTATTCGTGTTGAAGAAGCGTCAAAACGGCTGCGGGGCCCCAAGGGAACGCGCGTGAAGGTCGGCATCATTCGCCCCGGTGTGAAGGAACTCCTCACGTACGATATCGTCCGCGATATTATCGATATCAAGAGTGTCGATGTAGCAACCATGATTAACGACGAGGTTGGGTATATCAGTGTCAACAAGTTTGCTCTGACCACCGATGATGAAATGAAGCGTACTCTTGCCGGCTTGAAGGATCGAGGGATGAAAAAACTGATTCTTGACCTGCGGAACAATCCCGGCGGTGTGATGGAACAGGCGGTACGCATGGCCGACCTCTTTCTCGATGGCGGAACGAAGGATAAACCGAAGAACATCGTATACACCAAAGCACGAAGGCCGGAAATAGAAGAACGGTATGTGGCAACAACAGGTCAGGAGTACGAAAAAATCCCTCTGGTTATTCTGCTGAATAACGCATCTGCCAGTGCAAGCGAAATCGTTGCTGGCGCAATCCAGGATTGGGACCGCGGCCTCATCGTTGGCGAGACAAGCTTTGGCAAGGGGCTTGTCCAGCGGCAGCTCGATTTTCCCGATGGCTCCGGCATCCGGCTGACCATTGCACGTTACTATACTCCAAGCGGAAGATTAATTCAGCGCATGTACGAAGGGAAAGATAAATCTGCATACCAGCGTGAGGCCTTTGAGCGCAACGAGCAGGAAGGCGATAATCTCGAACACAAGAAAGACCTTAAAGAGACTGCCGATACAACCCGCCCGATGTTTAAAACCAATAAGGGGCGCATCGTCTATGGCGGCGGCGGTGTTACACCCGACTTTGTTATTAAACCGATGAACCTGACCAAAACTACGGAGGACCTCTTCCGCCGGGACCTCTTCTATCAATTTGTAACAGCTTACCTCGATGGAGCCGGACAGGGGATTCGGCAAAACTGGAGCAGCGATCTGAAAAAATATCTCACATCCTTTACCGTTGACGAGAAGATCCTTGCAGAGTTCAGAGCCTTTATCAAGAAGAAAGAGATCACAATCAACGAGAGTGAATTTGAAAAGGATATTGCCTATATCAAGACAAGAATCAAAGGGCATATCGCCCATAGTTTCTGGGCAAACGACGGCTGGTATCCTGTCATGCTGCAGGTTGATACGCAGTTCCAGAAAGCGCTAAGCCTGTTGCCGGAAGCGGCGAAGTTTGCCAACTTGAAATAGCCCCATTCATTAAGAGTAGAGCAAGAAGGGTTGTCCCTCGAACAAGAGAGACAACCCTTTGTGTTATTTATAACGGTCCCTAATCTATAAAAGGGTTGCGGTTTACACGGATAAATCAAGACATTTCAAGAATTCTTGAAAGCGTCTTGATATAATTCCTTATTTCTTTTATATTTGAATTAGGAAATAAGGAGAAAACAATGAGCCTTTCCGACATCATTACCCCCCGCCCAGAAGTCCTCAAAAAAGATGGAATCGAAGGAGTTATCGATCTTGAGAATCTAAGGGATCAAAAGAAGAAATCTATTGAGTCCCGACCCCAAGACTTCTTCGATATCACCTATCCAACCGCTGACGTCAAGATAGTATTGGAAAATTTACACCAGCGGTTCAATTCGAGTGAACGAACACCAGGATTATTTCTTCTGGAAGGATTCAAAGGAAGCGGTAAGTCACATCTCGAATTGTTAATCTATCACCTCTTCACCAGTCCATCAATTGCCAGAACTTGGCTTGCTAAACATAATCTAACCTGCAATCTCCCGGAAGACGTCACGGTTATAATTCATAAGTTTACAGATTTTCCTCTCGATTCGATTTGGTGGATGGTGTTCGATAAACTTGGATTGGCCTCAAAGATTGATCCAAAGAAAGTACCAAATCTCGATGAGCTCAGAATTGCCTTATCGGGTAAAAAATTAATCCTCATTCTCGATGAGCTCGAGATGGGTATTCAAAGTATGCCACATGATTTTAACCAAAAGCAGAATATCCTTTTTCTTCAGCAATTGAGCGAGGAAGCAAATCGTACTGATACAACTTCCGTTACTATGTTCGCATCGGTATACGAAGCAACCAAAGAACCGGGAGATACCTTAAAACGAGTTGGTCCTATAAATGTGAAGTTCACTGAACCCCGTGATCGACAAAATGTGATCCTCCATCGCCTTTTTTCAAATGCCAATTCCGTCGATCGGGCGAAAGTCGATAATGTCATCTCCAGTTATGTCAATCA
Source organism: bacterium (assembly GCA_043803945.1). GTDB lineage: Bacteria > Bacteroidota > Ignavibacteria > UBA10030 > UBA10030 > JAZDJN01. The sequence continues at coordinate 318,745 of JAZDJN010000087.1, read as the reverse complement.
ATGGAAGAAGGTTGGCATTGTTGTAGATGAAAAATATTCCGATCAATTGAGAAGTAGTTTCCCATTTTCTCCAGAGCTACTCAATATGTTTCTTCATAGAGTCCTTAGACAAAATTTTCAAGGTAACAGAGGACCACTTGGGCTTCTGGCAAATGTCGTTCGTAACACTTATAAAAAGACAGATATCATTACCGCAGCTCACATCGATATCAACGATAACGGTATTCGTAATCGACTCACAGATCTCGATCCCGGGCAACACATCTTAAATTGCGCACAAGCAGATTTAAGAGATCTGCATTCCTTGCCATTTTCTACTGAAGTTGTCTCAGCTACGCTTAGTGCGACTCTTACTGGTAGTGGTTCGATTAGAGGAATAAAGGAAGCAGAGCTTCAACGTCAGGTCATAAAACCAGGAGACGATTTTAATGTCTTCCAAGCGACATTGCAAGCGCTTGATAAACTTGGAGCTTACTTCCAGCGCTCAGAAGAATCTTATTTCTTCGACACTCAAGAAAAACCGTATGCTAAGGTGGAGTATGGTGCCCTGAAGATCGATCCTAACGATGCACGAGAGTTTTCGTTAACTCGTTGGCGGGTAAATGTATTTGGTGATTCAAATGCAGTTATTTTTAGAGATTCTTCACAAGCACGAAATTCTCTTTCCCAACTGGATAAAAATAGCCTCCGCTGGGTTCTCGCACCCCACCGATTAGACAAGACAGAGAAAGCCTTTGTTTATCATGGCGCTGAAATACGCAATCAAATAATTCTTCTTGAGCCAAAATCCGAATCATTTAACGCCCTGGATAATCCTGATTTAGTAAAATGGGCGCAGCTCGCAATGTCAGCTTCAAATCTTGCCGGCCACACTAACGATGCTGAGAGAAAACGACAATACGAGAAAATCAGCATTGAGAACGTTCGATATATCGATGAGGTCTTTAAGAAGGCCGGTCTGTATTATGTGTCAATCCACACAAAAGCAAACGGAGAACAAACGCTTGAATTTGAACTTGAACCACTTGGCTCCGCCACAAATCGGACAGAGGTACTAACACAACTGCAACAAAATATTTATCCACGTCAAAGATTTGAGGATCATATTATTGATTGTCTGCAAGAGGAACCAGGTAAACTCATTTTTGATAGGACGGTTGGTGAAATCAAGGCGACCTATAAAAAAACTCTTGGATTCCCCGTCTTCACGGCTGAAACTATTCTAACTCAAGCATTCTCACAATTGTGTAAGGACAAGCGCGTTGGTTTGAAGAATGCTCGAACAAGATACTGTGGCAGTACACCGGCTTTTGCAGGAACTGAATGGAATGATGTTCTCGTGGTAGAGCCATTTGTGGAGGAGGGTGGATCTCCTCAACTTCCCATTGGACAACCACCAGTTGTTCCGCAACCAGGAGTAATAGATTCAACGATTCCTGAAACCACCATGCCTCCAGCAATAGTGGAAGAAACAGCAAGCGAGTTTGGCATTCAGACAACAAATGAAGGATCCATCAATAACCTGCGACAAAAAGTTGCAGAGAAGTTAGGTGAATTGATTGATCCTGCCGCTCGGTGGATCCGATTTACTGTGTTTATTCAACAATCAAGCACAGAATTAAGCACGTACCCCTCAGCGATTAGAGGCTCGCTTACTGGAATCGCTAATTTGAACGCTGAAATACTAATTGAGAAAACCGGCCAATACAACAAGGCACAAGTAGAAGAGTTCGTTGAACAACTACCTTCTTTTACACAAGCACTTTACAAAGCAGAACTAAAAGGAATATCACAAAAAGAAGAGGCCGTTCATTAAGATGAATTCAAGTATTCGAAATATCTATGATATTCTCTATTCCAGTGGACAGCGATTGCCATCTTTAGAGAAATGGCTCGTTCAGGAGGTATGGTCGAAAGAACGCTTTGAGTACTTCGATTCACAAGAGTACCTGGAATCGGGAGAAAAGAAAATAAAAGCTGTCGAAGATCTCATTTTGAATGCCGCCACTGGAATCTACGATGAAATTGTAGCTGCATCTGAATCATCACCATCACTTTTAGATGAACTTCAGTCTCCTAAAACTGCCATCGTGGTATTTGATGGTGTTTCTATAAGGGAACTTCCGCTTCTTGAAATACTTGCATTAAAAACTAATTTCTCAATAGCTTCAATCCGATATGGTTACGCTGCCCTGCCAAGTGATACCGTCTCATATATCGATCAACGTCTTTTGGGAAAGAGAATTGGACCATCGCAACTTAGAACTCGAAAGGAATTCAAGGATAGACAAATTATCGCCCGTCATTACGACACTCTAATTCGTCATTATGAATTTCCAAATACAGACTCACCCCTGCTCCTTTGGTCGAGTTTTCCAGATGGCACCTATATGAACTTCGAAGCAAAGTCCTCTGGCCACTTCGATGCCATTATGAAACAATTTGATGTTGCCTGGAAAAACATCGTATTAAGTATTCCCCGTGATTATCGAATCATTATAACGAGCGATCATGGATATGTATATCTCCATGCCGGATATGAATCCGAGTTGAAATCAGATAAAGCTCTTGATGTCATTAATAACAATCGGTTTCGGATCTTCGAGGAGAATGAAGACTTAAATTTGACTTACCCAGAACTCCAAATTCTTACTCACAAACGACTCGCTATGCTGAGGGGGCGTATTAAAAACAGACCACAAGGATCTAGCGCAAGCAAAATATTTCGTCATGGCGGAATGTCGTTAATGGAGATGTTGACACCAGACATAGAACTACAATATTCAAATTAAGGAGTAAGTCATGCAAACAAAGAGAGATACTGCCGAACGATCCAAAGTTAAAATTGGCACGATCCTTGATAAAGGTATTGTTGATAAGTTGAAACAACGTTCAATCAGGGACGGTAAGCCGATCAGCACAATTATTGAAGAAGCAGTGCTCAAGTATGATCAGGAAGAATCACTCGGTAGGGAGTTACGATTGAAAGCGCTTGAATCCCTCCTTGCTATTAAGTTCAACATCTCAACTGATGACTTAAGGGAAATAATGGAGGAGGATTACTACGAACAATGAATCTCAACGAAATCAAAAAGTCTGATATTGTCCTCCTGGATGCAAATGTTCTTGTCTATGGAGTTCTTCATAGGTCCGAACAATGTACAAAACTTCTTCGGCGCTGCGCTGAAAGGGATGTGATCGGAATAGTTGGGCTCCAACAACTTGCGGAGGTAATGCATAGGTTGATGATGGTCGAAGCACGGGACAATGCATGGACGACTGGAGGGAATCCTGACAGATCTCTTTCAGAGCGCCCCGATCGAGTTCGTCTTATGAATCGGTATTCTGATATAGTTAAGGGATTACTTGCGAGTGGGTTCAAGTTTGAGTCTCTTGTGGCTGAAGATTTTCCTGCTGCACTGAGACTTCAACGAGAGTATGGACTGCTGACCAACGATGCTCTGTTCATTGCGATTGCAGATCGCTTACGTATCCAGGCTATAGCCAGTGCTGATCGACAATTGTCTAACGTGCGCGGCATCATTTTATACTCACCGAACGATATTTTAGAACACTGATGACACTGATTGGACACGATACTCACTCGCCAAAAGGTAAGGCATGGCGAGCAGGCAGATCAGCTTGCCCGCCGTTCTTTATGGCGGGTGTAAATCAATTTTTTCGGTGTCATCTGCCCGCCCTCCGAAGGCACGCAGGCGGGTGTGCTATTCAATGATCGGAGATTTATGAACAATACTCTAATCCGAAAACGTGTAAAAATCCCCAAACATGTTCTTGATCTCTTTTGGGAATATCCAAAGAAATCGCTCTCCTGGCAGCAAGATTCTGAGTTGATTATTCGGAAGGTTCTTGAGGCGGGCGGATGGGATTCCGTGAAGTGGCTCATTGCAACCACAGGCAACGCCTGGCTCAAAAGTTGGATGCTCCAGCGTCAGGGTGCCGGTCTGGATCCGAAGAGATTGCGGTTCTGGCAACTTGCATTGAACCTGCCCAAGGATAAGGTAGATGTTTGGATAGCGGGGGAGAGTTCTAACCCATGGCAAGCACGAGGACAGCGATGAAATATTTCCAGGAGACTCTTTCTTCACCTCAGTTCAAGCTTCTCAAACGACTCGGGCCATTCCTCTCAGGACACGGTTTCTATCTCGCTGGCGGAACAGCCATCGCGCTTATGCTTGGTCATAGGAAGTCTGTTGATCTGGATTGGTTCTCTCCGGTCAGCATTCGCGATCCGGCTTCATGGACCAACAAAATCAAAAGCGCAGGGATGATTCCCCTGGCCGTGAATATCGATGAGGGTACGTTCTATGCTACGATCGGTGGAGTCAGGATATCCATAATTGAGTATCCATATACCATAATAAGTCCATTAGTGGAGTGGAAATCTGTTGGCTGCTCACTCGCATCCCTCGACGATCTTGCCTGCATGAAACTCTCTGCGATTGCATCCCGAGGCTCGAAAAAGGACTTCATCGACGTGTATGCTCTCGAAAAAAAACATTGCTCATTGCAGCACATGATGAGTATGTACAACAAGAAGTTTCCCGAAGCCGACCTGTTTCCTGTTTTTCGCGGCCTCAGCTATTTTGATGATGCAGATAATGTGCGCATGCCGCGTATGGTATGGAAAGTAACCTGGAAGACGATAAAAGAAGAGATTCAGAAAGAACTCAATAAACTTATCAGAAAGATAGAACACCTGCCTGCCGGCAGGCAGGCTGATAACACAGATTGAACATGAGTTTCACAGATCGGTATAAATCAGATTTTTCAGTGTCATCAATGTTCTCTAAAAATAGAACACCGATAACACAGAAAAGCACACGGTGTACACAGATCTGTGAAAATCAGTATCATCGGTGTCATCAGTGTTCTATATCTTAAAGAAATGGAACACAGATAGCACAGAAAAGAACACGATCAACACAGATCGGTGAAAATCGGTTGCATCTGGGCTATCAGTATTCCGATTTAAGAATAGAACACAGATGACACGGAAAAACACATGATGTTCACCGATCTATAAAGATAAGTTAGATTGAAGTCATCAGTGTTCGCTTTCTTTTAAGGGAGGAAAGTATGGAATATTTACACCACGAATTGACGGAGAAAATTATTGCCTGCTTCTATGAAGTTTATAATAGACTGGGATATGGATTTCTAGAAAAAGTGTATGAACGGTCAATGATCATAGAACTCGCTCGTGAAGGTTTGGTAGCGAAAAATCAACAACCAATTAAAGTCCATTATCGAGGAGAGTTGGTTGGTGATTACTTTGCCGATATTGTTGTTAATAATGTGGTGATATTGGAGTTGAAGGCTGCCGAAGGAATGGTTGAAGAACACGAAACACAACTCATTAACTACCTCAAGGCAACCAATATCGAAATCGGATTGCTGCTAAATTTTGGCAAGAAACCTGAAATACGGCGGAAGATATTTACAAACGATCGCAAGGAAATAGAACACCGATAGCACAGAAAAGCACACGATGTAAACAGATCTGTGAAAATCAGTTGCATCGGTGTGATCGGTGTTCCGATTTAAGAATGGAACACAGATGACACAGAAAAACACACGATGATCACCCGCCAAAAGGTTCCGCCAAAAAGATGGCGGACGCACAAAACGCGAAGGCATGGCGGGCAGGCAGATCGGTAAAAATCAGTTGAATCGGTGTCATCAGTGTTCCAATTTTATAGAACACCGATAACACAGAAAAGAACACGATCAACACACATCAGTGAAAATCGGTCGCATCAGTGTAATCAGTGTTCCATCATCCAGGAGATGCAGTTGACAGATAATCAAACTCTCTATCGTCCAAAGGTTGGCGAAAGAGTACGTATTCGAGGCCGGGAAGATCTTGGCATCGTGGAAGTCTATCGTGTGAGTGATATTTATGGAAGCTACCAGGCTGACGTTATGTATGAAGATGGAACGGGGCGTCATCTTCACAGTTTCCCCATAGAACGTCTTGAGCCGGCTCCCGATTTATGGGAACGGGTGAAAATCGGGGATTATGATAAACCGATCGATTTTTTATTGAAACAACTATCATTTCAGCTTCCACTGCAAAATGCCGGAGGGCAACTTTCGAACAGTAGAACCGACCTGCTTCCCCATCAAATACTGATAACAAGAGATGTCGTTTCGATGCCCCATCGTCGCCTGCTGGTCGGAGACGAAGTTGGATTGGGAAAAACAATCGAAATGGGAATGATCCTTCGTGAACTCATTACACGGAGGGAGTCCAATCGAATTCTTATCATTACTCCTGCGGGGCTCATCAAAAACTGGCAGAGTGAGCTTCGCGATGCTTTCAGGCTAGATTTTGAAATCCTCGGAATCGATTTTACCGATCACTCCCCTGCTTCGTGGGAATCTCACCATCGAGTTATTGCTTCGATTGATGCCCTCAAGCGCATACAGCGAATGGAACGTCTCTTAGGGGGACCACGGTGGGATATTGTTGTGTTCGATGAAGCTCATCATCTCACGAGGCTTCGATATGGGAAGAAAATTCAATCAACGTTGAACTATAAATTTGCCGAGGCTATAAAGAATCATACGAAAGATCTCTTCTTCCTCTCGGCAACACCTCATCAAGGCAATGGCTTTCAATTTTGGTCGTTAATTCAGCTTCTCGACGATACCCTCTTCGATTCAGAGGAATCGCTTTCTCTCCATAGAGGCTTTTTAAACAAGGTGATGATACGCCGGACAAAGCGTGATGTAACAGATAAAGATGGTAACCCTATCTTCATGCGTCGCCAGGTTCATACACAATCTTTCCAATTGGCTATGCGAGAGCAAGTCTTTTACGACAAGCTTACAGAGTATTTAAAAGAGGGCTATACACGAGCAGGCCTCGGGGAAAATGGCGGTAAAACCACAACAGCACAGCGTGCCATTGGCTTTGTGATGACAACATTCCAAAAGATCATGTCATCAAGTACGCGAGCTATCAGGCAAGCTCTCCGGCGACGACTTCTTGTTCTTCTCATACGACAACAGCTTGAACTGGAAAACAAGCGTCGGAAAGGACATTCTACGGCTAAACTCTCCGATGAGATCCTTCGGTTGCAGGATGAAATGCGTCAACTTGCATCAGAAATTGAGGCGATACCAAATACTCCATCAAGACAAGCCGATATCGACACGTTTATTGCACAGATCCGTCAGAAAGTTAGCCGAGCTTATCTTCCTCCAGATGAAACAACTTCGTGGTCGCTCGATGGTGATGAAGACGGCGATGAAGGAATTTATGCAGATGCGACAATACCAAACGAAGTCGCGAAAGTAGCCAACCTTCTTAATCTGGTTCCTTCCGGGACAGATCGAAAATTTGACACTCTCACAAGAGCAGTTGATACTATTCGCATAGAAAATCCAGATGAGAAGTTTGTCATCTTTACGCAGTATGTTGAAACCCTGCTCTTCCTCGAAGAAAAACTCCAGGCTATCTATGGAACAGATAAAGTAACCCACATCAAGGGCGGTCCATTAGACGATAAGATTGAAGCCAAAGAACGGTTTTGGGAGGAGAATGGTGCACAATTTCTCATTTGCACCTCGGCCGGAGGTGAGGGAATTAATCTCCAAATCGGCCATATTCTTTTCAACTATGACTTACCCTGGAATCCAATGGCTGTTGAGCAGCGCATTGGTCGAATTCACCGCTATGGACAGAAAGATACTGTGCAGGTTTACAATCTCATTGCTGAGGGGACGGTAGAAGAAAACATTTACCTGATGCTGGATGATAAATTAAAAGAGATCGCCACCCAGATTGGTAAACTTGATGAACTCACCGGTGAACCGAGAGAAGATTTTAGATCAGAGATCTTAGGCTATATGGGATCCGCTCCGCACTATCTGGAATGGTATCGGAATGCTCTTGTTAATACAGATTACCAACGTACAGCGAAAGAAATCGAAGAAGCGTTGAGGAATGCATATCAAGCAATTGATGCATTAAAAAATCTGACAATGGATTTAACAACATTTAATCTCCAAGACTATTTGAAAATTGAGGGGAGTTTTTCGCTTGACGACCTAAGGCAGTTTGCCGAAGCTGCAATACTTCGCATGGGCGGTTCCATCTTGCCCCGGGGAGAGTTTTCCGAAATCATTACGCCAAAAATATTACAGAAACATCCAAGTGTCTTGCCAAAATATCAACTTGCTACATTTGACCGCAATACTGCGATGAGAAAGCGCTCTGCAGAACTTCTTGGATTGGGTCATCCCTTAATTGATGCCCTTCTCGCTCAAGGCCAGGAACTCATCACTCCAGGAGACACAACGTTCTTCCATCGGACAGACGTTGATCAAGAACCTTACACTGTTATCACGACACTAGTTACTGTTGACCTAGAGGGTGGCAAGCAACATAGAGAACTGAAAATGATACGGGTCAGTCCTAGCGGTGATGCTCATGTATTGCCGGACGAGTGGTTAGTCAATCGATTAGAGAAGAAGTCATCAGATGTAACATATGAATTTTCCAAGAACACCTTTCCGTGGGACAAGATTCGTCAATCCTACGAAGGTGCCATCGGTGCTATCCTATCACAGATAAAAACATCCCTCGAGAATCCCGTTGGAGCTCGTATACGATTGTTAGGAGTGTGTGTGGTGGGATGATTAATGTAGAAAGAGAGAAAACCCTTTGTGTTATAGATAACAAAAACTGCCCGTGATCAGCGAGCAGCCGTTAGACTAGGTCAACGCTTTTTTCTCAATCCGACCTCTTGAGTGTAATCGTTACTCCCCAATGATAAGGATCGTCAGGCGGGTCTTCATTCCAGTTGTTGAATGAATGCGAGCCATCCGATTCGTAGAAGAGGATGTACTTGCCCGCGGGGAGTGTGATGGTGCCATCGAAGACACGGTTCTTTTTTGACCCGCCAGCATGCTCAGTCGAACGATACGTCATCTCCCACACAATTTTCCGTGTCGAGGCATCTTCAATCCATGCATAATCCACCATGTCGCCATCGCGCCCTTCACCCAGAGCGTAGAGATGAAGATCGCTCTTCTTCGATAAGCTAAAGGATTGCTTGCGGCGCTCGTCATCGCGAATACCAACAAGCCGTGCAAGGATTGACGGGTCGTCGGTCTCCGAATACGGGCGGATACTCGTCGCATTAAATTCCGGGTCGGCAGAAGAAAGTGTTATCCCCCAATGTTCGGGATCGTACGGAGCGGCGGTGTTCCAATCGCGGTAGGCATGAGAGTCGTCCGTGGTATAGTACACCATGTAACTTCCCTTCTCAAGATGGATAATGGTATTGACTATTCTGTTTTTCTGGCCCCCGCCGGCATGTGTGGTTTCGTTATACTCCATCGACCAGACCTTTGAACGCGTTTTCATGTTGACGATCCATCCGTAATCAACCATCCGGTCGTTGGATCCTTCCCCGATTGCATAGATGCGAACATCCATGGGCTTGGTCAGGGTAAACCCCTTCGATTCCAATTTCTCGCTGCGAACACGGGTTAAGCTGGCAATGACATTTTTTTCTTCAAAGGCATTGAATTCAAATAGGCGGGTATACTTTTTCATTGCCGGATCTTTTGTGTGAATGGTCAACCCCCAGAACATCGGATCGAACGGTGGCGCCGCATTCCAATCGCCATAGGAATGGGAATCATCACTGACATAGTGTGCAGCGTAGGATCCAGCCGGGAGTGTAATCGTTTCCTTCACCATCCTGTTCTTCTTATCACCGCCGGCATGGCTGGATGATCGGTACTCCATAGACCAGACACGTTCGCCCGTTTTGGTGTTGATGATCCAGCCGAAATCGAACTGCCCGTCGTCGCGCAGTTCTCCAATGGCGTAGATATTCAACTCCATCTGTTTGTCAAGCGTGAAACCCTGTTTGCTGTACTCGTCATGAGATTGCCTGGTCATGGCGACGACGGCGTCATCACAAAGCCTGGCATGAAGTTTCTCAACCCCCTCGTTACCGTAATGAACACCCCTTCCTTTCACCGTCACGACAAGGCGGCGGTAGTTTCTCTCGCGATCACTCGAGCGGAAAATCTTATCCGTCAACAGTTCCATCAAATCACCGAAGTTGTTAACATCCTGAATATAGGAAGGAAAAGCTGAGAGATAGATTTCATATTCACCCTTAGACAGAGAGAGCTTATCGTCAAAGTCGACTAATCCCCTGGAACGCGAAGATCGCTTGGAATATTTCAACTTCCAGACAATTTCCCGGGTTTGAGTATTTAGAATCCAGACATCGTTATAGACGTTTCTGTTACGATCTCCGGTAACGGTTCCGGTGATAGTCACCTCCTGGTCGGTATCGAGCCTGAAGGCATCGAATTTTATTTCGTCAGAAGAAAGATTTCGGATGTCGGCCAGAAGATCTTGTTGAGCAGCAGCAATACTAAAGGATGCAACAAGAAGAAAGAGAAGGGGTATCAATCTTCGGTTCATGATAATTCCTTTGCAATGGTGATAAGTGATACGGATTGCCTCTTGTTACTACGGTTTTCTGCTCGTTTTGTTGCTAGAGATCTAGTCGAAAAGAGTCGCCACAAGGATACGGAGGCACCAAGGTATATAAAAACTTAAAATATTTCGCTTTCTCCTTAATGCCTTGCCAGCCCGCCCAAAGCATTCTCAAGAGACAGGTCCGCTGTGGCGTGATTAACGTCAACTATTATTTCCCTTCAACGACAATTAAAATTCCCGTTTCTCTCCAGCCCTTCCAGTGTTCCCCGAATGCCTGCCCCGATGCCTTTGTATCGGGGCTTCTGTCGGCCTGCCCCGATGTTTTTTTATCGGGGGGATCTACTAAACGGAAAAGAATAGCTCCGCATAGTAGATCCCAAACAGAGACACCTTGGGATCACCATTCTTTCTTTTCTATTTCATCCCAAGCTACACCACTGTTCCTCGAATGTGTTTGTCGCGGAGATAATCTACGGAAAAGAATAGTCAGCTGATCCTATGATAAGCCAAGATTGTCTCCTCCACCGTGGTAATGGTCCAGGTAAACTGGTGGCGGGCAGGATTCTAGAGCAGGAACGTAATAAATCGGATCAGATGGGAGTTACTCAAACCGGATGGCGATACCCAGCGTGGGTACTAACGGCCACAATTTTATTTCTTCACGATACGCAGAACCATTGCTGTTGTACCGATAGCGGTAAGATTGAATATTGGCAGCATTGAACACATTGCTGATATCGAGAAATGCCTGGACTTGAGACTCCCAGAGTTGAAAGGCTTTATTCAGGCGAACATCGACTCTTTCATAGGCAGGCAGATGGTCCGAATTTTTCTCTCCTTGAACCCACTCGAAGCGTTTTGTTTTCTGGTTGTATTGCTGAACACTCGGCGTATACGCATAACCGCTCCCGTAGATAAACCTGGTGTTGAAATTCCACCCGCCGCCGAGGGTGATATCGGCAACGAGAGCGAGCGTATGGCGCTGGTCGGTATAGCGGGGATAATCTGCCCGTTTATCTGTAAAAAGGTTTTCACGGGCCGCAAGCAAACTATAGCTGATCCAGCCATAAAAGCCGGGAAGACTCAGCACAGCATAACAATCAATCCCCCTTGTAACGCCAATAGCATCATTGCGATGAGAGTAACTGATTCGTCCGGAACTCGATTGAGAGGAAGAGATGAGATTGGTATAGTCTTTATAGTACGCCTCTACCTTCACCTTCAATGATGATGGCGATTCCGCTTGAAATGGAATTGTGTGTTCGATGCCAAGGATGTAATGAATCGCCCGCTGGGCCCTGGTGTTTGTATCGGAAGCAACAGAATAAGCAAGTTGCCGGTATATTGGGGATTGAGTGTAGATTCCCCAGGCGGCACGCAGAGTGGTTTCGCTGGAGATCTGGTACGAAGCACTGATACGCGGGCTTGCAGTGAACTCGCGGTTGAAATCGAAATAATCAAAACGCCCGCCGAGATTAAGTACTATATCCTCTAAGGCAAATAGAATATTCTCGATGTAGCCGGTGAACTTATAAGAAGAGGCGTTGATTTTTTCGTTTCCTTCGCCGATCCGGTTCTCAACCTTATGGGTCGAAGCAGTGTCGGGGAAGGATTCGGTATTCATTATTTCATCAAAGATCCGCTCGTCCAGAAGATCCTGGCGATAGAAAATTGTTTGGTAGTTCATGCCCCCGTTGATTTCGTAGTAAGGCGACAACTGGAAATCGAGGGAGGCCTTCCCCTCAAGCGTATAAATCCGGAGACTGTTGCTTGACCGCTGTTCCTGATGTGAGCCGTAGAAATAATTTTGCTGCTGCCGGATATCTCTGCGAAAGTCGTCGGTATGGTACCCGTACTCTTCCTCGGTCTGCTCGTAGACCGATATCTCTGTTTTAAGAAGAGCCGCGCTGGAGAACAGTTGGTTGTTTTGAAGATCGAGCAGGTTGCTGTAATATTTTGCGTGCTCATCGTCAAACGAGTTCCACACTTCTTGAAACGTTGCACTCTTTCCTTTGTAAGTGCCGCCGTATTGTGACGGCCCCCGTTGTTCCGCTGTCGGATCGAGCCAGTACTTATCGCCAGCATGAATGAATTGAAACAGGAGTTTGTTTGATGGGGACAAGGGGAATGAAACGACACCCTGAACATCATAAAACGATGGGTGAATATTTTCAGCCACGCCGATTGCCGACATCATATATTCGAAATAACTTTTTCTCGCGCCGACGATAAATGATCCTGAACCAGCAAGTGGGCCTTCGATATAGCCGTCCACGTTGGTTACGCTAAGAGCGACAGCACCCTTAAGGCGTTCCTTGCTGCCTTCACGGTACTCGATGTCCAGCACAGAGCTTAATCTGTCTCCGTACTTCGCACTGAATCCGCCTGTGACCAGCGTAACACGGCGCATCATCTCGGTGTTAAAGATTCCCATGCTTGCATTGGGAGCTTCTTTGAGGTGAAAGGGCTCGTAGACCTGTGTTCCGTTCACAAGCACAAGATTCTCATCGTAGGTTCCGCCGCGCACATTGAACTTTGCGCTGAACTCATTGTTTGCCGAGATACCGGGAAGCATCTGAATCGACCGAAGGACATCGGGCATAACACAGGTAATCTCTGCAATACGTTTGCTCTGAAGAGAGAGCGAGCTGATCTCGGGCTGCTTCGATTGTTCTGCGGCACCCGAATAGATGGTCACCTCCTGCAGCAAAACATCGGTGGAAATGAGCCGCACAACAAGGAGGGTATCGCTCTTGCCAAGGTGGACGGTTTCCGATTTATAACCGACATGGGAAACAAGAAGGAAATGTGCTTCCAATGGAATGGTGAGAGAAAAATTTCCGGAAAGATCGCTTATTGTGCCCAGCCCGGTACCGCGGATCGCAATATTCGCCTGGATAAGCACCTCCCCGGAGGAAGCATCGATGATCACACCGGAACATCTCCGGGCTTGGCTGGCTGCTATCTGAAGAGAACAGGCAAGAGCAAGACACAACAGGAAAAGAGAGAATATACCGTTATGGCCATGCACGACAATCCGCTTCATGGAGTTTAACATTTCCATTCTGCCGGTGAAGGTTCACGCTGAAACAGGGAATTAGAAAGTGACCGCCAGACCGATGTGAATCCCCATAAGCTCGGTCTTCGATGTCTGCACGTCGTACACCACACGGCCGGCTTCACGGCGGATCGATCCTTCTTTCAAATACTCCGCCTCTGCTCCGGCAAGATAGCGAACACGAATGTCGAGAAGGGCATCCGAGAACCGGAAGGGGAGCTTGCGATCTTCATCGTCGTTGCTGCGGAAGAGTCTCACCATAATGCCGGCACCTCCTCCGTAACTGAAAGCGATATCGTCGAGGTTTGTCGAACTGGCAATTTCTTCATTCGCATGCCCCTGATTCTTGATGGTGGTTTGTGTAAAGAGATATTTCAGCCCGACAGCACCTTCAAGGTAAGGCCGGACGGAGCCGGTGTTTGGCTGGAGCCGTAGAAACAGATGGCTCAGAACGATATTGTTTTGTGATTCGACATTGACGGTGACATCGGGGATTGTAGTGCTGAATGGCTCCTGCCGTTCTTCCATGCCGTAGTTCATAAAACTCACGTCGATCCCGATCATATAAGGATTTTTTTGAGGAGCAAATCCGATCTCTCCTGAAATCCCGTAGCCGGTATTATTCATATTCTTGCGGAACTCTCCTTTGGGGACGCCAAGAAGAAAAGACAATCCGCCCTGGAATTTTTGTGCGTCAGCCTGGCAAAGCGGTAGAACCATCAGCGCAAGGAGCGTCATAGTAAGACAGTTTTTCATGGCATTACTCATCTCAGTGATTAATCTGTGGCTTGTATCCCTTACGGTTCCTCCGGATGATGGGTTTCGTTCTGGAGGGATCAGAACAGGGATTCATATTGCATTTTCCAGTCGAATGAATAGCCGAGTGTTACACCAAGCACAATGGCGGTAGCAACCTGCGGCGACTGGTTTGGAATTGTGCTTTGTTGTCCTTGAAAAATAAACATGTTAAGCGATGGAGCAAGGTAGAAACGTCCAAGCGGGATTGAAAGATCGCTCCTCCAGCGGATCAACAGCCGGCGTGTATCGCCCGATGACCGCGATTGCCTGATGTAGTACGTTCCGTCAAACTCTGTTCTGAAAAATGCCGTCGAGAGCTGAGTGCTGTACGCCGTCTGGATATTGATACCGTTCTGGTCCGGCCTTGGGTTCTTTGAGCGATCGAATGTCTGTGTCAGCGTCACCCGCGTTCTGCTGAACCCGGAGAAATCAGAAAACGCGACACCGGCGCCGAGCGTGATATCCTGTTGTCGCTGCAGGAATGTCGATAGGGTTTCACCCTCGATGGTTTGCCGGATTTCCTGCCTGGTGATCTCGGTATCATACCGTAAGCTTGCCGAAGGATAGATCGTGATATCCCGTGTCGCTTTCGATGAACGAAAATTTACCACCGATTCGAAGAAAAGGTCGTCGGTAATTTCCTGAATTGGTTGCTCCACAACATGCGATTGCCCGAAGGCGGCAAAGAGCCGGTTATCCCAGATGAGCAGATCGGACTCCTGCTTGAGGCGCACATCTGCCTCATACACAATCCGCGAAAAGTCTTTGCCGCGGAGCTCCGTGAGTCCAACGTTGCTATAACCGCCGGCGGCACGGTATTGACCTGCAGAATAACTCAATTGAAGACGGGAAAGCGTGAAACGCCATAATTGTCTCGAGCGGTATCCATTGTCAACAAGGGAAGTGGCATTTCTCGAGACAGGGCGCCGCAGATCAAAGGTTGTTCGAAGAAGACGGACGATAAACTTTCTTATGTTGATAGGATATCCGTTCTCCGATGGAACAGGAATCTCCATGCCGGAAAACTTTAGGCCGACATCCTGTCCTTCACGGAACGGCAGATACCCATCGCCGCCGCCGGCAAGAAAATTTGTTGTGACAACACGGTAATATTCCGGTGGACTCTTTTGCTGCAAGGGAGCGTTATGGATGAACCACTCATCGTTGCCGGCAATGGTCACCTGAACATGCTGAAGGTAATTGTTTCTGCCGGCGCTCTGATTGCTTTTACTTCTTGCCTGGAGTGCCGCAAGCTGCTGCCCGGTCAACCTCATTGTTACCAATTCATTTTCTGTCCAAAGGATTTGTTCCAGGTGGCGAAGAGAGATTTTTCGATACCGGAGATCATCCCCGGCGGGAGAGAATTCAATACCGTCGAAGCGGAAGAGGGAGTTGTTAAGCAATGCAATTTCCGCCCCTGTTTGCCGGAGAAACACATTCAGAATCACCTGAATTAAATCATCATTGGTGAAGTCTTCATCCACAATCAACACGGGATCGTCGGGATTCATACCATACGTTCTGCGGCAGTATTCGTAGTATTCCTGTTCTCCTCCTACAGTCAGTTGTGTGGCAAAATCAGGGTCGCCCGGTAACTCTGCTGTAATCGGGATGGCTGTCTGCAGCGATGCCGTACAACGGCGTCGGGCATGATCGAAATTCAGATGTACCCTGCTGAGCGCCTTGCCAAGAGAGACCGGTGTGACAATCAGCGTTTGCTCTCCTTCTCCTATTGCTTCACGGCGGACAGCAGTTGAGGCGCTTGCACTGTCGGCACGAGTAACGATGACATCGAATCCGGGGACCTGTGATGCAAGGCGGTAGGCATCGTCGGGTTTGAGATAGGTCAGCGCAATGACGATATCGGCTTCATTTCTAAGTTTCGGCAGTAATGTTCGTGCAATGCTGACCGGGTCGGTCATTGAAAGTCCGGCGAAGTTTTGGCGCAGTGTTGCAGCTTCAATCTCCGGATCGGTCAATCCGAGAATTGCGACTTTGACGCCATTGGCTTTTTGAACGATGTGAAATGAGGGCAAGAATGTTTCATTAGAAGATTGCTTCAGGATATTGCCACAGACAATGTCAAGGTTATAGGGCGGTTGAGTATAGGAGAGGAGCGGCTCCTTCCCATAATCGAACTCGTGATTCCCGACAGTAATTGCATCGTACCCGATCGTTCGCATGGCTTGAATCATGGACAACCCCCGATCGCCTCGCAGGAGATAATAATATCCCATCATATTGCCTGCATCGAGAAGAAGCATATGGTTTGAACCAATCTGCTGCCGGAGTTGATCGATGACAGTCTTCCGGCGGATAACACCGCCTGCGATGTCGTTCCCTATGGGGGTTACATCAAAATAGCCGAAGGTATTGCCGGTAAGGAGCATGATAAGTTCGGTTGTTTGAGCTTCCTGGGAGAAGGCCAGAGTCGGCAGCAAGAGGCTCAACCTGAGCAATTGGATTAAGAGACGTTGAAGAACATTCATAAAAGTGTGCCGTAGTAATTCTTTCTAAGAATCTGGTCGAAAAGTGACTTTGCCACCGAGTCACAGAGGACACAGAGGTCATCGTTTTGAAATATTATGGAGATAACACACATTTATCGATCTCAGTGAACTCTGTTTCTCTGTGGCGGACTTTTCAACCGGTCCTCTATCGCAATGTACAAGATTTTCCCGTTGAAGGAAAAGGATGAGGGATAAAAGATAAGACAATCCTATTTTTGATGATAAGATCCCGCCCATTCAGAGTTTCTGCTTGACAATAGTCTGAAAAAAATCTATACTGAGCCAGTATTAAACCCTGTTTCACTAATGAAAGCCGCTCGTTATTCATGACTTCCAATATGAGTGCGCTTCCTTACCCTGTGGCGGTGACTAAAGAAACAAAATCGTAATCAACAAGAAGTCGTTGGTACTATGATCCATCGAATCACATGGCACGGAATAACAGAATTGAGTTCTCGTTCTCTGCATCCGGACCATTGTGAATCTTTATTCAGCCCCACGCAACATTTCAGTTGATGTCGATAAAGCAGAACGGCGTTTTGCCGATAGGAACGCTGTGCTGCACAAAGTACGATCAGTAATCAACAGCCACGAACAAACTCTACATGAGAGTAAGGAGGGTAGATACAACAGACAACGTGATGAGCAACGTATCAGAGAGACGTGCCTTACGGTGTCGAACACAACCATTGATACTGATTCTTTCCTGCGACAACACGTTTTTATTAATCCACTTTACTCATTTCTCATACAAGGAGCAACATCATGCGATACACTTGGTGCAAAGTTCTCCTACTGATATGTCTCGTGATGGTGCCGTTGATTCTGATATCTGGAGGAAACGGTAAGATCACCGGGGTTGTGAAAGACGCCGCGACGGGTGAAGCAGTAGTCGGCGCAAATGTGATGCTTGAAGGGACATTGTTAGGCGCGGCTGCAGATGTGAATGGTGCCTATTATATCCTGAACGTACCCCCGGGTACGTATACAGTAAAGGCGTCGGCTGTTGGGTACGTTCCACAAACCTTTCGAAATGTCCGTGTGAACTCCGACCAAACAGTGACAATAGACTTTTCTCTTCGTGCAGAAGCGGTAGGACTAAAAGAAGTTGTTATCGATGCTGAACGTAAGCTTGTGGATAAGACACTTACCTCTACGAGAACCGTCATCTCGACGAACGAGCTTACCGGTCTTCCTTCTCTTTCTGTTCAGGAACTATTGAACACTACGGCGAGCGTCTTTAAGGGTCGAATTCGAGGTAGTCAACGAGAAGAGACAAAGACCCTGCTGGATGGAGTCGATGTCACCGATCAGTTTCGGCAGGTCGTCACCGACAACCTGGCGGGCAACCTCGATAACACTCCTGCTACACGATATAATCGGGTCACTAAGCCCTACGAAGCCAACGGATCGTCTGTTAACTTGAACGCATCAAGCCTGTCAGAACTCAACGTCATTGCCGGAGCTGCAAACGCCGAGTATTCTGCAGCATCGGCGGGTGTATACAGTGCAAATCTCCGTGAAGGACGCGGGGACTGGACAGGTCGTGTGTTTTTCCGATCGGGTGGTGGAGGCTTTGATCGGTTCATGAAGGGTGCCAGTTATTTCGGGCCCCAGTTCTATCCGGCGAACGACACCGCAAAGTACCTCACAAACAAACGGACTCTCTTAGCCGCGAACAATGCGAAGGGCGCTCGATATATCTGGTCGCCCGACCACACGTATGCCACGGGAGAGTCACCAACGTATGAAGCTGAAGCTGCAATCGGTGGATCGATTATGGAAAACTTTGGCCTCTTTTTTACAGGTAGACTATTCGATACGCATGGATTCATGCCTAACGAATTTTCGCGGGAAGCGAATATTACGTTGAAAGCGAATTATGATTTCACGAAGAGCATGAAACTTAGTGTTACCGGAGTGCTGCAGGATCGAGGACAAATCTTTGGCTGGAAGAACAGACAGTACAATGATGCTTCTCGATTTTTCCTTGAAGGAGTGCCGGTCTACGACGGATACTCTTTGGTTGGAAGTGCAAAGTTTACCCATTTCCTTGCACCTGAAACCTTCTACGAGGTTCAGGTAAGCAACGTTTCCAAGTCGAGCCGTGTTGGCTTCCTCGATGCTTTCACCGATACCAATGGAGATGGGATTCCCGACAAGTATGACCAAACGAATGGCTCGGCGGATTTCCTTGCTCTTGGCTTTGACACAACGAAAGTCAGGCTCTACATAGGTGGAATCGGTACCGGCAAGTTCTTCAATAATAACAATGATGATACCCAAGGCCTTGACCCGACAATTACCACCATCTTTGGTGGCGGCAATGTTCTTGCGAGTCCCACCTACTATTATGAGAATCTACAGACGAGTACAACAACACTGAAAGCAGATTTCACAAGCCAGGTTACGGCAAACCATCAATTGCGAGCCGGTGCTCAATTTCGGCTGCACAGCGTAAAGCAGGACAGGCGCTCAACAGTTATTTCTCCGACGGACATCAATCCTGCGATCGGTGTGTTGCTTGAGCAATACGACAAGAAACCGATGGAGATGGGATTCTACGCTCAAGACAGGATTGAGTTTGCTGGCCTGATCATGAATATTGGTGCCAGGGTTGATGGATTCGATCCTGACGCAGCGGAAATGGCAAACTTCTACACGCCATATATGAATCCTGCTACCGGTAGCTATAATGTCGGACCACGATCGTCCTTCGTGCCATATCGGGGGAGCAACGTGAAGATGAAGTGGTTCTTCTCACCGAGGATTGGAGTAAGTCATCCGATAACGGAAACAGCGACAATGTACTTTTCCTTCTCTCACTCAAGCCAGCCCCTTCCATTCTCTCAAATCTATACGGGATATGCCAATGTGAACAATCCCTCTCTGCCGAACCAATTCCGCGTCGATCAAGATCCATATAAATCGACAAACTATGAATTCGGAACAAGCTGGGAGTTCTTGCCGCGCATTTCCCTGAACGCGAACGCATATTTCAGAGAAGTGGAAAATTTCCAACGGTACGCCTATACCCTGCAAAGTCTCCAGGGTCAGACCGTGACGACGTATAATGTATACTTTAACTCCGGATATGCTGATGCACGAGGAGTTGAGTTGACGCTGAACATCGGTCAGTACTCGCTCATGGATATCGTACGACTGACTGGTCGTGTTAATTATGCATGGAGTGTCATCAAAGCAGGGGCAGGTGGTGCTGCGAACAAGACGGCATTTGCACGAAACACCGCCGACAGTATCTTCACACAGCTTCCCTTTGGTGATGCAAAGTACTTCAAGCAGTACGAGATCAACGTAGGCGGTGGAAGCTCCGTGCTCGGTCAAGGGTTTGATCGCACACATCGGTTGGGATATGTCCTCTCGTTCCAGTTCCCGTACGAAGTCATCTTTAATGTTGTTGGAACTTACACAAGCGGCTTCCTGTATACAAATCCCACAGTGGACAACCGGACAGCCCGCCAGCTTGAGACCGCTCCTTCGAATAGTATGGTCGACGTGCGGCTCGAAAAAGGCTTTACCTTTGCCGGCAAGCGTCTGGGTATCTTCATGGATGTGAAGAATCTCTTCAATAAGATGAACATCCTTGGGTATGCAACTGCAACGGGAGCCAGCACGTTAAAGTTTTATCAAACGGGTGATCCAACAGGGGAATATAACCGGATTATTCTTGAGGAGGGCACGAGCGTTTACGACCTGCCTCGACAAGTTTACGTCGGAGCGTACTTTGAGTTCTAACATGCAACGTGTCAACCAAATCAAAGGAGATTACATTATGCTTTCGAGAAACTTAATAAAAGCACTTGTCGTTCTTGGTCTGATACTGTTGCTCACATCGATGATGTACAGTCAGACTGATACTCGACAGGGCTCAGGACCCGCGAGCACAGGTGTGTTCGTGGCCGGCGATTGGTGGGATGCCTTCACGCCGGATAATCTGACGCCATACACAGACAACAGGTGGTGGCGAGAAGTTGGAGCTGACGCAGTAAATAACCACACCTTTGTCCACATGGGAAACCAGAATCGTCTCTGGAACGTACCAACAACGATGTGGCCGGGCGGCTGGAATTATGGGCAGTATTGGTCACACAACATGAGGATCGCAGAGTACAATCCGGATCCAGCATTCTTCCCATCAACACCCCATGTCAGCACTAACAAAGCGAACTATGCTTTTGGAACATACGGCACAAAAATTCCGGGAGCGGGCGATCCAATCAGGGACTATGTGCGCCTGACAAAATGGGTTGATGCTAATAGTCGAACACAAGCAATCTATGAAGTTGGATTTCCAACGGCTCTTGGTGTCGATGTTAAAATGGTCTGCCGGCAATTTACTGTGAACTGGGCAAATCTTAACGATTTCGTTGTTGTTGAGATGACCCTCACGAACACCGGCAAATTAGACTTAAACAAAGACGGTGTCGTTGAAAAAACCGATAACAAAATCAACGCACTCTGCCTCGGATGGAATGGAACGCCGATGATTTCGTACTACCTGACCAACACGGGTGGTCGTGGCAACGACTTCAATGTTGGGAGGAACACGGGCTACGTTGGCGATCCTGACCCGAGCGGTAATCCCTGGGATATGGTGGTATCGTTTCCCGGCGTCGATCCGACCCGTTTGAATCCTGACCGCACAGTTGCCGCAGGAAAGTATAATCTTGGTGTCAATGGTGCCCAGGCGTTGAAAGCGTACACCGATGTCTGGACATTCAATTCGTTCCTTGCAGTGAAAAAGGGGGATGGCAATCCTGCTAACGCAGACAAGACGACAATCTTTGGTACGCACCCGATTGGCGCAGGAACGCAAAGAGGATGGTACCATGCCGTCATGCAGGGAAACGGCATCGGAGGAAATGGTGGCGATTCTCCTCCAACGTCCAGTACCCCCGAAGGCCTGCACAAGATCTTTATGGGGAACTGGTATAAAAACGGCGGTAAAGATAACAATGCCGCGGCACAGGACTTCAATCCTAATCCTAACTTCTTCGCAAGCGGAACAGCCGGGAATCCTTTGACATTTGTGCCGAAGGCGAGTCCCTTACGACCAAATGGAGACAAGAAGTTGTACTCAGAGGAAGTTGGTGTTGCAGCGTTCAGCCAGGGTCCCTGGGAAACTGGAAAGGCTGATGCAAACACAAACTATCCGACAGGATTTGGCACCTGGACGAAGGGATTCATTTTTGAGCATACATTCGGCGGAGATATCATGAACTCTGTCGGTCCTTTCTCACTGGGTGTTAATGAGTCCATTACTATTATCTGGGTTGAAGGCGGTGGCTATAGACTCGAAGGTGTTCAACGCTCAATGCTGGCTGCCCGTTATGCCTATGAAAATGCCTGGGGTGCGGCTCCCGGTGGTTACAAAGAGTCGGTTCTCCCAACACCTCCACCAGCGCCGGTTATTTCCGTGGCCGGTGCTCCTTCAGGAAAATCGATGCTTCGATGGGATGCGCGGGCTGAAAGCGATCCATTATTTAAGGGATATAAAATCTGGCGAGCGCAGCCGTTTCCGAAATTTAAATTGATCGATGGCGGCATGCGCGGAATGGACCGATACCAGGAACAAATGACTCCGGGAGAAACGTCATCGGATTTGTTAAAGCCGATCAACCCGAAGTTCGACGCATTCTCGGAAGTCCAAACTCTCACGCAGGCAGATTCTTGGGGTCCCTATCGGCTTATCAAGGTTATACCGAAAGAACAGCTGGCTCAATATTCAAACACCAGCGGCAACTTCAAGTATGCCTATGAAGATACGGATGCCGATGTGCTTCAGGGATTCACATATTGGTATTATATCTCTGCTTACAAGGAGGGAACATTCACAGGACCGGGCGGTGCAACGACCACAAGACTTGAATCACACAAGGTGAATATCAACGGCCGAAGTGGCTTATGGATGGGAACATATCCATTTGCTAATAGTTCGTTCAATGCATTCTACCCGAAGGATCTCCCATCCCAGAAACTCCTCGGATCTGCATTTGTCCTTGCACCCGATGTGCCGGCAGCATCCGATGTTGCAAGTGGAAAAGCTAAGATTTTTGTCAAACCCAATCCGTATAAACGAACAGCCCTCTTTGATGTTGGCATTGAACACAAGGTGGCGTTCAACAACATTCCGGCTGACTCAAAAATTACCATCCTGGATGTTGCAGGACAAATTATTTTTCAACAGACCATTATGAATCCAACGAATGGAACTTTCTTCTGGGATCTCTTTTCGAAGGATGGAATGGAAGTTGCCAACGGGCTCTACATCTATATTGTGGAATATCCCGGTGGCGTGGAACGCAACTATCTGGCGATCATGAGATAGGAGGAAAACAACCATGAAACTACTAAGATCTGCCTTGATCGTTCTATCCATACTTGCGATCGTTCTGAGCGCCCCGGCCCAAGTCCGAAAAGCCGGCCTTAACTCTGCAGCCTTCCTAAAGGTGGGTGTTGGGGCTCGTAGTGTAGGGCTTGGATCAGCGAGCACATCGGTCGCTGAAGACGTCGGCCAAATGTTCTGGAACCCGGCAGGAATTGCCCTGCGGACCGAACAATTACAGGGAACGGTCTCATACAATAAATGGATAGCTGATTTGAAGCATAATGCATTTGGAGTATCGTACAAACTCGGAGATATAGGAACAATTGGTATCGGTGCCATCATGTTTGGTGTTACAGGCATTCCGGCCTACCGCGATATCGCACCGGTCGCCCTGGCATCGCAGCAAATTGATCAAGCAACGAGTGGCACGTATGATTATCAAGATATTGCTCTCCAAGCAACGTTTGCCCGGCAATTCTCAGATCAACTCTCGCTTGGCGCGACAATCAAGTACATCAGCGAGGCACTGGACGATCAGACGAAAAGTGCCGTAGCCGTTGACCTTGGATCGATCTATACAATAGGCTCCATCGGGAATTACCTCTACGATTGGAAAATTTCTGCCCGCCTGAGTAACCTGGGTTCCGGAATCAAGTACTACGATGTCGAGTCACCGATTCCGATCACCTTCAGCGTAGGTACTTCCTTCAAGCCGATTAAGAGCGAGGGCATTGGAGAACTCTTGCTTGCCGTCGATGCTGTGAAACCGCAAGATAGCCCCCAGCTTTTCTATGTGGGGGGCGAGTATACTTACCGCGGCTTCCTGTCAATTCGCGGCGGGTATAAATTGAATTACTCCGGCGCCGAGGATAATGGAACGAGCACCCGAAGCTCCATCAAGCAGTCAATCGAAGGATTGTCCGTTGGCGGAGGAATTCGCTTTGATTTGGATCAGTACAACCTTCGGGTGGATTATGCGATGACTTCAATGGATATTCTTGATGCGGTACATCGCATTACCCTGACCGTAGGCATGAAGTAAACATTAAAGCTGCATATTCTTGTTGAAAGAAGTGCGGCTGATGTAGAGACAATACCATGGGGTAATCTCCTTGTGGGTCTCCCCGGAGCAAAGGGATTCACCCAAGTGAGGTTACCCCATTGTTGTTTCATCGTAACTACTCAGCTAAATATGTCATTATTAACCACTGATGGCACACTGATTATCACTGAGAAAAGGAAGTAGTGTAAAACCTTGTTCGAAGAACTAACACACAAAATCATTATCTGTAAATATCGGTGTGTCATCCGAGGAGAACTAACCGAGTAATTATAAAATCTGATAAGACCATCGAGAGCATTACCACATTCCCAATAGTTATTGAATGCAAAGTAGCACAGGAGTCAACCCATTTCACCATTTCTCTGGCTGCGGAACATCAGCGATTTTCTGGTCGGCAGTTTACGCACCGCACGGGGTTTTGATCGGGAAGCGTACATCCGCCAACTTGCCGAACAGGGATTTACGCACGTAACAATCAACGGACTCGGCACTGCTAAGCCGTATGAGTCAGGGCCGCCAGGCGATGTCTACTCATGGTTCTACGATTACAGCCCGGACCTCGATCAATTCGTTTCGAGCAAGCTCCTTGATGGTCTCTATCCGAAAGACTATCTTGCCGCGAACCTGGAAAACCTCAAGGCCATCGCATCGCTTTCCATGAACCATGGCCTGGTGCCGGGATTGCACATCAATTCCCCCCGCTCCATACCGGAACAGTTCTGGGAAAAATTTCCGTTCCTCCGCGGTGCACGTGTCGATCATCCGCGTGAAAGTTTTCGTCCGCGATACACACTGGCAATGGCACACCCTGTTGTACAACAACACTACCGGGAGTTGATGCAGAATATCATGAGAGAAATTCCCGGGCTTGGGTTTGTGCATGTCTGGACAAACGACAGCGGAGCCGGATTTGAGTTTACAACATCGCTTTATGCCGGACGAAACGGCGGGCCCTATCTCATCCGGGAGTGGAAGAGCGACAACGAGATTGCCCGGAAAGCCGCTGAAAATGTTCTGACCTATTACCGGCTGCTGCGAGATGAGGGTAAAATGAGTAATCCCGCTTTTCGGGTGATTTGTGACCTAGGGCCGTTTTACGCGGAGAGAAAATATCTTGTTCCGCATTTGGGAGACGGGATCGATGCAGGAGCTTTTGGTTCGTTTGAGGGAAGCGAGAGCGAGGAGGAACGAACCCGTTTAACCGCTGTTGGTGCCTTCGTCCACAATAAGATCGATCTCGGATTGAATTCTGTTCTTGGCGTCCCGTATCCCCGCATTGTGTTTGAACGGTTGACGGCAGCTCGCAAGGCAGGAGTAAATTACCTGCTCGTGAGCGTCACACCCAAATCGCTTGCGCCGTTTGACATCAATGGCGAAGTGCTTCGTTCTCTACAGCAGGGGCGAGAGGAAACCATTGATGCGATCTTGATGGAAGCGGCGGAACGAATGGTTGGCACCCTGCATGCAGAGGAATTGATGACGTGCTGGGATCTCTCTGATCGGGCGTTCAGAAATTATCCCGCGGGCATTCCGTACAGCACATTTGCCTTCCCATGGTTCCGTCTCTGGATTCGTCCCTTTGTGCCGAATATTGAAGCGATTCCTGAACAGGATCGCGAGTATTACGAACGGTACCTTCTCGCCACCTTCAACAATCCCGCACGGGTCGATCTGAATAACGATATGATGTGGAATTTCCTTTCGGTGAAAGAAGCAGAAGAATATAAAGATATCGTCGATGAACAGGTGTTACCACCGCTTGAGCTTGCACTCTCCCATCTCAAGAAAACTCTGGCAAATGAGCAGTGTACCAAGCAGGCAAAGGATGTCTTTGAAGATCTGTCAGTACGATTGCGTGCTGCAAAGGCCTATTACAGGACGATGAGAAATTCTGTTGCATGGACCGAAGCGGTGCATGGATATCTTGAAGCAACATCTTATCTTCGATGGGAAGAATTCCTGTTAAAGACCCGATCGATGGTAGCCAACGAATTGGAAAACGCACGGGAGCTTCTTGCATTATGGGAAGAGACAACCATTCCCTGGATGCCGGTTGCACGCACAATAGAAACGCTTCATATCTATGGTGCGTCATTTGGAGAGCAGCTCAAGCGAAAGATAGAATTAATGGAGTGTCATAAAGACGATGTGCCATTTATTGATCAGGAATATATGTGGAGAATGAAAGACTTTGGTGGGAAAGCAGGGTGGCGGGAAATATGAATATGAATATCGCCCATCCGGGGCTCGAACAAAAACAATTGAAAATGTCTGAGGCTATCCAAAAAGTACACCAAGGGTGTCACGGTCCATACCGTGACACTTTATAGTTGAATATTTTCCATAGTTAGCGTCACGAAATGGTTCATGACGCCCAGGTTTGAATTCTTTTTTAATTGATCCGAGATAGTTGTAGAACGAATGGTTTATCTGTACTTGAGCTCCGTAGGAGTGATATAAAAACCATTGTGACGATACCCTTACAACACCCATGATCTACTCATTGAATATTCACTATCCTCTCAGCGAAATCGACAAAAGCCGCAAACGGTTGGAGCATGCGTTTCGGTTTGCGTACTTCGATCGTACACCGATCTGGCTTGGCATCGAAGCACGGTATCTGCTCCACGCCCGCGGAATCACCTTTGCGGAATATTTCTCCGATCCCAAAACGCAACTCATTCATCAACTTGAAAACCTCAAATGGCGCATTGAGAATATCCCTGATGATTGGTTTAGTGATCCGAAGCTGATCGTCTACCCCGATTTTCAGAATGTCACCAACGCCAGCGGCTGCGGGTGCGAAATCTACTGGCAGGAGAATGAGACGCCACAGGCGATCGAAAGCATGAGCACAATTGACGACCTGACAAACCATAAGTTACCCGATTGGAGACGAACACTCTGGGGAAAGAAACTAGAGTGGTATTATACGATGAAGGAATTGGTGCAGGATGTCGATGTGCGGTTGAACGGTGAGAGAATTCCTCTTAAAGTAACCGTGGGTATTAATGCCGACAGTCCGTTTATGACGGCGGTGGATCTTGCCGGCGCCAATTTTTATGAGTGGATGATGGAAGCGCCGGATGAGTGTCATGCATTTTTGACAATGCTGACGAAGCGGTACATCGAGGTCGAGTCGGAATTCCGAAAAGTGCTCGATCGTCCCGTCGACGACGGACTGAATTATTCCGACGATTCGGCACAGGTGGTTTCACCTGAGCAATATCGGGAATTCTGTGTCCCGTATGCAAAGAAGCTCTATGACCTGTTCGGTTGTTACCGTGCCGACGGACGCACGATGCATCTCTGCGGCCGGAACGTCCATCTTCATGGAGCGCTGCTAAACGACTTGAAGATTACCATGCTGACCGGCTACGGTTCGGGAAACCTGCCGGAAGAAATGAGCATGCTTGCGGGTAAAGTTATCCTGCACGGCAATATCGATCCGATGATCCTGGAGCGGGGCTCAGTTGCAGAAGTTGAGACGGAGGCGCGACGTATTCTCGCAACGCTTGCTTCCTCCGGCGGCATTATTCTCGGCGATGGATTTAACGTTGTGCCCGGAACAGATGTCTCGAAATTTGAAGCGATACAACGGGTCAGTATCGAATATGGCATGAAGCAGAGTAAATAAGCGTTTGAAGCCCAATAGAAGAATTTGTCGTTGATCTGTGTGTGTACAATATGAGCATGACTGTTTTTAGGAGTGGTTGCAAATTAACCGAATGGACACGACTCGAGCGGCAAAAGATTTTGGATTGACTGATAATAATGAACTGATTTATATTTATGGTTCAAATACTAAACCGGTAGTATAAACTTACACTAATCGATAGGAGACATATCATGGCTGACATTAGAATAATAAATGGAAAAGCATGGCTGAAAGAATCAGGCTATGGTGTTCGATTAAAGATATTTGGACAGGCGCCCAACGCAAACCCTGTATTTCTTGGGTATACAGTTCCCGATAAACCTGGCGATGGAGAATTAGGATCTGGAGATTTTAGCGGAACACCTTGGTATTTACCAACAAATGGTATCGGCACCTACAAAGTATGGGCAGAGCATGAGGATAATGCAAGTGTAAAATCATATGAAGAAGGATATTATTTTGATCCTGATAATTATCAAGGTTCGGGGGATCCCTTTGATTGGAATGGGAACGGAAGCGTAAATAGTGAATTGCTGGTGCCTGGAATTTCATTTCAAATATCCGGGAGAATTCATTGGATAGAAAGCACATCATATATTTCAAAAGAGGATTGGGCCCACCTAGCGGTGTCAACTCAGAATGCATCAGATACCACAAGCACTAATTACAGGACATACATCCCAGATAATACCGAAAATGATTTCTATTTTGATTACAATAATCAGCTTTTCATATTTCGGTCAAACATCGGAACGACTACATTCTATGTTTTTTTCCGCGATCATAATGGTGATTGCACTGAAATTAGACAAATAACAGCAAGCAATGGATCGAGCGTATCTGTTTCCGATATAACCTGTCCTTAGGCATCTGTCGTTTCTGGTAAAGTAATTTTTGGGAGGATATCCATATGAAACAAATCAGCTCTTCTATAATAACAATTGTATGTCTAATTGTTTCTGGTTGTCATGATACGAATATCAACGACTTGGATACAACCGAATTAAAATCCTATGAAATATTGTTCTGTCGAAACGATACAAGCTATGATGCTACAGGTGGATCATTTGGTAGAAGCATCTATCAGATCAATGCTGATGGATCGAACCTCAGAGACTTATCGAAGCACGAAGTTGCCGTCGCGCATCGTGGATTTGATAATTTCCCAAAGTACTCTCCCGATGGAAAATATATTGCTTTCCGAACTACTCGCGATGGTGCAGAGGAAATTTACCGGATGAACAACGACGGATCGAATAAAATTAATCTGACCAGGTACGAAGGTTTTGATCTGGAATTTGATTGGTCGCCCGACGGAGCATCGCTGGTCTTCAGACGACTGGTAAATAACAGATATGTTCTCTGTACTATGACGAATGATGGAGCGGGGTGTACACAGATTACCGGGCCGGAACATGATTCGCGGTTCCCCGTATGGTCGCCCGATGGTACACAGATTGCATTTTCCAGGAAGGCAGGCACCTGGAGAACAGTGGTTGTAACCCCCGATGGATTGAATCAACGAATACTATCCGACACACTAAACGATGCGCTGTATCCTCGTTGGTCACCGGATAGTCGTATCGTATACTACAAGGTCACCAACGCAGGATTGGAAGCAAAAAGCATCGACAGCCAGCAACGGTATTTTTTAAGCAAATGTTACCCGGACAACATGTCCTGGTCGGTCGATGGAACATCTTTTCTGACGCATGACAGCCTTGGAATAAAATCGATAAGGCGGGATTTGACAGGGGAGACGCGGCTGTCTGTTAACGGGTTCTATCCGGCCTGGTCTCCTGATGGAAAATGGATTATCTATTTACGAGAAGTAAAACAATATGTAAGCGAGATTTGGGTAATGCGGTCGAACGGCTCCGATCAACGAAGAGTGACAGCGAGTACGTATGGTGAGATCTTACCATCGTGGAAGCCAACGAAGTAATCCATAACATTCAAAGGGGTATGTTGAGATGAAGGAATCATTTGTGCGGTGTGGCCATCAACAGCTTGATGCACTCTTCCCGAGAATAAAAGGATTCATGACAGCCGATATCACCGACTGGAATCCACTCGGTGTGCCATTGCGCGGGTATCGCACGCCCGACTCGCCAAGCCTCTGGCTGCGCGACAACGCCGATATGATGCGGGTCTTCAAATACTGGGAACCCGATATGAAAAGCCTCATCAATCATTTTGCCGAGACACAAACTGCCCGCGGATGGATTTTTGATTATGTCTCAATGACGCCTGAAAAAGTGCCATGTGAGAAAGAGAACTGGGCAAAGTATGTGCGGGTGCCAGTAGAAGCGGATGTCGAATACCGCTTTGTCAACGCTGCCTACCTCGCATGGCAGGCAACCGGTGATGATCAGTGGCTGAAACGAATCCTGCCGAATATGGAGCGTGCACTTAATTACATCCTGACTGACGAATGGCGATGGGATAAGAAACACAAGCTCGTTAAACGCGGTTATACGATCGATACCTGGGATTTCGATTATACGGCTGGGCGTCATCACTGGCTGAATTTTCAGATCAATGAGCATACCTTCTGGGGAATCATGCATGGCGATAACTCGGGGTACTATCTTGCCTTCAGACAAATGGCACACTTCTACGCTCATCTTGGCAACAGAAAACGGGCGAAGCACTGGGCTCTTTTTGCCGAATCATTCCGGAAACGCGCAAACAAAGTCTGTTTTAACGGGAGGTTCTATACGCATCATGTTCCTCTCGTTCCTGTGAAGATCGAAGGGGTCGATGAGAGCGAACAACTCTCCCTCAGCAATCCGATGGATATCAATCGCGGTATGGCAACCCACGCGATGGCTGCAAGCATTCTTCGTGAATACCAAAAGCGCGCAGTAACAACGAAGGCCTTTGCAGAATGGTTCAGTATCGATCCGCCGTTTCCAGCCGGCATTTATGGCGATGAAAAGATCAAACCGGGTGCATATTGTAATGGAGGTATTATGCCGCTTGTCGGCGGTGAGATTGCCCGTGCCGCTCTGGACCATGGATTTGAGGAATATGGAGTACAGCAGCTTCTGAAATACGAGCAGCTCACCCAAAACAATACATCGTATCTCTGGTACTTCCCTGATGGAGAGCCGGCAAGCCTTGAAACCAGCACAAGCCCCGATGCTTTGCCGAGGGATGCATGGGGATCGTCGTCAATGCTTTCCGCTCTCACCGAAGGATTGGCTGGCGTTGTCGATCAGCATAAGCTGTTCCAGCATGTGAAACTCTCTCCCCGCTGGATCGCCGCGGGCCAGCATGAAGCTTCGGTCTGTGTCACCTATGGTGCATCGGGTGCAGCTCTTGAATATTCCTATGTACATGATCAAGCGAAAAAGAATATCGTGTTGGAACTTCAAGGGAAAGCAACAGTCGACCTGCATCTCCTCCTGCCGGAAGGAACAAAAGCCAGATCCATTCTGGTGAACGGAAAACCGGTGCAGCACAGAAATGTCAGCGTGGAAAAAAGTTCGTATGCCGATGCAAGCTTCCCGCTGAAGAAAAAAGCAATCGTTCTTATTTCATATAGATAGGAATAATTCATGAGACGAAGAGATTTTCTTAAAGCACCAGCGTATGGCCTTGCACTGGGCAGCAGTGTCGGTCTGGCTCAAGAATCAACAACAGCACAACCATTGCATAATGCCCAACAAGGTCAAGCTCCGCAAGCCGAGGTTCAGCAGCGCATGCACCCCGACTTTATCACGTTCATTCCAGGTGTCGAGTATTTTCTGATTGGTAATGGCCGCATCCAGGGTGTCGTCCAATTCTCGCCGAAAGATCCTGAGTCGTCGTATTTCGGCCTTACGATCATGAACCCGGAACGCTTTTGCCGGAAGTGGAGCACCTTTCTCTATCACCCGGAACGCGGCTTCACCAATACGAAGTTGGGTATTACAATCAACGAAGAACAGTCAGGGCCGGATGCAAAATCGGGAATGTTCACCGGTGTAAAGGGCTATGCGCTGACAAGGGAAAATTTCAAATCCATTGAGTGGAAATATCCCAAGAACGTGCCGGTTGTATCGCTTCGCTGGACAGCCGGCGAATGTGAAATTGAGGAGGAATTCTTCTCTCCGCATACAGGCGCACTGCTCTTTCGCCGTGTCACGGTCAAGAATCCGGCTTCGAAGAGGCTCAGTGTTGGGCTGGGACTTTCCCTCTATGCCAACTTCGGACTCTTTGATGAAATTGCCGTTCAGGAAAAAGAAAAAACGGCACACGCTATTGGTGTGGAGAGAATAACACTCTCTGCTCTTGCAGAAGAGGTTTCCGTTGCAGGCCGCTATAATGTCCAGGTCAATCTTGGTTTGCTGAATGCAGGAGAGGCAAAACAGGCGGTCTATGTCTATGCACTTCATGGTGAAGAACGACTGCTCAAGAAAACCTCGTTCAAAGTAATCTGGAAAAAGACAGCGGCGTACTGGTCGGGAAAAAACGTTATCAGCACACACCACAAGCTGCTGGATTCTCTGCTGAATATTTCGAAGGCAAGTATGTACGGCGTCGTGGCCCAGAGCGGAAAGATGGATGCCGGCTGGTGGATGTACAACATGGAATGGGTTTCCGATCAGGCACTCGCTATCGAGGCGCTGCTCCATTGCGGTATGAAAGAACAAGCCCGCACGATGCTTGAACGCAACCTGCAAAGTGCAATCGGTCCCGATGGACGCACCATAGAATCCAGCCGCTGGTTCGGCTATGAATACACCGAGTTGAATCAGAACGGCATGCTGCTCTACGCACTGTGGGTCTACTATTGCTATACCGGCGATGAAGAGCTTGTGAGAAAGCACTGGAGCAGCATCAAGCGCTGCGCTGATTTTCCCCTGCTCGAAGTCTTCCGCGATCCGGCAACAAAAATGGTAAAAAACAAACGGGAGTTCTGGGAGCGAAGCGACCCCCATGGTGTGGAAGAAGGATATGAAATGGCGTATCAATTCTGGGTCTCGTTCGGGCTGGAGAAGGCGGCGGAGGTTGCACAGGCGCTTGGAAAAATAGAAGAGGCTAAACGATGGCGTCGCGCGTCTGCAGAAACAAAAGAATCGATGTTGAAAAATCCTCGTTTCAAACTGGTTGAGGATGGTCATCTCATCAAGCGGCGGAAAGCAACAGGTGAGTGGCAGCAATACTTCATCCCTCCCGATCGGAAGCGCATGCCTGCCAATTCTCCGCTCGCAGTTGAAGGACGACCCTCGGCAGAACCGGATGTTATTGAAATCTATCCAATTATCTATGACTTTATTGATCCCAAAGGCGATCTTGCACAGAACACTCTCCGTTGGGTAGAGCAGTTATGGAATCATCGATGGGAAGGGGGAGGGTATCCCCGTTATAATAGTACCAGTGAAGACAACCCGCCGGCTCCATGGCCGCTGGCTTCCATGCTCGTTGCGCGGGCGTATGCAAGGGCGGGGGATGATGAAAAAGTCTGGCGCGTGCTTCAGTGGCTTGCATCAATACATGGAGGAAAATCCGGCGGCTGGTTTGAGCGCTATGGCCAGAGCATTACACCTCCCATGCCTCCCGTGAATGTTGTAGGCTGGACATGGTATGAGATTCTGGCGCTTGCGGTGCGTGATGTCATCGGACTGCAGCCGCAGACCGATCACATCATGATTCAACCGCATATGCTGGCAGGATTGAATGAAATCTCCGCTCAACTGACGGTAAGAACATCAAAGCTGCATATTCTCCTTCGCCGTACAACTGAAAAGAATCTTGCTTTGGTGAATGGTAAAGAAGTTGAATTCAAGAATGGGATTCTGAAAATCCAATATTCTCAGCAACGCAAGATCAACATTGAGCTCTCTCTCACAGTATAAATAATGTTTGGAAGACAGTGAAATGATTGCACTCGGTTATGATGTTGGCAGTTCGTTTGTGAAAGGATCGATTGTTGATCTCGAACACGGAACAGTTCTTGCCTATGCAAGCTATCCGGAAAGGGAAATGACGATCCATTCTCCGGCACGGGGCTGGGCAGAACAGCATCCCGATGATTGGTGGCAGGCTGTGAAAGCGGTGACACGCCTTCTGGGCTCACAGGCTCCTGACGCGCTTCTAAAGGTTAAAGCCATCGGCATTTCCTATCAGATGCATGGGCTGGTGTTGGTGGATACCAACGGTAAACCGTTACGCCCCTCGATTATCTGGTGCGACAGCCGTGCGGCAGAAATAGGACGCCGGGCGTTTCAGGAAATTGGGGAGACAGAATGTTTGTACCAGCTTCTGAATTCTCCTGGAAATTTCACCGCTTCGAAATTGCGGTGGGTGAAAGAACATGAGCCGAAGATCTTCGAACAAATATATAAGATTCTTCTTCCCGGCGATTATATCGCGCTGCGTTTGACCGGCGAGTGCACCACAACGATATCGGGCCTTTCAGAAGGAATGTTCTGGAATTTTCCGCGCCATGCCGTTGCGGAGGAACTGCTGAAGTATTACCAGATTCCGCAAGATCTTCTGGCGAACCTTGTGCCATCAATCGGAGTACAGGGACAATTGCGTGAAGCGATGGCGCAAGAGCTGGGATTACCTATCGGTATACCTGTTTCGTATCGTGCAGGCGATCAACCGAATAACGCCTTCTCGTTACGTGTACTTGAACCGGGGGAGATTGCCGCCACAGCCGGAACATCGGGTGTGGTCTATGCTGTCAGCGGTTCGTTGAAGTGCGATCCGCAATCGAGGGTGAATGCATTTGCTCATGTTAACCATACAGAAAAGGCACCCCACATCGGAGTACTGTTGTGTATTAACGGGACAGGGATTTCTAACAGTTGGATACGGAAACTGGTTTCCGATTCAACACTCAGTTATCCCGCAATGAACGAGCTTGCCGGCGCTTCTCCAATCGGAGCGAAAGGTCTTGTCGTGCTGCCTTTTGGCAATGGCGCCGAACGCATGTTCCGCGATAATGATCTCGGTGCACGCCTTACACAGCTTAATTTCAATCTTCATTCAAAGGAAGATGTTCTCCGCGCCGTTCAGGAAGGCGTCGCCTTTTCTTTTCACTATGGTATCGGCATCATGGAATCTATGGAGATCAAACCGCAGGTGATGCGGGTGGGAAAAGCGAACATGTTTCTCAGTCCCGTTTTTTGCTCGACGCTTGCCTCCGTCTCGGGCATAAGCATTGAGCTCTATAATACGGATGGATCGCAGGGAGCAGCACGTGCTGCGGCGGTGGGTGCTGGATTGGTTTCATCGACTGAGGATGCTTATAATGGACTGGAACACATTGGGACCATTGAGCCAGAGAAAGAAAGAGAGCCATATGTAGAAGCTTACCGGCAATGGCTGGAAATATTAAATTCGGTATTGTCAACCAAATGAACAGTATAGAGCTTCAAAATATTTCTAAACGGTTTGGTGGAACGATCGCTCTCGATCAGGTAAGCTTCAGCATTAAGCAAGGCGAGGTGCATGCCGTGCTTGGCGAGAATGGTGCCGGCAAGTCGACGTTGATGAGAATTCTCTCCGGCGTGATTTGGAAAGATGCGGGCACGATTACACTCTATGGAGCGGTGAAAGAACTGCTGAGTCCCGTTGAAGCACAGCGTGAGGGAATCAGCACGGTCTATCAGGAGCCGAACCTGGTGCCGCACATGTCGGTTGCGGAAAACATCTTTCTCGGCCATGAAAAGACAAATCGGCTGGGGTTCGTCGACTCCGGATGGCTCAATCAACGCGCAGAAGAGATTCTAGCAAACCTCGAATTGAACATTAAACCGACAACGCTGCTTATAGATCTCGCACCGGCTCAGGTACAGCTAGTGCAGATTGCAAGGGCGCTTGCCTTCTCTACGAAAATCCTCATCCTCGATGAACCAACGGCATCAATTACCGAACACGAAACAACCGTTCTCTTTTCTCTGCTGAAAAAATTAAACGCCGGAGGATTGACAATTATCTATGTCTCGCACCGGTTGAAAGAAATTTATGAATTATGCCATCGTGTCACCGTGCTGCGCGATGGCCGTTACACAGGTACGGCTGAGGTGGCCGGTATCAGCGAGAGGGATCTCATCAGCATGATGGTTGGGAGGGCGCTCACCGATAGCGCTGTCGGAGCGAGAGAGAACATCTTATCCGACGTTCGCCTGGAATTGAAGAATGTATCAATGAAAAATGCTCCGATCCCGGTCAGCACTATTTCGCTGACCGTTAGGAAAGGAGAGATTGTTGCCCTTGCAGGATTGGTTGGTTCGGGCAGAAGTGAAGTAGCCAAAGGCGTCTTCGGGTTGAATCGCATTGATAACGGAGAGCTCTTTCTTAACGGCAGGCAGGTGACGATACACAATCCCGAGCATGCGATTTCACAGAGTATTGGATTTGTTCCCGAAGATCGAAAAGGAGAGGGATTGATTCTTGCTTACTCAATCAAACATAATATCTCACTGGCGGGATTGAAACAGATCTCAAAAGCTGGCTTTATTAACAAATCCACCGAGGCATCGCTTGCACGGGAGGGATTGAGTCAGCTTGCCATTAAGGCAGAATCAATTGATATCGAAGCGGCAACATTGAGCGGTGGAAATCAACAAAAGGTGGTGCTGGCAAAATGGCTCTGGTTAAAACCGCAGTTGCTGATTTTGGATGAACCGACACGCGGTATTGATGTCGGAGCCAAGGCAGAGATCCATCGCCTGATTTTTGAACTGGCAGAGAACGGAATCTCAATCCTCCTGGTCTCATCGGAATTACCAGAAGTGTTAACACTTGCCGATCGGATCTATGTGATGCGAGATGGGCACATAGCAGGTGAATTGAATCGCAGCGAGGCAAGCCAGGAGGCAATTATGCATCTTGCCGCGATCGGAAACTAGGATTGAGCTAAAAGTATTTTCTAGTGCGAAGGCGTCTCCGCCGAGCATAATAATTTCACTCTTTCTCTCGGCGACCTGCCCACCCTGAATGATTCTTAATGAGCAGGCGGGGACGCCTTTGGGTTAGGGTTATTTTTTCTTTTTAGTCACCCTCATAATTAAAGAGGGGGTCAAAGAATTTGGTTAACCGTCTTTCTACACCTGGCGAACTTGCGGCAGTGATTTTTCTTCTACTAACGAGAACACTACGAATAAATCAGAAGCTGATAAAGGACAGAGCGGATGAAATCGGTGAACATCTTCGACTATGTTGTGGTTGGATCCTATTTTCTTTTCATGCTGGGCATTGGCCTGTACTTCATGCGGTTCAACAAAGGAGCGAAAGAATATTTCGCCGGCGGTAACATGATACCCTGGTGGGCATCGGGTATGACGCTTTACATGGCAAACTTTACGGCCTGGACATTCTCTGGTGCGGCGGGATTCACGTACAGCACAGGGCCTTTTATGTTGATATGGTTCTCGCTCGGTTCAATTGCCTATTTCTTTGGTACACTGCTGACCGCTAAGCTCTGGAGAAGATCACGCTCAATTTCACCGGTTGAATATACACATACGCGGTATAACGTTACCACACAACAACTACTGGGGTGGATTATTGCCGTCAACTTCACCCTTTCTGCCGGTGTCCAACTTGCTGCGACATCGAAACTCTTGGCGCCCATTCTCAATCTTGATGTAACGACAATGACCCTTGTAACAGGAGGGGTCATCCTTGCCTACACATTTCTTGGCGGCATTTGGGCTGTATCCGTTACAGATGTTGTTCAAGGAGTAATTCTTCTTGCGACAACGTTCATCGTTATGCCGCTCAGCGTTATGCTTGTGGGAGGATTTGGAAAATTATTTGAATCCCTCTCCCCTCTCACGTTTGAACACACCTATAACGGGGTCTATTACGATGAACACTGGCTGCTCTCCATCCTCGTCATTTCCACAATCGGATTTGCGGCAGGTTCAGGTCAACGGTTCTATTCGGTCAAAGACGAGAAATCTGCACTTAAAGTTGGTTTTTTTGCCGCTGTGCTTGGGCTTGCGGGCCCGTTAATGTTTGGTATTCCGCCGCTTGTAGCTCGCGTCATCTGGCCCGATCTTTCGAAAGTAGATT
The DNA here is from genome assembly GCA_043803945.1 of bacterium. Lineage (GTDB taxonomy): Bacteria > Bacteroidota > Ignavibacteria > UBA10030 > UBA10030 > JAZDJN01. Next base: position 280,791 of record JAZDJN010000087.1, on the reverse strand, counting down.
TCTTCCAGCCCTATCTTGCAAGCAATCCGCAGGACCTTGTTTACCTGGGACTTTGTGTGAAACTGCTGCCGAACGGATTAATCGGAATGTTCATTGCAGCCATGCTCGCTGCAACGATGAGCACGCTCAGCTATGTCTATAATATGGTCTCCTCCATTGTCGCTCGCGATATGGTGCAAGGTGTCTTCCGTCCGAAAACAACAGATGAAGAACTCTTGAAAATCGGAAAGATCTCCTCCATCTCGCTGGGATTGATAGTAACAGGCCTCGCCGTTCTCTTTATCAACAGCAAGTTTGGCATTTTCAATATGATGCAGGCCTTTTTTACGCTTTTTAATGTACCGGTGAATATTCCATTGTGTTTCGGACTCTTAAACCGCCGCGTTCCCAAATGGTCTGCGGTAGCATCGATCACCTGGGGATTGCTGGCTGGAGTGGCCGGTCGCTATATTCTCGGATGGAATATCGGTCCGCAGGTTTACCTTGCCATCGTGTTATCCCTCAGCATTTATACAACATCCTTGTGGACAGGACGACTCTATGTCAGCAGTAAAGGTGCCCTTGCCGCGATCGGCCTTTTTATTGCGGTCGCATTGGGAGCGTTGTTTACAAACACAATCGTAGGCGAAGTACCGGCAGCGATACAGGGTTTCGCATCTTGGTTTGGCATGGAAGGAGCAGTAATGGTTAAGCTTCTTGGTTGGATCTGTGCAGCCGCTTTTGGTATCAGCCTGTTCGGTTTTGCAAAGCTCTTTACACTTGACACAGAAGAAGATAGAAAAAAGATATTCGAGCTCTTCAAAAAGCTCGACACCCCGGTTGATGTCGCAAAAGAAGTGTTTGGAGCGGGGAAAATGCAAATCTCGGTATTTCCCTTAGTTGGAGCAACAATGATTGTTATCGGTGGACTCATGACGACAATGTTCTTTACCGACATCAGTGGTCAGGAAAGAATAATCATGGTGCTGATGATCGCGTTCTTAGTACTGCTGGGAGCTTTCTTGTGGTATCTGGGGAAGAAGTCTGAGATTCGAGGTGTATCGCAACCGACGGAACGGCCTTAATGGTAAACCTACAGCTCTCAATAATAAAGGAGTGATCATGAAGGCGGTAAACATATTTGATTTTATTGTGCTTGGAGCATACTTCCTCTTTATGCTTGGTATCGGAATATATTTCATGAAAATCAACAAAGGAGGAAAAGAGTATTTTGCCGGCGGCAGCATGATCCCCTGGTGGGTTTCGGGCATGACGCTTTACATGGCAAACTTTAGCGCATGGACGTTTACCGGAGCGGCGGGATTCGCCTACACCACGGGATGGTTTGCAATAATGTATTTCGGTACATGGTCGGTTGCGTACTATACCGGTTCACAACTGACAGCATCACGGTGGAGGCGCACCCGTTCAATCTCTCCTGTCGAATACACCAATACCAGATTTAACTTTACCACACAGCAATTTCTAAGCATTGTCATTGCTACAAATTTTATCCTCTCCGCCGGTGTTCAGCTTGCCGCAACGTGTAAGATGCTTGCTCCTGTCATGGGATTGGATATTACCATGGTGACGCTGGTGACCGGTGTTGTGATTTTACTCTACACCTTTATGGGAGGGCTCTGGGCCGTCTCGATCACCGATGTTGTTCAGGGAGTGATTCTTCTTAGCATCACATTTATTGTCATGCCGTTGTCGTTGGGGTTGGTGGGAGGACTTGGATCGTTGATCGAAAAACTCCCGGCACTCTCGTTCGATCATACCTACAATGGAGTGCATTATACAGAACACTGGCTCGTTTCAATTTTCATTATCATGTGCCTGGGTACGGCAGCCGGAGCTGCCCAGCGATTTTACAGTGTGAAAGATGAACGCGATGCGAAACGGGTGGGCAAACTTGCGGGCGGGCTCTTTCTCACAGTTCCTTTCGTCTTTGGCGTGCCGCCGCTTGTTGCCAAAATTATCTGGCCCGATCTCTCACAAGTCGAATTCTTCCAACCATATGTTGGAAAGAATCCCCAGGATCTTGTGTTCATCGCTCTCTGTCTAAAACTTCTTCCCAACGGACTCATAGGAGTCTTTTTAGCAGCGATGCTTGCCGCCACGATGAGCACGCTTAGTTCTGTCTATAATATGGTTTCCTCAATACTTTCACGCGATATCTATCAGGGATGGATTCGCCCGGAGACCACCGACGAGGGATTGCTAAAAGTCGGCAGATTATTCTCTATTGCTCTTGGGTTGTTTGTCACCACGATGGCAGTCATCTTTGTCAACAGTGAATTCGGAATATTCAATTGGATGCAGGCGTTCTTTACACTCTTGAATATTCCCGTTGTTGTACCTCTTGCCTTTGGGCTTCTGTTCAGCCGCGTACCGAAATGGAGTGCGGTCGGTTCTATCACCTATGGCCTGCTCGTTGGATTCACTGCCCGCTATGTATGCGGCTGGGATATCGGGCCGCAGGTCTATCTGGCATTCATTATGTGTTTTGGCATTTTCGCCGGTTCGTATTGGCTTGGAAAGCTGTATAAAACTAACAAGATTCTTCTGGGTGCACTAAGCATCTGTGTAACCCTTGCAACGGCGTTCCTCTTCACCAATACGATTATCAGCAATCCATTTAATTTTGCGCCTGACATACAACACATCCTGACCTATCTCAACCCCGTGCTTTTAGGAGCGAGCCTCTACGGATTTGCGAGCCTCTTTGCCTTAGAGTCCGAGGAAGAGCGAAAGCTTATTGAAGAATTTTTCAAGAAGCTCGATACGCCGGTCGATGTTGCCAAAGAAGTCTTTGGCGCCGGCAAAAAACAAATTTCCACATTTCCCCTCGTAGGAGGCACAACAATCGTTATGGGCCTGCTGATGTCGATGATCTTTTTCACAGAACTGTCCGTGCAAGAGTCAACGATCCTCGGTATTATGATAACGGTTATGATTGGCTTTGGAATAGCGATGTGGTATTTCGGAAAAAAATCAGAGATCCGCAGTGCAGCACAATATGAACAACAAACCCATCATTGATGGGTAGTGATCGAAAGGTATCAACAATGAACAAGACAGGGTATTTAATTGATAAGGCTCTTCTTGAAGCACAGAACGCTCTCCATGCAGCTCGGCTTGGTAAGGACTTTGAAGCACTGGGCGAGCAACTGCAGCGGCGTGGGCTCTCAATAGACCATATAACCCAACAGGTTCAATCATTCGAAGTGGCCGTACCATCGTGGGGTGTAGGAACAGGCGGAACACGGTTCGCGCGGTTTCCTCTCGGGGGCGAGCCGCGTACAGTCTTTGATAAACTGGTTGACTGTGCTACCATTCATCAATTGACACGAATCACGCCGCGAGTTTCACTTCATATCCCATGGGACAAACCACAGGATCCCAAGGAACTTACCGCGTTTGCACGCACACTCGGCATTGGGTTCGATGCGATGAACTCTAATACGTTTCAAGATCAATCCAACCAGCAGCACAGTTACAAATTCGGCAGCCTCACCCATGCCGACCCAGCCGTGCGGACCCAGGCGATGCTCCATAACTTGGAATGCATTGAGATAGGAGAACAGATTGGATCCAAAGCATTAACGGTATGGATTGGTGACGGCACGAACTTTCCCGGCCAGGCAGATTTTCGCAAGAGTCTCGATCGTTACATGGAAAGCATGGAAAAAATCTATGCACACATTCCAGACGACTGGAAACTCTTCGTTGAGTATAAACCATACGAGCCGGCTTTCTACTCGACCGTGATCAACGACTGGGGCACAGCATATTATGTCGTCACACAGCTTGGCCCGAAGGCGCTCTGCCTTGTCGACCTTGGCCACCATGCTCCGAATGTCAATATTGAAATGATTGTCGCACGGCTTTTACAGTTTGGTAAACTGGGAGGATTTCATTTCAACGACAGTAAATATGGTGATGACGATCTCGATGCCGGCAGTATAAAACCATTTCAACTCTTTCTTGTTTTTAATGAACTTGTTGGTGGTGCACTCGACCAGAAGGTGAAAAACCCGGTTCCATCCTACATGCTCGACCAAAGCCATAATGTCACCGATCCCATTGAATCATTAATGAATAGTGCAGAAGAATTGCAGCGAGCCTATGCTCAAGCTCTGTTGGTAGACAGAGCAGCACTTGCCGAGTATCAGCAAAAGAACGATGCGATCATGGCGCTCAGAACATTGAAGCAGGCTTTTACCACAGATGTGACACCGATTATTCAGAGGGCGCGTCAAAATAGCGGCGGTGCAATCGATCCCATTGAGGTTTATCGCCGCAGCGGGTACCGGGAAAAGAAAACAGCGGAGCGGACGCAACAACAGAGTGCATCATCGGGGATTGTCTACTCATGAAGATCCACCTCGCTTATGGAAAAAATGGACTCGAGGTAGAGGTTCCAGAAAACAATCTCCTCAAAATTCTTTCTCATGGCGCCGCATCGCCGGTCCAAAATCCGGAAGAGACTGTGCGTACAGCGCTTGATGGTCCAATTGATTCCTCATCGCTTCGAGAATTGTCTGCGGGAAAACGATCAGCGGTGATCGTTATCTGCGATATTACCCGTCCGGTGCCAAACAGGATTCTCCTGCCGCCTATTCTGGAAATCCTCAAGAAGAATGGAATAGATCGATCAGCCATCACAATCCTCATTGCCACAGGATTGCACAGGCCAAGTACTCTGGAAGAAATTGAAACAATGGTTGGGTCAGAGATCGCTCGTGAGTACACTATCATCAGCCATAAGGCCCGTGTCGCCGAAGAGCAGCACTATTTTGGGAAAACAAAACGCGGGACACCGGTCTTTATCGATAAGCGCTATTGTTCAGCCGGACTGAAAATCACACTTGGCTTCATCGAGCCTCATTTGATGGCGGGATTTTCCGGCGGCTGCAAATTGATTGCTCCCGGCTGTGCGGGTGAAGAGACGATTAAAGCGCTCCATGCCCCGGGCATTCTTGAACATCCGGACTGCCGCGAAGGCTCCATCGACAACAATCCCTTGCATCACGAATTGCTGGAAATTGCACGGATGGCAGGGCACGATTTTATTGTCAACGTATCGTTAAATCCCAACGGTCAGATCACCGGTATCTTTGCAGGCCACCCGGAACATGCCCATGAAACAGGAATTCGGGCTGTTCGAACAATGGTTGCTGCTTCAGTCAACAAACCGGCAGACATTGTAATCACCACAAGTGCCGGTTACCCATTGGATCTCACCTACTATCAAGCTATTAAAGGATTGACAGCATCGCTCCCGGCAGTCAAGAAGGGCGGCATGATCATTCTTGCCGCTGAATGTGCCGAAGGACTCGGAAGCCCCGAGTTCACAGCGATGGCGATTAAGTATTCCACTGCCGACGAATTTCGGTCGTGGATGATGGCCAATCCGGTTGTTGTCGATCAGTGGCAGTTGGAGGAATGCGCGAAGGTGGTACGTCATGCGGAAGTTATCCTTGTTTCCACTGGAATATCACCCGAGAATCTTGGAAAGCTATTTATCTTATCAGCCGCCACAGTAGAGGAAGCTCTTCAACGCGGATTTCAAGCCCTTGGTGCTGGCGCCCGGGTTGCTGTAATTCCAAAGGGCCCTTATACACTGGTTAACCTGGAGAACGAGACACAGTAAGTCATTGTCATCGAACAGCGGTTGTTCAGATCCATATCGTGCAGCAGCCAGAATGTGTAGAAAAGGAGCAAATGAAATGAATGCAGTATTTGCGCAAGAAAAAGCAATGAGAGTTTATGAATACATGAAGAGGGGAACCGCGGGATTAAAACGGGAAACTGCTCATGAGGTAGACCATGATCCAGCCAGTTGGGGGATGGATATTGATGATTGGGACTGGAACGCAGGAGTAGGCCTGATTGCGATTTCCGACTTCTATCAAAGGACGCAAAATCCCGAAATATTGGAATTCTTGAAAACCTGGATTGCCAGGAACAAGTACCAGTGTGCGAAGAAAGACCAGGTAAACCACCTGGCACCGCTGGCCATTTATCCGGATATGTATGTGAGAACCAGGGAACCGTACTATAGGGAAATAGCAGTTGAGTATGCTGACTGGGTACTGGCAAATGCCGGAAGGTCCACGGATGGTGTATTCTATCACGGAGCGTCAGTGTCGGGAGAGGTGTGGGCTGATACAGTATTTATGGCGTTGGTTTTTTTATCGCGTACGGCAAAGCTCACGGCAAATATCAACATGGCTGGTGAAGTTATCAAGCAGCTGCTTTCCCATTTGCAGCTTTTACAGGATGAGAAAACCGGAATTCTTTATCACGGTTATCATGCTGTGGAACATCATCATATGTCGGGGGCGCTCTGGACGAGAGGAAATTCATGGGTGGTGATTGGCGCTCCCATCATCATTGAGACGATCGGTGATCTGGTTGAAGTGCCGAAAGAAATCAATGCCAGATATAAAAGACTGGTGGAGGGTCTTTTAAAATACCAGGCAGACAATGGACTGTGGCACACCGTGATGGACAGACCTGATTTTTATCAGGAGACATCCGGTAGCGCAGGCAATGCAGGAGGTATTATGAAAGCGGTACGCCTCCAGATGCTGGAACCCGCCACCATGGCAAATGCTCACAAAGCGATAGAGGGAGTGATTACGATGATCACTCCTGAAGGTGCAGTGGAAGGCGTATCAGGAGGTACGCCGATCATGCCGACAATTGATGCCTACGGCAAATTGACTCGCTATCCGACGCTTTATGGTCAGGGGTTGACGCTTCTGATGTTGAGCGAATACCTCTTTCAAACCCGATGAACAACAAGAGTCCTTTTAAGGAATGGCAGTTGTTGCAGGAGAGCAGATCACAATTCCGGTCATCGCTCCGACCATGAATGCAAAAGCAATGGCCGGAATGATTGACGCATTCGCTTTCACAGATGGAAAGATAGAGGCGACGATTTGATTTCACCGTTCCCTATTCGCATCGGCATTCGTGCTCACGATTTCGGCTGCCTGTCAGCTGGTGAGTTCGCCGAAAAAATTTCTGCGCAACACTTCAACTGTACACAACTTGCGCTTAGCAAGGCCATCACCCGGCTCACGGTAAAACCCGGCGTCTTAAACCCCGGTCTTGCGCATGAAATCGGGCAGGCCTTTCACAGAGGTGGTGTCCAAATCGCTGTGCTCGGCTGTTACGTGAATCCAATTCACCCTGATCCCGGGATGCGACAGTTACTTCTCACACTGTTCAGCTATGCTCGCGATTTTGGCAATGGACTCGTTGCGCTTGAAACCGGCTCTGTCAGCGCCGACTACTCACCGCATCCCGAGAATCACAGCGATTTCGCTTTTCACCAATCGATTGTGAGCATTGCAGAGCTTGTCGCGGAGGCTGAACGATTCAGCGTCATTGTCGGCATCGAGCAGGTCGCATCGCACGTCTTGTCGACACCACAGAAAATGAGGCGAATGCTGGAGAGCGTCGCATCAAATAATCTGCAGGTTGTCTTCGATCCCGTGAACCTGCTATCGCTCGACAATTATCGCGAGCAGGAGAGGATTATCGGCGAATCGCTGGAACTCTTCGGCGAGCGGATTGCGATCATTCATGCGAAAGATTTCGTCATCGAGAACGGCCGATTCAAATTTACACGGGCAGGTCTTGGAATGCTGCGGCACGATCTGGTGATGCAATTTGCCGTTGAACAAAAGCCGGGCATCAGCATTGTGTTGGAAGATACAACCGAGCAGACAGCTCAGGAGAGCCGCCAATTTCTGGAGCGGGTGGTGGCGAATATCCTAAACGTTGAACCTGAAGCGACATCCACCGGCAAATGATTTCTTGACAAATAGTGAGAATTCTCTTATACTAATTTCGTACATTAATTAAACACCATTCAATTAGCAAAATAACAATGACACTCAACTATACTGTCCCCGCCCTTGATCGCGCAATCCGTGTACTGGAATTATTAGCCAACGCTCCCCAGGGAATGTCGCTGGCCCAGCTCGCATCGCAGACCAAAGTACCCAAAAGTACCATGTTCCGCATTTTGTATACACTGCATCAGAACTCTATCATTATCGAAGACTCTGAGCGAAAGATGTTTACACTCGGCATGAAATTGCTCGAATGGGGAAATGCGGCGCTTTCCAAAATCGATTTAAAGACAATCGCTCATCCCCATCTGCTTAACCTTGCCCATGAAACACGGGAGAGCTTCTATCTTGCCATCCTCGATCATAACGAGGTGATCCTTATTGATCATGTCGATACTCCGGAAGTGTGGAAAATGGTCACGAGGCTCGGGCACCGTTCGCCCTTTCACTGTACTGCCACAGGCCTGGTTATGGTGTCGGAATATACTGAAGAAGAGCTCGCGGGCCTGGCAGATCAGCAGGGATTAAAACGCTACACATCAAAAACCGTAACCTCGATGCAGAAACTGAAGAAGCGTCTTGAGGAAGTGCGGCTGCAGGGGTATGCCGTTGCCGATGCAGAATTCAAAGCTGACCTCTGCGCTGTTGCGGTTCCCATTCGGGATCACTCCGGTAAAATTTCTGCCTCGCTCATGACAGCACTGCCCTCAGACCGGGTAAACCGGAATAAAGAGATCATTCCCGACCTCGTCGTGGTGCTGAAACGCGACGCCGTGTTGATTTCCAAACGTATCGGGTATGCAGGAGAACTTTAAGTATGGAGAGCCTTTCTCTCGGTATCGTCAGCGATGAGATTTCCAGCGACTTTGCGGAAGCGGTACGCCATGGGACAAGCTGGGGAATCCGGATCTATGAATTGAGGGTTTTGAAAACAGGACGTGTGCCCCACATTGAAGAATCGGAACTGAATAAAGTTCTCGATCTTGTCCAACAGTATCGGATCCGCATCTCCGCTCTCTCACCAGGAATTTTCAAGCACCAGCTTTCAAAGCACAACGAGCTGGAGGCCGAGCTCACACAAACGCTTCCACAAACATTCACTATGGCAAAATTTCTTGGTGCGTCCATGGTGATCGTGTTTGGATTCCAGCGCGAGCAAGGAGAACCGGATTCAAACTTTAATAAAGCCGTAAGGCTGCTTCGTCGTGCCGCACAACAAGCGGAACAGGAAGGCTTCACCCTCCTTGTCGAGAACGAGCCCGGCTTCTGGTGCGATTCCGGTGTCAACACCGCAAAGCTGATTCAAGCCGTAGGATCCAAAGCCTTTCGTGCAAACTGGGATCCATGTAATGGCTTTGGCACTAGCGAACAACCCTATCCGGATGGCTATGAAGCACTCAAACCGTACATCGGAAATGTTCATGTCAAAGACACATTGAAAGGATCATTGATTCAATGTGTTCCCGTTGGGGAAGGGGCCATTGATTGGAAGGGACAAATCCAGGCGCTGATACGCGATCGGGTGGTTCAGCATGTGACACTGGAAACGCACTGCCTTCCACTCATCGAGAATTCGAAACGAAACGTTAACACACTGCAGCGCTATATGAACGAACAATAAACTTCTTTCATAATCACTATGAACGTCGAACGAAGAGATTTTATCAAGTACCTTGGTGCGGGTGCAGTTGCTGCAACGATCCGGCCGTCACTCAGCACTGATGCCGATCCGCAGTCAGGGCCCGAGCAAAAAATCCATCAGGACTATCTCTCGAACATTCTTGACCTTGAATACTTCATGCTGGGAAATGGTGAACTCATCATGGCTCTCCAGAGTTCTCCAAAGCCAGATCATGGCACGCATTGCGGGCTCCTGCTCTGGTCGGCGGAGCACTTCTGCCGAAAGATGAGCACGTATCTCTATCACCCCGAGCGGGGATTGCAGAATTCGCGCTTTACGCTGGCCGTCGAAGGGAAAGGATATGCTCCGGATCATGGCCTAGCGAAGATGCACTGGGAATATTCGGAGAATATTCCAACCATTGTCATCGAGTGGAAAGCAGGATCGTGCTCTGTCCGGGAAGAGTTGATATGCCCGGTCAATGATGCGGCCGTGCTGCGAACGGTTACAGTGACGAACACCGGCTCGGCCCCGGCCACTCCGGTTGGAACAATTCTTCTCTATCCGAACCTGATGTATTTTGATGAATATCATGTCGACAGAGAGAATCTGATGCTGACCGCTTCAGGCTACCAAACGCTTCGCATGTTCTCTCCGCAGGCAACGATGGTCGGCGATCGCCATCTGAGCGTTGGCTTTGGAGAGCTTGCTGCCGGTGCATCGAAATCGGCGACGATTGTACTGACGCTCAATCTTGCCCGGGAGAAACTGGAAAAGAAAGGGTTTGCTCGGTTGCGGAAGGAAGCACGGCTCTACTGGGAACAACGGGCACGCTTCGACTCGGATAATACAAACCTCAATCACCTCTTTGCAGTCTCGCGAACAGGACTGCGCACCGCCGTTGCCAATTCCGGCAAGATGGATGCGGGCATCTGGCAATACAACCTTGAATGGGTCCGTGATCATAGTATGATCGTTGTGGGAAGCGTTCTTGCGGGACATCACGACATCGTTGAACCGTCACTGCAGCGCATGCTGGCTCGTTCTGTTGACGAGAGCGGCAGAGCGATCGATGCAAGCCGTCATCGACCACCCCAAACAATAGAGCTCGACCAGAACGGCGAGTTACTCTATGCACTGTGGACACACTGGGTTTGGTCGGGCGACGATTCGATGATCAAATTGCACTGGCCGAAGATCAAAGCAGTTGCCAATTATCCGCTGAAGCCTGAATTCCTCGATCCCGCTACCGGTATGGTGAAGAACTCGCGTGAGTATTGGGAACGCGATCCCGGTTTTGGGGTGAAGGAAGGATATGAGCTTGCCTATCAAACATGGAATATCATCGGCTGGAAACTTGCCGCTGAGATGGCGGTTCATATGGGTGAACCAGAGTCCGCCCGGCGATGGGTACAAGCATCCGAGCGCATGAAACAATCTTTCCTTTACCATCCGACGTTGTCCTTCGTCGATGACGGAAAGCTGATCAAACGCCGTTTGTTGAATGGCGAAGTCCAGCGTACGTTTGAACCGCCCAACCGCAAGTCCATGCCGCCGGGTGTGCCGCTTAATATTGAGCAGGTCTCTTACACTGATCCCGACTCAGCGAGTGTCTTGCCGCTGATGTATGATGTTGTCGATGCAAAAAGCCCGCTCGGCAATAAGACTTTGGAATCGATGGAGTTTCTCTGGAATCAGCGGTGGACGATGGGAGGGTACGCGCGGTACAATATCACCTCTGAGCCCGATTCTCCGGGGCCGTGGCCATTTGCCACGGTGTTTATGGCACGGTCGTACTTCGAAGCCAACAACGATGAAAAAGTGTGGCGTGCCTTAAACTGGCTTCTCGAGGTACCGGGAGGGAAGGCAGGGTCGTGGCTGGAGTGTTTCGTTGAACGCCCCACGCCGCCGTTGCCTCCGTTGGGTATTGTCGTATGGACATGGGCAGAACTGGTGATGTTTTTTGTTCATCATCTTCTCGGTGTCCGGCCCAATCCGAAGAATCTTATGATTCGTCCGAGGCTCCTGAGCGGCATGCAGGAAGCCCGCGCAAAAGTAATTGTCCATGGCCGGGAGGTTAACATCGATATCCGGAGAGCGAAGAATGAGAAGACAGCATTCGTTAACGGTAAAGCAGTTTTGTTCAAGGATGGTGCGATAGTTCTTCCTTTGCCGAAACGGAATCTCTCAATAGAAATACACAGTTAGCGTTCCCATCATCTTGCAGAGGCCCCTTGTCGGAAAAATACTATTCATATAAATCACTCGATGATCTGCGCAAGGAGTGTGAACGGCTTGGCGTCGACATCACGTTTGAAGAGAAGCTCGAATCGATCACCAGGCCGGTGAAACTTGGCGATCGGACCATCGGTAACGCGATCGGTATTCACCCGATGGAGGGGTGCGATTGTACACTTGACGGACAGCCGGACGAACTGACGTTCCGTCGCTGGGAGCGATTTGGCAGGGGCGGTGCAAAGCTTATCTGGGGTGAAGCAACGGCTATTCTCCCCGAAGGACTGGCAAATTCGCGGCAGCTGTTGCTGAATGAAGAAAATATGTCGTCAATCGAGGCGCTGCTGAGCCGTTCTCGTTGTGCACATCGAGATGAATTTAGCACCGACAGTGATCTTCTCATTGGATTGCAGCTTACCCACTCGGGCCGCTATAGCTACCGAAAACCAATTATAGCGTATCATCATCCTCAGGTCGATTGTGTTACTTATATTGATAGGAAGAAAAAAATCCCAATCCCGCCCGACTACCCGGTTATTTCTGACGACGAGTTGGAGAAGTTGGAAGACCTCTTCGTCGAGGCGATTGTCAAAGTTCAAAAGATGGGTTTCGATTTTGTGGATATCAAACAATGCCACACCTATCTCCTAAATGAATTGTTGGGAGCCCGTACGCGCGAAGGGAAGTACGGAGGGAGCTTCGAAAACCGTACCCGCTTCATCCGCAATGTTCTTGGGAAAGCCCGCAATGAAGTTGGCAGCGCCTTCATTCTAGCCTCTCGTATTAATACGTACGACGGCATTCCGCACGAAAAAGATCCGGTTACGGGTGCAGGCAAACCTATTGCTTATCCATTGCCGTATCCATACAATTTTGGCATTGATCGAAACAATCCATTGCTGGAAGATCTCGCCGAACCGATTCAGCTCGTGGGAATAATGAGAGAATATGGGGTCCTCCTGATCAACGTTTCCATGGGAAGCCCGTACTATGCAATGCACCTCGGGCGGCCGTTTGAACATGCTCCAATGGACGGTTATACAACACCCGAACACCCGTTGCTCGGCATTGATCGTCATTTCCGTATCACCGAGCAAATCCAAAAAGCGTATCCTGATGTGGTGACGGTTGGAACGGGCTATAGTTGGCTTCGGCAGTACCTTGCGTATGCCGGTGAATCGAATATTCGCCGCGGCCGTGTCGGAATTGTTGCCGTAGGACGCGGTGCAATTGCGTATCCCGATTATGCGAAAGATATCATTGCAACGGGGAAAATGAATTCATCGAAAGTGTGCATTGCCGTCAGTCATTGCACAAACCTGATGCGCTCCAAACATAATGAGATGGGACAATATCCTGCAGGCTGCGTGCCCCGGGACCCGATCTATGCAAAAATATTTAAAGAAAGCCTCCAGGAAAAAATCGAATTAGCTACTCCAGCGCTAGAAAAACACTAATTGAAGAGGGGAAGTACCAGTTTTCATGGCTAGGATCTTTGGTCAGGAATATACCAGACAGGAACTCACACAACGCCTAGGTGATCTCAGTCAACTTGGCGGCATCCGCCTGATGACGCTGCAGGACGGCACTGAGGCCGGTGTACGAATCGCAGACGTACGGACGGGTTCGGGGCTTCGATTCCAGGTAACGCTTGACCGAGGAATGGATATCTCCCAGGCCGAATACCGCGGAATCCCGCTGACATGGCGATCATCACAGGGCGATGTTCATCCGGCGTATTTCGATGAGAGCGGTATGAACTGGGTCCGTTCATTTGCTGGCGGATTGATGACTGGGTGCGGAATGACGTACGTTGGCTCTCCATGTGTCGATGATGGAAGACAATTGGGTTTACATGGCAGGCTCTCGAATATTCCCGCCCAGCATGTTGGAACGACAACGACATGGAATGGCGATCAGTGTATCATGAGTGTATCGGGATCTGTGCGGGAGTCAAACCTCTTTGGTGAAAATCTCCTGCTCTGCCGTACAATTGAAACAGAGTTGGGGAAATCCCGGATTAAGCTGTTGGATAGTGTTGTGAACGAAGGAACAGGCCCGGTGCCATTGATGATGCTCTATCATATCAATATCGGCTGGCCGCTCCTTGAGGAAGATGCTGAATTGATCTTCCGTGCAAATTCAAGCCGGCCCCGTGATGCACAAGCCGCTCCGGGTCTTGATATGGCGAAGAAGATGCTTGCACCCCAAGGTGGATATCGGGAGCAGGTGTTCTATCATGATGTCCTGTCCGATGCCGATGGATGTGCATCGGTCTTGCTGCATAATCCCCATCGTAACCTCGGATTGCTCCTGCGGTATCGAAAGCGTGAATTGCCGAATCTCGTGCAATGGAAAATGATGGGCGAGGGGATGTACGTTCTCGGCATAGAACCTGCAAACTGTGGTGTCGAGGGACGGACAATTGAACGCGAGCGGGGAACACTGCAGATCTTATCGCCGGCGGAGAAACGGGAGTTCTACCTTGAAATCGAAATTCTGGATGGGGATGAACAAATCAATCAGAGAATCCAGAGGAACAGCGTATGACCACCGAGCGAATTGTTTCGTATGCTCAAATTGGCATTGCCAATCACGGGCGAACGATTGTGAACGGTGCCCGTGATGCGGGAAATCTGAGACTGATGTCCTGTTTTGATATCAACCTTGAGGCAAACCGCCAGATAGCCGAAGAGTTTCATGCCTTTCCTGCCTCGAGCTATGAAGAAGCTCTCAATTATGCCGGTGTCGAAGCCGTTGTTCTGGTTACACCGAATCACCTGCATTATGAACAACTGCGCCTGGCAGTTCAGGCGGAGAAACATCTCTTTGTTGATAAGCCGATTGCGAACACGGTGCGTGAGTCGAGGGAGATGATCGCATGGGCAAAACAGGCAAACCTCATTCTCATGGTTGGGCACAACACGCGCCGCAGACAATCGTTTCGCAGGGCAAAACAACTGCTGGACGAGAATAGGATTGGAACAGTTGTGGCGGTCGAGGCAAACCTCTCACGGCCGGCCGGCTTGCAGGCAGGACTGCCGGCGTGGAAAGCCGATTCTGCCACATGTCCTTTGCTGCCGATGATGCAACTGGGAATTCATCTTGTCGATACGGTAGAGTATCTGCTCGACCCGATTGCGACGGTCAGTTGTATTGCAGCGAACCGCGCGATGAAAGGTTCAGCCTATGACACAACCACAGCACTGCTTCAGTTGGAATCGGGAATTCCGGTGACATTAAGCTCCTACTACGTCTCCGCAGACACGTATTTCCTCCGCATTTATGGCACTGCCGGTACTCTCCATTGCTTCCCGACAAAACTGCAACTCGATCTCCTTGAAAATGGAATGATAAAAGAAACAATTACAGAAGAGTTTAATGCAGAAGGTGCACAAAGCTATATTCTTCAGATGAAAGAATTCGGTGATTGCATCTTACATGGTAAAAAGCCGGAAACGGGCGGCCCGGAGGGGTTGCGTGCTGTTGCCGTTATTGAAGCAATGACAGCGTCCGTTGAACACCGATGCATGGTTCAACTGGAAAAGATAGAGTAAATCACAATTACTGCAGTATCATTTCGCGCTAATTAAAACCATACGGTGCCTATGAACCAAACACGACGTGGATTTCTGCAAACAACATCGCTTGCAGCAGCGGCGTTGGCAATCCCTTCATTACAAGCACATGAACTGGCCGGAGCGGCTCAGCAGAATGTTCGTAAAGGCCAGGGCCTCTTTTTTAATCCCGAGGATGTTCGCCGGATTCTTGCTGCGACAAAACTCTCCCGTTTCGCCCCGTACTGGAAAACGCTCACGGAGGCAAATCTGGAGAGCGATAAACAATTCCTTCGGAACGAGTTGAGATTTAACAACCATGTTGTTGATCTCCTGCGAGCCCGGCAAATTTTGGAGCGCACCTCGTTTGTCTATGCCCTCACCCATGATCCAAGGCAGCTTGAGGTTGCCAAGATCGCCATTGAACGGCTTCTTCAATATGCAAAGTGGGATTATTTTCTCGAAGGGGGACAGTTTACCATTGGATTGCAGCGAGCCCCGGAGACAACAATCGCGATGAGTTGCGCTCGTGAGTGGCTTGACGATGCTCTGTCATCGGAGCTGAAAAATGAAATGGAAAAACAAATTGCGGAAAAGGGTGCACCGGCATGCTACCGAACATTGTATGGAATGAAATACCCCGACCGCGTTCGTGGTTGGTCGTTCGACCCGGAAAGCGATTATGCGTTCCGGTTTGATCTGAGCCGCTGGCCGCTGATCCTCAATTCAACAAATCTTAAAGTCATCCCGATTGCAGGACTTGGTATTGCTGCATGCCTGCTCTATGAGAAGCATCCGCAGGCGAAGAAGTGGCTCGACCTGGCGCTTCAAAGTGCGCGTGCTTTTGCACCCATGTTTGGTTCAGATGGAAGCTATATTGAAGGAGTCAGCTATTGGGGTTATACCGCTCTTCACATGACACTCTTCCTCGAAGTGCTCTATCGTAAACTTGGAGTCGACGAGCGATCGATGATCAACTACCCCGGCACCGTCCGCTACGGACTGCAGATGTCCATGCCGACGATCGGGAAGAAGGATGATTGTGTCAACTTCGGCGATGCAAGCATTGTTGGAGATGTTTCCGTTGCCGCATGGGTTGCCCATCGAAACAACGATAGAGTTGCGCAATTTCTCTGCGAATCGATCGGTGAGATCAGATCGCATCACGCGCTGATCTGGTATGACCGTACAATCAAGTCCGTCAAACCGGGAAAAGAGTTGTACGATGTGCGGTTTGTCGATGATTGGGTGGTCTCGCGAACGGGGTGGGACGAGCAAAGTTCGGTGGTTGCGATGCGAAGCGGGCCGCCGGGCAATCATGAACATGCCGACCGCAACAGTGTTGTGTTTAAAGCCTACGGCGAACGGCTGCTGCATGACCCATTGAAAGCGGCCTATTCCTATACGCAGGAACATTGGATATTGCGAAAGACCGAAGCCCATACGGCTGTTCTCATCGACGGAAAGGGACATCAGTATCATGATGGACACGAGGGAACGAACTCCTCGTGGGCGGAGGCAAATGTAGTGCAGTATCGAGCGAGCGACAAGCAGATGATCGTAACGAGCGATGCCACGGAAGCGTACCGGCTTGTCAATGCCGATGTGGATCTGGTTCGGCGGTCGCTTGTTTTTTTGAAACCTGACGTTCTCATTTTCTTTGATCAGGTACGGATGAAATCGCAACGGGCGAGCGTGCAAGTACGCTTTCAGGCCTATGGCGACACAAAAGAGGCTCAACTCGAAATTGGTGGTCTTAAATTTTCAATCAAGCGCCCCGCTGCTTCGCTTAACGCTATGATCCGTGGAGAGCAGGAGCTATCTCTCCGAACAGGAGTCCATTCTGTCCCGAAGGAAATCGGTGTGTATCAATATATTGAAGCTTCCGATAAGCAAGCACTCGATCATAAGATTGTCACGGTATGTACAGCTCAGTCATCGGGGAAAGAGCATGGCTCTGCCGTTATTACCCGGAGAGGCTCAACATGGGTAATCGATGTGAAGCATAATACTCTCTCTGCTGTTGTTGAGATTAATGCTGCCTCGGACCTCCCTGTCATAACGGTGAACCCGCGGTGAGGAATAGAGTATGAAACCTTCCGATAAACATTTTCAGGATGCATTGCGGCTGATTCCATGGGGAACGCAGACGAACGCCAAACGGCCGTTCCCTCTCTTTGACGAAACGATGCCGAAGTTCATCGAACGAGGCAAAGGTTGCCGCATCTGGGATATGGAAGGACAAGAATATATCGACTTCCGTTTGGCACTGGGTCCAGTCACCCTGGGCTACTGTTATGAGGAGGTTGACAATGCCGTCCGGGAGCAAATGAATAAAGGGGTGCTCTTCAGCATGGCAAGTCCGATTGAGCTGGAACTGGCTCAGATACTCCATGAAGCAGCGCCGAACGCGGAGATGGTGCGATTCATGAAAACCGGCGAGGATGCAAATCTCTGTAACATCCGTATCGCGCGAGCTTACACCAAGCGCGATATGATTCTGATGAGCGGCTACCATGGATACCCCGATTGGTTTGCGACCGAGGATAGCCCGAACAACGGCGTGCCGGAATTTATGAAGGACTATGTTAAGGTCATTCCGTGGGGCAACATTGAAGTTGCCGAAGAACTCATTCATCAGTATGGAGAACGGGTTGCCTGTGTGATTGCTATTCCCTACGATATGAATGAGGATACCAGCGGTACGTTTATTCGCCGGATACGCGAGTTGACAAAAGAGTATGGCATTCTTCTTGTTCTCGACGAGGTGTTAACCGGATTTCGTCTTGCGATGGGAGGTGCCCAGGAACTGTTCCATGTTGATGCCGATCTTATCAGTTACGCAAAAGCGATGGCGAATGGCTATCCGATCTCGGCGTATGTCGGCAGGAGAGAGTATCTGCAATCGTTGGAAAGATTTAAGATGACAACGACCTATGCGGGGGAGACTCTCTCAATTGCCGCTGCAATAGCAACATTGACCATTATGCGCAGGGAGCGGGTGCATGATCATCTCTGGGCTATGGGCAGAAGGTTGATGGGTGGATTTACCGCTATGGCGAAGGAGCTGGGAATCGAAGGGCACGCCGCCGGATTACCGCCCGCCCCGTATTTAAAGTTTGCCACTACCGATCCGCACATGAATGCACGCCTTGAATACTTGTGGTTCCGTGAATTATTCCGCGACGGAATCTTCGTGATGCTGCGCTGGTTCATCTGCTATTCACACAAGGAATCGGATATCGATGAGGCTCTCGAGAAAGCTCGGCGTGCATTGAGAAGAGCAATCGAGGCAGAGCCCAAAGAACGGGAGAGCATGAAACCATTTTACTGGTAAGAAGAACGTATGACGACAGACCGTTTGTACATCGATAGCTACGCCATGGTTGGCAAGCGCGGCCCCAAAGATGTTGAGGCTGCATGCGAAACCAATGAACTATTGGAAGAAATGGCATGGTGTGGAATCCAGGGCGCACTCATTGCGCATTCGGTTGCCAAGGAGTACGATCCGATCTATGGCAACCGCTTGCTGGTCCAGGAACTGAAGAAGAGTAAACGCCTCTTCGGGGTGTGGACCGTCATGCCCCACCACACACGCGAATTTCCAAGGCCGGCTGATACCATTAAGGAAATGAACGATCATGGTATGGCGGCAGCAAAGATGTATCCGCGCCTTCAGCGCTACCCGTTTACCATCGATTTCTGCGGCGAGCTTCTGCGTGAGCTTGAGAAACATCAAATTTTATTGATGGTTGAAGGCGGGCATTTCTACCAGCCCGATCTTCTCGAGTCCGCCAACCAGGTCCTTTTCTCAGAACTTGATGCCGTGCTCAGCAGCTTTCCCAACCTCAAAGTGCTTCTTCAGGCCTCCCGCTGGGACGCAACCCGTTATCTTCACCGATTAATGATGAAGCATAAAAATCTTCACTTTGAACTTTCCACCCATCAGGGAAACCGGGCGGTTGAACTTTTTGCAGACTGGTATGGCGCGGATCGGATTCTCTTTGGAACCGGTGCACTGGAAAAATCGCCCGGAGCTGCAAAGGCGTTCGTGGATTATTGCACGCTCTCGGATGGACAGAAACAATCGATTGCTTCAGGAAACATTATACGGCTGGCGGGAATAAATCGGAGACTATCCGATAATCGTGCAACGGGCAAAACCGACCCGATTCTTGTTCAGGCAAAAGCGGGCAAACCGTTGAAGAATCTTCTCGTCATCGATTCTCACGCGCATATTGCTCATGAAGGCGCCGAGGGGATCGGAACGATTCATATGCCGTATAGTGATGCCAAAAGTATGGTTGACCGGGCTGCCCTTATGGGTATCGATACTCTTTGTGTCAGCAGCTTCCTCGCAATTTGGGCTGACTATCAATTAGGCAATAAGATCGTCCGCGATGCAATGAAACTTTATCCCTCATTCTATGTTGGATATGCCTCGCTCCAACCGCAGTATATCAAGGATTGGCCCAGGGAATTGAGCAAGGTCCATCGAAAATTCAAAATGAAGGGAATGAAGCCCTATTTTCCGCGCACCAATATTCCTTATAACGACAAGCTCTGGTCTCCATGGTATGAATACGGTAATCGCATCAGTGCCTTTGCCCTGATCCATCCCTCGCCCAATGTGGTGGCGGAGGTGAACGATATCGCACCGAAATTTCCCAACATTGCTTTCATCATTGCACACTGCGGCGGATCGTTTCAGGATGCACGCAAAGGAGTAGAGATGGCGTTGAAGAATCCCAATGTGTATCTCGAAATTACCCTTACCGCTGTGACCTATCGGGTGATCGAATTCATGGTTCATCATGTTGGTGCCGATCGGGTCTTGTTCGGCACCGATCAGCCGATGCGCGATCCGCTGCCGCAATTCGGATGGATGGCCTATTCACATTGCAGTACTGCCGAGAAGAAGAAAATGTTCGGCCTGAATATGCAGAAGATTATTAAGCGGGTAAAGGTGTAGATTTCCATGCGGGCCGTCGTCCTTCTTATACAATTTCTTTCCGTTCTCCTCGTTCCAATGTTCTTGTCTGCACAACCATCCTCAACAGGCACATTCGAAATCTCAAATGCCCTGATCAACGTTGTTATCGGTCAGCGGAATGGGGTCACTCACGAATCCTATTCCGGTATGAGACAAGGGAAACCGATTCTTCTCTTGGAGAGCGGGAGCAGCCTCAGGCCCGATCCGGCTTGGAGTATAAATCGGGTTCTGCAATCCCACGGATTCCAGAAAGCCGCGGTAACCAAAGACGGACAGAAGAATCAAATACTCACGCTGACCTATTCATCTCCCCTTCTCTTAATTGTAAAGACGATCACACTTGCTCCAAAAGAGCGGTTTGCCCGTATTGCCGTTACTGCAACGATCAAGGGCGCGGCAAGGTTCAGCGCTCTGCAATCGACATATTCTTTTATTGTCGATCGCGAGCAGAAAAGCGCCGGGCATCCACTTGATTTTGTTTACACACCGCAATTACGCCCGGAGCCCGAGCAGGTGATTGCCGATCATGTTTTTCGTTCACCGGCATTTATGATGCAGAAGGACGAACGGTTTGTTGGGCTCATACCCGATCTTGCAGCGATCAATCAGAAATATCGAAGAGTAAGGACAACAGGTGATTTGCAGGTTACAACCGCTGACCGGCCATTCTTTTCATTCGGCCTTCAGAACTGGATTCCGGAACCATACAGATTGAGAAACACGCATGTGTTCTACGCTTCCCCCGAGTCTCTGGCTGTGACACTGGCGGATACAACGGTCTCGTATGGCTTTCTCCTCTATCTTGATCCGTCGGCTACGCCGCAGCAGGGATTTCAGGAAATTGTGCGGTATCTGTGGAAGGAATATGGCGCGGGCGAAATGCAAAATCCAAGAGGGCCGCAGACCAAGCCATTCTCAACCTATATCCGGCAGGCGTGGTATGAATTGTTACCGAAGATTTCGCTCGATGCAGAGTATAAGGGAACGCCTGTCACACTGCTCCGTCAGGCACGTCTTGCATGGAGCAACGGACTGCACAAGGCGGCCAACAATGACAATTGGTTCAATGTCTGGTTCAACGCTCTTCGCACGGCGTATGGAATGTATGAGCACGGAAAGAATGTAAATGACGAACAGCTCAAAAGCCAGGCATCGAGAGTGCTCTCACTGGCGCTGCTCGCTCCACAAAAGAATGGTATTGCTCCTTCGATATTTTATCTCGATTCCACCGGCGGGCATTGGGTTGCGGATCATGCATGGGGCGGGATTGCCAAAGGCGATTACTTGCCGATGTTTCATACTGCATGGACATGTACCTGGATGCTCAAATGGATCGACCATCTCCCTGAACGAAAGCAGGAAATCCTGAAATTCACAGGAGCGTTCGCGGACTTTCTCCTTGCCAACCAGCGCCCGAACGGAGTCATTCCCTCATGGTATCATCCAGAAACGCTGGTGCCTGCCGCTGAATTTCGGGATGAGAACGCCGAAACGGCAGGTGCTGCTCTCTTTCTTGCCGAGTACAGCAAACACTCTCCGGAACATAAATATTGCGCTGCTGCGGAACGGGCCATGCACTATATTGCCACAGAGATTCTTCCAGAACATAAATGGTTCGACTTCGAAACATTCTTTTCCTGCTCAAGAAAACCTCTTGGCTTTTATGACTCTTATACCCAGCAGCATCCTCAAAACACACTCTCGATGCACCAGGCAGCAGAAGCATGGTATGAATTGTATGTTCTGACACATAAGGAGGAATATAAAAACCGCGGCATCGAGATTCTTGATTATCTATGCCTCTATCAACAGGCCTGGAGTCCGGCATGGTTGTCGTGCGAGCTGTTTGGTGGATTCGGTGTGCAGAATACCGATGCCGAATGGAGCGATTCGCGTCAAGGATACTTCGCCGTAACATTGATAAAGTATTACGAACTCACCGGCAGGAGAGAATATTTTGAGCGAGGTATTGCTGCCTTGCGGGCAATGTTCTCGCTGTTTGAATCACCAACGTCGCCGCAAACAGCGGAGAACTACGCACATTCCGCAACGGATCGATTAGCCGGGGCAACAGGAATTCATTGGGGTACAGGCAGTTCGGTCGTCTCAATTCATCTCATTTCCAAACAGTATGGTGACGCTTATGTGAACGTGAAGGATCAATGGGGCGTCGGTATCGACGGATGCCGGATACCGGCAGTGAGAGTAAAAGGAAATGTCATCGATGTCGATCTTCTGGATAATCTCGCTCTCAAACGCTCCATCAGAATTACAGTTGACCGGACAGAGAAAAAGCCCTATGAACTTATTGTGAATGGAAAATCGTACGGGGTGAAATCGCAAATCGATCTGCGGAAAGGAATACAAGTTGAACTGTAACCCGATCAATCGGACAAGGGGAACGAGACCCTCACGAACAACCTGCGGCATACCACAATGTGTGGCTTGGCTGTTGCTCAGCGCTCTTTCGATTGGCAATCTCGTCACTCTTTCGGCACAGCAGGAAACAATCTATATGTCGGTGCTGGCATCCCGCAAGCATCGTATCGGTGCGCAAGACAATCCAACTGTCGGATTGTTTGTCAGCACCGATCAGGGCTTGACCTGGTGTCATCGAAACTGGACGACATATATCCGGACATTCTACACCGAAGCGGGAAACGACGGGACACTCTGGTCGGGGTGCAACAACGGTGTGTTCCGTTCGACCGATCAGGGAGCGAGCTGGCGCATCACCACCGGCTGGCAGGTGACTGAAGTGCTCAAGGTAAAAGCGGATCCGCAGCATCCCTCGATCGTCTATGCGGCAACAGCCTATGGAATTTTAAAATCGACCGATGCCGGAGAAACCTGGAAGGAAAAAAACAACGGCTTCCAATCAACATTTACACCCGATGTAGTTGTCGATAAATCGTCCTCAAGGAATGTTCTGGCAGCAACTGAAGAAGGGATCTATCGAAGCACAAACGGCGGCGACCGATGGCAGCGAGCAACCCTGGCGGGAACTGGAATACGTGTTATTGTTCAAGACCCGATTCGTGCTCATGTATTTTGGGCCGGTACGGAGGATTATGGACTTGTACAATCTGTCGATGCCGGCAAGACGTGGAAGCCGGCGGGCAAAGAATTGAGCGGCTTCACCATCTATACTATTGCTGTAGATCCGAAAAATTCTCAACGGATCTTTGTCGGAACATTCGGCAAAGGAGTGTACCGTTCGCTCGATGGAGGCGAGACATGGCAAAGTATGAATGGAGGATTATCCAATCTTGTGGTGCATTCACTGGCAATTCTTCCATCCAATCCATCAATTGTTTTCACGGGTACATTAAATGGCGGGCTCTTCCGCAGTACCGATGGCGGCACGAGCTGGAAGTACAACAGTCAGGACGAAGGCCAGGTATGGGGGTTATTTGTGCGATGAAGAATATATCGATAATCATAGGATGTGCTTGCTGTTTGTTGATGGCCAGATGCTTCAGCCAAACGACATTTGAAGAGCGAACGCGGCGGCTTGTCGAAGTGGCGAGCAATGAGCATGAACGAAGTTTCTTCACGATAACGGCACAGTTGGCATCGAAGAATAATGAGTCCTACGCGAGTCAAATGCTGGACTCGCTGACGTCGGATGAAAGTATTGGTGGAATGTTCTATTCGTATACACTCATCGGCTGCTATCTCCACACACGGCAGTTCCTTCCAGACTCCATTCATCGAAAAGTACGAAAGGTTTTTCGGGAACGGACTATGTATCGTGGCGACACCGAAAATCACTGGGTGATGTATTACACGGGTGTCTATCTTGCCGCACAGACGTGGCCGAACCTCGGCCGGAAGGAATGGTACAACGGCAGAAGTTCAGAGGAGAATTTCTCCGAAGCGAAAGAGTGGCTTGAGTTCTGGATGAAAACATCGGCAACGATAGGCCAGGGAGAATTCGACTCGCCAACGTACATCACAACCTATCTTACCCCAATGGTGGTGCTCTATGATTTTGCGCAGGATCCGATCATGAAGAGGCGTGCACAAATGATGGTCGACCTCTTGCTGGCAGATTTTGCGGTTGAACATCTCAAGGGTAATTATGGAGGAGGCCACAGCCGGGATTACCCCGAGGACATTATCAACCCCCTCGCTGCGCCGGCGATGATGTGGGCATGGTTGTATTTCGGAGAGCCGAAGTTCGAGCAGTGGGAAGAGACCCGCTATCGTCCGCGTCATCGTGGAGGATGGGAAACCGTATTCGGCGCACTTAGTTCGTATCGGGTGCCGGACATTATCTATCAGATGGCGACCGACCGGTCGACGCCGTATGTTCACCGGGAAACAAAACGCGTCCGGAACGTTATTCGCTTCGGCAAGGAGAAAAATCCGCCGGTTTACAAGTACACCTATATGACAAAAAATTATATCCTTGGCTCATTGCAGGGAGGGATTCTTCAACCGATCCAGCAGCATACATGGGATATTACCTACGTTTCCGATAAACCCAACAATACGCTCTTCACGCTCCATCCGTACTATGAAGGGAAGGAGCTTGCGATGTTCTTTCCGGAGGAACAAAAATTCCTTGCCGACGAAGTGAATCGCTATCATAAAATCTATACCGATCCCAATAAGTGGAATTCCAGTTCGCCATATGAGCAAACCTTTCAGCATAAGAATACAATCATTATTCTCTATCATATCGCACCGGGAGCGATGCACCCCCATATCGACGGATTCTTTCCCAAGAATCTCGATGAACGCATCATCGATGACTCAGGCAGGATCTTCTCACGTGCCGGATCAACGTATGTTGCTGTCTCTCCTTTGAAACCGTATGAGTGGATTGAAGAAGCGGTGAACTGGAGATGGCGGAGTTCAGCTTTGACAAACGGCATTGTGGTGGAAGTCGGCTCGGAGGAGGAGGATGGTTCATTTCAGGAATTCAAGAAGAAGGTTGCAAGCCGGAAGCCGAACACGGATCAATTCGACAGAGCGATGACAGTCGGGTACACTACCCGGCATGGCGATAAGATGCGCTTTACCTTCAACGGTCAAAGGGTTCTCAACGGAAAAGCCATTCAATTGAATACCGGCCAGCTCTATCAAGGCCCTTTCATGACAAGCAAACTGCGAAGCGGGGTGATCACAATGAAGCACGGATCAGCTGTTCGAGAGCTGGATTTCAACACGGTATCGATTCGGGAGTATCGTACGAAGTGAAGGCGCTCCGTTCTGTAATAATCGTCATGGGTCTTTTTCTTCTTCTCGGTGATGCACAAGGGCAGACGCAGAACTACTATGCCGCAGTCTTTCTGAATCGGGCCAACGTTTCGGTGGGCAGTGCTTCAGGGAACGGCGTCTTTCAACGCCGCGGCAACGATACAGGCTGGAAAAATATTTACCGGAATAATCTCTTTGCATTTGGCATCGATTTTTCGAATCCGAAGAAAAAATATATTGCAGCCGGCAACGGATTGCACCGATCGACCGATGGCGGCGCAACATGGCGTATCCTGACATCGTGGAAAACCGAGGAAGTGCTATCTGTTGCAATCGACCCCGTCGACCAGCGCTGTATTACCATTGCCACACCGCAGGGTATTTTCCAATCGGTGGACGATGGCGAAACATGGCATGCAAAGCGGACAGGATTTCGGAAATGGTTTGTTCAGCAAGTCATGACAGACAATCGGAATCGCCGGATACTCTATGCTGCCGCGGAAGATGACCTTTACAAAACCACAAACCGGGGAGACTTATGGAAGCCGCTGGGCGTCGGCAAACCCGGAATCATGACGGTGTTTCAACATCCGGTGAACGGCGATACACTTCTTGTCGGCACCGAGGATGATGGAGTGTTCTATAGCTTCGATGGAGGAAAACGCTGGCGCCAAAGTGCGGGCCTTCCTTCGACCGCATTCTATGCAACAACATCAACCCCGGACGGATTGCACCTGTATGCCGGTGGCAATCAGACAGGGCTTTGGAGAAGCGACAATGCGGGTGTCTCATGGAAGCAAGTCTGGAATGCCCCGAACATCGAGTCGATTTTTACAATCTTGATTCATCCACAAAATCAGTCTTACATAATGGTCGGTACGAACGCACAAGGAATATTTGAATCAAAGGATCAAGGGAAAACCTGGATCGCCGCCGGCCTTCAAGGCGCACATGTCAAACAGATTATATTGTGTGACGAATAACCTTCGTTACGTAAAAATAATAAATGAGAATCTTTGAAAGAAAATCTGGCCGCCTTGCCCGACTTAGAGTGTCCGCTTGGGCAGGCGGGCAAGTGCGCCAAGAATATTTGTAGTTGCTCAGCATGTTCACCCAAAGTATAATTTGTTTTCCTTTTTGGTACTCTTGGGGTAAGATAATGAGCGGATGTGTTTATGAATTGTGTTTCTTCTGCGGGGAACATTTTCCATTTTCGTAAAAGGGGGGAAAGATAAGTAAAAATAGCAGGAGCACTAAACGAACTGAGTAGATACGATTGTTTTTAATAAGGATCTGAAAATCTATCACAATGAAATCTTGGTGTTTTGGTGTCTTGCCCGCCTGCGCGCCACTTGCGGCGGGCAGGGCGGTAGATCTTTCTCACATTTTTTTCAACTTAGAAAGCGAGGTTCAATGAATTCCGTACCATTGCTCAATCGAATGAAAGTACCATGGAGGGCCGGATGGATTGCCTTTTTTTTGCTGAGTGCTTCGGTGTTCGCCCAGGAATCGACAGTCTATCTCTCTGTTGTCTCAACGAAAGGATTTGTCGTCGGTGCGGCAAACCCACAGACAGGCCTCTTATTTAAGAAAACCACGGACGATACACTCTGGCAGCACAGCGGGCCAACCAATATCCGCGCGTTCGGTGTTGCGGTCTACACACCGATGAAAGGAAAAATTCTCAGCATCGCCTCCGGTAACGGCGTCCACTATTCAACCGATGCAGGGGCAACCTGGAAAATAACAACGGGGTGGAATATAACTGAGGTTCAGCAAGTGGTGTTCGATCAGGCTAATGCCGATGTTCAGTATTGTGCAACACCCTATGGAGTATTTAAAACATCGAATGGCGGGAAAATCTGGAAGGAGATGAATGAAGGCATCGGGGAAAAATTCATGACCTCCATTGTTATCGATCATGCAGATCCGAATCGTCTCTACTGTGCCACGGAGGATGGTGTCTACCGAAGCGAAAATGGGGGGGCAACATGGAAACGTACCAGCTTGAGTGTTGGCGGTGTCAGAGTAGTTGCCCAGCATCCAAAGAATCCGGCTGTTTTGATTGCCGGCACGGAGGACCATGGCATGTATCTCTCAACGACTGGCGGAAGGATATGGGAAAAAGTTGAAGCGGGGTTGGACCATAAGACGTTTTATTCCATAGCATTCGATCCAACCAACCCTGCGATGGTTTATGCCGGCGGTTATATGACAGGAATCTACAAATCGCGCGACGGCGGAAAGAGCTGGAATCGAGTAAACGATGGATTGACGAACCTCAACATTCACTCCATTGCCGTTGATCCGCAGAAGGGCAGCCGGGTCTATATTGCAACGTTTTATGGCGGAGTATTCTGTTCCGATAACGGAGGAGACTTGTGGCGGTATGTTGGCCTCAATGGTTCTCAAGTATGGACACTCACAGTACAACCGTTTTAAGGTCATATCCCTATGAAAACAACATTACGAACAGTGCTTCTCATGTTACTTGTCTTTTCTTCAATGCTGGCCGCGCAACCGGATGGCCGGCAGGAATATCTGAAAATGTATCAGGAGCGCGTCCAGAGGCTCTTGTCAGTCTACGATACGCTCCAGACTCCCGGATACTATCAGGCAGCGGTTCGCTATGCACACAATCATAATATCGCGCAGGCCGACAGTATGCTGGCGGTGATGCTTAAGGAACCGCGCGGCGATATGTTCTGGATGTTTCCGGTGATCGGCACGTATTTACAGGGAAAGGACAAAATGTCCCCTGCAACGAAAGACATTGTGCGGCGATCCTGGAAAACCTATGCCCCGTACCGCGGCGATACCGAAAACCACTGGTGTATGTACTATTCCTCGCTCTTCCTCGCCGCGGAGCAATGGCCCAACCTGCCGGGATCGGAATGGTTCAATAGCAAAAGCTCCGATGAGAATCGCCAGGAGGCAAAGGAGTACCTCATTCACTGGATTCGCATTACCACCACAATTGGGCAGGGTGAGTTCGACTCGCCGGATTATTTTATGGAATATGCCATCTCCATGTCGCTGCTCTCCGAATTTGCACTTGACCCCGACATGAAAAAGCGCGGAGCCATGATGCTTGATTACGTCCTGGCAGACTTTGCTGCAGAACATCTTGAGGGCCAGTACCTTGGCGGGTACAGCCGTATCTATCAACCCGCTGTGTATAAGCCGCTCCAGTCGGGTGCATCGGCATTTGCATGGCTGTACTTTGGCAAAGGAGATCCGGTCAATTCAGGGTGGCTTGTGCTTCCGGCGCTCTCCAGGTTCCGCCTGCCTGAAATTATTTATCAGATTGCCACCGACCGGAAAACGAGCTACATCCATAAAGAGCGGAAACGAGTGAGAAATGTCATTCGCTATGGGAAGGAAAAAAATCCTCCTGTATACAAATATACCTATGTGACAAAGGATTATGGCCTTGGTTCACTGCAGGGTGGAATTCTGCAGCCCATACAGCAACACACCTGGGGAGTTCGCTACACATTTGGGAAACCCTTTTCCACCATCTTCGGCTTGCATCCCTATTGGTCTGGATGGGAGCTCGGGATGTTTTTTCCCGAGGAGGTGAAAACGCTGATCGCCGATGTTGTCGCATCCAAAGGAACGTATAATAATCCCGATAAATGGACAGGCGGCTCGCCGTTTGAGCGTACATTCCAACATAAGAATACACTCTTGGTTCTGTACGACATCGCGACCGGAACAACTTCAGAGCATATCGACGGCTTCTTCCCGTTGAATTTGGAAGAACGAATCATCGATCAATCCGGCTGGATACTCTGTAAGGCGGGAGATACCTATGTGGGCTGGTATCCATTGCAGGAGTATGAATGGATAAAAGAAACAGAAGAGGTGGCCAATAGGGTAAACCAAATTGGAAGGCCTGAACTGGAAAAACAGAAAGTGGATATTGCATGGCGGTTGAGAAGTCATAAATTGCAGAACGGCTACGTGATTGAGGTGCGATCGAAAGACGAGATCGGTTCGTTTGATAAATTCAAAGAGCAGCTCCGCACGCGCATTCCGCATGCGGCATTGAAACCTGGAGCGGTCTCGGTCGAATATCGGACACTTAATGGAAAGACTATGCGGTTTACGTTCCCTGAAAGCAGATGGTTAAACGGAAAACCGGTTGACCTGTCGAAGACAAAACTGTTCGATGGACCATTCCTGCATGCCGACGTGGGGAGTGAACAACTCGTGATGACCTACAAGGGAAAGCAGCGGGTACTGGATTTTAATAAATTGACAGTTCTTGAATAGGGAAATAAAGAATAATGAATTCTGTTGACCACCTTGATGTTGTCGTAGCCGGGCTTGCCGTTGCGGATATTATCGGCAGGCCGGTGGATCTCAGGCAACTTCCCCGAAAGGGCGGGTTGAAGCTGATCGAATCGATTTCACTCTCGACGGGCGGCAATGTCTCGAACGTCGGTATCGATCTGATCAAGCTGGGATTCCGTGTTGGAGCCATCACACGTGTCGGTGATGATGACCTCGGCTCCTACATAATCAATCAATATCGCAAGCACGGCATGAGTGTAGAGGGGGTTCGTGTCGATGCGAAAGCACAGACCTCTGCAACCATTGTTAATGTTGGGTGTGACGGGGAGAGAACTTTTTTGCACACACGGGGATGTATGAAGAATTTTCGTGGTGCAGATATTCTTCAGCATCGATCTGTGATTCAACGAGCTTCGTTGTTGATGGTAGGCTATCTGGGCTTGCTGCCTGAAATGGAAAAGGAGTTGGGCACTCTCTTTAGCACGTTGAAGGAAAAGTCTGCCGTAAAAATATTGCTGGATACTGCTGGAAATCCAACGACGGCATTCGGTGCATTGAAGCGGTTTCTTCCTTTTGTCGATTACTTTCTTCCAAGCTATAACGAAGCGGTACTGTTGTCGCGGAAAAAATCTCCAGAGGAGATCATGGCTTATTTCCGAAAGGCCGGTGCCTCCGGAATTCTTGGATTGAAATTGGGTGCGGAGGGATGTTACATCGATAATGGAAAGAAAGCAAAAATCATCAAAGGCAAAATAGTTAGAAGAGTGATCGATACAACGGGTGCCGGCGATGCTTTTGTTGCCGGGTTTATTGCGGCGATGTTAAAAGGAAATGAACCGTTCGCTGCCGCGGCGATTGCCAACAGGGTTGCAGCAAGTTGTGTAACGGCAGTCGGTGCATCAACCGCAATTGTAAAGTATGAATACTACCGCTGACAAAAAAACACGATGAAGCCAACTTACCATATTGTCTCTCACTCTCACTGGGATCGTGAGTGGTATTTTCCCTACGAACGTTTTCGGGCTATGCTCGTCGATATGATTGAAGATTTACTGGAAATTTTCAAATCGGATGCCCGATTCAAATCGTACACGCTCGACGGCCAGATGGCAGCCGTGCTGGACTACCTTGAAATCAGGCCGGATCGAAAAGACGAAATCTGTCAGCTTGTTCGTGAGAAAAAACTCTTCATCGGGCCATGGTATATTTTGAATGATGAATTCCTATCAAGCGGTGAGTCGCAGATTCGAAACCTGTTGTTTGGCTTTCGCTTCGGCAATGAATTGGGGGGCGTGATGCCGATTGGCTACATCCCCGACCAATTCGGCCATATTGCACAGATGCCGCAGTTGCTTTTAGGATTCGGCATCGATACGGCAATGATCTATCGCGGATTTGGCGGCGAGCCCGGCCAGGAGTTTTCCGAATATTGGTGGAAAAGCCCCAATGGTTCGCAAGTGTTGATGCATCATCTGCCGAAGGATGGATACAGCGCCGGCTACTTTGCCAGCCGCGATGAGGCGGTGATCCGAGAAAAATTTAACCGGTTAAAGCGGGAACTCGATGCCCGTGCAACGACATCACAGCGGCTCTTCTTTAATGGCGGCGACCACCACTGGCCGGACGCTGATGTTACAACGGCCATCGAGGTACTCTCCAGAAGCGAAGATGCTACGATTCTCCACAGCAATTTTGTGGATTATGTGAAGGCCCTGAGGAATGAGATCACCGATAGAACACCACTGAAGATACTTGATGGAGAAACAAGATTCGGATTTCGGCATGCGTTTGCCGTTCTTGGCGGAGTCTTCTCGAGCAGGATGTACCTAAAACAGATGAATGCCGCATGCCAAACATTACTCGAACGTTCGCTTGAGCCTCTGAATGTGGTGGGAATGATGGCCGGGATGCGCAGCAGAACGCCCCAGATTGAACAGGCCTGGAAGTACCTTATCCAAAACCAGGATCACGATGCGATTTGTGGCACGAGCGTCGACGAAGTTCACCAGGAGATGATCGTTCGATATAAGAAAGTCAGACAAATTGCTGCCCACGTACAGACAGAATGCCTTGCCCAACTCTGGCCGTACGATGAAACCTCTCATAAGGACGATCGTTTTCTTCTCTTCTTCAATCCGTCACCGTTTGTTCGAACGGAAGTGGTGGAAGCGGCAGTAGAATTCTACCTGCAGGATGTTGTCGTCGGATTAAATCCGGAAGTGAAGGTTGCCGGGAAATTGCCGCCGGTCCAAGGATTTAAGCTTATCGATAACAGAGGCAACGAAATTCCATACCAGATTATGAAGAGAGAAGAGACATTTGGGTTGACCTATTCGAAACATGACTACCCGCACCAAACACTGGTGGATCGGTTTACGGTGTTGGTGTCTGCGAAACAGTTGCCTTCATTCGGGTGGAGGGGGCTCAGTGTTGTCCGAACAGATGAAACACCCTCATACAGCAATACTCTAACAGTTACTGAGACCTCACTGGAGAACGAATGGCTGAAGGTGGAAGTGCAGTCAGACGGATCTCTTCTCGTGCATGATAAAGAAACCGGATTGCAATACTCCAACCTGAACATTTTTGAAGATTCAGGAGATGTAGGAGATGAGTATAACTATTCGTATCCGGAGAAGGATGAATGGTATTACTCTCATCAGCTTTCACCAAAAGTGAGTGTTGTGGAGCGCGGGCCGTTGCGGGCGGCGATCGAAATTGAATGCAGCATGAATGTACCAGAGTCTGCATCTCTTGATGAACGCAGTCGTTCAACGAAGAAGAGAGAGTTGACGATTTCTTCTCTAGTTGCATTGACCGCCGACTCCCGCCATCTGGAGATCAAAACAACGGTTCATAATGCCATTAAAGATCACAGGCTGCGCGTGCTGTTCCGTACAGGAATAAACACATCTGAGTCATATGCCGAATCACCCTTCGCCGTTGTGAAACGTGAGCATCGTGAGTATGATGTAACACAATTTTCCATTGAACATCCGGCAATGGTAGCCCCAATGCAGCGCTTTGTGACAATTCGTGATGAGAAACAGGCATTCACACTCCTGACGAAGGGGCTACCGGAATATGAATTGAAGCTTCAGGATCGGGGAACGCTGGCGCTGACACTGCTCCGTTCTGTCGGCAAACTTGCCGGACGCGATCTCATTACACGGCCCGGTGGAGCTGCGGGGTGGTGGAACGAAACGCCCGATGCCCAATGCCTCGGCACCCATACCTTCGAATATGCCATTGTAGTGACAGATTCCTCCGAAGAGATGTGGACAACCATCTTGAAGGAGGCAGAGTTGTTTTCCGTTCCGCCCATCGTTGCCGCCAGAAAAAACGAACAGCACATGTTGGAGCAATCGTTCTTATCTGTTACACCCGCTGAAGTCCAGTTCAGCGCATTGAAGGAGTCAGAGGATGGCAACGGAATTGTTCTCCGGTTGAGTAATCCGGTTGATAAGGTGATCCGTACAACAGCCAGATTTTACTTTCCTGTTACGAAAATCTCGCGTGCTATGCTGAACGAGACAATCACTGGCGATCTCGACGTACGCGAGGGAGCCGTTCAGATTAGCATTCAGCCATATGAAATAGTTACAGTATATATTTCTTGCCCAACGCTCAAGAGGGTGTGAAGAGGAGGTATGGTGAGATGACAACCTATAGCGCTCAGCAGAATCTTGAACTGCCGGGTAAATATCGTTACCTGGAGATCCAGTGGTCGTTTGATTCGCCGGAAGGAAAACTTCACCTCTTGCATGATTTATTGAATAGTGAATTCATTACCGTGGAGCGCATGGGGCGATCATTGCCGATTGTCCTGAATTGCCCTGTCGAACATGACCTTTGAGAGCGAACGCCGCAAGTGTGTACTCGCGTACCCTGATCAGGTACTTGAGCGGCAGCATCCGGTTGGTGTGTATTTTAAGGAAACGAAAAATGCAGATCATCAATAACCCATTACCCTAATTACGCAGCCACCGAGGCTCAGAGCACACAGAGAAAAGAGAACTAGTAGATGTCTAGAATTGAAAGTCTATAAGAATGAATAACGAAAGCTCTGTGTTCTCAGTGTCTCAGTGGTTTTGCCATTGATATACTGAGTAGTCATCAATCAATAATAGTATCAACACATTGGTTCAGACATGAAGATTGCACAATTTGAAGACCTGCAAGGTTATTGTATCGGCATTGAATATAAGGGCCGATGGATAAATTATACCGACGCAGAAGCCGCCGCAACTTCGATCACCCGAAGAATCGTTGTCGAGCCGACGACGACAATTCTTCAACTCCTGACAGAAGGGCGATTCGATGAAGAGGAGTTTCGGGCGGTAATTGAATTTCTGAAGAGCCACAAGCTCGAGAAAGAATACCTTGTCGGGGGCAATGCCGTTATGAAGGCGCCGATTCTTCGCCCTCCAAAAATTGTCGCTCTTGGATTGAATTATGCTCTGCATGCAAAGGAGGGTAACTTTCGGGTCCCGGTGGAACCGATCATTTTCTCCAAAGCGGGCTCGTCGGTGATCGGACCCGATGAGTCGATTCTCATTCCTGCTGATGTTGGCCGTATCGATCACGAAGTTGAACTGGCAGTCGTGATCGGACAGAAAACTACAGCCGTAAAGAAAAAAGAGGCGTGGAAGGCAATTGCAGGATTCACAATCATCAACGATGTTACCGCACGCGATTTGCAATCAAACGACATCAACAACAAACATCCTTGGTTTCGATCGAAAAGTTTCGATACCTTCACGCCGCTGGGGCCCTGGATTGTGACCGCAGAGGAATTTAAGCAGCCGCTCCGGTTAAATCTCGAGTGCCGTGTCAATGGCAAGGTGAGGCAAAAGGCCAACACAAAAGATCTCGTCTTCGATATCCCAACATTGATTGAATTCATCTCGAAGAACATTACATTGGAGCCGGGGGACGTTATCTCCACGGGCACTCCGGAAGGAATCGGACCAATGAGCGAGGGCGATACAGTTTCCTGCCGAATCGAAAGGATTGGCGAATTGAAGAATCCGGTGAAGAGGCGATGAACGTTGAACGCATAACGATCACCCACGTCAGAATCCCGCTCATTGAACCGTTCAGGATAAGCAACGGTACAGTAAGCGAGAAAGATGGCATTATCATCGGTGTGTATGCCGATGGAGCAATTGGTTATGGAGAAGCATCGCCGATGGCGGGGGCATTCTATTCGGATGAAACGCCGGAATCAACCTGGGATTGCCTGGTACAAGAAATTATTCCACGGGTGCAAGTGCGTCATCCGGAATCTGTCGAACAAATAAATCAGGTAGTAAGCGCAATCAAAGGGAATGCATTCGCAAAAGCGGGAATTGAGACTGCGTATTGGGATCTTGAAGCTCAGCAAGCACAGCAGCCCCTGTACCAGCGGCTCGGAGGTGAACGAACGTGTGTCGACTCAGGATTGGCAGTAGGAATCTATCCTTCGGTTTCAGAGTTGCTCTCAGCGATTACCCGCTCCATGGCGGATGGCTATAAACGTCTTAAAATTAAAATCCAGCCGGGTTGGGACATTGAACCGTTGAGCGTACTACGGAAAGAATATCCGTCGATGAACTTGATGGTCGATGCGAACTGCGCGTATACGCAAGCCGATATCGGACACCTGCATCGACTTGACGAATTTGGATTGATGATGATTGAGCAGCCGCTGCCGAAAGACGACCTTGAAGGACACGCAAAACTTCAGGAAAAGATTTCTACACCAGTATGTCTCGATGAAAGTGCAAAGGATAGCAATACTGTTCGAGATGCTCTTGCTATGAAGGCATGTAAGATTGTGAATATAAAAATTCAGCGGGTAGGCGGATTACAGAACGCTAAAGAGATTCATGATCTCTGTGCAGAGGCAGGCGTTCCTGTCTGGGGCGGCACCATGCCGGAGCTTGGCATCGGCGGAGCACAGACTGTGCATCTGGCAACACTTCCAAATTTCACATACCCGACCGATGTTGAAGCATCACACCGCTGGTTTGTGGATGACATAATTGATCCATTGCTTGAGGTGCGAAATGGATGCATCGAAATTCCATCTGGCATTGGCAATTGTTACCAGTTGAAAAGCAGCGTCATGCGCAGGTATTTTGTACGGGAGCAGGAGTTTTCTCTTTCGTAAGCATTATAAATGGAGGCTGAAGAGAACGCAGTGTCCTTAACCACATCGTTTTTGGGATTCACACTTCGCACCCCGGTGATAGTGGCCTCCGGACCGGCGAGTCATGATGTCAACCAGATTCGGTTTGCCCAGAATCATGGTGCGGGCGCGGTTGTGTTGAAGACAGCATGTTCCGACAAATATGCCCATATGCGGAACTGGCCCCGGCCCCGGTATAAGCTGCTGGATTGGGATAAACAAATTCGTGGCCGATCGAAAATGTTCAGCCTCTATTCCTACGAACAGGGGTACAGCGGAACACTGGAGGATTACTGGCGCTTCATCCAGGTGAGCAAGGAGCATGCTATCATTCCGATTATTGGAAGTATATTTGCCGATGAGGCAGGCGATTGGGCGGCAATGGCAAATAAAGTGGAAGAGAGCGGTGCCGATGCTCTTGAACTCGATATCTCCTCACCGCATCGGCCGGGCAGCCTGGAATTTGAAACAACATTCGTCGCTGCAATTAAGGCTGTGGTACAGGCGGTGAAGATCCCGGTACTGGTAAAATTCGCTCCGAGCCCCGATCTTCTTCATCAATGTTTTGCTGCACAGGAATGCGGCGCATCGGCAGTCTCGCTGTGCAATCGCATTCGCGGATTTGATGTCGACGTTGAAAGCCAACAGCCGATCCTTCATGGGTATTATGCCGGGATCGGGGGGCCATGGGCGAAGTACTATAACTTCCGCTACGTTGCAGAAGCAGCCCAATCGATTTCCATTCCAATCAGCGCAACTGGCGGTGTTATGTCAGGATTGGATGTTGTCAAGTATGTGCTTCTCGGTGCAACGACCATCCAAATGCTCTCGGCGGTTATGATCAATGGGTGGGAGACCATCAACCGGGTGAACGTGGAAATCGAAGAGTATCTCAAGCGGAAGGAGCTGAACTCGCTTGATCAGATCCGCGGCAAGGCGCTTCAGCATATGACACATCCCGATGACATTATTCGCTGGTCGGGTGAGCCGAAATCCGGATCTCGGAATATATGGAACGAACCGAAATAGAAGATGACTGATCAGCGCTCAAGATATCGCGGACTTGCACCGCTTCCGCCTCCCTTCGTCAAGGAGCATCCGCCTATTGCGGCAGCGGTTGAATCACTGTGCATTGGCTGCGATCGTTGTCCGCCGCTCTGCTTTTTCGATGCACTGGTCATGGAACACCGCGCACAGCATCTTTTCAAACGGGTTGCCGTGGTGATTCCGGATTACTGCACTGGCTGCGGTCTCTGTTTTGAAGCGTGTCCGGTCGACGCTATCATCTGGGTGCCCGATAAAAATGTTTCACCTCAACGCGCTGAAGGACATCATACCGAGGATATCGATGTATGAACGTCATAGATCTGACACATCCGATTGATTCTGCTCTGCGGGTGTATTTTCCATGGCACCCGGCTACATCGTTGGAGCGCACGGCTAATTTCTCAGAACACCGTTGTGAGGTAACACGTCTCAGCATTGGTACACATACAGGAACCCACATCGATGCGCCAAGCCATGTCTTTCAGGGAATGCCGACCATTGATCAGTATGATCCGGCGCTCTGGTATTCTCATGCAATGGTTTTGGATTTTTCACCCCGCGAATCCAGACGCGCCATCACAAAAGAAGAGCTACAGCAAAAGTTTAACGTACAACAGAGCGGTGTTGTGTTAAAAACCGGCTGGGATAAATTTTTTGGGCGGGAAGATTATTATCAAACCTATCCACCTTTGTCGCCAGAGGCGGCAGAATACTTGGCAGCATTGGGAACCACAGTTGTAGCGGCCGACACGCCCTTTACACTCGAGACTCATTACATCTTGCTCAAACAGGGTATTCCGCTGATCACAAATCTTAACAACACTGCACACCTGCACGAGGGAAGAATTACACTTGTCGCTGCACCCCTTCTCATCAAAGGCGCAGATGGAGCTCCGGCACGAGTTTTTGCTATTGAGGAAGAATAACCATGGAGTCAGTCATTCACCTGCTTTCTGAGCTTGTTGCGATTCCGAGCATGAATCCCATGGGGCGCACGAAAATCGGAGACGAGTATTCAGAAAAAGCCATTGCCGAGCACATCGCTCAACTGTTGAAAGCCCATGCGATCGATACGCAAGTGATTGAAGTGCTTCCGGGGCGGCCCAATGTGATTGGTCGCATTGATGTCAAAGCCCCTCAAACACTCTTGCTTGAGGCTCACCTCGATACTGTTCATGCAGACGCGATGAGTATCGCTCCCTTTGATCCTGTTATCAGGGATGGAAAACTGTTCGGCCGCGGTGCTTGCGATACCAAAGGAGCAATTGCCGCATTACTGCAGGCCGTGATCGATGTTCTCGCCATCAACGGGCAGTTCAAATATAATCTCGTGTTGCTGTTTGTGTGTGATGAGGAATACCGGTTCAGTGGAGCAATGGCGGCGTGTGATCAACTGCAGGCGGATTTCGGTATTGTCGGTGAGCCAACGCAGCTCAGCATTGTCCGGGCACACAAAGGTGTGACGCGATGGAAAATTCATACCACCGGCATTGCTGCTCATTCGGCCTATCCGGAGCGTGGATCGAATGCGATCTATGCAATGGCTAACGTGGTGAAACGCATTGAAGAATATGCACAACGATTGCATATGCGAAGGCCGCATCCGCTCCTTGGCTCACCAACGATCAGTGTGGGAGTGATTGAAGGAGGAGAGGCGGTCAACATTGTTCCCGATAGATGCAGCATTGAGATCGACCGGCGCACGGTGCCGGGAGAAACCACCGGCGATGTCTTCGAGGCTGCCCTTGCCGGGCTGCAGGGACTTCCGGATTGGCATGCCGATCTGCCGTATCTCTCAGTTGCAGGAATGGAGCTTGCAGAGGAAGCAGGGATTGTCCGCCTGCTCTCCGAGCCCATTCGTCGCGTGACAGGATCGGTAAGCCTCGAAACTGCACACTATGCAACGGATGCAGGCTTTTACAATAATTTTGGAATCCCTTCGGTGGTATTCGGGCCGGGCAACATTGCACAGGCACACACTACCGATGAACACATCTCGCTGGATCAGGTTGAACAGGCAAAGGAAATTATTAAAGGGCTTATAACGGTATGATTATTGGGGTTGATGTTGGCGGTACAAAAACGGCCGTTGTGTTGGGCACGGCACAGGCTAAGATTGTCTGGAGAAAACAATTTCCCACACATGCACACCGCGGCTACAAGAAAATCTATCAGGAACTGATTGCCATGATTGCTGAGGCATTGAAGAACAGCCCGGAACCGGTGAAAGCGATCAGTGTCTCTATTGGCGGACCGCTCGATGTGTTGAAGGGCATTATTAAATCCCCACCTAATCTTCCCGGGTGGGATGATGTTCCTCTGAAACAGATGCTGTCGGAACAGTTTTCATTGCCGGTGTATATCGAACATGACGGCAATGCCGGTGCATTAGCGGAGCATTATTTCGGTGCAGGCCGTGGATATCAAAACATCATCTTCCTGACAATGGGGACAGGGTTGGGGGCGGGACTCATTCTCGATGGCCGGTTGTATCGCGGAACGACAGACACTGCCGGAGAAATAGGTCACATCCGAATGAACACGGTCGGCCCCTTCAGTTATGGAAAGTTCGGATCGCTTGAGGCGTTCGGGAGCGGTACAGGAATAGCGAAGCTCGCCCACGGAATGTACCCGAAGCTTTGGGATTCCTCTGCGAGCATTCTGGATGTCTATACGGCATACCAATCCGGCCGGGAGGAGGCGCGCAAGGTTTTTGAACAGGCAGCATTCTATATCGGAAGAGGATTTGCGATCCTGGTTGATATCCTCAATCCCCAACGTATCATTCTTGGGGGAATTGGCATGAGAATTGGAGATGCCATCCTTCCGATCGCACGGCAGGTTATGTTTGAAGAAACATTGTCGGAAGCTGCAAATAGTTGTGAAATTATCCCATCGCAATTAGGAGAAATGATCGGAGATATCGCCTCCTTATGCGCCGCCCTCGATCAAGGAAACTTTCTGGAAAGGAAACCATGAGAATGCACCATGTCATCATCTGTTTTGTCCTTATACTTCAGGTTGCCGCAGCACAACAATCGCTCTATATGAGTGATATCAAAAACGCTGTTGAAAAAGGCTGGAAGGAACTGCCGGCACAGAATGAACAATGGAAAAAAAGTTATCAGCCGAGTCCCTTGTGGGGTTATAATTCTCCGGGTGGACCGGTCTATCTTGCGAGCACGCTGGCATTTTTGTTTGAGGAAACGAAAGACAAAACATATGCCCGTCAGGCGGCAGAGTTACTGTTGTCCTACAGCGATCTGCGTGAGGCATATCCTAAAGAGTATTGGAATACCCGTGTTGAGTATCAACGAGGTGTTCCGGTTATCACGAATTTCTTTTATATGGCTCCCTATATTCGGGCCTACCTTCGCATCAAAGATAGCGGCGTCATCGACGACCGGATGAAAAAGAAAATAGAGGAGGATGTTGCCGGCAGTGCCGACTTTATTTTCCATTTTCCCGAATGGGGTGCACACAACCGCGCAATCCTCCGGGCAGAAGCGTTACTCTATGCTGCCATCGCTCTGCCGGATCATCCGAATGCACCCAAATGGAAAGCAATGGCGGAGATTATTGCAGGAGACAATCTTACGCAATGGGAAATTGAAGATGCCACCGGCTATCATGCCGTTTGGCTGATGGCGTTGTATTCCTACGCTGAAGCAGCAAACAGGCCGGATCTCTTCGATTCTCCGTTGACAAAATACTATCTGAAATATTTTGTCAAATTGATTGCACCGTACGGCATTGTGCCGGAATTCGGTGATTCGCGCTGGACTTCCGGATGGGAATCGCTCCGGTTTGTGCCGATCTTCGAAAAGGGGGCAGCCATCTTCAAAGATCCTGAAATGAAATGGGCTGCACAACGTGTGTACGAAAGTGCAAAAAAACGGCTGCCAGTAATCGGTGTTGGAGAAGCGTATTACCTCTCCGACGCCTTTCGCTGGACCGATGAGAAGGTGAAAGCACAGCAACCGGTGAGTTCCAGCCAGGAAGTCCTGGAAGATATGATTGGAAAAAAGATCGTGTTCCGGAACGGCTGGAAGCCGCAGAGCACGTATATGCTCCTCAACTATAAAGATGAAGGCGATGGAGGCTGGCTGGGACGGGAATATCTACGGCAAACCATTTCGGTTGAGGAAGAAAAAATGCACCATGGTCACGCCGATGAAAATAGCATTGCCCTGCTCATGAACAAAGGCTCGGTCCTTCTCCACGATGCCGATTACCGCGATAGTCTTCCGAGCGGGATCTATGGTGCATGGCGGCAGGATTATTTTCATAATCGTCTGGTCGCCCGGTTAAATAAACGGGACGGGCATCAATCGGTGCTTGAGTTCGTCCAAAACTCTGGTGCCTATCGGCAAGTACGAACTCAGAAAATTGATTTTCTAAATCTCAACGAGGTCGATGTGAGCCGCACGCGGGTGACCGATGATAAACTCGGATACCAATGGGATCGTGTTGTCGTCTATGTCAAACAGGACGATTTCTTTATTGTCGTCGACGGTGTAAAGGTGCTAAAGCCGGATTATTTTACCTTCACGAATTTCTGGCACAGCCAGCGCATCATGGCGAAGGGGAACAACTTTGTCGACCTTGCAAATGATTCGATTCAGCGCACTCAGTTTCTAATGGATCAGTCGTTGCTTCTTTATTTCCCCGAAACCTATGCGAAAACCATGGGTGTTGAGCCCATCAGGCGTAGCGGACAACAGGAACAAGCCGTCTATCAGTCAATCTCCAGCCAGTATCACGCCGGCGATATGGAAGTGTTTGTAAGTGTTCTGGTACCGCACAAGAGGGGTGAAAATCTTGAGCCGCTTCTCAAGCGAGTCCGCCAGATCAATGTCTCAGCTCCTTATCAGGCTGTCGGGCTTGAAATTGACCGCGACGGTAAAACATCAACGCTTGGTGTAAAACTCGATCTTGACATGGAGGTTGCACGCGAGAACATCCGGCCCCGATACCTCTATGATTTGGGAAAAGTCTCATACGGAGATTACGAGACCGATGCGCATGTTCTTTTCGCAACGAAAGAGGGCAATCAGGTTCAATACTCCGCCTCCAATGTGTTAAAGGTCAGGTATAATGGAACAACCCTCATGGAGGCACTACCCAACGTGCATGGACTTCAGCTTGATGGAGCACGGGAGCGTGATGGGTACAGCAAATGGAGATATTGGGAAGAAACAGTCAAGGTACAATAAGCAGGGAAACGCGGCAGGAAACAATGAATATTGGAAAGCAATTACGGTTACGAAGCAACTGATTGCAGCGTTATGTGCGATTGTCCATGACGAGGAATCCGTGGAGAAGGCGGCAAAATTATTACGATGATTACGACGGTCACATTAAATCCGATGCTTGATAAAACGGTCATCGTCGATAAAATTGAGCGGGGGAAAATTCACCGGGCGATGAATATGGAAATGGTTCCAGGCGGGAAGGGAATCAATGTCTCGCGCCAGAGCCGGCGGCTCGGTATGAAAACTCTTGCTACCGGCTTTCTCGGCGGTGAGACAGGCACAACGGTCTCGCGACTGATGAGCGAAGAAGGCATTGAACATGATTTTGTCTGGATCAATGCGATGACGCGGGATGGAGTTACTTATCGAGAAAACGATGGTACAACAACAGCGATCTTTGAACCTTCGCAGAAGATTGGTCTTGATGACGCTCATGCCCTGAGCCGCAAGGCGGAACAACTTGCGCCAAAATCAACATGGTTAGTTTGTGCAGGGAGTTCGCCTTGCAGTGAAGCCGATGACCTGTTTTTTGAGTCGATCAGGATAGCGCGGGATCATGGTGTTCGGTCTGTGCTCGATTCGTACGGCCGGTCATTCGAGCGTGCACTTACTGCCGTTCCCACGCTTGTCAAACCGAATCGGCAGGAATTTGAAAAGACCTTCGGGGCACCCCTGAATACCGAGCGCTCAATGCGGGAGGGTTTGGAGTTTTTTCTCAGCCGCTCGATTTCCTATGCATTAATTACCGATGGAGCGAGGCCGTTCTATGCAGCCGGTGAGGGAAAATTCTGGGTCGTCATGCCTCCCTCGATCAAGGCATTGAATCCGGTGGGTTCCGGCGATGCAATGGTAGCAGGAATTCTGTATGGTTTGGAGAAGCAATGGGAGTTTGCGCGGTGCCTGACATTTGGAACGGCAGCAGGAGCGGCAAATGCACAGAAGTGGGGAATTGCCAATTCTGCACTGGAAGAAATCCAAAACCTTGAATCAGAAGTGAGGATAAAAGAATTGAAATAGTGTGAATCTTTTTGAAGAACCATATATAGGGTAACCCCTAGACTCAGATTAATAATCAAAAATCAAGAGTCAAAAATTAAAACGACAGAGAAAAATGGAAAATGTTTTGATGACCCTGCTCCTCAGGTGCTTTCGCATCAATACTTAGGGCAGCGCCTGCCAACTCTCGCTTTTATCTTTGCATTGTCATTTTGCTCTTTTCATTTTGATTGTTGATTTCTATTTCGGTTGTCAAGATTTGAGGAATGATTAAGAAAGGATTATTGTGAACAACCGGTTACTGTCAGCGCATGAGTGTCAGGCAACGGATCGCGTTCCATTTCTGCCAGCCATCTATGAACACAAGGCATGGTTTGTGAATAGCACACCCTCCTCCGTTTGCCGTGACGTGAACCTGTTTACGAACGCGCTGATCGCAGAGTATGAGCGGGTCCAGCCCGATGCACTCACCATAGGAATCGATGTCTATAATGTGGAAGCCGAAGCGATTGGCTGTAAGATAACCTATTATGATGGTGATGATGCATCGATTCCATCCATCCGGTCAGAAGATGCGGTGTTCAGGGGGCGGGAGGATATCACGGAGAAGAAGATTCCAAATCCGATGAAAGATGGAAGAATGCCGTTGCATCTCGAGGTAGCACATAACGTCGTACGAGTCCTGGGACGCGAGGTTCCGATTCGTGGTGCGGTCTCGGGACCGTTCTCACTTGCGGCACATCTTGCAGGACTGGAACACTTGTTGATGTCGACGGTGATGCATCAACAGCTCGCGCAGGACCTTATCAAATTTGCAACAGCGGTGATCAAAGAGTACGGAGAAGCGTATATCCACGCAGGGTGCGGTGTGGTGATCTTCGATTCACAGGCATCCTCCACCATGATCTCGCCCGAGATATATCGTGAATTTGTGCTGCCGGCAACGAAGTTTCTTATTGATCATTTCCATGCATGCGGTGTTCGGCATGTTCCATTGATCATTGGCGGCAAGACCACACCGATGCTCGATGCATATCTCGAGACAGGAGCAAACAACATTCTCTGCGATACACCATCCGATGTGCAGCAATTTCGGGAAGCATGCCTCAAGCAGAAGAGAGCGTTCAGGAGGAATATCGATTCTAGAGAATTCCTTGAAGCCTCACCCGAAGTGTTGCATCAACTTGCAGTAGAGCGCCTGAAGGAACGTCAAGGATACAATGGATTCATATTGGGAACAAGTGTCGTGCCGTATGGTACTCCGCTGGAGAATCTCAAGGCGATTCGCGATGCGGTGATAGAATTTAAGGTATAACAGATGATAAGTAACTGCTTGACATCGATTAGACTCCCAAATTCAAGAATCATAATCAAGCGCTCTTTCCATAAAGCATTTCGCCGCAATATCAATTCCCGGGATTTTCTTACAGCAACGCCTGAAACATTGCATCAGCGGACTCTGGCCTGCATCCATGAAGGGGATGGCTACCCTGGATTTATCGTAGGAGCCGGTGTCGTT
Source organism: bacterium (assembly GCA_043803945.1). GTDB lineage: Bacteria > Bacteroidota > Ignavibacteria > UBA10030 > UBA10030 > JAZDJN01. The sequence continues at coordinate 236,036 of JAZDJN010000087.1, read as the reverse complement.
CCCTTTGGAACTCTGTTGGATAATTTGAGGGCAATTCGGGAAGCAATACACACTGTGAAAGGTTAGATCCGTGATTCAGAATTTCTCGTGCAGTAAAACAACAGAGGAGCATGAATGAGAAAGACATTTTCCCGGTTGACAGTTGCACATCAATCGGAACTCATGTTTGGAAGGGCAACACACCCGGTTGAGTGTGGCTTTGGATTACGGCTTGGCGGTGGATTGGTGTTTCCTGAGTTGAATTTTACTCTTCCCCCAATATCGATAGAGGAAAGTACTTGGTCGAATGTGCGTGCACAGTACGAAGATATTATCGCAATGATAGCGAAAGCTTCAAAGCGGCTGCAACTGCCTGGCCTCCTGGTAGAGTATGAGTTGCTCCCACCGATGACCGTCCATCCGGAATGGGGAGCCGAAATCACCGCGCTGCTTCACACTGGCTTGAAACAAATGAACGAATCAGAAGGGATACCATGTGCGTTACGGGTAACCCCAACCGATATTCGCGATCAGGCACATCCGCCGCAATTACGTTCTGACTCTGAATGGGAAACCCTGATGAAATCCTTTGAGCTATGTGCAAAAGCGGGAGCCGACATCCTGTCGATCGAATCAGTTGGCAGCAAAGAGGTGAACGATGAGGCAATGCTCTATGGAGATATTACCGGAGTGGTTTTTGCCCTTGGTGTACTTGCGCCGCGAGATATGGAGTTTCTGTGGAAAGAAATTGTCCGAGTTTGTGAGGCGCACCGGGTGATCCCCGGCGGTGATTCAGCATGTGGGTTTGCAAATACAGCCATGCAGTTAGCATCACAGGGGATGTTGCCGGAGGTGTTCGCAGCAGTGGTGCGGGCGGCTAGCGCTGTGAGAAGCCTGGTCGCATTTGAATGCGGAGCCGTCGGCCCATCGAAAGACTGTGCCTATGAAGGCCCTGTGTTAAAAGCAATCACCGGTGCACCAATTTCCATGGAAGGGAAGTCGGCAAGCTGCGCGCATTTCAGTCCTGTGGGAAATATCGCTGCGGCGATGTGCGATGTGTGGAGCAATGAATCGGTCCAGAATGTCCGGCTGCTCTCCGGATCAGCGCCTGAGGCTTTTCTTGAACTGCTCGCATACGACTGCCGGCTCCTCAACACAGCAACTGCCCACAACACACAAGCAATGGTTCAACAACTCCTGGTCGATTCCGATGCGGCGCTCAGCCCGCAGGCATTGGTGCTTACTCCCGAATCCACGATGCAGATCGCAACAGCCATTATTAACGAAGCGACACCATACAAGAGGACGGTTGCTGCCTCGAGAGAAGCGCTCAGAATTCTTTCAGACGCAATGAAGTTGAAACGTGTGCAAATTAATGAACGGGAAAAGGAGTGGCTTGGACGGATTGAGGAGGGACTTTCCGCGTTGCCCTCCAATGAAGATATACTCATTGGATTGATGGCTGAGCAGTATGGCCATCTCTATTCGCCTAAAAGCTATGGAATGTAAATCGTCAATACTGAACTTCAATTATTAATTCATACCAGTGTACAAGCGAGATAAAGGGAACCCTATGGCAACGTTAATTGATGTGATTTTATCATGCAAAACAATTTATTACACCTCACCCTCCGCAACCGTAGAACAGACGGTAGCCAATGAGATCAAGGTACTGCACTGCGGATCGGCGGAGATCCAGCAATCGCCGAAACTCGACGCACCCCATGGATCGGTCCGTATCGCCGTAGTCACCGATCGGGCATTGTGGAAAACAATTCACCCTTCGTTGAAAGGCAACAAGGACTGGATGTTGGTGAGAGTAAAAAGGGGGCGGGGCGTTGAACTGTTGACCTCGAAACCGCATCTTCTGTACTATCTCTACTCACACGTTATCAACGAATTGAGTAAGCTCAGTATCGACCAACTTGAATTAGGAAAAATTCTTCACCCGACGTTTCCGCGCATGCGTCCTGCCTACGACATTTTCCTTACGCAGCATGCGCGAACAACACACAACTTCAACCGTGAAGAGCACGTCAAAAATTTAGCACGCCTCGGATTTTCCCATGTTGAGGTCAACGGTCTGGCCTTTGCCGTTCCGTTTGAACGCGGCCCGCAGGGGGAATTACTGCATCGGTTTTACACTTACTGCCCAGCCCTCGACCAATTTGTGTCAAGCCGATTAAACAAAGGGATTTATGATGACGATTACCTGCAAGCAAATCTGAATTACCTGAAGACGAACGCTGCCCTGGCAGATAAGTACGGCCTGTCACCGGGAATGGTTTGTTTTGAGCCGCGCTCAGTTCCCGACAACCTCCTGCAGCGCTATCCGATGCTCCGTGGGGCGCGTGTCGATCATCCCATCAGAAGCTGGCACCCGCGCTTCAATCTTTCTGTGGCACATCCGGTTGTGCAGGAACATTATGCCGAGCTGATGGAGAACCTGTTGCGCGAAGTTCCAGCATTAGACTACATTTCCATCTGGTCGAATGACAGCGGCGCAGGGTTTGAATACACCAGTTCACTCTATGTCGGCAGAAACGGCGGAGGCTATGTGATCCGCGAGTGGAAGGGAGATACGGAAATCGCCGAGTCGGCAGCGAATAACCTTGTCCGGTTTATGCGCATCTTGCGCGATGCAGGACGTAAGGTCAACCCAAACTTCCGCACCCTGATCCGCCTTGAGCCGTTCTGGGCAGAGCATGACTACATCTGGAAACAGTTGGGCGATGGACTCGATGTTGAGGTGTCGTCGCTCTTGACAAAAGGGTGGAAGCTTGCCTATAAACACCCGAAGTATAAGGAGGCGAGAGAAATCCATGGCACAGCGCTCCATAACCGCTATGTCGATGACGAGAAACCAATCCTGGAGGAATTGCGGAAGAAGAAATCAGAAGCCGATGTCTATTTCAATCCAAGCGTTTTCTGCAACCATGAACCATTAGTGGGCATTCCGTTCCCGCAGCTCGTCTACGATAAACTGCAGGATATGAAGAAACAGACTGTAACCACGGCATGCTTTACCGGCGGGCCGGTTCCCCAGTCGTTCGCTCCGTACAATATCAACCAGGAATTGATTAGAGCCTTCCAGTTTAACGGCAATCTCAACCTCGAGAAGTTCCTTTTAAGAAAAGCAACCGAGTGGATCGGCTCCGACCTTGCCGAAGATTTGGTAAAGGTATGGACACATTCCAATGAGGCCTATCGTTCATTCCCGCTTCCGATCTGGATCTATTCGTCGTGGGGTGTTTGGTATCGACTCGCAACGCGGCCTATCGTGCCAAACATTGAAATAATATCGGAAGACGATCGCGCCTATTATGAAAAGTTCTTACTTGCCACCTCGCATAACCGGTGTCGTATTGACTTCCGGTACGACGTCGGATTCGATCTTGTGGATCCCGCTCACGCCCATACATGTTTGCGCCTCATCAATCGGGATCTCTTTGTCCAGATGGATGCCGCGCTGAATCTTTCCCGTACAATGAAGGAGAGGGCAACAACATCGCAGGCACAGGCATGTGCCGAAGACCTCTATGATCGCATGCTTGCACTGCATTGCTGGTACAGAACACAACGGAATGTTACAACATGGGTGGCGGGTGTCCATACGTATCTCGAAACGACCGATAAGAAGGTGAAAAAAGAATCTCGTCAACTCTTGAAGGAAATGGTTCTCGATGAGATCGAAAACACCAAAGTGCTCCTGAATCTCTGGGAGACCGCAAAGACAAACTGGATGATCGTCTCGGATGTTGGAGAAACGACGTTCATCTATTATAAAAACTTTGGCGAGCAATTGAAGAGAAAGATCGAGCTAATGACCGGCCATGAGAACGACGAGCCGTATGTCGATCCGAACTTCCAGTGGCGCGTACCGGGATTTACCGATCTAAAGAAATAGAAGTAATTCGTTACTTGTTCCCAAACTCTGTTTGGGAACACCCGGCAAGAAGCTCTGCTTCTGTTTTGAAAGAGGTATGAATCTACGGAGTAGCATGCAGAGCATGCGGCAGGAACGTTCCCAAGCAGGAGCTTGGGAACGAGAAAACGCTGCTTGGATATAATCGTTCGCTTACAATGAGAACTGTATGAAGCGAACGGTTAGGTGCTTTTATCACTAACCCGAATCTGGGAGGGAGCCTGCCTGCCGGCAGGCAGGCTCTAGCTCCCGACCAGAAGATTGAGTGTTCATACCGGGAGGATTTCCATACATCACTTGAACTCCATACTGCTCGCCCCAGACTCATTTAAAGGCTCTCTCACCGCACTCGAAGCTGCACGCGCGATGACGCGTGGAATACACAACGTCTTCCCCAACTGCAAAGTGATGCTGCATCCGGTTTCGGATGGAGGGGAAGGCCTGGTCAGCGTTCTCTGCCACGCACTCCGCGGGGAAATCCAAACGACCAAAGTTCAAGGACCATTACCAGGTCAGCATGTTCAGGCACGATGGGGGATCGCTCAGAACGGTATGCTAGCTATTATCGAGATGGCTGAAGCGGCCGGATTAAATCTGGTTCCCCGCGATAAGCGGGATCCCAAACATACAACCACTGTGGGCGTTGGAGAATTACTGAGAGTTGCACTCGATCATGGAGTACAATCGATCATCATTGGTATTGGCGGCAGTGCGACCAACGATGGCGGAGCGGGTATGGTCTCGGCGCTTGGTGCTCGATTCTTTGATCACGATGGGTACGATATTCCTTTCGGCGGAGCAGCACTTGCCGCGCTCCACAAGATTGATACAGGTAATCTGGATGCTCGTCTGAACAGCGTGAGCATTATGATAGCCTCCGATGTCCAGAATACCTTGTGTGGAAACGAGGGCGCCTCCTCAATCTATGGCCCGCAAAAAGGTGCAACGAAAGAAGATGTTCTCATTCTTGATGAAGCATTGATGCACTATGCCGCGGTAGTTCGCAATGATCTTGGATTGGATGTCCTCTCTATTTCGGGTGGGGGTGCAGCGGGCGGCCTGGGTGCAGGACTGATAGCGTTTTGTGGTGCAAAGATGCGTCGTGGTATCGATGTTGTGCTCGATGTAACAGGATTCGATGAGCGTGTGTGCGTTGCCGATCTTGTCATTACTGGTGAGGGGAGATTGGATGAGCAGGTGTTTTTCGGGAAAGCAGTTTCGGGAGTCGTTGAGCGGGCACAGCGAAGTAACGTTCCGGTGGCAGCAATTGTCGGATCAATAGTTGGAGAAAGAGATCGCTTTGTCAACGAACAGTTTCTGTGTGATGTCGAAACGCTTGTTGACGAGAGAATTGATCCTGAGCAGGCAATGAAGAGCGCCGCGGAAATCGTATCGGCAAAGACGGAAATTCTTTTACATCGCATGCAAAGATGATGCGACCTAACCGTTTGTCTCCCAGCGAAATCCGATGTGTAGCGAACGGTTAGATGCTTAAGATGCAATTTATTGTAGCCCTTATCCCGATAAATAGTTATACTTAGGCACTTTATCAGACATGTGTCCAACGTTGGGAGAATGCATTGGTGATATCCAAACATTCAAAAGTAGTCGATTATAGCATCGTTCTCTTGTTAACTTTTATCTGGGGATTTTCCTGGCCCGTTACAATCGTTGGGCTTCGTCATTGTGATCCGATTTTGTTGGGAAGCTTGCGCTGTATTCTCGGTGGACTCGGACTCTGGCTCTGGCGGCTTCGCAGCCCGAAGAAGGAACACTACGATGCTCAGGCCATCCAAGTGGCGGTCATCGTTGGATTGCTCTGGGTTGGCATCCCGATGGCACTGACAATCTGGGGCCTGCAATATATCTCCGGCGGATTGGGATCGATCCTCCAAAGCACAGTACCATTTTTCATTGCCATCCTTGCGCATTTCTACCTGAAAGAAAATCAACTGAATATCATCAGGATCATTGGACTTCTACTCGGCTTCGCCGGTGTTCTTGTTCTTTTCTCGGATGATTCTTTCTCTACTGAGAGCCGAAACGTTCTTCTAGGTGGTTTGGCGATTCTCTTCAGCTCGGTGACAATCGGCATGGCGCAGGTCTACGCCAGAAAACACTTTAAGGGGCACGATCAGATTGGATTCGGCATGTGGATGCAGATTACAGCGGGCCTCATTGTTCTTCCTTTTTCATGGATCTCCGGTGTCCCGAAATTTGAAGTCACGATTGAAATGCTGCTCGCTCTCGGCTACCTCGGCTTCATCGGATCGGCATTGGCATTCACACTGTATTTTGACTTGCTGCAACGAGTGGATATCGTTGCTCTCTCGATGATGGCGTACATCATTCCAATCGTTGCCGTCATTGCAGGCATTATCTGGTTGGGCGAGAGCATGAGCATGATCGATATTGCCGGCTCGGTATTAATTATGGCCGGAGTTGTTGTTGCGACACAATACCAGTTGATTAAATCAAAACTCATCAAACGATCGACATAGGGGAATTACTATGATTCGCATCGGACTTGTTGATCTGGACACCTCGCACCCGCAGGCATTTACCCGCATTTTAAGCGGCCTGCCCGATGTGCGAGTGAATGCACTCTGGGATGGGAGGGATGTCTGGCCTGAAGGATACGACCTTCAGTTTGCGAGGGAAAATAACATTCCGGTTGTCTGCAAACGTTTGGAGGAAATGATTGACCATGTAGATGCCGTGATGATCCACGGTACAAACTGGGACAAGCACCTGGATAAGGCATATCCATTTCTTGAAGCAAACAGACCTGTCTTAATCGATAAGCCCATGGTAGGGAAAGTGCGTGATATTTACGGGCTGCTGGAAATCTATGCCCAGACAAAAACGCCAATCTTTGGCGGCTCGGCACTCCGCTATGTCGATGAAGTCGCGGCATTCAGGGCACAGGCAAGCCAGTTCGGCCACATCATGACGGCGGTCGCTACCGGCCCCGGTGATTTCTTCAGCTATGGCATCCACACCACGGAAATGGCACAGGGTGTGATCGGCACAGGAGCTAACTACGTCGAGTATGTCGCTGAAAATAAATCATGCTTCGTTGCCGTCACCTATCATAATGGCTTTGTGCTCATGCTGCAATTGCAGCAGTCGTTCCATGAGTGGTCGCTTTCGCTCTACACGGTAACCGGTATACATACCCTGAAGTTAGATCCTGTGAGCCCCTATGATACATTTCTTCTTCACTTTGTCGAGATGATCAAAGGGAACACTATTCCCTTTGCTCTTGAGGCGCCATTGGAAGCAGTGAAGATCCATATAGCGGCAAAATTATCGCGCCAGCATGGCGGAAAAATATATCTCTCGGAATTACCATCGGACGAAGGGTTCGATGGCGCTGCATTTGCAGCAGAGTATGCAGCGGCAAAACGAAAGGGTGATCGATAAATGATCAAGAGTGATCCACGATTAGTCATACTCGCAGGCGGTGTCTCCTCCCGCATGAAACGCACGAGCAGCCCTGAGGCACAAGTCGATTCAGGACTTGCCAAACAGGCCGATGAACGGACAAAAGGCATGATCGGTGTTGGTGAGCAGGGAAGACCGTTTCTTGACTATATGCTCAACAATGCCAAGAAAGCAGGGATCAACGATGTGACTATCGTCATTGGCGAACGCGATAACGCTATGCGGCAATACTATGGTGAGAAGGATAGCGGCAACGATTTCCACGGAATCCAGATCTCCTATGCTGTCCAGAGAATTCCCGCGGGCAGAGAGAAACCGATGGGCACAGCCGATGCACTCTATCAGGCAGTGCTGGTGCGACCCGACTGGAAAGGCGGAGATTTTATTGTGTGCAACAGTGATAATCTCTACTCACTCAAGGTGTTAGAAGCCCTCCGGGAGTGTGAAGCACCGAATGCTTATCCCGACTATGATCGATCGGGCCTGGAATTCAACCAGGATCGCATTGCAGGATTTGGAATAACAAAGAGAGATACTGACGGATACCTTCTCGAGATCGTGGAAAAGCCATCAGTGGAAGAGATCGAAAGGCTGAAAGACCCCCAAGGGGTGATTCGGGTCAGCATGAATATCTTCCGTCTGAACTACGATATGATTTTTCCATTACTGGAGCATTGCCCGATTACCCCGAAGCGGCAGGAGAAGGAACTGGTTGTTGCTGTCACCAATCTTGTGAATGCCAATCGGCATGCATTGAAACTCATTCCATGGAAAGAACATGTGCCCGACCTTACCTATAAGGACGATATCATCATGGTTCAAGAATGGTTGAAAATTCATTATCCTGTTGTAGAATGGTAGATGATAGACAATTGCTTAGAAAGTTTTCCAACGATGACACACCGATGTGGGGCCGTCCAAAAAGAAAAAAATAGACTGTCATTCCCGAGTGCTTCTATCGGGAATCCAGGTATTTGAAAGATAAAGGCACTGGACACCCGATAAAAACATTCGGGTGAGACAATATTTTTCTTTTTGGACAACCCCGAATACAGATAATGATTATAGTTGTTATTTCTTCGGACAAGAACCCAAACTACTTTCTTTTCTCAGTGATTATCCGTGTGCCATCGGTGGTTGAAAATAAGTTATTACCTACTTCGCTGAGTAGTTCATACCCCAAAAAAGGAGAGTGTCACTGTGGCCGGTGTTCTTGAACAAAAAATCGAAAATGAATTACCCTCAATTTACAATTGCTCCGCACAGGAAGCATCGTCACATCTAACGCGCTATAGAACCTTGCTTGATCTTTATCGACGCACGTACGGCGAAGAGCCTTCCATCGTGGTACGTGCACCCGGACGTGTAAACCTGATTGGTGAACACACAGATTACAACGGATACCCCGTGCTGCCAATGGCAGTCGACCGTGATATTATTTTTGTTCTCGGGCCTTCGAAGGGCAACATCATTGATGTGGCGAATGAACACCCGGCATTCGAGCCAAGGTCATTTTCTTTTTCGCTTCCCGTCCCGCCCTTTGCCCAGGGTGACTGGGGCAACTATGTGAAAGCCGCGGTCCAGGGACTGTTGTCCAGCCAAACGGTGAAGGAAGAAACGGCTGTTGGTTTTCGAGCTGTGGTGGGAGGAAATGTTCCCGAGTCAGCAGGCCTCTCTTCTTCATCGGCATTGACTGTCGCGTCAGCGCTGTCCTTTCTTGTCATCAATAATGCGGCCTATGACCGTGTGGCTCTCGCCGAGCTGCTTGCAAAGTCTGAACGGTATGTTGGGATGGAAGGCGGCGGAATGGATCAGGCGATTTCGCTGCTTGGTCAGGAAAAACATGCATTAAAAATTGATTTCTTTCCGCTCCGGACGAAATCAATCCCGGTGCCTTCTTCTCTTGTCTTTGTTGTCTGCTATAGTTTGGTTCGATCAGCAAAGAGTGAGAACACCCGCTACCACTATAACCGGCGTGTCGTCGAAGGGCGTATTGCGACAGCTCTGATTTCAAAAGCGGTTCTTCAGAACTATGGCAAACAGGTACAGGCAAAACTGCTTGCCCACCTTTCATCGGAAGCGTTAGGAATAAGCGAACTTGATGTTGACCAATTGGCGTATAATGCCATTGGAGAGTCCCCGCTCTCTCTGGAGGGTGTCGCTGCACGGCTTGGTATGTCGGCTGCCGATGTTGAAAAGAACTATACTACACTGCAAACAGGTGCAACAGTACCGCCTCCATCCGAAGGATTTAAGGTATGGCAGCGGTATCGTCATGTCACCACGGAAGCACGGAGAGTAGAAAAGGCGGTCATTGCTCTTGAAAAGAATGACATTGCGGAGTTCGGCAGATTAATGAATGACTCGCATGAAAGCTGCCGTGACGATTATGAAGTGAGCTGTCAGGAATTAGATGCTCTGGTGTTGCTTGCTCGTTCCCATGGAGCACTTGGAGCACGGCTCACCGGAGCGGGATTCGGCGGATGTACGGTGAATGCCGTACCCACAGCACACGTTGAACAATTTGTACAGCGTTTGACACAATCATTCTATCAAGACTACGCAGCGAAGCATGGTCTGGTTCTAACCGGCAATCTCAACGATGCCATCTTTCCATGCCGCCCGACGCGTGGAGCATGCGTTGTTGCACACGTGTAACACAACAACCGTATCGACCTCATGCCGCAATTCAATACAGTCAATTGGCTTGATTATGGTTTAATCGGACTGTATTTCGTCATCATCATCGGGGTCGGCTGGTTTGCTGCCCGTCAGAATCGTAACACCGAAGAGTATTTTAAAGGCGGCGGAAGAATTCCCTGGCTTGTTGCCGGGCTCTCCAATTGGGTCTCCGGATATTCGGCATTTATGTTCGTAGCGGCGGCAGGCTTCACCTACCTGAATGGTCTGGGTGCCACGATCCTCTTTACGAGTGCAACCTGGGCGTACCTTCTGGGATATTTCATCTTTGGAAAACTCTGGCGGCGTGCACGGCTGGAGTCACCGCTCCACTTTCTTACACGCCGGTTCTCTTCATCGACCACTTATTTTTATACGGTCACATCGATTGTCCCGCAAATTGTCGGTATCGGACAGGGACTCTACATCCTCTGTATCTTTGTCTCAACGGCACTCGGATTTAACGATCAATCGTTTACTCTGGGCATCGTTACGCTTTCCGGGTTTGAACTCTCAATTGTTCTCGTTGGTACGGTGATGGTACTCTATTCGGTCATCGGCGGATTATGGGCCGCCGTGCTTTCGGATACCGTTCAGGCCATCATCATCTGTGTCATGACGTTAATTCTCTTTCCTGTATCCTTTATTCATCTTGGTGATGGAAGCGGATTCTTCGCTGGTTTTACACGGCTTCTCAACGAAGCCCCCAAGGGTTTTCTTAGTATCTCCGGCGATGCGGCAGATCCGTTGTTTCTCTTTTCCTATTTTATCAGCGTAGTTCTTGGATATAATGTTGGCTGGCAGATGATTCAGCGCTATCAAAGTGTTCCGGACGAACGGGACACAAAAAAAATGGCGCTGCTGTGTGCAGTGCTTTCATTTGTCGGGCCGATCCTGTGGATTCTTCCTGTGATGGCATCGAGAATCATCTTTCCGAACATCAACGCATTGTGGCCGAATTTTGCTGTTCCCGCAGAGGCTTCGTTTGTCAGTCTTGCGCTGATGCTGCTGCCGCATGGGATGATTGGATTTGTGGTATCGGCAATACTCTCTGCAACGCTCGGGCAGGCGAACGATTCATTCAACTGGCTTTCGGCGACGCTGACGAGAGATGTCTATGTGCCGCTCCGGGTAAAATACGGCAGGGGAGAGCCGTCGGAAAACAATCAGATGACAATTGCACGAGCCAGCATGTTTATCATCGGCGTGCTTGGTGTTGCTGTTGCTCTGTATATTCCCAGACTTGGAGGAGCATTTAACTTTGCCCTGCAATTTTATTCCCTTACCGCTGCATTTATGATGCCAGTCGCTCTCGGTATTCTCTATCGCCGTACGCCATGGTGGTCGGGGATCGCCTCATGCTCAGCCGCTGTCGGTGTGGCGCTGACGCTGATGATTGCCGGTGTCTGGAATGATCATGCGTATGTCCGTAATATGCTCAGCGAGGCGGTGGTCGCTACGACAGTCTTCTTTGTCTCTGCCCGATGGTTCAAGGCAGACGATCCGCGAAACGCACATATTCTTGAGTTTGAGGCTGATCTCCGGCGGCCCGCATTTGGCGATGCCGCAGCATCAGTAGCAACAAACCTACAAACCTATAAATTGATTGGGACAATCTGCCTCGTGCTCGGCACCGTTCTCGTTCTCTGTGTTGTTGTGCCGGACTCTCCCATAGCACCCTCAACGATAAATCTGATTGCAGGCGGAATGCTCCTTCTCCTTGGAGGAATCATGTTCTTGTCCATGAAGCGCTATCAAGACCGCACCATTCAGGAGAACAACCAATGAAGATTAAAGTCCAAGTTGGAATCGTTCAACTTCCTGCAACAATCGAAGGGAAGACATTTAAAAAGCGGCAGGAACGAACCTGGGAAGATCTCGATCAGAGGCTCAACGAGATTGGCAGGGAACATCCCGATCTCGTTCTGTTGGGAGAGTATGCCAATCTCTGTCACCGGTCATGTTCAACCGATCCGAAAGAATATATAGCCGATGAAATCCCCGGGCCGCGGACACGCCAGGTGGCTATGCTCGCAAAGCGATTCAAAATGAATATTGCACTACCAATGTTTGCGAGATGGAAAGGGGCGCTCTCAAGCTATGTCCTTCTCCTGAATCGTCAAGGTGAAATTGTCGATTGTTATCAAAAGGCCCATCCTACAATGCCAGAACAAGAACTGGGAGTTCTCCCGGGCGCACTGCTGCAGCCGGTCAGGCTGGACTTTGGTACAGTCGGCATTATGACATGTATGGATATTGAATATCCCGAAGTTGCGCAGGTGTTGATGTTGAAGGGCGCGGACCTGCTGCTCTTTCCACATGTGCAGGCCGGTTGGGGAGAAGTGGAATGGGAGATCCGCTATCGCAGCCGTGCGATCGATACAGGATTGTACCTGGTCTCGGCATGCTATGGGTATCCTCCGGGTGTTTGGCGGCAGGGAATGATGCTGGGCCGCAGCGGTGTTGTCGGGCGGGATGGAATAATTCTTGCCGATATGGGACGATCGATCGGCTCAATCATCCGTGAAATTGATCTGGATGAGAAACGCCGGACATCGTTTTTCTTTAACCAGCATTACGATAGAACACTTGCCATTCAGGCCTCCCGCCGACCGGATCTTTATGGGGCACTTATTGAAGATCAATACCGGTTAAAGGCGCTACAACAATTGAAAGTATCCAAGAAGCCTTAGCATGAACAGCACCCCTCAACCTCTGCCGCATCAACCTGCGCCGGAAAGCGAAGGCAGAGCATTTATTGCCCTCTTGAAGAATTTTTCTCCGTTTCATTTTAATATCCGCCGTGTTGAAACACAGGTGCCGGAGGAGGTACACCGGAGCATGCAATATGCTGTCGCGGAGGGGGCCTTTTCGGGGATCATGGCGGTGTTCATTGGTGGAGTAATCCTCACCGGATTTGCACTCTCACTTGGTGCCAATGATTTCGTTATCGGCATCATTGCCGCGATTCAATCCGGGGCACACCTCTTCCAGATGCGGGCCTATCGCATGATTGAACGGCGCGGCACACGAAAAGAAATTGCCGTCCGCTACGCGGCCCTCTCGCGGCTTCTCTGGATTCCGATCTGTGCCACAGTCTTCATCACCGTTCAACCCTTCGCGTCATACCGCATCTGGTTTTTTCTTATTCTTTTTACCATAATTTCTATAGTATTATTCATGCATTCGGCGTCTTCGATGCGGGAAACAACCTGGCAATTCCAAACCTCATCTACAAAATTGCTCCGGCCGATCGGAAGACAAACTACATTACCGTCGATGGAACGATGGTGGGGATTGCGGCAACAATTGCTCCTTTGATCGGAGGCGCTATCGCCGTTGGATGTTTAAATTGGTCGTTGACGGTTGGACCGTTCGAGTGGAAACACTTTCATGTTCTTTTTCTTGTGGTAATTTTTCTGAGGATCGTAACATTTTATTTTCTGAAACGGGTTCAGGAGCCTCAGTCGGCGCCTCTGATGCGAGTCATTGGCATTCTGAATCCGATCAGGAGTATCGATGTGTATGCCGGCCTGACCCAGGCACTCAGTATCCTTATTTCACCGGCACGCTTCGTGGTGAACCGAGTCGTCAGAAATATCAGAAGAACGAAGAAACGCCGGAGCGATCGTCAATGGCCGGGGGAACACAGAACTCCGCCGCCGCATTGATCGCTACACGTGGAACCGGAACAGCGTTACGTCGCCATCTTCGATAACATATTCCTTCCCATGAATATGCAGAAGGCCATGCTCCCGGAGAGCATGCTCTGAGCCGAATCGATCGAGGTCGGCTTGCTTCATTACCTCAACTTTGATGAATCCTTTTTGAAAATCTGTGTGGATGACACCCGCTGCCTCCGGTGCATGTGTTCCTTTCCGAACCGTCCAGGCATGGAGCTCTTTGGGATTGACGGAGAAGAAGGTGATAAGCTGCAGCAATGTGTAACCGTTGTGAATGAGCCTGGTTAATCCCGATTCGGCCAAGCCAAGCCCCTCAAGAAATCCCTCGCGTTCTTCGACGGGGAGTTGGGCAATCTCTGCCTCAACCTCGGCGCTGATGATTGCCACTTGAGCGTTCTCTTTGGCCGCGACAGTCCGAACCTCCTGCACCGGGGCAATCTCTTTTCCAATGTCCTGCTCGTGAATGTTACACACATACAAAACAGGTTTGTTGGTCAGAAGGTGGAGGTCGCGCAGCCAGGGAAGTTCCTCATCATGTGTTACCGTCAGATAGCGGGCCAGCCGCCCTTCGGCAAGGTGATGCTTAACACGGGTATAAAAATCTGCCTCTGCCTTGAACTTCTTTTCTCCGGTACGAACATGCTTTTCGGCTTCTGAAAACTTCTTCTCCACCGTCTCCAGGTCTTTTAAAATCAACTCTGTCTCAACAACTTCAATATCGCGGCGAGGGTTGATACTGCCATCCACATGAACAACATTGGCATCATCGAAACAGCGGACAATATGAGCAATGGCGTCGACCGTACGAATATGGGAAAGAAATTGATTGCCCAGGCCTTCACCTTTACTGGCCCCCTTGACGAGCCCGGCGATGTCGAGAAATTCGATTGTTGTCGGGATTGTTGTCGCTGGTTTAAAAATTTCCGTTAACCGTTCCAGCCGTCGATCAGGCACAGCCACCACACCCATATTGGGGTCAATCGTGCAGAAAGGATAGTTTGCAACATGAGCCTGTGCAGCCGTAATTGCGTTGAAGAGGGTGGACTTGCCGACATTCGGCAGACCAACAATACCACATGTAAATCCCATAGTGTTGCCTCGTTCTTATTATAGAACAGATAATTATTTTATATGATAGTGCTTCGAACAGGATGTCACACTAGGTAATTCTCTCGGTGATTATCAGTGTGCCATCCCCGCCTGCTTGATTGCATCAGCAGTCGGGCAGAGGTGGGTAAAAAAATACTTTTTAGGTTGTGCAGTTACTAAAAATCTAAAACACCAAAGATCCAATCTCCAACGATATAAAGAATTCCCACTGTTACACACCAACCGAGGATATCGAGCCAAAAACCGGACTTCACCATATCTTTCAGCCGAACGTAGCCCGTGCCATACACCAGGGCATTCGGCGGAGTGGCGACCGGCAGCATAAAAGCCATTGAAGCAGCGACGGCGGCAGCAATCGATAATGTCACGGCATTTCCGCCTGTCGAGATACTAATAGAGATTACAATCGGTACCATCATGGATGTGACTGCTGTGTTGGATGTTACTTCTGTGAGGAAGTCTACAAGAAGGACCACACCCACGACGAGGATAAACGTTGAAGGTGTTCCAAGCAAAGCAATAAATGAGTGCGCAATCCATGAGGCGAGTCCTGTTTTAAACATTGCATCGGAGAGCGCGATCCCGCCGCCGAACAGAATCAGTGTCCCCCAATCGACAAATTTTGTGTCACTCCAGCTTAAGAGCATCGCTCCATTGCGCATGTTTACGGGAATCAGAAAACAGAGAATCCCGACAAACAATCCGATGTGATACTCATCGATCCAGGCGATGCGATATACAATTGCCGATGGCAGGAGAGAATTCCAGAATGGATTGGAGACCCAGAGTACCACAGCGAGCAGAAACACACCAATAACCAGTTTCTCTTCTCTTGTGAGTGCACCAAGCAATGATCGTTCCTGCAACAACCGCTCTTTGCCGCCATGAATCACCGTAATCTCCGGTGGATGCAAAAGCAGAAGAAGCCGCCATGCAACAGGGATCATACAGAGGACAAAAGGAACTCCAAACGTCATCCAATCGAGGAACGTAATCCGGTGATAGTTGGGGTCGTTGGCGAAGAAGGAATTCAAAATCCCAAGGGCAATGCCGTTCGGAGGTGTGCCGATGATTGTTCCGACACCGCCGATGGATGCCGCCCATGCAATGCCCAACATCAATGCTGTACCGAAACGGCTCTCGCCCGGCTGCGTGCGAAGGAGGTGTAATATACCGATTCCGAGAGGAAGCATCATCGCAGCGGTGGCAGTGTTTGAAATCCACATTGAAATGAACGCTGTAACCGACATGATGCCAAGGAGAATCGCTTTAGGGCTCTGAGCGAGATTGCGGCGCGTGAGCAAGGCAAGTGTCATGCGGCGATCAAGCCGCCACTTTTGCATTGCGGCAGCGAGGAGAAATCCTCCCAGGAAGAGATAGATGACGGGATTTGCGTAATTGACAAGGACATTTTTTGCAGTATACTCAAATGGTGCCGCTCCCTGAACGCCTACAACATGAAATATAGGCAACACGACCGGCGGTAATAATGCGGTCACCGGCAAGGGTACGGCTTCAGTGATCCACCAAATTACCATGAGAAGAAACAATGCAAACACAATCTGGATGGAGCCTGCGAGTTGTTCTGGCGGTACTTCGAGGGTGCTGTTCCCGAGCAGAGTAAGCGCTTCATTGGTAAACACGGAAAAGGTTGGAAGAACTAAAAGCAGTATGAACAGCATGAGACCCAACCAGAAGCCAATGACCTTGAATGAGACAGCGTTAACCATGCTTCTCTCCGTAGTGACAGAAGGCCGACAGCAGATACGTTCAACAGGAATTGTGATGCAAGATGTTGAAACTCTTCCTCATCGTCAAGAGCCACACAAATTTCCTTATGGCAATTCCCGGTTTTGTCTACGGCGGATTCATTGCATCGATCATCGATTGCCATGGAACGGGAACAGCCGCAGCGGCGACCTATCGCTCCGAGGGACGCGCGATGGATTCACTTCCGGCGTTGCGATTTCTGACTGCTTCATTGCATGTCGATTATCTCAAGCCGACTCCCCTCGGTGTACCCCTTGAAGTCCGGGGCATCGTTAAAGAGGTGAGGGGGCGAAAAGTTATTACCAGCGTGACGGTCTCTGCAAAGGGCGTACTCTGTGCACGGGGTGAAGTTGTTGCTGTACAGGTACCGGAACACTTGATACCGAAAAATCCAAATCCATAACCTTATTCGTCGATGATGCTTCTTCCTTGGGAAGAAAATATGTAGGAATTATATAGTATTGAATCAATATTTCTCTCTTTCTCAAGCCTTACCGTTGCTTTCGAGAATATTTTCTGCTAAATATCAACAAGTAATTGTCAGATAAAAAGTCCGTATCGGACAATTACCGGATGCCACGAAAATCTGCAAAGCAAGTCGGTCTTTACTATTTTCCGGTTCTACCGGACCAGATTGTCACTATTCTTACTAAGGAGAATATTATGAAACACCTTGGTCTACTCTTCATCGTCCTTCTTGTCACTCTTTGTATAACAACGGTATCGGTTCCGGCACAACAAACCCCAAAACTCCAGACACCGGTGCTGATTACATCGTGTGGTCAAAGCCCGGGCCCGCTCCAGGTAAAATTGTTTGCCGTTCGGTTGAAGCTTGAACATACCTATGCAGCTCAAGTGACGGCCGATGACCTGGGAGCAAAGAAGAAAGAAGGCAAATCCTACAAGTGCTTGATCATTGTCACGGGATCCAGCTTAAAGGGCATGGGTGCTGCAGGAGTCTCCATTCAGGATGAGATTGAACGGACAAGGAAATTGATTGCCGAGGCCAAGAAGCAGGGCATTAAGGTTGTTGGTGCGCATATCGAGGGAATGGTCCGACGCGCTCAGGGCGCCGGCGGTGGTGATAATACCGACGAGCTGAGCATTGATGCGGTGTGCCCGCTTGCCGATGTTCTTCTTGTTCGTCAGGAAGGAAATCAGGATGGGCGTTTTACAACAATTGCGCAGAACAAGAATATCCCGATTGTTGCGTATACGAAAGTATCCGAATTGGAAGGGGCTATGAAAACGCTCTTTGGGAAATAAGGTTCATCGATTAACGACTAAACCCGGCACAACTCGAAATGGATCTGTTTACCTCTACTCAAATTATTCTTGGCGTTATGATAGTTGTCTATATCATTGCCAAGGTGTTCAAGGTCTCAGCCGAACTCTCGATGGTTGCGGCTGCCATCGCCGGCGGCCTTGCAGGAGGCTTTGGTGTTCCGCCGCGGCACATTGCCGAAGGTGCCATAACATACCTCGACATCAATCTCATTTTTATCACCGCGACGCTTTTCATGAATATCCTGAAAGAATCGGGCGGTGTGTTGTTTGTGGTAAGAAGGATTCTCTCCCGGTTTTTCAAGCACAGAGCGATTCTCCTGATACTTCTGACGATTATCCTGCTTATTCCCGGGGCATTAACGGGTGCCGGCAGTGTCACAGTACTCATCGCCGGCAGTCTTGTGGCAACAGTGCTGGTTTATATGGGGATACCGAAGCACAAAGTTGCCGCAATCGTATTTATTAATGCGGGCCTCAGTGCTGCCGCCCCGCCGGTGAGCCTCTGGGCGATGATGACTGCTGCAGGTGTCAACATGCCGTATGTCGGGTTTTTCTGGCCGCTCCTGATTCCATGCATCATCGGAAGCCTTGCAACAACGTTCATTCTCGGGTGGAAAGGAGAATCGACGAATCTTGAACAGGCACTTACTGAATTGCCCACGCCGCCGGAGAGAATGAACTGGATTCGAGTGATAATTCCTTTTGTCGTTTTTCTGGGATTTGTGATTATCGGAAGGCTTTGGCCCCACTCAACGCCGATTGTCGGCCTTCCCCTCATGTTTATCTGTGCGGCAGCAGCCTCCTTTTTCCTTTCGCCTTCGAAACTTAGTTTTTTCAAAATTTCACGGGAGACGATTGATCAATTGCTTCCGTTAATCGGTACGTTGACGTGTGTCGGTATTCTTGTTCAAATGATGACACTGACCGGTGTGCGGGGATTGCTCGCCATCACAACAGTAACGCTTCCCGTGAGTGTGGTGTTTGGTCTTTTGTTTTTTCTACTTCCCGTTTCCGAAGCCGTGCTTATGTGGGGAGCGGCTCCGGTGATTGGGGTGCCACTAGTGTTGTTGTTCAACACCATTGGTTTGAATCCTATCGTTGCGCTGGCCGGAATGAGCATCATCTGGCCGCTTGGCGATGCGCTGCCGCCCACAGCAATCATTGGCCGATTGACCGTTGATGTGGTTGGCCATAAGGAATCATATATGAAGTTTCTGAAAACCTGCATTGTCCCCGCCGTGATCATAGCAATCATGGGGACATTGATGGTGATCTTTAGCAGCAAGCTGGCATTCTTGACGGAATGGTGAGTCCGGGAATTGTAGAACTGTATCCACGAGCGATGCGAAATCATGTATCAAGGGAAATGACATGGATATTCTAACGACAGTAATTACCATCCTGTACTATGCGCTGGTTGCATATGCGGTTGTCTTGATGGTCTCCAACATGTTGAGGGATAAATCATGGGAAAAAGAAATCCTTTGCGTCATTGTTATCCTTCCCTTTCTCCTGCGATTATTCCGACTCAAATGAGAAATGGCCATGAGAGAACAATACATCGGAGTCAGAAAAACCATCATTATCCTGCTTGGCCTTCTCGTCTTTGTGTTCGCGGGGATTGATTTCTATCAAAGCAGAAATCTCCAGGAGCCGCTGGTTGCAAGCGATGGGGTCACATCGGTGAAGAAGCTGGGAAGCTATTTCACCGATATCGTAGGCACGATAAACGATTGCAATATTTATTTCTTTGAAGGGAAAGAGCCGGGCGCAACACTGCTTCTGATTGGCGGAACGCACCCCGAAGAACCGGCCGGCCGGCTTGCCGCGTGGCTCTTTGCAGAACATGCAACGATGCAGAAGGGCCGGCTGATTGTGATCCCTACAGCTAATCGAAGTGGATCGACGGCGACGCGGTTTGGCGGGGCATACCCTCCCGAGTTTACAATTCCCACCTCCTGGGGCGGACAGCGCTTTCGCATGGGCGATCGCTGGTCGAATGCCCTGGATCAATGGCCCGATCCGGAAGTCTATATCCATTATCCGAGCGGCCAATACCTGGCGTATATGGATGTTCGCAATCTCAATCGCTGCTGGCCGGGAAGAGTAAACGGGACATTGACGGAAAAGACCTGCTATGCAATGATTGAGATGATCAAGAAAGAGAATGTCGATCTGGTCATCGATCTTCATGAAGCAGAGTTGCAGTATCCCGTTATCAGCACCATCGTGGCCCATGAGAAGGGGCAAGATCTCGCCACACTTGTTTCAATGATGCTGACGGATATGGAAGGATTTAAAATGGGCATGGAGTTCTCACCGAAGAATCTCCATGGCTTATCGCATCGCGAGATAGGAGATCACTCACAAGCAGCCTCGCTCCTCTTTGAGGCTCCAGAGCCCTTTCTCGATGCCACGCGTGGAAGAACGACAGTTGAACAACTGCTCACAGGGAAAGATGATTTTGTCAGAAAAGCCGGGGAGCATGGACTGTTGTTTGAGAAAATCGATGAGAACGGATGGCCGATCGCTGTGCGGGTCGGGCGGCACACTTCAGCGGTATTGCAAACAATGACGAACTGGACGGAACTCCATCCGGACAAGCCATTGGAGTGCATCGATGTGCCCCGCTATGCTGATGTGATCAAGAACGGTGTCGGGTTCTATCTTAAGAATCCGGCGACGGTGAATTCAAAACAACTATTGTATGAGTAAAAGTGTTATACCGGTCATAGACTCTTCAAAACTATACACCGGCAGATCGCGGGTATGAAGATCAATGAGAGATGAGAACAACGGAATATATTACTGACTATTCATTTTTATTGAAAGGAATCTGTATATGAAGCGAACGGTTGAACTAACGCTGCGTCGGTTTATTCTTCTGCAGTCGGTACTGCTTGTTGTACTGTGGTCAATAGCCACGGCACAGGATGTCATGAGCCGTGAAGAGAAACTTGAAAGCTGTACCAGTATCATGGTGGGGAAGTTGGCAACGACGGACGGTTCTGTTATTACCTGCCATTCGTGCGATGGGAATTATCGTACGTGGCTTAATGTCATTCCTCACAAAAAATATGACAAGGGTGCAAAACGGCAAATCTGGTGGGGCAATCTTCATACGGAAACACCAAACGATATGGCGCGGAAAATCCTGAAAGGAGATATTCCCCAGGTTGAAGAGACATATTCCTATCTGAATACTGCCTACCCATGTTTGAATGAAAAACAACTGGCGTTCGGTGAAACAACCATCGGCGGCCGGCAGGAATTAGAAAACGGTGACGGCCTCTTCCTCATTGAAGAACTTCAAGCCATCGCTCTTGAGCGCTGCTCCACAGCGCGTGATGCCATCAAGCTAATGGGAAGCCTGGCTGAGCAATATGGTTATGGTGATTCGGGCGAATGCCTGACTGTTGCCGATACCAAAGAGGTGTGGCACTTTGAAATTATGGGAGCCGGGCCAACACAGGTTGGCGCAGTCTGGGCTGCCGTGCGCATTCCCGACGATCACGTCGGTGTCTCGGCAAATATTCCCCGCATCAGCGAATTGAAACTCGAGGACTCGAATTACTACATGGCTTCGAAGAATGTACATTCCCTGGCGAAGGAAATGGGCTGGTGGGATTCGGAGAAGGAACCGTTTAAATTCTGGAAAGCTTACAGCGGACGGAAACCATTTTCCACTCGCGAGTTCTTTATTCTCAGCACATTTGCACCATCACTCAATCTCAGCCTGGATGCAGAAGAACTTCCCTTCTTTGTAAAGCCGGAGAAGAAAGTTTCGGTCCGCGATGTTATCAAGTTCTATCGGAACACCTATGAAGGCACCGATCTCGATGCGATGAAGAACCTTCTGGTGCTGAAAATGGCGCCGCGCGGGCAACAGCCAAAAGAGGGTGAAAAACAAGAGATGGTAAAAAGTACGGCAGCCCAGCCCTGGATGAATTATGATTTAATCCGCTTGATCAATACCCTGAAGCCGGGAACCATTGAGGCAAAACGCACAATCGCGATTACCGGCTGCTCGTACTCACAGATAATCCAGTGCCGTGACTGGCTGCCGGAAGAGATTGGCGCTGTTGCGTGGTTCTCATTCGACAATCCTGCGCAGAGTCCGCGTATACCAATTTTCTCGGGAGCACTTGAGCTGCCGAAGAGTTTCGAGATTTGCATGCAGAAAAAATTCCGCACCGATGCTGCCGGCTGGTGGTTCAGAAGGGCCAACCGGCTTGCTCAGGTTCGCTGGGGGCAGACCCGCGATATCCTGGAAAAATCCATAATGGAATATGAAGAAAAAGGTTTTGATGATCTGCCGATGCTGGAGAAGAAAGTTCAATATCTTCTCAAAGCTGATAACTCACCGGAAGGGCACAAGAAAGCACGGGAATATGTCACCCGGTACACCAATGACTTCGCACGGGCAACAATGGAACGTTGGTGGGAGCTTGGGGACCAGTTCTGGAGTATGTTCAGTCGGGGATTTTAATATTAGTTCTATTGAAGAAAGAAGCCCACCTGAGTTGTACTCAACGGGCTTCTTGTTTGATACTCAATCAGTACTATTATGAGAGCCGTGGATGCTACCGTGCTTTTATCTTGAAGTTATGTACAACTGCTCGTTCTGATTAACTTCAATTCCCAAACGGAAAGAGAATGATCGAGACATACATCAACAAAATAGCATCCAGCACCAAACGTGGCGATGCCCGTGAGGAATCCTACTATTCTGCCCTTGCCGAGCTCCTTGAACAGTTTTCGGAAACCGAGAGGCACAAGAAAGTTCACGTCACCGTCCTTCCGAAGAAGACCGAGGCTGGTAATCCCGATTTCCGAGTTTGGGATGGCAAACATTCTCAAGTTGGCTATGTTGAAGCAAAAGCGCCGAACACAAACCTTGATGACATTGAAACCTCAGAGCAACTTAAGCGTTACATAAAAACGTTCCCTAATCTCATTCTTACAAACTTTTATGAGTTCCGTCTTTACCGCAACGGACAGCGTGTAGATAATGTTCTTCTTGCCCGGCCATACATTCCGATAAAGCTCAAAACAATTCCACCGGTTGAGCACACCGCAGAATTCTTTGCATTGCTGGAAAAGTTCTTTCAGTTTTCTCTACCGCCAAAGTTTACCGCCGAAAGTCTTGCCAAAGAGCTTGCTACACGGACTCGCTTCCTTAGAGATCAGATCATCAAAGAGGAACTTCGAGAGGCTTCCGGTGCAGGCGGGAGGAAGATTCTTGGTTTCTATGAGGCATTCCAAAAACATCTTATTCCAAACCTGAAGCCCGATGAATTCGCCGACCTCTACGCGCAAACAATAACTTACGGTCTCTTTGCTGCGAGAACCCGGGCGAATGGAGCATTCAATCGTAAACTTGCTTACGATCTTATTCCAAAGACTATTGGCATTCTCAGAGATATTTTTCATTTCATTTCCTTCGACCCACCCGATCAACTGCAAGCCACCGTCGACGATATTGCCGAAGTCCTCGCCGTTGCTGATGTCAAGAACATTCTTCATCAGTACTTTAAGGAAGGCAAAGGAACCGATCCCATTTTCCACTTCTACGAGACCTTTCTTTCGGATTACAATCCGCAAGAACGTGAGCGTCGAGGCGTTTACTATACGCCTGAGCCCGGCGTCTCCTATATCGTTCGCTCGCTCAACATCATTCTTAAGGAACTATTCGGACGAAAAGATGGTTTTGCTTCTCATTCGGTGACCGTTCTCGATCCTGCTGGCGGTACACTCACCTTTATTGCCGAGGCTGTTAAACTCGCCGTGCAAGAGTTTGTCGCCAAGTATGGTGAAGGCGCAAAAGCGAAATTCATTGAAGACCACATTTTGCCACATTTCTTTGCCTTTGAGCTTATGATGGCTCCGTATGCAGCGGGCCATCTAAAGATGGGATATCTCTTGGAGGAACTTGGGTATAAGCTCTCCGGTGACGAGCGTTTCCAATTCTATCTCACCAATACACTCGAAATGGAGGAGCTTACCCAAACATCACTTCCCGGGATGGCTTCCCTCTCCGAGGAATCGCACCTTGCAGGCAAAGTTAAGAGGGATAAACCGGTTCTTGTTATCCTCGGAAATCCTCCTTATTCAGGTCAGTCAACGAACAAGGGCGATTGGATTACACAACAGATTGAGAATTACAAAACAATTGACGGGAAGCCTCTCGGAGAGAAGAATCCAAAGTGGCTCCAAGATGACTATGTCAAGTTCATTAGGTTTGCGCAGTGGAAGATCGATCAGGTTGGCGAGGGTGTTCTCGGCTTCATCACAAACCACAGTTACCTTGATAACCCCACATTTCGGGGTATGCGTCAATCGTTAATGACTTCGTTTGATGAAATCTACATACTTGACCTTCACGGCAATTCACTCAAGAAAGAGAAAGCACCAGACGGTTCAAAAGACGAAAATGTTTTTGATATACAGCAAGGTGTTGCAATAGCTTTATTTGTTAAACAAAAAAAGGTAAAGCAAAAGGCTGTGAGGCATAGCGAGCTTTGGGGATTAAGAGAGAAGAAATATGAACAATTGTTGAAGCTTGATCTCAAGAAAGTCAAATGGACTGAACTCAAACCGATTTCACCCTTTTACTTTTTTGTCCCGAGAGATGAGAGGTTAACCAAACGATTTCAATCATATCCAAGTATACCTGCCATATTTCCGGTGAATAGTGTAGGAATTGTTACGGCGAGGGATCATTTTGTAATTGATTTTGATGAAAAAAGTTTGAAGAACCGCATCCGGCAATTTATAACAAGCTCGTTTGATGATGATCTACTCGGTAAGGCGTTCAAGCTCAATGATACTGGAGCATGGAAAAGCAAGGAAGCGCGCAAAACACTTTCTGACGAAGGAGAGATAGACCAATACTTTGAAAAAATTCTATACCGTCCTTTTGATGTCCGACATCTATTCTATCATGACGCAATGATAGAGCGTGGAAGAAGAGAAGTGATGTCGAATTTTGTTGAAAGGAAAAATGTTGGTTTAATAACAAACCGGTTTGTGAACAAGACTTTCCAACATGTTCTATGTTCTGAATTTATTATTAATGACTGTGTTGTATCACCTGAGACAAAGGAACGTTCCTATTTCTTTCCTCTGTATTTATATCAAGACACGACTAAGAAGAAACGAAGTAGTGGTTTGACAATGATGCTTTTTGAACCGGAGGTTCCGTACGGTGCAAAATACCGCGTCACCAATTTTGCACCGAAACTCAAAGAATCTCTTAAACTGGCGTACAAAAATCAGCCAATCCCTGAAGACATCTTCAACTACATCTATGGAGTCCTTTACTCGAACGCTTATCGCAAAAAATATGGTGGACTCTTGAAGTCCGAGTTCCCTCGCGTTCCATTTACAAAGGATTACAAGCTCTTCCAGAAACTCGCTGACAAAGGTGAGCAACTCGTTGAGTTGCACTTGCTCAAATCCAAGAAACTTAATAAACCGATTGCCAAGTGTGAGGGCTCTGGCGACTTGCGAGTCGTTAAGGTGTCCTACGATGAAAAGAAGCATCGTGTCTACATCAATCCTGAAAAGTATTTTGCGGGCGTACCATCCGAAGTATGGGAGTATCACATCGGAGGTTATCAGGTTGCTGAGAAGTGGCTGAAAGACCGCAAGGGCAGGATGCTCTCATCCGAGGAGATAACAACATACGCAAATGTCGTTACCGCAATCGCAGAGACAATCAAGATTCAAGAATCACTCGACGATTTGTTTAAGAGAGTTGAGTCGAATCTTCTTGAAGTGTCGTTGTGACCAATAATCGAAACGAATTGGCAGCGGCACATAACACGCTATGCCACGTCGTGCGCTCCTTTGCAGTGGCAATAGAGATATATTCTTTATACCCAAACACGGTACAACCTATGTATAGAATATTCTTATCTTTGCTCATCCTGCTTCCTACCGTTGTCCTTTCTCAGACGGCACAAGATGACACAGTGAAGACAGTTATCCTCGACGAAGTGGTCGTGAATGCCGCACGCGGCGGGAGTACGCTTATGACTTTACCCATGGCCGCCGATGTCGTCACACCACTCCACTATAACCAAAGCCGCCGGCTTTCGCTGGACGACGCGTTAATCAACCTGCCGGGCATTCTTGCGCAGAGTCGCGCAGGAAGCCAGGACCTGAGGATAACAATTCGAGGTTTCGGTGCGCGGGGAGCAGGCGATCGGTCCAATGCCGGCACCTCGCGGGGCATTCGTGTACTCATCGATAATTTTCCTGAGACCGAACCTGACGGAAGAACGTCGTTTGATCTTGTTGATCTGACATCGACACAACGGATTGAAGTCATCCGCTCCAATGCCTCTGCACTATGGGGCAACGCCTCCGGCGGACTCGTCAGCATCAGCACGGTTCCCGTGATTTCAGAGCCCGTTCTCTCGCTTCAAACCACTGCAGGTGATTACGGCCTTCAAAAACTTTCTCTCCAAACCGCAACCGTGCTGGGAAAAGGGAAGCTCTATGCAACGCTTATGCGCTCTTCCTTTGATGGTTGGCGGGCGAATTCTTCAAGCGAGAAAACACATCTCAGCATTGGAATCCAAACACCCTTCGATGAACGCACACGGTTGGGCGTGTTTCTTGTCGGGGCAGTGAGCAAATTTTTTATTCCCGGCCCTCTCTCACAGGTGCAGTTCAACTCACAGCCGGAACAGGCTAACCCAACCTATCTCAGCCGGCTGGAGCGCCGAGAGAATCGACTGGGCCGACTCGGTGTTGCATTCGATCATCAGTTTGATCCCTTCAATGAAATTACCGCGACGGTCTATGTGAATCCGAAATTTCTTCAGCGCTCGGAACGGGGAACATTTCGCGATTTCAATCGCTACCACATCGGCGGAAGCATGCTGTATAAAAACAGATCGTTGCTCTCGGCGGAGTTGAAAAACAATTTCACGATGGGCTGGGATGAGGCGTATCAAGACGGTGCCATTCTCTTTTACTCATTGTCACCGATGAATGATCGCGGTACAACGCTCCGCGACAATAAACGGGAAGGAGCAAACAATTTTGGATTCTTCGTTCAGGATGACCTGTGGTGGAACGAGTTTGTGCTTTTTTCCATGGGTGCACGCTACGATGCGGTGACGTACTACAGCGAAAGTTTCATCAATATGAAATTACACGATACAAAAGTCTTTGACCGGATCACACCGAAAATTGGATTCATGGTCCGGCTCTCGCCTTCCTGGAGCATCTATGCGAATATCGGCGGGGGAATTGAAGTCCCTGCCGGTAACGAAACCGATCCGATAAGCACGTACGGCAAGGATACAGTCTTTGCTCTGAATCCACTGCTTGAGCCGATCCGATCGACAACCTACGAGATCGGTATAAGGCAAGTACTCGGATTCGGCGAACAATCCTTCGTACGCTCACTCTCCTACGATTTGGCACTTTATACTATTTCGCTTGAGAACGATATTATTCCCTATCGCGGCGGCCGCTTTTATTTTACAGCGGGGAAAACAAGAAGAACCGGTGTTGAAGCCGGCATGCAGGCAAAGCTGGCCTATGGCTTGTCGTTCCAGGCAGCAATTACCTATTCGAAGAATACCTATATCTCCTACCTGGTTGACTCTGTCCACTACAGCCTTTCGAAGGCCGGACGTTATGCGAATTATGAGAACAACGAGGTCGCTGGCATCCCCGGCATCTTTTATTCCGGCAAGATACGGTTGCAGCCTGAATTTCTTCCCGGCATGTTTTTCGAAGGTGGCTTGCAGCAGGTAGGAGAGTACTTTGTTGATGATGCCAACCAGGTGAATGTGCCGTCCTATACTCTGGTGAATCTCACGATAGGATCGACTGACCTTATCAAGATTTCCCGCCATATTGGTGCAAGTCTCCATGCGGGCGTGAACAACCTGACCAATCAACGATATGCGGCTTCTGCGTTTGTGAACCCTGATATCGTTGGCGGTGTTCCGCTCTATCTTGAACCGGGCCTGCCAAGAAATTTCTTTGGAGGAATTGATATTCGATATCTCTTTTGAGAAGGGAAATCCATTAAAGCCAACTTTGCCGATTCAATCGTCTGATTTGAGACTCAGAGGATTTTTCCCTATGTTGAAACCCAATCATCCGCAACGATGAGCATCTTTATACCAATCGCAGAGTACCATGGCAAATCCATCAACGGTGTTCGTAACCGGTGCTACAGGGTTTATCGGCACAAAACTTGTCAATGAGCTTGTTCGGCAGGGGCATACTGTCCATGCATTAACCCGGAGTACGAGCAACAAGGAAGGTCTATCGCATGAACGTATTCATTTTGTCTCAGGCGATATTATGGACCGTGAATCATTGCTGAAAGGGATGAAGGGTTGCCAGCAAGTCTACCATCTTGCCGCCTATGCAAAGAATTGGGCGAAGGATCCATCGGTCTTTTTCCGACATAATGTCGATGGTATGAAGAATGTATTCGAAGCCGCGAAAATGGCCGGTGTGCAAAGAATTGTTTTTACCTCAACGATTGTGACATTCGGGCCGACAGCGCCGGGTGTCATCGGCAATGAAGACATGCCCCGCATTACGCAGCACTATTACACCGAATATGAACACAGTAAAGCGCTGGCAGAAAAAGAAGCGCTCAACTATGCCGCAAATGGCTTGCCAGTTGTTATTGTAAATCCGGCACGGGTCTATGGTCCCGGAAAACTGACCGAGGGCAACTCCGTTAGCCTGATGATCGATATGTACGACCGGGGCAAGGTGCCAGTGTTACTGAACGGCGGCAAAGATGTTGGTAATTACGTGCTGGTCGACGATCTGGTACAGGGACAAATTCTGGCAATGGAGAAGGGAAGGGTTGGTGAACGGTACATCCTTGGCGGAGAAAATGCCACACTCGCACAGTTATTCAGAATTGTTGACGAGGTCAGCGGTAAACGGCATGTGCAATTTAACCTCCCTCCCTGGGCAGCTCTGCTCTATGGAAGGATTGAGAAGAAAAAAGCGGAATGGCTTGGTTTCTATCCGCAAATCACACCGGGGTGGGTTGAAACATTTTTACAGGACTGGGCCTATTCGTGTGCGAAAGCGGAGAGCGAGCTTGGCTATAAGATTACACCGCTCCGGGAGGGGGTTCGCATTACCTATCGATGGATTCTTGAACAGCGCACCAAACGATCATAGGGAATTCCATGAACCGCTTTGAACAGTCATTGACCCCGGCTTCTTTTTCCGGATTATTCAGCGGAGACAACCGGAAGCCTACCCTGATTTTGCTGCTGACACCAATTCTGCTTACGACCTACAAGTATTACGGGACAAAACCGTTCTACATGGAACAGTTATCGTCATCAATTACCTTGTTTCAAAATCCCGAACAGACAGCAGCCCTCTACACATTTTTCAGCAGCTTTTTTCTTCTGGGCGTTATTCCTCTCCTGATCATTAAGTATGGTTTCAAGGAACCGCTCAGTGCCTACGGTATTCAGCTTGGCGATTGGCGGTATGGGCTCAAGGCGTTATTGGTCCTCGGGCCGATAATGGTTCTGGCAACATACCCTTCGTCGAAGATGCCCGACTTTCTTGCTGAATATCCATTGAATAAAACAGCAGGCTCTTCTCCGGCAATGTTTCTCTCCCACGCATTTGCCTATCTCTTTTTCTATATCGGGTGGGAAACCTATTTCCGCGGGTTTATGCAATTCGGGCTGAGAGAAAAGCTTGGCGATTGGAATGCTCTTCTTATCCAGACTGCTTTTTCATGCATTCTGCATATTGGAAAGCCCAGCGGGGAAATTTACAGTTCGATTCTTGGGGCGTTGGTATGGGGCGTGGTTGCTTTTCGTACACGTTCTCTTCTGGTACTTATCATAACACACTGGCTGCTCGGTATCTCGCTCGACTTCTACATCTGTTATGTTCATTAAAGCACTCAAGTTCCTGATAGAAGAATATGACAAATAAAACGATACAACACGGAACACTGCAGTTAAAAGCAACAGATGGACTCATACTTGCAACCTTGGCCTTTTTCAGTATCCTTGCATTGCTGTTTGCAGCAAGGGTCGAGCAGTGGTGGATTCTGATTCTGAAAAATATTGCCGTTGCCGGCGCTTATCTTGCCTTCAACTACTTTGCCCAGCGGGTGAATCACAAATTTTGGAAATTTTTTCTTCGCGTTGCCGCTATAACACTCACCTACGCATATCTATTCGGTGCGGTCGACAAGCTTCAACTTATTCTTCATGGCCGGTGGCTTGATTCGACAGTACTTCATGCCGAAGAAGCCATCTTCGGTGTCCAACCGACGCTCTGGCTTGAACGGTTTATCTCACCGGGGCTTACAGAGTGGATGATGTTTTCGTATGTCATTTATGTGCCAATGTACCCTGTGCTTTGCGGTATTATTTATTATCTCAGAGGCGAATTGCCGATGGAGGAATATTTCTTCACACTTGGATTTACCAATATCCTCTGCGACATTGGCTTCATTCTGTTTCCCGTGGCAGGCCCGCTTCCAACCATCGGATCGCTCTATACGGTCCCCCTCAATGGATATGTCTTTACGTACCTTGGTGAGCTTATGCGCTCACAACTCCACTATGTGGGTGGAACCATACCAAGTCCCCATTGCGCAGCAGCAACCATCATGTGGATGATGGCATATCGGTATCATCGACCATCGTTTTATTTGTTGGCACCCGTCGTCATATCGCTGTACGTTTCCACATTCTATGGTCGGTATCACTATGTCACCGATGCGGTTATTGGAGTAGCTGTTGCATTTGTTGCCCTGGCATTGACACCGATGCTGACAAGAGTATGGGAAAAGGTTGTCGATCGTTCCACGCGAAGAACAGGGGTAGCTTGATTATCAGCATCAATTGAAGTACCATAAATGAGAATGCTTCATTGAAACACTCAAAGTATTAACACATACATGAATTTCCTTCGACGTTTTTTTGTTATACTCCTTGAACCGGACTACGCAACGCATGACCTTCATGACTCTCCCCATGTCGGCGAAGCGTTTCTCATTGTCTCACTGTATGCCGCGATTTCTGGAGTAAATTCTTCTGTCTCCGGCTATTTTGCCGCTCAATCCTTTATGGTTGGTATTGTTGCCTTCATTGCTGCCGCATTAATTATCTATCTTACCTGGGTCTTCGTCTCTCTACTGTTCCATCTTCTTTCCATCCCGCTGGGCGGACACGGGGAGTTTCCTCATGCGTTCGGCTATGTTGGGATCGCAGCGGCCCCTTTGGTAGTTGTCTCCCTCCTTTCATTCGTCCTCACGCTAGTTACCATCACAGGGCTTCTTGCTGAATATGCAGAGATCATTCAATATGTCAATCTTGGGTCCAAAGTGATCGGCATGGCGTGGGGTATGCCCGGTGTCGTCTGTTATTTTGGAATGAAGAATGCAGAGCGGCTCGATTCTACCAAAGCAAGCATTGTTACACTCTTCCTCTTTTTCATATTTGCTGGATTGGAAATTTATAACTCGAATCTCTTCTCATAAGCTCAAAAGCAGGACAACCCATTCATTTTCACATCACAGGGGATTCTTTTCTATGAACAGCACGCCTCGGATTTTTCTTGCGCTTTTCGCCATTCTCTTTGCTGCATGTCAGTCTTCAGACCGTGACCAGTTCGACATTCTCATTACCAATGGAACCATCGTTGATGGAACCGGCAATCCATGGTACCGGGGTGACGTTGGTATCCGCGGTGATAGAATTGTCAGTATTGGAAAACTCAGCGCCGCACAGGCGAAGAAAACAATCGATGCCGCCGGAAAAATTGTCTGCCCTGGATTTATCGATATTCTCGGGCAGTCGGAATACTATATCCTCATTGATAACCGTGCCATGAGCAAGATATCCCAGGGCATTACCACTGAAGTAAATGGCGAAGGGGAATCTCCAGCGCCGGTCAATGAACGCATTGTGAAAGAAATGAAACCATTCCTGGATGAATACAACCTTACGGTTGATTGGAAAGATTACGAAGGGTATTTCAAACGGGTTGAACAAACAAAATCTACATTGAATCTTGGTTCGTTGGTTGGGGCAGCTCAGGTAAGGGAATATGTCATAGGCTTTGAAGATCGTGCGCCAACACCGCAGGAATTGGAACAGATGAAACAGCTTGTACGAGATGCGATGAAACAAGGCGCTATGGGGCTTAGCACCGCGCTGGAGTATGCTCCTGCAATGTATGCGAAAACTCCTGAACTGATCGAACTGGCAAAGGCGGCAGCAGAATATGGAGGGACATTTTTTGTGCACCTCCGCAGTGAACAGGAGAAGATCATCGAAGCTGTGCACGAGGCGGCAGATATTGGCCGCGCGGCAAACATTCCTGTTGAAATCTGGCACTTGAAAGTTGCAGAACAACAGAATTGGGGACGCATGTCCGAAGTTGTTCGATTGCTTCAACACCAGCGTGAGCAAGGCCTCGATATCACAGCAGATCAATATCCATATACAGCGTTTGGGAATGATGTCGGTTCGCTTCTTCCCAGCTGGGCCCGCGAAGGTGGAACCGAGAAAATTCTTGAACGACTTAAGGATCCTCAAACACGGGTAAAAATGCGGAAGGAAATTCAGGCGCGTAACCGTAACAAAGGTCCCGACTTTCAGAGCATGATGCTATCGACCATTAACAATCCCGAGTTGAAACAGTTTGAAGGAAAACGCATCACCGAACTCTCCGCACTCTGGAAGAAAGACCCAATTGAGACGGTGTTCGATTTGCTCCTTGCTGATTCGGCTCGAACCTCACGCGTTGTCTTTGCGATGAACGAGGAGGATTTAAAAATGGGCATGGGGCAGCCGTGGATCAGTTTCTGTACAGATGCCTCTGCGCGGGCAACCGACGGCCCGCTGAGCAAGGGAAAACCACATCCCCGCGCTTACGGGAGCTTCCCGCGCATCCTCGGAAAATATGTCCGCGAGGAAAAACTTCTCTCACTTGAAGAAGCAGTCCGAAAGATGACCTCGCTTCCTGCTGCACGATTCGGTATTCAGGAGCGCGGATTGGTAAAAACCGGGTTCTTCGCCGACGTTGTGATCTTCGATCCAAACACCGTTATTGATAAAGCAACATTTATTGATCCCCACCAGTACTCCGTTGGAATTGAACATGTGTTCGTCAACGGATCGATTGTTTGGGAACAGGGAAAGGTAACAGAGAATCGGCCGGGCCGAGTGATTCGGGGACCGGGATTTGGAAAATGAGGAATGGCGAATGTTGAATGCGGAATTTATTTCACAGACTATTGAAACAGTTTATGAACCAATTCATCACGAGGAATGTCAAAATGGTTTGCCACATCAGAGAGGATAGCAGCAAGTGTACCTATGCGAAGTGACCTATGAAGTGGAATTGTGAGATGGTGTTCTCCATGCTGGCTCGTGGTCAGACGGACGTGGCTTCCGCTCTGTCGAGTGACTTTATACCCGAATATACTCAGCGTGCGGCAAAGCTCCTCACCTGAAATATCGCGTGGGAGTTTCATAGGGCCAGAATTTCATCGCGGACATAGTGCACCCGGACTATTTTTGGTGTATCAGATTCGTCAAAATGGCAGAGCACTGCTTCACGAATATTGTTATAAAGAACCTCAAGACTATCACCCTGGGTGAAAATAGAGACACCAAGAGCACGCGCAGTAAACCCTCCTTCGAGGGCATCTTCTACAAGAAAAATAATTTCGTTCATGGAGAGTCCGTAATTGATTCGGATAAAATATCGGCAATTTGTGATAGTAAAACAATACAGGAATCAACAAACTAGGGGTAAGTAAATCTGCATATATACCTTATCTTGAGTTATCCCTTCCGTCCTTTAAGCACCCGAATCCAATGAATAATCTGCTTCTTTACTTCCTGCGGTGATGTGCTTCCTGCTGATTTTTTCTGCTCCACGCTGTTGTGTGGGAGGAGCACTTCGAAGACATCCGGTCCAAAAGCAGGGGAGAATATCCGCAGCGCTTCGAGATCGAGATTGCCGAAGTACATCCGGCGCTCGATACAGTAGGAGACAATTTTTCCGGTGATCGCGTATGCTTCACGGAACGGGATTCCTTTTCTTGCCAAATAATCAGCGAGATCGGTTGCCGTGAGGAAATCATTTTGTAGCTCCTCCTCCATTTTTCTCTTGTTAAACGTTGTATGAACGAGGATCTGTGCGAAGATTGCCAGGCAGTGACGCGTTGTGCTCACCGTTTCAAACATTGGAAATTTATCTTCTTGCATATCCCGGTTATAGGCCAGCGGCAATCCCTTCATAAGGGTAAGAAGGTTGACAAGGGCGCCATAGACCCGGCCTGTCTTTCCCCGGACAAGCTCGGCCATGTCGGGATTCTTTTTTTGCGGCATGATACTGCTGCCTGTCGTGTAAGCATCGCTCATATGAGCATATCCAAACTCCTTGGATGTCCACAAGACCAGTTCTTCAGCAAACCGGCTCAGGTGTGTTAGCAAGATGCAGCATGCGGCGACAAACTCGATAAGATAATCACGATCACTCACGGCATCGATACTGTTTTCGACGATACCGGCAAAATTTAATTTCTTGGCGACCCTTGCACGATCGATCGGAAACGAGGTTCCTGCCAATGCGGCTGCGCCAAGGGGAGACTTATTCAAACGCTTCTGACAATCTTGCAGACGTTCATAGTCGCGCTCAAGCATCCACAGATAAGCCAGCAAGTGATGTGAAAGAAGGATCGGCTGTGCACGCTGGAGATGCGTATATCCAGGCATCAATACGCCAAAATATTTTTCCGATTTGAACAGAAGGACCCTCTGGAGCTGCACAAGAAGCCGGCAGATATCTTTGATGGCCGAACGGAGGTACAATCGCTCATCGAGGGCGATTTGATCGTTGCGGCTGCGTCCGGTATGAAGCTTGCCGCCCAGCGGTCCAATTTTTTGGATCAGCTTCAGCTCGATGGCGCTGTGCACATCTTCATACTCACTGGTCAGCTTGAATTTCCCGAGTTCGATATCTTTCTGAATCTGCTTCAGTGCTGTGCGGATCTTTCTTGCTTCGGTAGCGGAAAGGATATGTGTTGCCGCAAGCATTTCGACATGCGCAATACTGCCGGCGATATCTTCATGGTAGAGTTTTTTATCGAGATCGATGGAGGAAGAGAAATTCAAAGCGGTGGCAGAGAGCAATTCCTTAAAACGTCCGCTCCAGAGTTGTTCAGGTGTCATACGGAATATCCAATTATTGATGTTCGGCCAATAGTAATAATAAGAAGATACAGAAAATTGAAGAAGAGGGCAATGAGGGGAGTAGATAGAGGGTAAGAGGGTGTGAGTGTACGAGGGGGAGAGGGGGAGAAAGAGTGAGGGGGTGAGAACATCGATAGACAGGATGAACAGGATTGGGTATACATTGCGTGGAGAGAGCACG
Organism: bacterium; assembly: GCA_043803945.1. Lineage (GTDB taxonomy): Bacteria > Bacteroidota > Ignavibacteria > UBA10030 > UBA10030 > JAZDJN01. The sequence goes on along the minus strand of JAZDJN010000087.1, from coordinate 200,729 downwards.
AGGGCATGAGTAAAAGGTTTCCTTCATCCAAGTGAGATCGGGGGAGAAGGAAACCTTTATCATAGGAATCCTTGCATTGCTATTGAAGTCTGAAAAGGATAACATTATCCCATCACACCACTGTATAACCAGCGCACAGTGCCGACTTGAACGCATCCATTGCGATCGCTGGTTATTACATCAATGATAAAAATTAGCACACGAAGGATGGATACATATAACTCTAACTACTGAGGGAGGGTTTTCTATGTTCTTTGCGCATTCGGAAAATGACCGGGGTGAAAAACATAATCTTACCTACCACATTCTGCACACTATCGAATTGGTCAGGTCATTCGCACCTTTGGGACAATCCCGGCTGCTATTTTATCTCGCTGCCCGGCTGAAGGATAATGGCAAATTGGGGGGGTGACTGCATATATTTAGATAAAGGTCATGACTAAACTTAAAACACAATCTGCAGTATTTTCGATCGTGGAAGCTGAATATCCGAATCAATATAAACGGATGGTCAAATTTCTTTTTAGTCGCGGCATTTCGGAAGACGAATCCCATGATCTTATTAATGACGCCTGGTTGAAGGCAATGCAAACCTTTGACGAATCAAAGCACATATCAGAAGTTCAGTGGGCATGGTGGTTACTGCAACACAACATGCTGCCGGATCGTGGCCGAAAGAAGAAAAAGTTTAAACATGAATACTTCTCTGCCGATGAGAATCCAGACGACCATCCAGTGTTGGAAGAAAGTCAACCTACACACGAAGCCGATCTCTTAACTGGATTTCTTCAGAAGCACCTGCCTGATGACCTGGCCACAACGCTGGAAGTCCTTATCTCAATTCTACAGAAGACAAATTCAAAACATATCTATCGGGAAACAGCGCAACAACTTGGTCTTTCTATTAAAGAATGCCGAAATCTGATGAAGCGGCTCAGACGTGCATGCAATAAATTGAAAGCTAAATGGGAAAAACAACAATGAAGCCGAAAAACCCCTTGATAGAAAACTTCTTTCAAGCAGCAGATGAGAATGACGAAAAGTTTTTGGAAGCTCTACGGGAAATATGCAAAACCAATAAACCGATAGCGAGTGAAAGTACAACAGCGGTTAAGGAGCAATCAATCCCTTACGGGGTTGTGCAATCCAGCGATGTTGATAAAGCACCCTGCTCAGTTGGCGAAGCGATGGGCAAAACACTCGAGGCAAATGGATGGAGTGAAACAGATGCAGCGCACAGAGCTGGAGTCTCGGGAGCGGTAATGCAACACCTACTTACCGAGATGATGCCTCTGTCCACCAGCACGGTGCGCGGAGTAGCGGGATTTATCTGTAGTGAATATAGGTTGCCGGACGAAACTTCTAAACTGCTAGCTGAATGGTTGCTGAATGGATTGCGCTTTTGGGAGCTACAGCACCCTCAAGATAAATCGGGATCGATTCGGTTTGCGGCACGGCCCAAGGAATTACATCCAGACACGCACTTGCGTAGAAAGAAGCACAAATGAAGCACGAGCAACGCCATCTAATCACGCGAGACGTAGTGATCTGGTTCCTGGAACACGCGAGGATAACCGGGGAGAATCTGGCCAGCTATCCCATTACGTTCAGCTCTCTCTGCACGATGATAGGTGGAACATTTCAGATCGCGATCCAGCGGATCGAGGGCCTTGAGATAGATAAGGTCACCGCTACGTTGAAGCGGCTCCAACTCCCCTTTGAGGAGGAGGTTCTCGACCGCTACTCCGCGTTGGCCGGCTTTCTTTACGCGTACCACGGTGGAGGTATTATCTTCATCGAAGAGACAGATCCTGAGGAGAGGCGGAAATTCTCGCTCGCCCACGAGCTTGGACATTTTATCAACGACTACTATAAACCAGTTCATCTCAAGTATGAAAACAACAACACGATTCCCCTTTTCCAGGAGGAAGAAACAGCGCAGTCGCGACAGGTCGTATCGGCAAGATGCACGAAGCGCGATATCTTCGGAGCGGATGAACCGGAGCTTGCAGAAATCAATAATAAAGAGAACGAACAGTTGCTTATCGAATTGCGGCGGGAGCAGAAAGAGAAGTTCAAGGAGATCAAAGCAAATTTCTTTGCCGCCGAGCTGCTGCTGCCGATGGAGGACTGCAAGCGGATCGAGCATGAGTACGAGGGTGCTAGTCAGGGGGAGCTTACTGTTGCGCTGATGAAGCGGTTCGGCGTGAGCCGCTCTGCTGCAATAATTCGGATTGAGGATCTGAGGCTGGGAGTGATGGAGAAGAGGTTGTTTTGAAAATGACGAAGAAGGCTTGAATGATGGTTGACTTCTGGGCCAAAACCACGAAAGATTTTCGACCGGGAATCTCCGTTGTTGAACACATGATGAATGTTGGGTGTGTTGCTCGTTCGATGGTGAGGGATGTCCCGGAATTGTTAAACCTTTTTCAACTTAAGCAATCATTGGTTGGTGCACTCGCAGCGCTTCATGATTTGGGCAAGATATCTCCTGGGTTCCAACGTAAGTGTGAGGCGTGGCTTGAAGAAAGAAGACTTTTGGAGATTGCTCGAAATAGTGTTTGGGATACTGCGATGGAATCCGACCATGGAAAGGTAACCCATTCTGCAGTGCAGAAGTTTTTTAACAACAATGGGGTGGATCAGAGAACCAGTAAATTTCTCTCTGCTGTGCTGGGTGGCCATCACGGAAGACTTAGCCCACCGAATGACAGGGAATTCACGCCACGGAAAGCAATTACAGAACAGCGAAGCGGGATAGAGTGGGATAAGGAACGGAACAAGGCTGCTGATTATATACTATCGCAGTTCGAGGTAGACTTGAAAGGGCTTCTGATCGATGATGTGTCCCCCGCGCTTTGGTGGCTCGCAGGATTAACCTCTGTCGCCGATTGGATCGGATCCGATGAGCGTTACTTCCCCGTTGAAGGGGGAATGGAGCCTCCCAAGGCTGTCGAAGCAGCCGGCAGATGTCTTGATGGAATCGGTTGCGTTCGCCCACAAATTGTTCGCGGCCTTTCATTCCACGACCTCTTTCACGATCCACAAAAACCGTATATTCAATTCGCCCCTAACAAGATGCAATCAGCAGCTCTCTCCACAATTACTGACCGCGGTGTTTATGTTATTGAGGCGCCTATGGGGATGGGCAAAACGGAAGCAGCGTTGGGCTCGGCTTACAACCTTCTTACAGTCGGAAAAGCACATGGCATTTATTTCGCATTACCGACTCAAGCTACCAGCAACCGAATGCATCTTCGGATGGCGGAATTTGTCAAACGTATTGCACCAGACGCCGTGGGAAGCAAGATCATTCATGGCAATTCGTGGCTTCTGGATCAGAAACTTGCTCTATCTCCCGCGTCAACAGCACAGGGGGTAGAGGAAAATGCTGAGATCGGACGAGATTGGTTCTCTTCAGCAAAGCGAGCACTCATCGCACCATTTGGGGTCGGTACGATTGACCAGGCTCTGCTGGGCATTGTGGCTGCAAAACACTTTTTTGTGCGCCATTTTGCCCTCGCCGGCAAGGTGGTAATCCTCGACGAAATCCATTCTTACGATCTCTATACCGGCACATTAATCGATCGTTTGATTGAGACACTTGAGGGGCTTGGTTGCACAGTCATTGTGCTCTCAGCTACACTATCACGAAAAAGGCGCGGGCAGATAATTTCAATTCATGAAGACAACGTCAACACTCGAGCTCGAGAACCGTATCCGCTCATCACGGGGCGACGGCAAGAAAAAATCGCTAAGCCGGTTGCTGTAACCCCGCCGGATTCACGAAACGTTGAAATCGTTTTTAAATCCGAAAGAGATGCAATAGCTGAAGCGATCAAGGTGGCACTAAAGGGAGGGTGTGTTCTGTGGGTTTGCGATACGGTAGATGCTGCTCAACGAGTCTATCGTTACTTCGGCAGTCAGAACAACGTGGATTTTCCTATCGGCCTGCTGCACTCCCGGTTCCCGTTCTGGCGTCGGGAACAATTGGAAAAAGAATGGATGGATCGGTTGGAGAAAGACAGCCCTACGCGCTGTGGCTCACTTCTCATTTCAACCCAGATTGTTGAGCAGAGTGTAGATCTTGATGCGGATTTCCTTATTACAGAATTAGCTCCCACCGATATGTTGTTCCAGCGCATGGGTCGGCTATGGCGTCATGATCGGGAGAACAGGCCTCTTTCGAAACCCCGAACGTGCATTCTCGAGGAAGAGAAAAACATCCAGGAGTTTCGGAAGTTGAAAAAGAAGGACATTGTAAGGGCACTCGGCAAGAAAGCGTTTGTCTATGATCCGTATGTACTATTACGATCACTTGAGCAGTGGAAAAAGCGTAAGAAGGTAAGCATCCCCTTCGACATCAGGAAGCTAATCGAAGCAACCTACAAGGAACGCAGGAAAGAACCAAGCGGTTGGCATCAGCTTCTGAACGATACGTATGGCAAAGCATTGGCACTGAAAGGAAAAGCTCTCATGAGTAGCAACCTATGGCAGGTTGCTCTTGAGGATGAGGAAGGTGTGCAGACCCGTATCAACGAACTACCTCACCTCTCTTTGGTCTTGTGCCGCTCATTATCAGAAACCAAGGTCAAATTTATTGATAAAACAAGTTGTACGCTTGGAGGCGAGGAATTTCAACTGACAACGGCGCAGGGAATACACCGCAATCTCGTGAAGATACCGGATTACCATTTTGAAAGGACTGAGGGGAATCCTTTAATTGCACGATACTTGCGCGGTCGCCAGTGCGTTGGTCTTGTTCAGGGCGATGGAGCTATTGCAGTGAGGGATTTGAAGAAAGGCGTTGTTCTGCGCTGGGACATTCAGTTAGGTGTGGTTATCGAAAAAACAGGTGATAAGGAGGATGAATGAACATAGCATTTGACCCGTGGATACCCGTTGTTAATCTCAACGGACATAGGATTCTAGGCGGTGTCAGCCTCTTGGAAGTTCTGTCGAATGGATCCCGATACGCCGACTTGGCGGTACGGCCACACGAGCGGGTTTCCTTGATGCGCCTCTTTCTCTGTGTTGCTCACGCGGCGCTTGACGGCCCGAAAGATTACAACGAGTGGCGCGAAGTGCCGATAAACTTGCCTAAAGAAGTACGGAAGTATCTGACGGATTGGAAGGACTCGTTTGAGTTGTTTCACAAGAAGAAGCCCTGGTTGCAGGTGGCAGATTTGAAAGGTGTGAGAAGGAACCGTAGTGATTCTGGGAAAACATCTCCGGTAGCCCTTCTTGATTTTGAGTTAGCAACCGGGCACAATTCAACTCTCAACGATCACGGCGGACAAAGGGCTTCACGCAATCTCGAACCCGAGCGAATTGCATTGAACCTGCTGACTTTTCAAAATTTCTCCTCCGGTGGTGGTTCACCCATCGCTCAATGGAAAACCGTAAAAACCTCACAAGTCGGAAACCCAGATGCTCCTTGCTTGTCACAATCGATGGCGCACTGCCTTTTTCGTGGAATGTCGTTGTTGGAGACTATTCACTTGAATATTCCAACATTTGAAACAGTTCAAAACACCTATCGAATATTCACTACTGACAAGAAAAAGGGTGACACTTACACGAATGTGGAATTAGGTCGACCAGTATGGGAGTTCTTTCCTGACTCACCGGACAAGCAGTCCGATGAAGCGGTAAACGCAACAAGCACATACCTTGGGAGGCTAGTACCGATATCGCGTTGGATTCGCCTTGTTCATGGGACAGACCAAATGTATTGCTGCAATGGCTTCAAATATGACACATTCAAGAATGGGTTTGCTGCGGAACCGACTGCCGCTGTTCGTGTGGTCACGAGCAAAGATAAGAATGGCAGAGAAACGAGTGAGCGGAGGGTGTTCAGAGTCGATCCAAAGAAAGCGTTATGGCGTGAATTGTCTTCACTACTCGTAATTCGTTCAGCCTATGGTCTTGGCGGACCATTGGCAATGTCGAATGCCCCTTCTGATTCTGAATTCGATTTTCATGTCTGTGCTATGACTCGCGATAAAGCTTCAATGGACATCGCACTCGAATCCGTCTTCCACATCAGCCCGGTATTCCAAAACCATTTGTCCACATATCAGACAGAGATTCAGGGTGATAGGGCGGAGAAGATAATAGGTGCAGAGGGTTTTTCCAGAAAACTAAGATGGGCAATAGAAGATTATCGCCAGACGATCGACGCGGATTGGAAACCTCGCATCAAGAGAACGAAAGCAAAAGAGCAAAGTGCCCTAAGAGACAGATTAGCTGAAGCTGCCTTCCTTTCATACTGGACCACCGTCGAGAAACAATTACCCTTTCTTATGACTCACATAGAAGCCATCGGAACCGATACCGCAATCCCAACGCGGGATGCCTGGCGAAGAATGCTTTTCTTTGCCGCCAAGGAGGCTTACAAGATCGCCTGTGGACAAGAGACACCGCGACAGATGCGCGCCTTTGCTAAAGGGTGGCAGAAGTTGACATCAACGCGTGAAGAACGCGAATCTGATAAAAACCAATTAAAGGAGGACAACGTATGAGCTGGTTTCACGAACTCCGCAAACATAAAGATGATCGAGGGATCAGGGCCAACCTTCGCTGCATACTTGTGGACAACAAGAAACACCGTGCGTGGCCGGCACTAAACCGACTCGGGGTGCCAATCAACGATGAAGTTCTAACATTCATCGCCGGACTCTTCGCTACCCATCCTGAAGAAACGTCCATAGGAAACTTTGGTACAACCTGTAAAGCAATTGAACTAAGGCGAGGTGAAAAAACAGGCGATGACAACAAGTTGACCCCAACGGAACGTAGGTTTCAGCATTTGATGGCGGCGGAAAGAGAAGAGTTGCACTCCCGCGTAATGCGGATGGTTCTTATGGCAAAATCACAAGATGTTCCAGTCAACTATGAACAACTGCAGATTGATCTCAAGTTTTGGAACGACCGGATTAAAACCAAATGGGCAGCCGCTTTCTGGGCACCAGGTACTGTGCCTGCCTCTACGACCGAGGAGGAAACATGAACTGGCTTGCCCGTTTAGAAGTTGATAGAGAAACCGCTCGAGCTGAACGCATTTCAGACAGCTACGCTTGGCACAAGAAACTCTGGGAGTGTTTTCCCGACGTGCCAGATCAGAAGCGTAAGGAGATTGGTTTTCTTACCCGAATCGATGTTCTTGAAGGGGCTTTTCGACTTTGGATCTTGTCCAAGAGAAGGCCCGTACGTCCGAAATGGTGTCCCGCTGAAGGCTTCGATCTCAAAGAGATCTCTGCTTCGTTTCTCAATCATAGGTACTATGCTTTTGACTTGCGAGCCAACCCCACCAAATGTATTGACCAACGAGGCCCAGACGGAGCAATATTGCTCCGACAAAATCGAAAGCGAACGAAGGGGAAACGCGTACCGCTTGTCAAGCCTGAAGAACTGCGAGCATGGCTTGTTCGGAAAGGAAAAATCCGATGTCGAGATGAAAAAGCAGGAGTGGATGCACCCGGCGGATTTCGAATCGTGGAAGAAAGGCCTCTCGAAATCAGCCCAATGGTGGAAAACCATTTTCGCCGCAAAGTGGATGCCGCATACCATGGCGGTGTGCAGTTTCGGGGGATGCTGGAAGTGACCGACCACGAGAAGTTCATCGAATCATATCAATGCGGCATCGGCAGCGCTAAGGGATTTGGTTTCGGTCTGCTGTTGCTTGCACCAATTGATTTGAAAGAAAACAACACTAATCCATAAGGAGATTTCCCATGAGACATTTGGAATTGCATATCATTCAATCCGTTCCCGTCGCATGCCTCAATCGAGACGATCTTAATTCTCCCAAGACAGCAATCTTTGGCGGTGTTCAGCGGGCTCGGGTTTCGAGCCAATCGTGGAAGAGAGCGATTCGAGAGTTGGCTGAAAAAGAACTGGACACGTCGGGCCAATTCAAAGGAAAGCGAAGCCGTCTGTTCATAGAGAGGATTTCTTCAGCGCTCAGAGAACTCGGCGAGGCCGAAGAAACCGCGAATGCTCTTTCTCTCTGTGCTGGACATTATCTGGCCAAACTCGATCCAAAGCAGGTTGGGAAAGTTAAGACTCTCGTTTTTCTCTCACCTCTAGAATACGAGATTTTCGCTAACCTCCTTCACTCCCTGCCAAAAAGTGACAAGCAGAAGTTGATGGATGCAATCCAGTCGGTCGACACGGCAAAGTTGTCAAATGAGGAAGACGGCGAGGATGAGGCAGAGGAGGAGGTTGAAAAACCCAAACGGGGCGAGGAGAAACTGTCTGCTAAAGCTTTTAGCAAACTTGTAGCCAAGATCCTTAAGTTACCTGTGCAAAAAGCATTCAAAGGCGAAAAGAAGGAGGCAAAAAGCCTTCCTAAGGATGCCGCCGACATTGCTCTGTTCGGACGCATGGTTGCCAACGATCACTCTTTGACTGTCGAGGCGGCTTCAATGTTCTCTCACGCGTTATCCACACATAAAGTCGACAATGAAATCGATTTCTTTGCCGCTGTGGATGATCTGCAGCCCAAGGAAGAATCTGGCGCCGGAATGACGAGTACGCTGGAATTCAATTCCGCAACATATTACCGATTTGCTGCTCTCAACCTCGACATGCTTGCTGACAAAGATCACCTTAAAAGTATGACGAAGGAAGAGCGACAAGGTGTCGTGCACACTTTCTTGGAGGCAACGATCAAGGCCATTCCCGCAGCACGCAAGAACACTATGAACGGCAGTACGATTCCCGATTATGTACTTGGGGTTGTCCGAGAAAAAGGGCATCCCGTTCAACTGGTGAATGCCTTTGAGAGCCCAATCAGGTCGAGTCAAGGCCATGCAGTAGAAGCGATAAGACGGCTGAACGCTGAGTATGCGGACCTGAAAGAAACTTGGGGTATTGAAGGAACTGCGAAGGCGACAATCAGAAAGTCTTTGAGCGAGCATCTGAACAAGAAACCTGAACCGAACACAACTGACGCCAAGACTGTTGATGGACTAGAAGTTGTTTCTTTGAATGACCTCATCGACGGGATGGTGGCCCATGTCATCTGATAACAAATTTCTGGCTCTTCGTCTAGAGGGTCCTCTTCAATCCTGGGGGTTCGACAGCCAATACAACCGCCGCAATACGGGCCTGATGCCGACGAAGAGCGCCATCGCGGGCATATGCTGTGCTGCGCTTGGCTATCCGCGTGGAAGCGAACAGGAGCAGAATTTTCTTGCATTGTTTCAAAAAGTGCAGATGACTGCGATTGCCATACCTCGATACGTAAGGGAAAAAGAACTTCCGGTTAAACGGTTGCAGGATTATCATACCGTTCAGAATACAAGACGTGCGAGCGGTACGATCAACAATGATTGCGTCTTAACTCATCGCCAGTACTTAACGGACGCAGCCTTCGGCGTACTCCTGAAAGGAGAGTCAATGTTGTTGAGTGGAATTGCCGCTGGTCTTGCTGAGCCAAAATGGGGGATTTGGTTGGGACGCAAGACCTGTATTCCGTCGGCGCCGGTTCTTGCCGGTTTGAAGGACAATCGGGACGATGCGCTTCGCCTCCTCATTGGAGAAAAGCCGCTTGAATCTTTCACTCGGCAAGAGGAGGTCGAAGACTTTGCCGAGGGGCGCGATTCTATTCCTGATACACCGGTATCCTTCGCCACGGAGCGGAGATTATTTTCGCCAAGAAGAGTGCGAACGTGGCAAGCATCCGAGAATCGTTAGGATACATGATTTCAGCATCGGCCCTGCCAAAGGCTTCGGTTGCGGACTGATGATGGTTAGGCGTATCAAGTAACTTGTTGAACAGAGAGGAGACATACGAATGGACGAACGTATCGCAATCTTCAAAGGAAAGACAATCCGGAGAATAATCCACAACAACGAGTGGTGGTTTGTGATCAATGATGTAATCGCATTGTTGACCGATTCAACTGATCCCGCTCAATACTTCAAGCGCTTGAAGCAAAGGGATGAGGAGCTCGCAAAGCTTACGGATAAAGGGGGGTACAATTTGTACCACCCCTTATGCTGGATATGGGAACCACAGGTGGGAAGCAGAAGATGTATTGCTGGAATACGGAGGGGATATTTCGGCTTATCCAATCTATTCCTTCCCCCAAAGCCGAACCATTCAAACGCTGGCTCGCCAAAGTTGGGTACGAACGTGTGCAGGAGATTGAAAATCCGGAGCTCGCTGCAAAAAGGATGAAGGCACTGTATAAGGCAAAAGGTTATTCGGAAGAGTGGATCGAAAAGCGAATGCGCGGAATCGCCATCAGGGAAGAACCGACCGATGAGTGGAAAAAACGAGATGTGCATCAACCCAGAGAGTATGAAATCCTCACGGCTGAAATTGCGAAAGCGGCATTTGGCATTACTCCAGGCACACATAAGAAGCTCAAAGGACTGTCACGGGAAAATCTTCGCGACCATATGACTGACCTCGAATTGATTTTCTCTATGCTTGGAGAAGCGGCAACAACGGAGATCACAAGAGTTGACGATGCAAAAGGATTCTCCGAAAATAAACGCTCTGCAAGGAAAGGAGGTGCTGTTGCCAAGAAAGCCCGTAAGGATCTTGAGAAAAAAACCGGCAAGAAGGTCGCTTCACCGGAGAACTATCTAACCGAGCCGGAGAGCAGAAAAAGATTGAAAGGAAAATAAGAATGGCTGAGCCAGTTCTTCCTCCTCTTAAACCCATTCCAATCAAAGACCGTGTCTCGGTCTTGTTTGTCGAGAAGGGAATGGATGAAGGTAATGCTGTCATGGCATGGACTACGAATACGGAATCGGGTTTTGATTTTCAGACGCTTGGAAAGAACCGAAGGATTCCTAGAGAGATGGATGGAATAAAGCTGGTCTCTTTTTTGCCTGAGGAGGGTAGCCAAACAGATGAGGTAGAAAACAAGGAGGAGAAGGTATGAGAGAATTTTTTATTGGTAGGTTGAGGAACATCGATTTTGTACAATAGTTACAGGGCAGTGGAAGAAGTGTGTTCCCCGTGCGTGCGGGGATGAACCGGGATCATCAGATAGGTCGAGATTTTCGATTTCGTGTTCCCCGTGCGTGCGGGGATGAACCGATAGTCACTCGGGGCATGAATACCAATTCATTGTGTTCCCCGTGCGTGCGGGGATGAACCGTTTGGAAAGGCGTGCCTATCCCCTGGGATATTGTGTTCCCCGTGCGTGCGGGGATGAACCGACAAGCTCACCGGAGCGACGGTGACGATAGTAGTGTTCCCCGTGCGTGCGGGGATGAACCGTCCTATGAAACCGTCTCTGAGAAATTCGCATGGTGTTCCCCGTGCGTGCGGGGATGAACCGAAGAATATATTGATGGTCATTTCCATCTATGCGTGTTCCCCGTGCGTGCGGGGATGAACCGCCTTCCTTATTTCAGAGCGCAAGCGTTCTACTGTGTTCCCCGTGCGTGCGGGGATGAACCGTGTTCCAACGGCAATTGATTATGGAAATGATAGTGTTCCCCGTGCGTGCGGGGATGAACCGTCCGCACTAAAAGTTCGATTTTGTAGATGTTAGTGTTCCCCGTGCGTGCGGGGATGAACCGTAGATAGTGTTGTACTCCACGTGGGAGCGTGGATTGAAGCTCTTTCCATGCTGTGGAGAGATGGCTTAGCATGGGGTCACGACATGGTAATTGGTCATGGTGTCCACAGTTGATGTGCTGATATTTGTCTATCGAATCCCAGAAGCAAGGATAAACTCCTCCAATCCCTCTACTATCTTCTCTGCTACCGATCTCCGGAATCCGTCATTAAGCAATTTCATTTCATCTTCCGGGTTGGAGAGAAAGGCAGTCTCAACCAAAACGTTCGGCAATTGTGTCGGCGCACTCAGTGAAAAATTGAAGCTCCCCACAACACCGAATTGATCCAATCCCAGGGAAAGCATCTTGCCATACATAATGTCCGCAAGCGTCTTAAACCCCAGATGCCGATAGTAGGTGCTAGTTCCGTTGACAGTCTCGGGATTGGATGTTTCGCCGATCGAGTTACAATGGACACTGATGAGAATCCTTGCGCCGGAATTGATAATCGTATCGGTGCGGGTTGCCATAGAAATATCGGAATCGTTACTGCGTGTCAGCACCACCTTGGCACCCCGTTGCAGGAGGAGCGAATCGAGATGCCTGACAATTGCCATGTTGACATCTTTCTCCCGTACACCGGTTGAGCCAAGAGCGCCATCGGAATTCCCGCCATGGCCAGCATCGACGGCAAAGATCATTCCCTTGAGTACCTGGTCAGGCTCTTTGATCAGGGGTGGCCGCCGTACGCGAATGCGCAACGTTGTTCCGGCATCGTAACCGACATCATACCCCCAATGCTGATCGGATGCCAACGATATGCTCAGACGGTAATGCTCGGTTCCAACCTGATCCCAGATCACACTCTCAATTCCCTTTGCTGTCAGATGATGGGTAATCCAGTTGGTATTCGATGTTGCTCCAAAGATGTCCACAATAATTGCAGCAGGCTCGACAACCTGATCGGAGAGATAAAGAAGCCGCTGACTCAGTGAGACGGTAATGATATCTTCTCCACCGCTTCCGGTCACAAGAATAGAACCGACGAGAGAACGGGGTAACGGTGTTTCTATCGGAAGCAGTTTGGCAAAATCTTCAGGCAGCCAACCACTCATCGATTCGGAAAGGCGGACACGGTACTGCCTTCCTGTTTTTCCGGTAACAACCACCTTCACACCTGCAGAGAGAAATCCAAGCTTTGCACCGCCGAGGCGATCGGCACCGAGCCCGGCATTGAGAAATGGTCTCCGGCCGGTAATCTCAGCAACCCGTGGAAGCTCTTGGGGAAGGAGGGAGACTTTCCCTTTTGAATACGCCACCTCGCTGCTCCAGAAACTTTTTCGCAACCGAACTTTGATCGGCACTTCCTTCGCTTCATCGGTCTCTTTCATCTGATATCGCCCGATATACATTCCTTCGCTTTGCTCTTTCATCGGAATTCCAGATTCAACGCCGTCGATGGAAAAGGAGGCATCATAACCTGCGCTTCCCTTGAAACTAACCTCAAGGATATCATCCTTCCCCAGCCAAAGATCCTGAGAAGGTGAAACAGAACCGGCATTGATTGTCACAGGATCTCGCGGGATTGATTTTCCAGCTTCAGGCCGGACAAAGATAAATTCTTTTGTGAGCGAATCACCTGCTGCCGAGATCACTGTTAATCGTATGGTGCTTGCGCCCGTACCAATCTGCGGAAATCCTGCAAATGCACCAGAGGCATAGACTTTGACCTCCTTCTCATTGATGAAAGCTTTTGCAGTCGGTGTTGTGCTGGCGGAAACCCGATAGCGCGGCGCTCCGGTGCGAACGGTGTCTTTTTCCGGTACAATAATCCGAAGAAAGAATGTTGTATCCTTTTCCGACCGGATAAAGAGTTGTCCGAAGAGTTGCACTGGAAACAGGAGAGACAGCAGCAAGAAGGCAGAATTTTTCATTGTATGGAGTCCATAAGGTGAATGATAGCTGAACAAAGGAATTAAGAAATGAGGTAAGGTGCAAGATGTGCCGATGCTCGAATTTGTAGATTATTTACTTGAGCATTTCTCCGATATTTTCGTTTAGATTACAGATTGGCGGCTGCAGGTCACCATTTTCATCCTTAAAGCCCTCGTTCCATCGCGCTCGTTTTGGAACGAAAAAAAATCACACCATAGCTTTGTTTATCCTCAAGAATATCTGCAAGAAGTTGTTCGTCTTCCGGCTTACCCGTATTGAGATGCTTGTAATCTTGCTTGCGTAATTGATCACGTTTCTCATCGAATACATCCGACAAACGTTTGAGGAACAGCATTCCGAAAATGTATTCTTTATAATCAGATGCATCTATTTTGCCGTAGAGCAAATCGGCCGCTTTGGCTAGAAAGCCTTCGAGTTGTGAGAGCGTAATCCTGGTTTGTTTCATAATGACTAGGGTTTTTTATCAAGTCCTAAATACTGACGGTGATTCTGCAATTTCCAGAGAACGGCTGGATGTTTCTCAAGAAGTTTTGCCTGTTTCTTATCAGTGAATAATAGTGAGGATTCGTAAATGCCGTCATCTAAAAATCTGTTAATAAAACGCTTATCATCTTTGCTATATTTTATTAATTCAGCAAGAAAGTCTTTTACGGTTTTCTTCATTGATTTTAAATCGACGGAATCAGTGGAGCGTAGCAATGGTGATAGTTGTTCGTCGACCATTTTCTGATCGATACCATCTACCGTGCGTAAATCCTTCTTTCTCCAATCATCATCACAGGTGATTCCGAAAAGAATTAAGTTTTTCCTTAGTTTTGACATATCAAACGAGTCGCGCACTTGAGACAACTTGTAGACATCATAGAGGTCTCTCGCTGTAGAGCGATCCATCAATGCCTTGATTTTTCCTCCGAATAGTTCTTCAAATGATAACATATTGCATTCAAAGAGATAATCTTCATCCAGGGGAAACGGAGATTTGGATTCGACACCCCACACCGGAATTCTCATAATAAAATTGAGATCGATTTCAAGACTGAATGTCCCGCCAAAAGCGCTCGGTGCCTGTAATCGCCACTTTGCGCAACATGTTCTGCCGGAGCATTCCTTACTGATATGCCTCTGGACTCAATAAGTTTCTTCATCTCTTGTTCTAATTTCAGACGGTCCTTTACCATCGTCTCGCGGTCTTCGCTGCCGATGTAATTCAAATCGATATCGACAGACAAGCGGGGCAACTGAAACCAAAACAGGTTAATGGCGCTTCCGCCCTTCAGTGCAAATTGCTTTTTAAGAAGCGGATGGCGATAGATCTCTCGAAGAAGGTCGAGCAAGGTCATCTGCTTCTGCAAGCTATCAACACGAAAACCCGTTTGTTCGGCAAGCTTAGTGAGGTATTCCTTTGAAAACATTAAAACTCCTCCCACTTACGCTGGTCGACTGCTTCCGGAACGATAAGATTCCAACGGTTCTTGATTACTCCACCTTTCCGAGAGCGATCCCAATACAGAGGCTGTGCTGGCTTATGGCGCTCAAGTGTTTGCAAAAATGATTCTTCGATGTGAAACTGTTCGCGATGCTGTTCGAGAAAGAAGCCAACGCGTGCGAAGAGATTTTTCTGTCCACGCAAATTCAAATATTTCAGAATGAGTTCCGTTTGGACATAAGGCATTTTTTCAAGAGAGCGGAACATCTCCTCAAAACCGCCGCAATACTGCGGTCGCTCAAGCACATCGACAAGCGTTCGTTCTTTTCCGGTTACAACAACCTTGACACCGGACCGCTCAAGTTTTTCCGTGCCAAGCATTGCCGATGACTTCTTTTGCATTGTTTCTGGCAGGAGAACACAACGGAAATGATCGTTTCGAAATCGTATGGCCGGACGGAAACGATGGGAATAGTAATAATAGGAGTTGAACATACTATGACCGAATCCTAATAGATTCAATGCCGTGTGAAAAGACAACACCGCATCAATTGCTAATTTAGCCGCTAAAAGAAATGGATCGACTTGTGTTGAAATGTCCGTGCTTCCAGGACGAACGACATAATACAACCCAGTCTTTACGACACCTATTCGTCCCATCCGTTTATTGTGTAGAAGAATATCGGAAGCTTCCCGGCTTCCACTAGGAAGTGAAAAATATTCTCGCAATTCTTCAATGGTAAATAAAGGATGCGTTTCTAAAAACACAATTATTTTTTTATCGCTACTTGCCATTTTCGTTTGTTTATCGACTATTTCTATGAGAGATAGAAAGGATTAGCAAGTTCTACTTGCCGTGTATTCAGATTTCTCGAACAATATTACGAGATTCCGGTGATAATGGCAAGTAACGGTGTTAAGATAGAGAAAATTGAGGTGTTTAGACTAGTTTCGAGGGTAACGATTCCTGGAAAATCGTTTGGCCCCTTTCAACCATTTAATCACTTTGTCCAAGTAGAGTCGTCGTCTAGCATAACGTCAGTTATCAAATAAAAAAGCCGGCACGTTAGCACCGGCTTTGACAATTGAGAACAGAGCGTCTGATCTATGCCTTTACCTTTTTGAACACTTTCTGTATCCGGTTACCGTTGTGTTTCGACTTGCCATTCTTTAAGAATCGCTTCCTGTTGACCTGATAAAAAGTTTTCATTGGCAGAGAATATATCTTGATAAATCCTGCACTGGCACGGTGATCGAACGTATCTTCACTGGTGTAAGTTGCAAGCTTTGTATCATAAAGGGAATATGGCGATGTGCGGGAAGAGATGTCGATGTTTCCTTTGTAAAACTTCAGCTTGACAGTACCAGTAACACACTTCTGTGTTTCATTGATAAATGAATCCAATGCTTCGCGGAGCGGTGTAAACCAGAGCCCATTATAAATGAGATCGGCATAATCGTGGGAGACTTTTGCCTTGTAGTGAGAAACTTCCTTGTCCAGTGTGAGGCGTTCAAGTTCACGATGAGCAAAATGAAGGGCCGTGGCGGCCGGGGCTTCGTAAATTTCGCGGGACTTAATACCGACGAGACGGTTCTCAATAAGATCGAGACGGCCGATACCGTTCGCGCCAGCAAGGTCATTCAATGATTCGATAAGTTCAACACCGCCCATCTTTTTTCCATTAAGAGCTACAGGAACGCCTTCGTGAAATCCGATACTCACATACGCGGGAGAATCCGGGGCATCCAACGGTGAGACGGTTCTCAAAAAAGCATCCTCGGGAGGCTCAACCGTTGGGTCTTCCAAAATACCGCACTCGATGGCTGTCCCCCAAAGATTTTCATCAATTGAGTACGGGCTTTCTTTTGTTGCCTTTACCGGGATATCGTGTTGTTCGCAGTATGCGATTTCGTCTTCACGTGATTTAAACTCCCACTCCCTGAGGGGAGCGATCACCTTTAAGTGAGGAGCAAGCGCAGCCACCGAGGCTTCGAACCGTACCTGATCGTTTCCTTTTCCCGTGCAGCCATGCGCTACGGCTGTACAATTCTCACGCAGTGCAACATCCACAAGAGCTTTTGCCAATAACGGCCGGCCAATAGAGGTGGCCATGGGGTAAGAGTGTTCATACAACGCTCCCGCCTTCAACGCAGGGAAGATATACTCTTCAACAAACTCCTTGCGGAGATCCTGCACATAGACTTTTTTTGCACCAGTTTTGTATGCTTTTTCCGGTACGCCGATCAGTTCTTTTTTCTGACCGAGATTTCCGGTGACGGTAATAATTTCGGCATTGTGGTGTTCCTGAAGCCACTTCACAATAACAGAAGTATCAAGGCCTCCGGAGTAAGCAACAGCAATTCGTTCTTTCTTCAATTTCTAATCCTTGCCTTCCGTGAATGAGATAAATAATACCATGGGTTTTCGATCGTCTTTTTCCTCTTCACAAAACCGGGAACCACTCTTCGCACCGCATCGATCGTCAAAACCTCAATCCCATTCAAGGGCAACGATCAGGCGATTTCCTGTTTCTTCTCGGTCATTAAGCTGTGGAGGAGCTTGAGTACCTCATCGGTTCTGTTAACCGATGAGGGTGTGACAAAAATTGTATTGTCGCCGGCAAGCGTTCCGAGGATCGCCATATGATGCATGCTGTCGATAATCTCGGCAACGCCCTGTGCTCGCCCAGGCAGTGTTTTAATGACAACCATCGTTTCGTTCGCATCGATTGTCTCGACTTCCCGACCGATGAACGGTTTGAGCCGCTGCTCTTCACTCTCGCCGTGGAGCATATACCGCAGACCATCCGATGTATTCACCCGGGCAATTCCAAGCTCCTTGAGGTCGCGCGAAAGGGTCGCTTGCGTCACATCATACCCGGCCTTCTGAAGGGCTCTGCAGAGCTCTTCCTGGTTTGCGATCACCTGTTTGGTGATGATCTCTTTGATGGAAAATTGTCGACCTTGTTTTTTCATACGTACCTGGAGTGTTCGTGAGATTTTCGTGTCAAGTTCTCACGCATCGACACTCCGTTGTTTCAAGCTTGTCCAGCAAGCAGTATGTCTTCATCGTGTACTATTTGTGTACCGATGCCCTCGTCGGTGAAAATTTCGAGTAACAGGGAGTGTTTGATGCGACCGTCAATAATGTGCACCTTGTTTACTCCGGATTCAAGTGTCTCGAATGCGGAGGTCACCTTGGGAATCATCCCTCCAGAGATTGCACTCTGTTGAATCATCTCGTGCGCATTTTGGCGTGTCAACGTAGAGACAAGCTCCTTGTTTACCAGAACACCCTCGATGTCGCTGAGGTAAACCAGCTTTTCTGCCTGAAGCGACGCTGCAATTGCGCCGGCGGCGAGATCGGCATTGACATTTAAAATACTCCCCTGTTCACCCATGGCCAGTGGTGCGATGACCGGCATCATGCCGTTCTGCAGCATTTGAGAAATGTATTGACTGTTCACCAGGGTAATTTCCCCAACCAAGCCAAGATCCTTGTCACCGCTTGTTAAGATATGCGCTTTGAGCAGGCTGTTATCAACACCGCAAAGTCCAACAGCATTCCCCCCGTTGGTATTGATAAGGTTGACAATCTCTTTATTCACCTTTCCCGCCAGGACCATCAGGACAACATGGATCATCTTTTCATCGGTATACCGCTGCCCGTCGACGAATCGAGTCTCAACACCGAGCGCCTGTGCGGTCTCGGTGATTTCTTTTCCGCCGCCATGGACAATCACGATATTGATACCAATTTTGCGGAGGATCGTGACATCCTTGGCAAAGGTGTGCTTTAATAATTCGTTGGTCATTGCCGCGCCGCCATACTTGATGACAAAAGTTTTTCCTTCGTACTTCTGGATGTATGGCAACGCTTCAATAAGAACTTCTTCTTTCGTTGAATAATCGATCATTCCAATGAGGTTCCTCTACGAACGATAACTAGCATTGATATGAACATACTCTTTCGTTAGATCGCATGTCCAGAATCGTACGGCGTGACCGCCATTATTCAGATTGATAGTAATCACCACGAAATCCCGTGTGAGGATTTCTTTTGCACGATCTTCATCAAGCAGGATCTCATAATTTTTCTTGAGGATCTGAAGGTCGCCGAATGACACCTCTACATTATTCGGGTCCATCTCGATCCCCGAATAACCGACCGCGGCAATGATACGTCCCCAGTTTGCATCGGCACCATGAATGGCAGTTTTCACAAGGTTGGAATTTGCGACCGAGCGTGCCGCCTGCTCCGCCTCTCCTTCTGAGGCAGCACCCTTGACAATAATTTCGATGAGTTTTGTTGCACCCTCGCCATCCCGGGCAATCATCTTCGCCAGCTTTATGAGAACGTAATCGAGAGCGGAGCAAAAGAGAGCGTACTCTTCAGAATCTTGAGCGATGGGCGGATTCTGAGCCATGCCATTGGCGAGCAAAATGACCTGATCATTTGTGCTCATATCACCATCGACAGAAATCCGGTTGAACGATTTTCTGTTCGACGATTGAAGAGCCTTCATTAATAAGAGTTGAGGAATCAATGCGTCGGTGGTGATAAAACCGAGCATTGTGGCCATATTGGGAGCAATCATTCCGGAGCCTTTTGCCATGCCGCCAATGGTGACAATGGAATTGCCAAGCGAAAACTGAACGGCAACCTGTTTGGAGAATGTATCGGTGGTCATGATAGCATCCGCTGCATACTGGGAACCGTCACGACGAAGGGTGTTCTTCAACTCCGGTACTGAAGCGGTGATCTTTTCCATCGGAAGATATTGACCGATGATGCCTGTGGAGGAGACCATGACCTGTTCCTCGGGAATCGCAAGTACTTCTGCCGCTGTTCGCACCATCTGCCAGGCATCGTTTAAACCGCGTTCCCCTGTACAGGCATTTGCATTGCCGCTGTTGACGAGAACCGCAGAGCAGAGCGATGATCGTTTCAATTGGATCTTGTCGACAAGAATCGGAGCGGCCTGAGTTTTATTCAACGTAAAAACCGCAGCAACGGATGCCGGTGTTTCCGAATAGATCAAAGCAATATCCTTTTTTGCTTTTCGTATCCCGCAATAGAGGCCCGAAGCAAGAAATCCTTTTGGAGCAGTTACGCCGCTTCCGCATTCCACGAAATTCGTCATCACAGTAATCCTTCCGTTTCGGTAAATCCAAACATGATATTCATATTCTGTATCGCCTGTCCGGCTGCACCTTTTATCAGGTTGTCGATGGCTGAGAGAACAATAATCTGATTACTCTCTGGATATAGGCGAAAGCCGATGTTAATGAAGTTGGTATAATTCACATGCTTCATCTCGGGAATAACAGAGTCGGAATACCGAACAAAATAATCCGAAGCATAATATTTGTCGTACGTGCTGAGAATGTCGAGCTGCTTCGACCCATTAACGAGTGTTGCAGAAATACTTGTGTATATGCCCCTTGTAATCGGGAGAAGATGAGGAACGAACGTAAGATTCACACTGCCGGAGGAGAACTCCTTAAGCAAAGAAATGATTTCCGGAATGTGTTGATGATTGCCGACTTTGTACGCCTTCACCGTTTCATTGACTTCAGCAAAGGAAAGGTCGAGACCGGCACTTCGCCCTGCACCGGATGTTCCGGAGAGTGAGTTGATTGTAATACCATTCCGTTCAATGAATCCATCTTTCAAGAGAGGAGCGAGCGGAAGAATCGCGCTGGTTGGGTAGCATCCCGGGTTGGCAACTAATTGTGCTGATTTGATTTTTTCACGGTTCCACTCCGGCAATCCATACACTGCCTGCTGAAGAAGGTCTTTTGATGTATGCTCATGCTTGTAGTACCGCGTATAGAGAGAATCATCTTTCAACCGGTAATCGCCGCCAAGATCGATCACCCGCTTGCCGCGGCTGAGCAACTCTGGAACAATATTCATTGCCTCACCAGAAGGAAGTGCGATGAATACCAGATCGCTCGATTTGATCGCATCGGGCGAGTACTGTTCATAGACAAGTTCTGTTGCACCGCTAAACCATGGGTAGAGTTCATCAACTCGCTTCCCTGCAGAACTGGCGGCAAAGATTTTTTCGATATGAATACCTTTGTGCTTGAGCAGAAACCTGAGCAACTCCGCTCCTGAATACCCCGAAGCCCCAATAATAGAAATTGGTTTTTGTTCTACCATTCTTTCCTCATTAACTGCATAAACATACACATTATTGTATAATTATGCAATCCTTTTTTGAAAAAACATCAATTTAGACAAACGATACATTCTGTATGCATCGTCAAATTTAGTGTATTCTCTCTGATCTCAACGAAAAATGTGAAAATGGAGAAAGGAAGAGCATTCTCTCAATGACGAAGAGAAAGAGCGAGGTCAGCAGAAAAATTCCGGAGAGTACTGTTCAGATTGTTGAAGATAATACCTTTGTCACTGTGCCAATAGCCAGGACTCGTACATCTTTTTTTGCAGCGGAGTTGGATTTGCCCTCATCTCAATCCGATAGGAAGGCACGGATTGTTTTTGAAGAGTGATTTCAAACTCTCTCAGGCGTTCATCGCGAAAGACCGTTATCCTCACAACATCACCCGCAGACCGCGTCACTATTCGATTGATAAGATCTGTTGTGCGGACACGGAAGCCATCGAGTGCAAGAATCTCGTCTCCGACGTCGATCCCGGCATTGTAGGCAGGAGATCCGGTAAGAAGGCGTGTACTCCTGGTTTTTTCTCCCTGATCGGCTGTGAGTGCACCAAGCTATACCGTGTGTGCGGAATCTCTTGGAATAACCTGCAGTCCGGCATATCCAAGCGCCTCTTCCCAGAGTAGCGGTGTCGTTCCGTGAATGTACTGTTCAAAGAATTTCTTAAAACTGCTGCCAGCGAGTTCTTCAACAACCTTCTGGAAATCATCGATAGTGTATTCCGGTCCGGTGAGAGGGTAACGTTGAAGCATGGTACGTAAGACATCATTGGTCCTCACGGAGAAAACCGGCATGGAGCATCATTTTCGGACTGAAGTATGATGTCATCCCTTCTACGATCCAGGATTCCTTCGCATAATTTTCTTTGCTGTAATCATAAGGATGCATGCCGGCGGGTCTAAGCTGTTTGACATTCCAGGTATGGAAATCCTCATGCGAGAACAGACCCAGGAACCCATAATGCGAAGTCGGTGCAGTGAAAATGTAAGGCCTGCTGCCGAGAATGGTTGAGTTGAGGTACTCTGTCCCACCGCTCCGGCTTGGGCTGATATGAACAAAGAACACATATCTGTTGTACGGAAAGCCTCCCCAAAAATCTTTATGAACCTTTATCCATTTGCTCATATCACGAATGAGGGCATCGGTCTTCCATTCATGCCTTCCGAACAGCGAGAGAACATGCTTAACACCCTCCACAGTAAATTCAATGTCCTGTTGTTTGCCAACCTCCAACGGACAATCCAGAAGATGATCATAGATCTGAGCCACAAACTGAAAGGGATTACCCTGAAGATTTTTCAGGCCTGTGGTAACGTGCCAGTCTTTATAGGGAACAACTGTCAAGGTAACCGGCAGTTAGCGGAGCTGCTCGTTATAGAGAAACACATTGCTCCATTGATAAATGTGTGCTCATCGTTAAGGCCGCATTTTCTCGTTGTGAAGTCGTTGGCGAACACGGTATAGCGGGCAACAACACTCCGGGATGTTCCTTTTTGTAGTCGCCATGTCGATTTGTCGATCTTTGAAAATACCAGGGGTGTATTGTCGCTGTTCGACGCTTTGAATTGGACCACAGAGCCGGGGAAATCGAAAATCACATACCGTCCGGAGCGCCAGACAGGAAGCATCAGATCAATAGTCGATTCTGTGGCAGGAAAATTATCAAACACCGCTTCCACTTCGAACAGGTGTGTCCATGGCCTCGGCATGCTGATGGTATAATGAATTGTTGGCGACTGGGCGTGAAGAAGAAAGGGGAATACAAGAAGACCGAAAAGGAATTTCATTTACAGTATTTAGTGTCTTAATAATTTGTAATAAGATGAGCAAAAAGCATTTACATTATCCTGAATAATTTCTTTAATTCTGTATTGCTCACTGATTCCATTTGAGATCGAATATTATTATTAATGATCCCACTTACATGAGGTCGTCTAAAAATGTCTCACTCGAATGCTTCTATCGGGTGTCCAGTGTCTTTATCTTTCAAATATCCGGATTCCCGCTTAAGGCATGCGGGAGTAACTGGATCCTTTTTATTTTTAGAGCGTATTGTACATTCCAGGTCAAAAAGGCCATCTCTTTTGCAATGTTGAGCGCTTATCGTGGCACAATATAGGGTAATTCTATTTCCTCATTAATTGTATCTTGAATGGAATCGTACCAAGGAATTTTATCAGGGAATCGATCAACAATTCGTTGTATTTCTTTACGATTGAGTTTTCTTCCTATAGTATCCATTGCAACGTGTTGGACATCTGTTAATGTGATAGAGTAAAGATATTTGTGTGTATTCATATTTCACCAAAGCTTTCAAATCAATTTGCTAAAAATATTATTACGGTGCCAGATGATAGAATTCTCATGCGGAACAATAGATTTTCTTTCTGGTAACTTAATTTGTTGGTTTGGTCTTATTAATTGACGTAACACATCGAAATTTCCCATATAGCCATAGTTAGGTGGAACCCGATGGATATGTTCGTTAATTTCAATTGTGAAGTCGGGCCGTAGAGTAAACCAACCTACATCAAATGACCAATGATGAAAACGACAAAGGGCGATCCCGTTCCAAATATCGTCCTTTCCATTAAATCGGTGAGGCACTATATGAGCCGCTTCAACTTCCCAGGTTAAAGAAAAAGGGGAAGGAAGCTTTAAACCGCAAATACAACAACTACTATTATAGGCATATATTATGGCTTGTCTGAAGCCCCTTGTACGTAGAAGAGACTCTCTAGTAACCACCCTTGCCCTTTTTCCAGCATCGATAGGATTATAATTAGCTATCCGTTCAGCTTTCTCCAGCTTGTTTTTTTCTTTTAAAACCTCATACGTAATAACAGGAAGATCCTGCTTCAGATTAACAGGGATCTTGGAAATTCGAAGTGCTTCATCGATTCCTTTTTCTGTTAACATCCATTCACGATGCCCTGTAATCTTTAGTGTATCTTTTGGGTGAATTAGAAGTTTTTGTTTGGCGGCCATATCAGCGGCCCTGAACAAGAGTCGATGCCAAGCCGGAAAAGTTTTGAGACGTCCTTCCTTTCTAACAATTGTTTTCATTAGAAAGGAACGCTGCTTCTTTGATAATAATAAAGAATCAGCAAGTTCATTTACAAATTCTTGATTACCCGATCCGAACTCTTTAATAACTCCTTTGTGGTTCAGCAAAGATGTTAATAGAAGTTTTAGGACCTTATCGCGGCTAGGAAGGCCAAGCTCACTAAAGACTTTTCTCTCGTAACTCAAGTTGCTCTCCGACAGACAAAAATCATTACAATTCTAATGTCGCATTGATTATCGCTTAATAGGAGAGGAATTCTATCCTGCAATTGAAAAAATAATCTTTGTACATAGTTCTGTAAGGTCTATATGAGCTTTCCCGCCACATCCATCACAATGGGAGAGAAGAAAATCGTCTCCGGATTTTCCCGATGATCCTCCCAGTCCGCCATCAGAGAGATGCTCTCTTCTTGTGTAATGATACCCCGTTCAGCCATAAGCGGTGTATGATGGGTGAAAAACTGTCCAGCCCAATGAGTGACTGGACTTAATGGTCCGCCAATGAGGCAGTTTGGTGTGAAATCGACAAGTTGGAGATTATATTTTACAAATAACTCCGGCAACTTTGCCGTGGCATATGGATCGCCTCCACCGGAGCGATAGTAGGCTCGAACAATATCGGGCATGGTATCCCAGGCACCGCCGCGGGGATAGAGGGATAGCCCTTCATAATAGTAATCCTGGATTGCAAGGATACCGCCCATTTTGAGGGAGGAAACAAGGGGTGTAAGAAAGGCTTCGATATCTGCAACGAAGTTGATGACCCAGCGGATAAAAATGAAATCGTAATATCGTTGAGGGAATGGAGTATTCTCCGCTGTACCCTGAATAATCTTGATATTCTTCAACTGCCGATCGCTGCAGGAACGCTTAAACCAGTCAAGATAGAACTCCGACGGTTCAAGTACCGCAACTTCGCCCTGGTCGCCGACAAGTCCCAGCAAATCCATGGCAGCAAATCCGGGCCCGGCTCCTGCATCAAGGCAACGCCATCCCTGCTGGAGCTGTACTCGATCGAATAATTTTCTTGTCACCGGACCCCAAACCGAATGCTGAAACCGCAGCCGTTCGAGTTCGGCCTGGTTTACGCCAAGAAGGTATTCAGAAGATGGCATAGAGTGTATCTCGTTCAGATGAATATTTGAAGAGTAAATATACGCAGCCGGTTTTCAGTTATCAACTATCTATGGAATGTAATTTTGAATCAGAGTGTTCCTCCGGCATTCAATATGTGAATTCAGGAGCCTCCATTGTTTGTTGCCGCACTCTTCACCGCTAGCTCTATTTCTCAAGTTCATCAGCAATGGAATTGATCAAGCCGGCCTCATTGTTCAGCACAAGGGCAACGCGTGAAATTTCCTGTTCTGCTTCACTCCATCGTTTCTGCTCAATTGCTTCCCGTATACCCGGCAGCGTTTTTACGCCGTATCCCGTGTAGAATCCCGGCGCATAAATCATATGCTTAAACCAGGGCCTTCCGATAAGTCCGTCCGGATGAGTGAGTACACGTTCAGCCTGAAGGAGTTTGCGATTGATTGTTCTGATCTTCTCAACGGAGAGATGATCGTTCCTGGATAATCGTTTCTCGAGCTGTTCAACACTTCGCGCCAGAGCGTCGATGCTGTTCTCCAAAGGAGAAAAGTTGAGATGGGGCGGCAGCTCTTCAAATGATGGAGGAACAGAGACTTCCTTCGGATCGGCAATGGAGGAGAACACTCCTTCCTGCAGTTGCGTATTGCGTTCGTGAATCTGATCCTGCATGGATTTCAATAATCGTTTTAGTTCCTCCTGATAGCGCCGGACTGTTTCCAAGAAGTTCGTGAAGTGGAACGGCAGGAGTTCGGCGTCCGCTGCACGCAGCACAGCAGTACCGACCGTTTGGGCAAGGGTGCAGCCATAGGAATAACCAGCATCGGAAAAATTCTGGTACCAGAAAAGATCGTCATAGATAGAATGATAAATGCCACCCTCGTCTTCGCCGCCATAGCCGAGGTTGAGCGAAGCAATGCCGAGGTGATCGAAAAAGACCGTGTAGTCGGAACCGGATCCGAGTGCGCCGATGCGAAGGTCTGCCCGCTGCCGGATCTCTGCGCGCTCTTCTGTAGATTGCGCTTGAGCAAGACGCAGGTGCCGCGCTCGCTGATGAACAGAAATCTTCTTTTCCGGATCCTCAATATCTTTGGCAACAGCATTCATGAACCGTTCTAGCAAGTGTGAGCCGGACATTCCAAGAAAACCGCGTCCGTTTGAATCGGTATTAATATACAGTACCGCCTTTTGCCGCAGTTCGTCGGCGTGCGCCTCGGCCCATTCTGTGGAACCAAGCAATCCGGGTTCTTCACCATCCCATGCACCGTAGATAATGGTCCGTTTCGGCTTCCATCCCCGCTTGATCAATTCAGAATAGGAATGCAGCTCTTCCAGCATTGCGGCCACACCCGACACCGGATCCTGTGTGCCGTACACCCATGCATCGTGATGGTTGCCGCGGAGAATCCATTCGTTGGGAAATACCGATCCGGGGATTGTCGTAATCACGTCATAGATTTTTTTCAATTCCCAGTTTGAGTTGACCTTGAGCCGGACTTTTGCCGGCCCGACGCCGATGTGATAGGTTATTGGCAACGCACCGCGCCACGACTCGGGAGCAACAGGTCCTGTCAGCGCAGCAAGCAGGGGTTGTGCGTCGGCGAAGGAAATGGGAAGCACCGGAATTCTGGTGAGTGTTTTCACTTCTTTCAAATCGAGCCGTTGAGCACCGGCTGTTGCACCGATACCGGGTGTGAGCGGATCGCCCGGGTAGAGCGGCATATCCATCACGCTGCCTCGCTGCACACCGTCACGCGGTCGAAAGGGTCCATCGGGAAACATGTCGCCCTGAAAGTATCCATCGTCCCGAGGATCGGAATAGATGATACACCCGACCGCTCCATGCTCTGCAGCAAGTTTCGGTTTGATGCCGCGCCACGAGGCACCATAGCGGGCAATGACAATACAGCCTTTCACGGAGATTCCAAGGCGTTCAAGCTGTTGGTAATCTTCGGTAATTCCATAGTTCACATAGACCAGGGGCGCCATAACATCTCCATCGATGGAGTAGGCGTTATAGGTGGGAAGCTGTTCGTTCTGGTGAACCGATGTTTGATCTTTGGTAACGATCGGTTCCTGGAGTTTTGCTTTGAACCTTGTCGGCTCCACCAACTCAACGATGCGTTCCTTCGGTGTTGGAAAAAGCACCTCGAATGTGTCAACCCGTGCATTCAGTCCCCATTGTGTAATGGTTGCTTTCATCCAATCAACAATTTCTCTAGTGTACGCTGTACCCACATGATGAGGCCGGACAGACATCTTTTGTACATAGCTTCGGATGTTCTCGGGTTTTGGGAATGATCGAAATGTTGCTTCCAGTTCTTGGGTGGTAGAGGTTGGCTGTGAAGTGGCGAGTTGGACGATGAATGCGAGGTACACGCAGAGCGCCAGTCTCATGAGGTTCTCCAAATAGTGTTGGGGGCCAGATTTCTGTAAGGGTAAAATCGTTGAAGAATATTGGCAGAAACCGACAAACAAGCAAGAAAAAGAAAGTTTTATCACTCACAACGACCGCTTATCCTGAGTCTCGTACTGTTTATCAAAATATACTGTCTTATGAAAGCGGGATTGTCTATGTTCCGCTGGAGTATTGTAGTGCAGGAACTGATTGTGTGAACATCAGAAGGGATAAGCTTATGAAAACCTCAATGCTGATTCTATGTGTGCTGGGAATGATAGCGGCTAACGCTTGTGCCTTCACGGGGCCGGAGGCTCCTCTGCACGGCGGTGGCCAAGATGTCATTGTGTATGCAAAGGCTCACAGGATGCAGCGGATTCTGCTGAAACTTCCTCAATCGTATGATCCCACCAAAAGTTATACACTGCTGCTTGGCCTGCATGGCAACGGGGGGAATGCGGAGGGCCTTTCATCTGCATTTGCGCGATATGCCAAAGAGCAAATCCTTGTTGCATTTCTGGATGGACAGTATCCGAGGCTCTCCGGCGGATATTCATGGTACTATGAGACCGGCAACAAAAATCTCTGGGAGAAGTTCGACACGTTAAGTATCTCGAACCTTCTTGAAACGATCAACGCAATTTCCAAACAGTATTCAATCGGGAACGTGTTTGTCTTTGGTTTTTCCCAGGGGGCATCGCTGGCGTATATGACCGGTTTGCGAAATCCAGGATTGATCCGCGGTGTTGCAGCCATTGCGGGTAGTATGCCGGAGATCGACAACGAGGGAGCCGTTGTGCATTCCGGCGATATTACCAACGCCCGACGAGTAAAGATGTTTATCGCACGGGGAAGAAGCGATAATCAGGTTGGAAAGAACCACTTCAATGCTCAAAAAGAATTTTTTACTAAGCAGGGATACGATGTGACAACATTGGAATTCGATGCAGGCCACGGCTTAACGGATGAGTTAATGGAGAGGGTGTTGGAGTGGATTAAAGAAAAGCAGTGAGTCGTCGTTAAGAAAATTAAATTCTTAGATGAACCGGTTGAATATTCAACGAGCCGTAACCATGAAAAGTACGGCTCGGCTGCATTTACTTTTGGTTAGTGGGGCGTCGGATGATGTTCCTCGTTGTTCCTGTGATCGGCAAGAAAGCGTAATAATGGAAAAAGAATTGAAGAGGCGATTGCCGCATTGTTGAACGCTGCACCGGGAAAATACCAGTGCTGGAAAAATTGCAGATAGTCAACCACATATGCCGATCCACCATAGAGAACAAGAACTAAGGGTACAGCATAACTGAACCGCAGCCATGTGCACGCGGTGGCGCAGAGCAACAGGAAGAGACCCATAGCGACGTACTCTAGCCACGGTTTCGGCAAAAAGGTGTCGTGCGCCAACAGGTTCTCAAATGCAACAGGATAAATTTTTCCATACTCACTACTGTTGATACTATAGTTATACCTACTTTGATTCGTGATCATGACATATTTATCCTTGAACCGTTTGCCAAATGTTTCAAGGAGAGGCTTTTCCTTCGGATCGGGAACGTTGTAGGAATTCCATCCGTGATATTCCAGCTTACCCGTTTTTATGCTCATGATGGCATACACAGGACTCACCTTTTCATACGCCACGATTCTTCTGGAGTCAATATCCATGGAGAATGAATCATCTTTATCAAGAGGAATCGTATAGTTGCCAAGCTGAGCAATTCCCTTTTTCACGGTAAACGAAACATTCTTTGAATATCCCTGATGTCTTCTGAGCAACTCAAAGAGGAGGTCGGGGTATCCGCCATACCCGCTTGCGAGAAAGCGGTGGATTCGTCCATAGCGGGTCAAGTCGAAATTGGCGGTAACTTCAACAGCGGTGAAATTGGTATCAATTGGCCTCCAGTCTCCGTCTACGCCAAAAATCACCACGCCGGTTTCATGGAGTGATCGGTAATACTCGGTAATGCGGGGACTGGCCAACGGGTAAATATATCTGCAATCGACCACAACGGCTTTTGTACCCGCCTGCTTTAATTGCTCGACCATGTCGAGACAGTTAGCGAGATATGCCTCATCATTGGTGCAGTCATAAACATCGATACTCATCAGGGAGGGGTTCATGATGGGTTGGTCAGGCCAGAGAGCGATGCTTTCGGTATGTTCATACCGGCCGACTTTCCTGTTCCTGACAGTCGTTGCAATACTCACAGCAAAGACTACGATGACCACACTCCAGCATACATACTGGACCCAGAGTTTTCGCTGCTGCCGCCTGCACCAGTTGAGAAAATTCGTAAGAATGATTCTGTATTCACTGATGAGAATCAGTTCCATCCATTGAGGCAGTTTCCCGGCACGTGCAAGTGAAAGGAGTAGTGAACGAATTGCCGCAAAGAAGAAATAGACCGTGAGAATGATAAAGAACGTTCTGAGGCTGAATGGGAGACTCCCATAGTAGGAAGATCCTCAGCCGCCGCCGGAGCACTGCATGAGATAGCGGCCAAGTTTGTGTGTGCCGTAGGCCATACCGCCGCTTGCGAGAAAGAACCCAAACTGGATATAGGCTGACTTCACATAGTGATCGATTTTCATACGCACCTTCTTGGAGTATTATTGTGTTATTGAATCGACATTTGTATTTGTGCTGGCCTGTTTTTGTACAGAATGATCGAACGCAAACTTGAGCAAAGGAAACACTATCGTTGTTAAGACGATGGAAAACGTTAATGGCAGCATCTGGACAAAGATGTGCTGGCGGTAGAGCAGCCAGTCGATTGCATAGAATGATCCGAGGGTGAGTATCAGCACAAACGGAATGGCGAAGCTCAGTCGCAACCGGTAACACACCACACCGATCAGAAGCATGAAGAGTATAGCAAACCCATAATGCAGCCACTTCGATTGCACAAATGGTTGCATCCCCTGTTGCAGAGATGCAAACGCGAGCGGATAGCAGCTACTGAGAAAATATGGGTATGGCCGTTCGGGGAAGTTTTCGTTCAGCAACAGTACAAATTTATCTTTATATCGTTTTGCATACTTGTTGAGAAGCGGTGATCGTGTGGTATCGGGTGTGTACCAATTGCCACTGCTATAATAGTCCAATTCATGGGTGGTAGGCTTCTCAATGACCCGAACCGGATTCAACTCTGCATCGGAGGTAATCCGCAGATTATTCAGATCCATATAAAACGAGCCTTCAGAATCACAGGGGAAAGCATAGTCGCCGAAGGCGAAGAATTCTTTCTTGATGGTCACCCGCATACTGTCGGGATATTGATGCGCTCGCCGAAGGAGTTCGATGAGAACATCTCCATGGTTCCCGGCACCGGTCGGTGTAAATCTATGGATGCGGCCATAGCGTGCGACATCGGCATCGATTGAAAATTCAGCCAACGGGAAATTCGATTCGAGTCCGCGCCATTGAGGTTCCACTGCAAAAATGACGATACCGGTTTCCATGAGCCGCTTTGTATAGTCAAATACTGGACCGTTGACATCCGGATGAATGCCTCTGTAATCGACAACCACAAGTTTTGCTCCGGCAGCTTTGAGCTGATCCACAAGCGTAATGCAATGAGGCAAATATGTTTCCGGAGAATTCGATGCCATGAGAGGAAGTGTTACCACCCGAGAACGGACTAACGGTGGATCTTCCCATGGAACGTAATTCGGAATGATCTCAGCCTTCCCCGAATTACTGACAAGCGACGCCAGCAATTGAGCCAGAAAAAGTATTCCGACGCCCCACAGCAGGAAACGAACTACGAGATGCCGGCGCTTCAAACGGAACCAATCGAGAAATTTACTAATGATGAGGCTGTACTCGCTCAGGAGGATGGTTCGCATGACAGGAGGAAGTTTGTTCTCCTCCGCCATGGAGAGCAATACAGAACGTATCGCGGCTAGGACAAAATAAACGGCAAGAATGGTGAACAATACTGAAAAGAAGTTTGGGAGACCCCCAAATTGGGAAGCCCCTCAGCCACCACCGGCACATTTCATCAGGTACCGGCTTAGTCTGTAGGACCCGAAAGCAAGGCCGGCGCAAAGGACCGTATAGCCAAGTTGAAGATATGCCGTCATCAAAAGTTTTTTAGCTTTCATAAGGATAACCTCTTACAGTTTGAGAGATGGAGTCATCTCATGAGGATTTGCCCTCATAAGATGCTCGGTGAAGGATGCAGTAGTAGTAAAGAAACAAAATAGCTGAATGAAGCGCAAGCCACTAATTGCGAATCCGGAGAGTCAGAAGCCTGTTTTTGTTGATTTATATGGAAGTGGATAAACACTCTTGTGTACGGTGGCACGGTCCAACCGTACCACAAGGCTAATGTAAATTCTATTCCCGTGTAACACCGAATTTCAGAAATGCCCAAATAGCGGTGAGTTCAAGTGCCATGATGAGAGGAGGGCCCATGATAAGCTCAGCGTGGCGGATAATATCCCTCAATCCGAAACCAGAAGAGATACCGAACAGTGATCCGATGCCGAGAGTTGCAAGCCAAAATGGCGCAAGCAGACTTTGTGTTACGGCAGCCATCACCTGGAGCGTGGATGTTTGATCCTTTGGATTGAGTGTCTCCACCTTTCTCTGGATGGTTCCCCAGACCAGGGCAAGCAGGGAGAGTGTTCCGCCGACGACTTCAAGCTGTCCGATGAACAATCCCGAAGACGTAGGTTCACCAATGGTGCCATCCGGCATTACGACCTCTTGGTACATCATCATCGTCATGTCAAATTCTCGCATCTTCATATAGCTCACCGCGTTGATCACGAGGACAATGGAAATCAATGCTCCATAATTGAACAGGTTTCGCTGCCACTCTTTGGGGAATTCCTGCCCGGTGAGCTGTGCTTTCAATCTTCTCATCTGCCAGGAGCTGTATAAATATGTGCCGCCGATGAGAAGGAGAAATGAAAGAATCGGAGGCATAGATGATCCTTGATGAATTCTTACTTACCGATGGTACGCAATGAAAGGTAAAAAGTCATTAGAAAAACAGTAGAATCACCAAGGCAAAAAGGAAAATGGAAAATGCGATTGTGTTAAAATCCTTAGCATCGCCTGCGGTTAGAAAAACGTGACCTTCCGAAGGTATCGGCGATTAATCCTAGAAACCTTCGGAAGGTTCAATGCGGTACATACTGCCCTTAGTGGGGCATTTTCTCCTTGCAGAAATGATTCTCCATAATTCTGGTTTTCATTGTCCATTCTAAATCAGGGATAACGTTCAACATGGGAAAAAGATTCTTCACGGACTTTTTTGTGGGTGAGGAGAGATTTTATTCCAAGGAATAGAAGCGCAAAACCAACTGCCACCAAAAGAATCGGCATGAACAAGGATATTGCTCCATGAGGCATCTTCATAAATTTCCCGAGATGAGGCAGGAAAATCGATAATAACCAGACACCTCCAACAAAAAGCGCAGCCCCGGTTGTCACTGTCAGCCAGGATTCGAACACTAGAAGTGTTGGTTTTGGTGACGGGTCCGGCATTCCTAATTGTTTTAAGTAGTACCGTTCTTCCATAGCATGGCGCCGTTCTTGCCTCATGAGGATCCAGCCCGCGATCAATGCTTCAAATAATAGTATAGTAACCATATTGTGTCCTACCCTTTTCGTTCTTTTAAGTAAAGCTGATAATCCCGGAGTACAATCAGCATAAGAAAGAGTGAAATCATAAATAATGAACATGCAATATAGAGTGCAATGAACGTTGTCGACAACATGAACACAACCATCATGACAATAACACTAATGCCGCCGGCAAACGCAAAAAGCGCTACGAGGCCTGTGATTAATATTTTAGGAAGATCAATATCTGGCAGTATTTCAGGCAATTCGGTGAGTTTCGATAGATAGAGCATTTTTTCCTTGTGTATACGCTCACGTTTCGAATATTCCCAAATTGTGGCAAGCGTTATAGCAACTGTGAATATTGTTATTTGTGCAGTCTGAGCGAAGAGCTCCATAGATTAATCTCCTTCTTCGTGTATGTACTTAGACTCGATCAAGATTATTTTTCTTTCACTTGAAAGAAATACTATATTAGATGAGTCTAACTCATGGAGGAACAGCTCAGAACAGACTATGGGTTCGCGTTAATAATAATACGTGAGACATAACTCGTGCTCGCTTCCAGGGAATTTCAAAATATTGTGGATGATTTTTCTACACATGTTTATAACCATGCATTAAGAATGTTGGGAAACTGTTTGGACGCTGAAGAAGCGGTATTCGATGTCTTTCTCCGTGTCCATCAAGGGCTTCCTCATTTTCGTCAAGAAGCACAGCTTTCCACCTGGATCTGGAAAATTACCACAAATATTTGCCTGTCGAGAAGGGCAAAAAAAGTGCTTCCTGTTGTTTCCCTTGAGAATAATCAGGTCATGGACACAGAGTCTCTTCCACTGGAGCACGCTACCCCGGAGACCCTGCTCATCCAACAAGAGGAGAGACAAATACTGGCAGATCTCATTGCCCGGCTTCCAGATGGTGAAGCGTCTGCAATTACGCTCTTCTATCTTGAAGGAATGGATTATAATGAAATTGCTATGATCTTAGAAATTCCAGTGGGTACAGTCGGTACAGCACTTCATCGAGGCCGAGAGCGATTGAGAACAATGGTTATGAAGAGAAAGGTAATGGTATGACCTGTGATGATTTTAAAGAGCAATTGAATCGTTTGCTCGCATCAGAATCCTCTGAGGATTTGTCCGCTGAAATGGAAAGCCACCTGGCAGAGTGTGCCCACTGTGGACTCTATAAGGAAGAGATACTCAGGATTCATCAGGATCTTCAAAGTATTCCTATTGTTGTACCATCACAGCAGCTCATCGCATCTATAAAAACTATTGAGAAGGAACGGGAAGAATTACCTATGAAATTGGAGTGGGAACTTGAACGAAAGCTTGTCATTCCAATGGTTCTCGTAACTGCATTGATGTGGTATGCTCAGCAATTAGAGAACTCTACCGGAGTTATCATCCAGGTTATCGTTGTGACCTGTGCCCTTTCAGTTGGATTTATCGCCACATTGAAATCCTATTTTTTTTCTCTCAGCGGGATCTCAAAAACAAAGTTTAGGCAGTACTAGTAAAACACCCACCATATCCTTGGCGTCTCGGCGGCTAATGTTCTTCCTTAATATTCTTTCCCGTACTTCTCTTTCCCCTCTGCGGGTTTCCACTTCGATTTTGGCTCGTAGTATTTCCAGAGCAGCTTCGAGACACTTCGCAACAACACAAATCCTTCGTTGTCCTCCTTCCAGCTTGTATGCTGCTGGTTCTTTGTGATAACAGAAAACACATAATCTCCTGAGGGTGCACTAACAAGAAGAACTTCTGACCGCGATTGATCAACAGCACCCTGTTTCGATGTAACATGGATGTACGGAGGTATTTCTGAACAGGCCTCCTGGTCCCAATAGGTTCGGGAAAGGCAGCGGTACATCTCATCACTCGCCGCTTTACTGATAGCCCGTCCCTGGCGAATCATTACCAGCATCTCCGCCATTTCACGCGGTGTGGTCTGTCCCCAGCCATATTGTCTGCGGTTCTCTTCCCGTCCGGGTGTTCTTGAATTCACACGCGACTGGCGGAAATTATTTTTCTCCAGCCACGCATTGATGGCAAGCCCGGTTCCAGCCAGTTGCTGCAGCCAGAGGCTCGCCGTATTATCGCTGGTTGTGAGCGTCAACATTACCACCTTGCTCAAGGTGATTGTTGCTGTATCCTTGAATGCTCCGAGAATATCGTCTCCAGGATAAAGAAGAGAATCACGGTATACCAATGTTGCTCCATACTGCAGTTCTCCGTTTTCGATTTTCTCGAAGAGAGAAAAAAGAATTGGTATCTTCACAAGGCTTGCTGCCGGGAAAAGGGAGTCGGCATTGATGGCGGCACTTTTTCCGGTCTTCAAATTCCGAACGTATATTCCAACATCTCCCCTGAATCCCTTCACAAGCTGCTCGAGTTTACGCTGCAATGTTCGATCTCGAGTCTCCTTAGAAAACGATTCTGTTGCCGGTACTGTAAACAGTATGAAGAGACTTAACGCGATAATTGTTGAAGACATTCTCATGCATATTTGCATGGCCAAATTTTCCTTTTAAGTATTTCGCTCCTAACGGAGATCATTCATCGTTATTTGGTTAAGCTATAAACATTCTGCCCCTTACGGGGCATTCTCTGCATAGTGTACGTATTCTTGTCCCTTTCTACTCTTTCATTTCAGCTTATTATGGTATTATTATTTTTTGCTCTCCAATCTCCAGGATGAAGACACGCTCCTGCATGCCCCGCTCCTTCACGGTTTTATCAAGAACCTCTCTTGGTCGGGTAGGCGTTGCCTCAAACCCCTGAAAGAAAGCCATATAGTGTACCGGAATCATATACTTTCCTTTGACCTCCTTGAGAATTTCCAATGCGCCAAGCGGCCCCGCATGAATCCGTGATGCAATCCGATCAGCAGATCCGGCTGGACCGATCGGAAGAATTGCGAGATCAATTCTGAATCGCTCACCGATTTCCTGAAAGAAATTTTGGCGGTAGCCGGTATCGCCGGGATAAAAGAACGATCTACCCTTATATTCTACAACGTAGCCTCCATACCCCGGTTCGCTTTGCCACTGTGAATCGAATCCATATCGCCCGCTGAAATGCATGACCGGCACGGCTGTAATGCGAATACCATCCTGTTCATACACAGTCCATGTCTTTAATTCAACAGTTTCTTTGAAACCGAAATCAGGCGAGTACACAGAACCGCCCGGAGGCAGCACGAGCATTCCATGTTTTGGAAGTTGATCGATGCTTCCAAACGCAAAGTGATCCATATGAAGGTGTGAGATCAGGACAACGTCCACCTTGGAGATGGAGCGCGGGTCGAGGCCTGCGCTGTATGCCCGTGGTGCCAGCATTCCAATGGTATTGGAGAAGACAGGGTCGGTGAGAAACACTTTGTCCTCAATCTGAACCAGCACACTGGAGTGCCCGATCCAGAGAGCAGACAGGCCGACCGTCGGGAGAATTGGTTGAGTGACCGTTGGCTTGACCATCTGAGCCGAGTTGAACATGCCATCCAGAAAGCGGCTCATTAAACCTGTGTTGAGCGGCCCACAGCCTGATAGTAATAGCAAAATGAGCAGGAGGAAAGATGGAAGTACGACAACTCTCTTACTATTCAAGAATGATCTGTTCTCCAATGTCGAGGATCCTTATTCGCTTTTGATACCGTTTTTGCTGAATCAGTGTTTGAAGCAGTTCCTGTGCGGATGTTTCTTTCGCTTCGAGGCCGAGGAAGAGTGTGCGATGGTGTATAGGGACCATCACTTTTGCCCCCAGATCCTCCATCACGCGAATTGCTTCATTCGGATCGGTGTGGAAGCGCTGCATATATTGCCGCGGTTCGATCGGTGCGATTGGGAGACACGCGAGATCGATAGTATAGCGTGATCCGATCGTTTTGAACAAGGTCGAGTTATACGCTGTATCGCCGCCGATGAAAACGGTTTTGCCTTTGTATTCGATTATATATCCGGTGTAACCGCGGTCTCCAGACCACCATGCATCAAACCCGTACCGTCCGCTGAAGTGTTTTACCGGAACGGCGGTGATACGGACACCATCTGCTTCGTACGGTTTCCACTGCTCCAGTTCGATCGTTTCTGCAAAATGGAATTCCGGTGAATAAGCTGCACCGCCCGGCGGAAGTACCAGACACCCCTGCTTCGGAAGCATGTCCAGGCTGCCAAAGTTGAAGTGGTCGAAATGGAGATGGGAGATCAAAACATAATCAACTTTTGTCAGCGAAGCCGGATCGAGGCCGGGTTCCACCTGCCGTCCCGAGATGAGGCCAATGGTGTGCGTGAAGACAGGATCGGTGAGAAAAATTTTATCGTGTATCTGGATGAGCATGGTTGAGTGTCCGATCCACAGGACAGCGAGCTCAACATTGGAGAGAATTGGATTTGAGTTTTTGTGGGAGATAGCGAGCGTAGGTTCGCCAAAGCGTTCAACTGTGCGTGAGAAGAAACGGCCCGCTATTGAATCGCATCCCTGAAATGAGAGAGAGAACAGTATGAGAGGAATGAGTAATATCCGAATGGCATATCTGTTACTTACGATGAAAAGCCTTCGCGAATTTTCTAATCGCCCTGCCCGTCGAAAAGAAATCACATTGGCAGGCGGGCAAGCACGCCAAACTGCGAAAGGGGAACGTCGATTAGATAATGGATATTTAAACTTGGGATTTATAAACATCTCTATGTTCTTTGTGTTCTCAGTGCCCTTTGTGGTGAAGGCTTTGCAAGAATGTCACCAGTGATCTTCTCCATTAAAAGAAACGAAGATCCAGCGAACCCACCCACAGTGCCGGATCGGTGCTATGTTTGAGGTTGAACTCCGCAAATCCAAAGAGCGTAGAGACACCAATGACAGTGAAGAAGGGTGACGATCCGGCATAAGCGTATTTGGCGACACCGATATTCATTCCGAGATATTCGCCCCGCTCCATCAACGGGATGTGTCCGATGAGCTGCACCGAGCTGCCGAAGTACGAAGAGCCTATTTTTCGCGTATGAAAAGCTCCGGTGACCTTTAGTTCAATGGAACCGGAAAATCGTGCCGGGGGCATCACGATAAATACATGCCAGGGTGAGATCAATTTCGTCATACCAAAGGAGTAGAGCAGGGGAGCCGCTTCCCACTCGAATGCAAACGGTATATCCGATGGATTTGAAAAGAGGGTTATGCTCGGTACGGTTTGAAGAACGAGCCAGGAGCGAACCATACTTGAGGAATCCGGTTGCTGTCCAAAAGCTCCGATAGTTATAAGAAGAAGGAAGAGAACGATAGCGGCACTTCTACGTATTGGCATAGATCGAGTAATCTGCTGGTTTGTGAATGCGTTTAACCGTTCGCTACGTTGTGTGTGGAGAAGTCCGTCTTTTGCCAGTGATTAATCTTTGTAAAAAGACGGACTTCTGAATAAACCGAACAGTTCAGAAAATGTAGTAAGCCAAAAGTAATTAAATCTGGCTATGGAGGCAAGGGGATGGGAAACTGCATCTAACCGTTCGCTTCGCATAGATTTCATGTATCAGCGAACGGTTAGATATGAACGCAACAAATCCAGGTCGGGAGCACCGCTCCCTCCCAGCATGAGACAAGCTTACTTCAGATTCATCCTCATCACGCCGCCATTGCTGGTGCCTGCGTAGAGAATAGAATTCTTTGAATCAAACTCCAGGCACAGCACAGATTTTACCGTCAAGCCCTTATTCATTTCGCTCCAGGATTTTCCGCCATCCTCGCTGGCCAGCACACCTTTTGGTGTTCCGGCAAAGAAGCGCCCGGGCTTTTTGGCATCGGCCACCAACGATGTTACAGCGATATTCTCCTTCGCCTTCGACCATGACGATGCCCCATCTTCGCTGAGGAACAGTCCGGTTCGTGTTGCAGCGAGTACACGCTCCGGCTTTAATGGATCATACTGCAGCGCGGTGATAGAGTTCTTTGAAATTTCCATGGCAAGTATCTCATTCCAGGTTTCCCCGGCATTGGTACTTTTATACAACTTGCTCTGAATACCATCGCGCACCGTGCATTGCCCGCCGGCAAGGAGAATGTTCTTGTCGGATGGATGCACAGCAATGGCTTTCAGGTAACCTTCTTTGTCGCCCAGCGTATTCTTCTTCCAGGTTTTTCCATCATCAACACTCTTATAGATAACCATCTTTCTCGACTGCGTTGCTGCGTCGAGCATACATCCCACAGCATAGAAAGAACCATGGGCCAGTGCATAACCATCGTCCATCGTTTTATCAATCTCTTTCCAAGTGGCGCCGCCACTTGTGCTCATAAAGAGCCCTGAGTTTCCTCAGCCGCCCCCTTCGAGGGCCAGAATTTTATTCGGGTCCTTCTCGTCGATGAGGATGTCGTTGATGTTGACACAGGTATAAAATACCGGCAACTGCTCCCAGCCGACAGTTCCAGCCGCAGCGGCTTTTGTCTTATATACAGCATTTGACATCAGAGCAGCAAACAGTGTAGAAGTTGACGAAGGCGCGACACGCAGCGACATCACCTGAGTGGCAACAATTCCCTTATGGCTTGCCTTCCAGCTCTTTCCATAATCCGCTGTTCGGAAAATCCCTGCCGAAGTGGTGATGAGAATTTCCGGCTTGGTTCCCGCTCCGACAATCAGTCCGTCGGAAACATTACCCAGTAATTTTCCAGGAGCCGTTTTCCACGTTACGCCGCCATCTTCGCTTTGCATTAAGCCGCGATACTGTGTCCCAACCATGTGATTTGCATTTGTAGGATTCATCCATATCCGTTGTGCCAGATCGATGGTTCCCTTGTTCTTCTCCCAGTTCTTTCCACGGTCGGTACTTTTATAGATTCCTCCATACATCGAAAAGAATACCAACCTGGAGCCCTTGGGGCCGAACATAATATCATTGGGAGGAGAGATCGATCTGTTTTTCAAAGTGATCGGAGAGAAATGGCTCCCGCCATCTGTGCTTTCATAGAGGACATTGGTTGTTGTGGTGAATGAGTAACTGTATGCTCCGATGATGATGTGGTTGGGATCATCAGGATCAACATCCATTGCTGAAGCGTACGACTGTTCGTTGAGAATCACAGTCACATTCCACGTCTCGCCGTCATTGGTGCTCTTGAGGTAGACACTTCCCGCAAGCCCGGTTGAAGAAGCAAGTGCATGGATGGTCGATGAATTCACAGGATCGAATTGAATTTTCGACACGGAATACAATGGAGGAAGGGCCTTTGATGTCCATGTCTTTCCGCCATCTGCACTTGTGTAAAGCAGAGGTGCTTTTAATTTGGACTGCTCCAGCGGATCCGATGAATCGTAATTGGAGGTACTTGAATAGGCGTAGAGCAGCGATTTTTTGAGAGGGTGGAAGCCGAGGCCAAGGATGTTGTTATCGATGATCGATACAAGCGACCATTTCTTGCCGAAGTCGACCGATTTGTAGATTCGGCATGGATTTCCCGAGGCTGCAGCATAGAGCGTCAGTGCATTTCCCGGATCCTGAATGAGTGCAGTCATACTTCCTCCTTCAGGTCCAATTGGCTCCCACGTTCCGCCCTGCCCGCTTGAAGTGGTCTTCAATGGCAGGCGGGTTTGCCCGGCCAGCAGCAGCGGCAGAAGGAGAAGCAGCACAATCGCCGGGAAGATCATACGTGAGTTAAGGTTCATTGAGTCACCTCCACATAGTAGTGAGTGAATAACAAGTTCAATATCATTCTCTAGAGAGCATTAATCAATAATCATTTTAGAATACGAGCAAGCGTTTGTCCCAACGCTGCACCCTGAAGCTCTGCGTCCATTGCGACGACAATCCCCTTTGTATCGATCAGTATCAATTTTGGCGGTGCAAGCACCCCAAAGTCGGCCAACAAATTCTTCTCCGTCGATGCAAAGGCATGGAGCCAGGGCATCGCCCATTTCTTTTTACGAAACGCTGTTCCCTCTTCCGGTGAAGCATCAACTGAGAGACTGAGAATTTCAAAGTTCTTTGTTTTGTACTGTTCATA
Organism: bacterium; assembly: GCA_043803945.1. GTDB lineage: Bacteria > Bacteroidota > Ignavibacteria > UBA10030 > UBA10030 > JAZDJN01. The sequence goes on along the minus strand of JAZDJN010000087.1, from coordinate 159,502 downwards.
CGTTTTGTGAAGATTCTCCATCTCTTTCAACGATGGTTCGGACCATGACGCCCAGAAGTGTACCAGGTACACTTTGCCTTTCATTGTTTGATTGGTGTAGATTTTTGTATTGTCTTCCAGCGACTTGACTAAGAAAGAGGGAACCGCTTCGCCTGCGGCAATTACTGCTTTCGGAGCATATTGCTGTTTGAAAGACCTTAGCCACGATGTGCCTTCCAGTTTTTCCAACGCTTTCGTGTAGAATGCTTTTACTGCCGCAGCATCGTTCTGTGTCTTCAAATTTCTCATTACATTATTGATCAAATTGTAATTTAGAATTGCACTTTTGGAATTATCAATGATCTCGAAAAAGGAGCTCATGTATTCATCGTTATACTGCATCATTTTACCGATCGAGAGAAGTGAAGAGAAAACTGAGATCTCACCCGCGCTAGGTTGATGTTTCATTAAGTCGGGAAGTACCTTCAAGTAGAGTCTGGCAATTTCAATATCTCCTTTCTCAGGCGGGTAGTAAAAATATTTTAAAAAGAGTAAATCACGAAGCAGCGGATCACTCTCCTTCTTTATTTCTTGTGCGCAGGCGGTCATCTCAGACGAATAATCCTTGTCGAACTTGAAGTCTTTAGACTCACCTCCGGAGTTAATAAAGTCGAGGAGAGCCCATGAGCGTTCCCGTATCAACCGTAGGACATCGAAGCGGTAAGTGCTATAGCGAGCCGCACGGCTTCCGGGATCGTCGAATTGGAGTTTTGGCAGGGCGGAAGAGACAAGAACCTTAGAGGGATCAAAAACAATTTTTATCTTTCCATCCTTTGGTGTCACAATCGATCGATAATCACCGTCGCCGTCGTATTCATACCGTTCGGAAAGCGTACCGTTAACGGTTCGACCGGTTGATTCAAAACCCTGAACCTGATAGGAAAATTCCTTTTCTGCTGTTTCAAATTCCGCGGAATATGTCCCATCCTTTTCTTCTTTCAGGTCGAAAGGCTTCGATAAGTTCCAATTATTAAAACTTCCAAGAATCTTTGGGTCTAGTGGTTTTTTATTGCAATGGTATGTCCCTAACTGAAGCGAAAGCTTGATGGTAGACGGTTGCTTGATGAGAAAGGGAATATCTTCCGACAGATGAAAGAGTCCGGCAAACTTGATAAGAACAATGCCGGTATCCTTAACGATCAGTTTGAACGAACCATCCTTCTCTGCCCGGACAGTTTCTTTTGGTTTTTGTCCCGGTTTTTGAAGATGAATGTTTGTCATCTGCATCGGTTTGCCGTCATAACCAAGCAGTGTGCCGGTGATGATCGTTTCCTGTGCGCGGAGGGAGAACGCAAAAAGAAGAGCAAGAGCAACAATGAACGGTTTCATTTGTACCTCTCTGATTGTGCTGTGTGGAATAAACATGTGAGAACGATGTCCTGAACGTGTTGATGATCGCGCGATGTGCGTTACACATCGCGCAGCCCGAACCTTCCCCACATTCTCCCGGCAGGCAAGTACAATGTACGAAGTCTCTTGATTACTGTAAAGCGATAGTACGAAACGAACCGTTCCCTTCTCTATGAACACCGGAAGGAGAGAACGGTTCGGTATCTGGGAGGGAGCTCCCGACAAAAACGTCGGGACAAGTCTGCTCCCGACCATATCGGGTTATTTCAGGTGCAACCGTACTGTGCCGCCGCTTTCAGTGCCGGCATACAGTATCGAATTTTTCGAATCATATGTCAGACAGAGAATCGAGCGAATGGTCAAGCCCTCATTGAGTTCTTTCCACGTGATTCCGCCGTCATCGCTCCTCCAGGCACCCTTCGGGCCGCCAATGAAAAAGCGCCCTTTTTGAAGCTGGTCGGCAACAATACAAAGTGCCGCTACCTGCTGCGATGGCAGCTTCCATATCTTTCCTCCATCTTCGCTGATGGCAACACCATTGTTCATGGCAGCAAGCAGTCGATTAGGATTGCCTGGTTCAAAGACAAGGCCGTTAATACAATCCGACTTGCCGTTCAATCCTTCGATTTCTATCCAGGTTTCTCCAGCGTCCTGAGTAGCGTAGAGAACGCTTTTAGTGACAGCGTTTTTCATAAACCGGTTCCACCAGACTGTCCCGCCGGCAAAGAGAATGTTCTTGTTTGTAGGGTGAACCACCAGCGCCTTGACCACCCCTGCGCTGTCGCTGAGTGTTTTATGCTGCCAGGTTTCGCCCTTGTCAGAACTCTTAAAGACCGCCATTCGAATCAGCGTATTCTTCGGATCCGGTTTCCAACTGCCCGCCTGATAGAGGGCCGATCCCAATGCAAGTGCAAATCCGTCATCAAGTGTCTTATCCTGTTCGTTCCAAACGGCGCCGCCGTCTGTGCTCACAAAGAGCCCTGAGTTTCCTCAGCCACCGCCTTCGAGGGCGATGATTTTATCGGGATCTTTCTCCGAGATCATCAGGCTGCTTAACTCTGTACACGTATAGAAAACCGGAAGCTGTTTCCATACAACAGTTGGTTTTGCAGCGACTGTTGTTTTATAGAGCGCATTGAACTTTACATCGGAATATAAAATGTTCGGTGACGATGGGGCGATACTTAACGCCGTGACCGTTGTACCGAGAATGCCACTGTGGCTTGACTTCCATGTTTTTCCTCCATCCACCGTTCGCCAGATACCGGAGGAGTTGGTAACAAGCACCGTGGGCATTGGCTTTGACTTGAACATGAGACCATTCGTTGTTCGGCCGGGATATTTGCCGGTGAGCGATTTCCACGTTACGCCGCCATCCTTGCTCTCGATAATCCCCGGAGAAGTTGCGGCAAAGAGATGGTTCGAATCATTCGGGTCGAGCCAGAGCCGCTGCACTGCGAGGATTGTACTGCTGTTCTTTTCCCATGATTCGCCGCCGTTGGTGCTTCGATAGACGGCATTGGAAATTGAAATGAAGAGCCTGCCGGAGGCCGTGGGGTCGATGGCAATATCTGAAATGATGGCAACTGCGGGAGTGGTGATCTTCAGGGACATCTGCTCGAAATGTGCTCCGCCATCGACACTCTTATAGAATGCGGGCACGAGTTTGTTGGAATCATTCAGGGTATAACCGCCGACATAGATGATGTTGGGATTCTTTGGATCGATTCCAAGGACGCTTGCAGAACCACGCCCCGATGCAATGATGGTTTGAGTCCAGCTCTTTCCCTCATCCGTGCTTTTAAAGTATGCCCGCTTATAATCCGGCTGCAGCAATCCCATTGCGTGGATAATTGTCGGGCTTACCGGATCAAGAGCAATCTTTGAAATAAATGTCTGCTCCGGAAGCTCTTTAGTCAGCCAGCTTGTTCCGCCATCCGTGCTGATGTAGAGTGTGTTCTCCCGTGTCGGTCGTGTATTGTCTGTGCTCACTTTGTAGGCGAGCACATAGAGCATCGATTTCACTGTGGGATGATTCCCAAAGGCGAGCACTTGATCGTCGATCTTCGAAACCTGCGACCAGTGGTTCCCTCCGTCTGTCGAGCGGAAGATGCGGTATGGTTTCCCCTGAGCGGCACAGTAAAGAATGTTACCATTACCCGGATCTTTGAGGAGGCTTTGAATCATACCGCCGTCGGGACCGAGAGACTCCCATTGAGCTTTCTGACAGAAAAGGAGCCCGCAAAACAGGAACATCAAAACGATGCACCCTGAAATTCTTCTGGTGATGAGATTCATGTGATTCTCCTTACTTAGTTCTCGACGAAAAATGTGCCACGAAGTCTATAAGGCACCAAGTGAAACACTTACAGGATTATGATGACTTAATGTATGGATTCTATTCTATCTTGCTTTACGACAATTATTAACACTCGTTATTTTACGCCTCTGTGTCTTCTCTTTTCCTTCGTGTCACTTAGTGTAAAGTTTTTAATAGCGTTACACGAAGAGCACGAAGGAGGCACGAAGCTACACGAAGAAAGAACTCTTTATAGTTTTCTTTTTTCTTTGTGGCACTTATTGGCTGAGTATGATATTGCTATAATCCCTTCTTCAATGCTTTTTCAACTTCTTCTTTGAGCTTTTCATAGGAGGCAAACTTTTCGGTGAAGACAACAGTCCCCTTCTTTCCGACAATAAGCACCCGGGGGAGTTTTGTGACTTTGTAAACGGTAAGGATGTTCGAATCCCTGCCGACAAGGACATCGAAGGGGAGGCCGAAAGCTCTGGCATCGGACTGTACCCTTCTCGCCATGTCAATGGTGTTGATGGAGAGGACTTTTACTTCTTTAATTTCTTCCTGCAGATCGATGAGAGACGGAAACTCCGCCTGGCATTCTCTTCACTTCGATTTCCAGAAGTGAATGACGACGATGTTTTTATTGAGGAAGGAAGAGAGAGAAACCTTGTTTCCGTTAATGTCGGAGAGCTCGAAGTCTGGTGCTTTCATTCCTGCTTTGAGGCCTTCCTGTGCATGGGAGATCAACGATGGTACAACGAAAAGAATAAACAGGGTTGCTAGAGTTCTGATATTTGGACGGACCATGCTGGATTCTTTCTGGCAATCGCTTTCTTAAGCTCTGGTCTAATGATAACCAATTTCTCTAAAAGAATCATCCGTTACTTCACGATCAGCATTTTCTTCGTAAGGGTTAACGCACCCCCTTCGAGCTTGTAAACGTACATACCCGAGCTTAACTGCTCTGCATCGAACAGTACCGAATAATACCCTGCTGAAAGAGTCTTGTGCAGTACCATAATCACTTCCTGACCCAGCAGGTTATGAACGGTCAAGCGGTATAGGCCATTGTGAGGAACCGTAAACCGGATGGTCGTTGTCGGATTGAAGGGATTGGGGAAGTTTTGCAGAAGAGAAAAAGTTCGAGGAGGAGAGATCTCCCGTTCTGCAACGGTGGGAATTCCCGGATAATGAACGGTGAGATTATCCAGATACAACGTACCATTGTAATGAGTCCCTGAAAATTTTCCCGTTCCCATCAACTGTATTTCGATACGTTTCAGCGTGATAGGAAAATTGAAAACTCCCGAGGTGCCAACCATCTGAGGAGTAGCAGTCGATGCCCGAATCTGTTTGAAGATGTTTGGCTGATCAGCAAATGTATGCCCGAAGAAACGGAATAATTCCCTGTTGTCATCCTCGACAATGAAATAGAGACGGTACCGTGCACTATCGGCGCGGCAGTCAACCGAGAGTGAATCCGGTACACCGTATAACGAAAACAAAGAATCGATGTAGATGTACGAGGGGACGCTTGAATCATACCGGTATGAATAATCGATTTGCAGAGAAAACCGGCCTAATGAACTGACAGTTGGAGCAATACTCACGGCGGCCTGTTCGATATTCAACATAGAGATTTTCCAGTTCCCTCTCGATTCCAATGAATCGATCACGAGCGTTCCGCTTCCTGTCTCCACCCGGATCAGCGCTGTGTCTGCTGCCGTATTGTTCATGGAGGCAATAAGAAGCGAGATTCCCCTGGCCTGTGGAGTAAAAACGCCTTCCGGCGAAATCTGTCCAAGCGAAGGATTCGTGAGCCTCCATTGAATTTGATAAAGGCCGGGTTTATGTGCCATACCGTCCTCGTCAAATCCATTCAGCGAAAAAGGAATTGGGCGGGAAAGATCGGTGACAGCAAATTTCGGTGTTATCGCTATTCGCCGGATCGTTCGGAGCAACACTGCTGCGGAATCGATAAGCGATCCATAAGAGATGTAGACAAATCCGCTTTCTTTTAACCCGCTCGGTTTGAAAAGTCCCGTCGGGGATATCGTTCCCAGGGAGGGATGAACGGAAAAAGTGATTAGGGAAGGATCGAGCTGATACGGATTAAAATATTCATCAACACCCTGCGCCGAGAACTGAAACGTATCTCCGATAAAAACTTTTGCCCGATTCGGCAGTATCTGAATCTTTGTCAACTGACCTTTCGGCGCGGTGGAAACGACGACGATGGAATTGCCTACCATTCGCTCCTGGCCGTCTGACGGGCGGTTGGTTATTTGATCCCGGACGACCATTGTGGTCGATCCGCCGCCGTCCAGGTTAATGCCGAAAGCCATCCCCATCTGGAGCATAAAATCGGCAAGCTCAAAGTAAGTCATCCCGAGACTCGATGCCGACCGTCCATCGATGGTCGCAAGATAGAGTTTTGTGCTGTCGGCAGAGAAACCTGCAATGGTGCGCGGCTCACGGACCGTGATACGCGTAGTATTAACTTTTCCCTCGGACACGAGGATAGAAAATCCCCCAATCATCTGTTTCATTTTTTTTAGAGAGGGCGACAGGCCGAGAAAGAGATGGAGCGTGTCACCTTGTTGTATTCGTGATGTTAGAAATGTTCGAGCGGCGCCATGACCTGAAAGGATAACTTTTGAAGAGGGAAATGACGTGTTCCCTGCGCCGTTGACAATTGTATCGACCCGGCATGCCACGAGGCCATTGGCATACCATTCCGACAGAGGCGTCAAAAGCGCCTCTGCACCGTTGGCATCGGTACCTGTTGAGTTTCCGTAGAAGCGGTTGAAGAGCACAAGCTGATCGGATCCTCGTGCCTGATTGATGCTGGAAAAATGATAGACCTCCTTTGCGGTCCGGACTTCGCCGTCGAAATTCACCATCTTCATCATCGGTTTCTTGGTCAGGTCGAGCCCGATACAGACGTTGTCGACCTCTTTGTGAACAGGCTCACCGTCGACCAGTTGCATGTTGGTGGGAATACCACCGGCCGCATAAGCATCTCCATTAACTGCGGCTGCAACCAGGTGACCTTCGCGGCTATTCCGTGCCGCCATGGAGCTTGTTCGTTCCAGACCCGCCATGCGGTCGTTCGCTTTGACCGTTTTGACGCTAATGAGGGGATTGGTAAGGTCGATCTGGAGCAGGTTGATTGTCCATGGAACAGACGGGGCAACGATGGTGGTATGGATTACACCGGGTGCCACAGGGAACGAAGAAAGAGTATCCAGCGCCACCTGAGCCTGGAGTGTAGACGCAGCAAGGAGAAAAACAAGCAGCATTATTCTTGGCATATCGGCAGGAGCTTTCAGGCAGATGATAAAAAAAGAACAGTGATAAAAATGAAGCTCCCCGCCGCAAGCAGCGGGGGATTCAACCCTCAGTGAATTAAAGCTACACGAGTTTCAGGTGAAAGGCAACCATCACATGGTTTGGGAAAATGGTCTTTCAAAAAAATACTCTGCGCGTGAAAATGCTGCTCACCTTTTAAATGTGGTAATGATAAATACCCGAACCATATCTTTCGGCAACGAAAGAGAGAGTAATCTCGCCGTGAAAGTTCATTCGCTTTCTATCAGATTTCGCTGAGCAGCGAACGATTAGGTCTATTCAGGCGGATGACCGGCAGTTCAACGCTTTAATGTCGGGGGTGGACTTGTCCGCCATCTTTTTGGCGGATTGGCGGAACTCTCTCCCATCTCAGGATCTTTCATTTCACCAGCGTCATTTTTCTGATGAGTGCACCGTTCTTGCTCTCTAATTTGTAGAAATATGTTCCCGAGGGCAGATCACGAGCATCATACCGAACCGTCTGATTACCCGCATACAACTCCTGATATTCAAGTACGCTAACTTCCTTTCCTGTTAAGGTGTACACCCTGAGCTGATACTTACCAGAAGATGACACAGTAAAACAGATTGTTGTAATTGGGTTGAATGGATTTGGATAGTTTTGATGGAGTTGAAATTGATAGGGCGGTGGAACCTCTTCGGGTAATACATGGGTAGATAAAGTGTAATAGGGAATGGAAATGATTCCTTCGTCGCTCAAGAGAAGATGATACACCGGATCAGCAAGCACCGAAGAGAGAAATCTCGGGATACCATCAACCAGCACGGTATCCTTCACAAGGCGAATGCCATGGCTGTAATCGGCGTAGGTCTGCTCGTGGCCGTTATAGACGGGTTGTATCGGTGTTCCATCGAGCTTATGCCATCCATAAATCACGACCGGCTTGGGGACATTTATTTTTAGGTTGGTATAAATTCTGTTTGAGATAATTACATCCTTCTTTGTTCCGCCTATCAGAACACCCAGGGGAAATTGTGATAATGAAGCAGAGCGTTATTGTCGCACCGAATCATTATGAGCGGCAAACACGGGCACCGTTATCATGGCACCGCTGGGGGGGATAGGCTGCGGTGCAAGTTTTACTGGTGCAGCCCGATAAATATCGTCGACCATTTTTTTTGTGGGGAGGCTGCAGTGAAGTGCAGCACAGAGTCGCTGTGCCAGTAAGGGAGTCATTGGGGCAAGGATCATTGTCGCTGCAAAGTGATAGGATAAAAGCAAGGTACTCAAACTTTCCGTCCGATAATAGTCCTGCTTGAAGAGACAGTAGATTCGAAAAATTATCTCAGGATGATCATTCTTTTTGTCTGACAGAGACTTGCCCTTGGTTCATGGTTGGCGTCGCCGGTCAACAGTCTGTAAAAATAAATACCGCTCGGAGTGTTCGATGCATTCCATGAAACGGAGTACCTTCCCGCCGTTTTTTCTTCATTCACCAGTATTGCCACCTCGCGGCCGAGAAGGTCAAAAACACTAAGTGTCACCATTGTGGTAATCGGCAATTGAAAATCGATTATTGTCAATGGATTAAACGGGTTGGGATAATTCTGGTACAGCGCAAATTCGTCGGGCACATCAAAGGGTGCTGAAGCAACATTTGTTGTCGAGAGGCTATAGCGGTAAACACCCTGCCCTTCTGTCCCGGCATAAAGGACCTTTGCTATTTTATCATAAGCGAGCGAGAGAACCGGTGTTGCAGTTAATTGGCCCCCGAGTTGCTGCCAGGACTTCCCGCCATCAATGCTGATATAGACGCCGGTTCTTGTTCCGAGAAAATACCGGTTGGGCGTTAAAGGGTCGGGGAGAAGCGAGGTGCAATTTAATTTCTGCGCTGCCGAGCTCCATGTCGTACCCTCGTTTTCACTGACAAGAACACCAAGGTTTGTTGCGGCAAGAAGTTTAGCCGGATTCGATGGATCGACACAGAGACCGTACACTCCATCGTTTTTGATGTTGAAACTAGTTTTACCGATTTCAAACCAACTGCTTCCGCCATTTATCGTTTTATATAATCGACTGCAGTTATAGTATGAAATATCACGATAGGTTCCACCCGCATACACGATAGAAGAATTTATGGGATGGACAGCCATGGCCTTCACCTCACCGGCTTCAGAACTCAGGATCGATGTGTTGGTTAGCGTACCATCAATGGTGAGTTTGATAACAGCCATCTTTGAAAGCGCACTATCGACAAGACATCCTCCGGTAAAAACACTTCCGGGGACAGTGACAACTGCGTATCCTTCATCAAGCGTCTGGTTGAGTTGTTTCCAAGCGGCGCCGCCGTTTGTGCTCATATAGAGCCCAGAGTTACCTCAGCCGCCGCCCTCCAGAGCATAAAGCTTGTTCGGATCTTCCGGCAATGAGAGTATTGCGTTGATATTGGTGCATGTGTAAAATCGATCCAGCATCTGCCACGATACCGACGGGTTAGTTGCAGCCGTGGTTTTGAATACTGTATTGTATTGGAATCCTGCATACAGGATTGGCATCGAGGAAGATGGAGTATACAGTGAGGTGATATTTGCAGAGGTAATACCGCGATTGCAGGGTTCCCAGGTGTTGCCGCGGTTGCTGGATTGGAAAATGCCGGCGTCGTTGGCATAAAACATGTACTGCGATGGAGAGTTCTCCATGATGATCCCCGAATACCCCGACCCGGTCGTAAGTGATTGAAGCCAGTTGATTCCAGCGTCAGTGCTCCGGTAGAGTTGGCCGTATGATTGAGCGAGAAGGTTATTGGGATTCGCCTTATCGAGGGAAAGATAGTAACAGATGCCCACAAAACCATTATTCCGCAGCCAGGTTAATCCCTTGTCTGTTGTTCGATAGACACCACCCGACGATGCTGCGTAGGCCTTCCCGGAATTTTTCGGATCGATAGCAACATCGTAGAAATACCCTGAACCCGATGGTGTCACGTCGGAAAAACTAACGCCGCTGTTTGTGCTGCGAAGGAGTTTGCCATATCCGTTGTACAAACTGCCAGAGAGTACATAGACGTAACCCCCAATGAGGATTGTTTGATTATCAGAACTATCGACAGCGATGGCTCGCCCATATCCCTCATTGTAGCTCAACGTCAGCAGAATATCGTTTGTTGTCCAGGATGCACCGGCGTTCGTGCTGTTCAGATAAGCGACGTACGACTGGTATGTTGTGCCGGAGACGTAATGATAGCCGCTTGCATGAATCGTGTTGGATTTTATCGGATCGAGGCAAATGTCATAGAGGTAATAATTCGCCGGCAACGGAATCGATGACCAGATCTGCCCGCCATTTGTGCTTCGATAGAGCCGGCTCGAGGAGAACACATAGATGATTGCGCTTATACGTGGATCAATAGCAAATCCACTGATATAATCGTTGATCGATCCAACCACGTTCCATTGTTGTCCGTGAGTTGAAGACTTAAAGATTTTGCTGGGATATCCATAGGTTGTTGTGTACAAGATGGCGCCGTTTTGAGGATCCTGGGCGAACGCAGCAATTCTTCCCCCCTCTGGACCCATCGCTTCCCAAGATTTGCTCTGTGACACAATCATCACCGGGATCAGCAGAATTATAATACTCACTTTCGTTTTCATAGCGCCTCCATCAAGGTTTGCCTTGGTTAGTTTGTGAGTAATCCTTTTATGCAAGTTGCCATTTCCACTGCTCGTTTAAAGGTGTTGTCAATTCTGTACCGGACAATACCGTTCTGATCGATGATGATATACGTCGGCGGATAGTATCCATACGTTCCGCCGATTTTGTACTTGGTAAACAATTCGCTCTTCTGATCGTACGCGAATGGGAATGTGATACCCGACTGGGTGCGATAATTCAACAACCACTCAGTTGAGGATGTAGTATTCACGCCCAATATCGTCAACTGCTCGGGCGAGAATGCTGCTCCGACAACCCATTGCACAGACGGCAACTCCGCCTGAATGCACTCCAGTCAGGTATGTTCAAAAAAGGCAAGAAGCACCACTTTGCCTTTCTGCGACTCAAGGGAGAATCGCTCATTCAGGATAGTCGTCACAGCAAAATCTGGAGCTTTCTGTCCTAGAAACGCACCTTCGGCCAGCAATTCGAGAACAATATTGGTTTGCTGATTTCGTGCGATGGTTACGAGTAGTACTGATGAAGCCTTATTGTCTCCGGTGACCAGAAGTTTATGAGTGCCGATTGTAAGATCTGATACCAATGCCGGATTCGGAAAGAGACCAAGCTTTATGTCGTCAAGGTCGATTGCCAGAGATTTGATTGCCGGATCAGATGCCGTTATTTTAAGCGATCCGGTAAACAGTTCCGGAATTGTCGGAGGAGCCTCGCCGCACTGCTGCAGCAAGAACCAGGAGAGAAGAAAGAGCAACAATCCTATAGCGCGAGTTCTGTTCATTGCTGTAATTAAGTAAATTCTCCACCGATGGCACGCCAATTTGGGGTCGTCTAAAAAGAAATGACGCGTCACACCGGAATGTGCCGCTTTACGGCATCCCGTACAGCGGAACTTCAATCCGGTGTCCAGTGTATTGATTTAGCCTTTGTCTGGATTCCCTGCCTGCGTGACGAACACTTCGTCAGGCAGGCGGCTAGAAGATTGCCGGAATGACAGTCCGCGAGTTCTCTTTTTAGTCAGCCCCGAACGCAGACAAAGATTCTATTTGCTATTTCTTCGAACAAGATCTCAACCTACTTACTTTTCTCAGTGATAATCAGTGTTAATCAGCGATAATCAGTGGTCTAAAAGGAATAGACCAATCCAGTGAGATAGGTATTCATCTGGATGTTTAGGTTACTCTTGTAGTACCGATATTTCCCGTAAACCAGCAGAGAGGGAGTTAGTTCATGATTTACCTGCGCGCTCACCGAGGTCGATCTTAAACCGTTGGGGATATAGACACCCTGCTCACCGAAGGAGACATTCCTGCTCTCGTTTGTATAGTACCGGAACTTCAGCCAGAGAACGGTCGCCCAGTCGATATATTGAGCAATTTCCAGAGAGGGGGAGAAGGATTGAATGCCCATCGTGTTTGTATAGAACCGGCCATTGACATGAATAGCTGTTTGTGTCTTGAAAAATTGGCTGAGCCACAGTGCCAGGCTCTGCGAGTTGAACTTCAACGAGTTGCCCGCTGCGTTATAGAAACTATACTCGGCTTGCAGGGCGGTTGAAAGCGTTAAGACTTGTCTGAACTTCAAACGTGCATTGGCAGTTCCTAATCTTCCGCCCACACTACTAGCAGCATCTCCTCGATAATAATACTGGATGTCTCCCTGGAACAATGTGATTGCGTTTGGCTCCCAGCTTATTCCTGTTCCGTATTGAACCGCAGAAAATCCCCGGGAATCACGAAGAAGCTGTGCCGCAGCTATACCGATAATTCCGATATCCAGTGTTTTCGTCAGTTTTGTTTCGAAGAGATGCTGCTTGACATCTTCACGGAGATCGGAGAATTGATATTTGAATCCAAGAACCGTCTCACTACTCACCAATCTGCTGAATTTGATGAGTCCCCGCCGCTCAGGAAAATTGACGATGTAAGGATAACGTTGTTGATAGGGTGAGAGACCATACTGGTAAAGGATTGGCTCAGGGTATTCGTACTCCCCATAGTCGGCATATTGTACCTCTACCTTGAGCTTGCTTCTCATTTCGAAAGCATCGTCATATCCTTGCGCAGTAACAGGTGAGGGAGAGAACAGTATAGCCGCAACCAGCACTCCGAAGAGGATGCGAACTCGAGAGATAGTATTCGTATGTTTCACCTGAAACATAGGACCTACCCTCACGTGGGGCAGGCTGAGGCCTCCCCAACGGCGCCAATGCCGTCTTCAATTTGAAAGAGATCTTCGTCGTTGTCCTGAAGATTCTTCATTAACGGACAGTTGACCGAGGTTTCCATTTGGAGAGCAAGTTCGGAAGAGACACAACTCGAAAAAGAAAAACCTATAGAGAAGAGGGCAGTAATGTAGACAAGGACAAGAACGGTATCGATGAGTTTGTTTTTCATTGAGGGAGAGAGGAATAACCAACTTGTTCTGTATAAAAGAACAAAAAGAAGGGGACAAATTCAAGCGTTTGAGCTTGTCCCCGTTTCGGTGTGCTGGAAGGGGGTTTGTAATACGGCGCACTTCAATAAACGGCCATGACGATGGAGATACGGTCGTCTATGGTCGAGCCTTAATGGAGTAAAACCATTTTGTTTGTTTTGACAAACCCCGACCTCTGTCCTGTAGCAGGCCATGCTCTCATTTGGCAGAAGTAGATTCCGCTTGGTGCGGTTGCATTCCATTGTATGGAATATGAACCGGCATCCTGTTCCCCGTTCACAAGCGTAGCCACTTCCTGGCCGAGCACATTAAAAATTTTAATGGAAACCCTTGACGCTGCCGGAAGTTGATAACGAATGAAGGTCGCAGGATTAAAGGGGTTCGGGTAATTCTGTTCGAGTCGAAATTCAGCCGGCATACCGGTTTGTTCCTGTTCCACACCAACAACGACTGGAAGCATGTTCTTGAAAATTGAGATTCCTCCGGTGCCGTACCCGCCATAGAGAACATCGACCTTGCCGTCGAGGTCAACGTCTGCCAGTGCAATTTCGTAAGCGTTGATCGAGGTCGACATCGAAAAATCGAGACGAGATTCGAATTTAATCTCTGATAATGTACTGATATTTCGAAACAGTGAAAACATCTTGACATTGTAAATACTGATTGCCACACCGATATCGAGTTTTCCGTCGCCGTCAAGGTCAGCAAGAGAGAGTCCCAAAGGACCGCTGGTGCTGGTGCCGGCAGTGAAAGATACCCTGGGAGCAAAGCTGAATGTACTGCCTGAACCAAGATTGCGGTAAATGGTTACCACTCGATCGGAGGTGCATGCTACGACCAGATCGGGAATTCCATCATTGTTGATGTCAGCTATTTCAACACCCCATGGGGATGTTCCTGCAGCAAGGTCTACTTTCGAGGCGAAGGAAATTGTTCCTGATGAACTTGTATTACGATAGAGTGAGACGGTGCTCGCCATTCGGTTTGTCACGGCAATATCGAGTTTCCCGTCACCGGTAAGATCGCCCACGGCGACGCAGTAAGGGCCACTGCCCGTGGCATAATCAATTTTCTTCTCGAAAGAGATAGTGCCTGGGATGCTGGTATTTCGAAAAACGGAGAGTATATTCGCGGTATTATCAACCGTAGCGATATCGGGTTTCCCATCGTCGTCAAAATCTCCAGAGGCAACTCCCTTTGGAGCATTCCCTGTCAAATAGCTAACATAGCCAAAGACCGATTCCTGCCCCTGCGAGATATTCTGACACACATCAAGCCCCCCCGTGGCAATATCTAATCTTCCATCTCCATCATAATCATTAATGGAAATCATACCGGCCATGCCCCCGCTTCCACTTATAGAGAATTTGAGTGAATCTTTTATACCTGCATTGAGCCAGGTGATGAGCTGGTGTGTTTGTGTGGTGGTGAGTGAAGCCATTACTTCGAGCTTTCCATCGCAATTGAAATCGGCAACTTTGATGGATTCCGTAGTATAGGGATAACTGACATTGTTATACGTCACCGTAAGGTTGGCGGCAAAATTAAATGAGGTGGAGTCGAATCCATGACTGCCCGGCAGAAGGATCTGAAATGGTGTGCTGGATTTTGCAGTCAATCCATACTGGGTCACGGTAACCGGTCCACTGAATGCACCAGCCGGCACTCGCATATACAGCGTTGATGGTGATGCGGTGAGAATCTCTGCCCGCGCACCACCGAAATAGACATTGTTTTTCGTTGGTGTTGGATCGAAGCCAGAGCCGGTGATTGTAAATTTTGTTCCCATTTGACCGGTTGTGGGCGAGATGGATTGAATCACCGGCTTGCTGATTTGCGGCGGCCAGACGGTGTTCCAATAGAGCGAGAATGTATTCTTCGCTGGATTGGGGATAAGAATATCGGGCTTCGAATCATTGTCCAGATCGGCAACGAAAAATGGGTTGCAGCGATCCGGGGTCATGAAATTCACTGCAGAAGAAAACGATACTGTGCTGCCGGAGCTGGTGTTCTTCAGTACTTTGAAGAAGGAGCCATAGCCTTGAACGCTGTACCAGGTTACGACCATATCGGGTTTTCCATCACCGTCAATATCACTGAAGGCTAATGCTTGAACTTCGATTCCCATGGCAGGCGTAATCGTTTGTTTTGGAGCTAACGACAATGTGCCAGCACTGCTGGAGTTCAGGAAAACCGAAAATCCGCCCCAACAGGCAACAACGATATCCTGTTTCCCATCGTTGTTGATATCGGCGATGTCGAGCGAGGTAGCGTTCAGATCTGTTGTGAATATAAGTGGCGAGGCAAATGAAATTGCACCTGGTGTGCTCGTATTGCGGAAAACCTGAATGTTGGTTTCACCGCCGCGTACGATGATTTCAGGTCGTCCATCCGCATCAAGGTCGATGACCTTAATGTCGTGGGCAACCGCTGCTGCGACTGGACTGGGTGATCCAAAGAGAATGGTTGAGCCTGAGCTGAGATTGCGCATGATGGAGAGTGTTGCATCGGTTTTTATCACGGCAAGATCAAGCTTTCCATCGGCATCCAGATCGCCAAGTGCAGCATCACCCCACTGGATCCCCTCCGCCGGAAAGCTCACCTTGGTGCCAAAGGATATTGATCCAGCCGTGCTGGTGTTTGGATAAACCACAATTGTGTCGTAGCAGATTGCTATGAGATCCAATTTGCCATCGCTGTTGACATCACCGCCGCAAAGGCTGTAGATGAAGAAATCTGTTAATCCCTTTCCCGAACGTATGGCTGGCAGTTCCAGATGTTTCGTGAAGGGCGGCGTGCCGTAATCGCTTGTATTCCTGAATATCTGAATCATCGTATCTGCCCGTCCGATCAAAGCGATATCAGATTTTCCGTTGTTATCAAAATCGTTAACGACCATATCGATAGGCTTCTTTGCGGTTGGTATATCGATGTTACGGAAGAATGCGCCGGTGTGGATTACATTCTGACTCGGAAAGGTTACGTTGAATTCCGAAGCCGAATGCGTCATCATGCCATTAGTCACTAGAGTAATCGGTTCATGGGTCGCACCCAGAGGAACGGTTACTGTCAGGGAAACAGAGGAGGCGGTAACCACAGTTGCACGAGTCGCGCCAAAGTAGACGACATTGTTCAAAGGAGTTACATTGAAATTGCTGCCTGTAATTGTCACCGTGGTTCCGATGGGACCCGACAACGGGCTTACCGATGTGATTGTGAGGACATTTTGAGGCGGTGGTGTTACCACGTTGCGAAATACTGATGTGGACATAGAGTACTTATTTGCAGATGCGATATCCGAACGTCCATCATTATCGAAATCACCGACTGCAACCCCAAAAGGCCATAATTGAACACCAAGTTCAATGTTGACAACAGGCGAGAATGAGAGATTTCCTGAGGTGCTTTTATTGAGAATGATCCGTACATCGTTTTGATTGACGATGACAAGATCGATCTTGCCGTCGCCATTCAGATCTCCAAGGTCATAATTCTGCACTGCGGTCGAGTTGAGTTGTAGAGTGAATGGTGCAGCGAACGAGAACGAGCCGGGCGTTGTCGTATTCCGGAGTACCGAGATCACATTATTTCGTTCGAGCATCAGATCAATTGTCCCGTCATTATCCAGATCAGCGGAGGTCATCCGAAATCCTGTCGCATTCACAGGGATCGTTGTGGGCGATGGGAAGGAGAAGTTTCCCGGCGTGCTTGAATTCTTAAAGACCACCATTGAATTATCACCACTAGAAACGACCACCTCATTCTTACCGTCATTGTCAAGATCGGAAAGCACAGCGCTTGATGGAAACGAGGTAATCCATGTGCTGATTGTAGTAAGCGGCGCAAAGGAGATAGATCCTTTCGTGCTGGTATTGCGATAGACTCCAATTGTTATGCCAGCACAAACAAGAATATCAGGTTTCCCATCGAAATCGAGATCCCCTATGGAAAGAGATCGAATAGAAGATATTAATATGCTGATTGGAGTGGTAAAAGAAATACCATCGCCTGAGGATGTATTTCGAGCGATGTAAAGAAATCCGCTGCTTTGAGAGTACCCCCATAAGTCAAGTTTGCCATCGCCATCAAAGTCGTCGGCAGCCATATCGGTACCAAAAGCCCCCAGTCCCAACGTATGTGGAACACCTGCGGCGAACGAGAGGGCGGTTGAGCTGGTGTTACGCAGAATATTATAGCTTGTAATGATGTCAAGTTTGCCATCACTATTCAGATCGGCAGTGTGAACGATCTCAGAAGGTACCTGCGTTGAAAAGTCGGCCTTTGGAGCAAAGGAGGAATTGTCAATGCTTTGACTGCCTGCGAATGTTGTGATAAATGGCAACGTTGAGGCAGCAGTGAGACCGCCGACAGTGACTGTCACAGGTGCGAGCATCGCACCTGGCGGAACGGCAACTCCGAGGGATGTCGAAGTTGCCGAAGTTACGGTTGCCCGCACGCCGCCAAAGTAGACGATATTCTCGCTTGGTACTGTGCTGAAATTTGTGCCTTGTATTGTTACCATGGTTTCCATAGGACCAGAGCGAGGTGAGAATGATGTAATGGTTGGAACCTGTGCAAGGGTAACAGCTGTAGTAAGGATAAACGTGAATATTCGAAGGAGTGAACGCATAGATAATCCCCTCTCTATGGGGGAACAATTTCAAGAGAATTGAATTGTCCCCATTCTGTGTCAGATCAATTCTAACAGAAGAAGTTTACTGCTCAACATACTATCGCTGATTAGAGTTGATATCCTTTGATCAGTTCTTTATCGATCGTATAGATATATTTCTCATTCGGTGATATCAGGACGATTGGTCGTTTTGATTCCTTTGACTGCCAGAGAGTCTTTCCGGTTTTCATATCAACAGATGTGAGCTGTCGTTCAATACAATACACGAGTTTATCGCCGATGATTACCGGGGAATATTGAACATTATCCTGATCGTACTCCCATGGATGGACCCACCGGGGTTTACCATCCGCAGCATTAATGAGAGCAATTCCTTCCTTTGCCATGGTGAAGATTGCATTCTGATCATACACGACCCTGAGACATTTCTTTGCTGCGACGCCCCACACCGTAAAGAAGAAAGAATAACTTGTTGTCGCATCTGCTTCTTCTGCTGCTGAAATGAATCTGCCAAATTCTTTTCCCCCAACCGTGGTGGTTACTTCCGTATAGGTATCATAGAATCCATATCGCACGCTGCCGATGGGCCATTCTGAGATTGCATAGGTTTTTTTGAAAGACATTTCTCCAAGATTATTCTTACTCAAATTGAAAGTGTAGTCGAACTTCCCTCCATCGCGCCGCATCTGTAATGCATAAATATTTTCCTCATCACCGTAGTACAACCGTTTTGTCGCCGGATCGTAATTGTTCTTCAATGAAAAGTTTGGCGTCAAAAAGCTGGGATCGACTTCTGTTTCAATGCGCCAGAGCAGTGCCCCGGTCGATGCATCGTAGGCAGCAAAGCCATAGGGATCTTTGTCCCATTTATCCTGTATCGTCATCGAGGGGGAATCAAATGGCGGTATGGCTGGCTCGGTGACAGAGACATTGAATTTGTATTCTCCGAATTTAACAAACAGAACACCATCAACCACCATGGCCTCTCTCGGGATCGCTTTGATGGTTTCCTTGTTCAGCCACAGTCGCTTCTTTGCTTTGAGATCGTACGCTGCGATATTTTCATCTCCTATCAGATAGGCAATGTTGCCATCGATGTAGGGCATCATATCGGCATAGCGTATTGCACCAACAGACAAAAGGGAGTAATCACTCAAGCGCAGGTAATCTTTGAACACTACTTCACCGGTCTTGGGATTAATAATGGCAATGCCGTCGCCAGCCGATTCTTCGGTCTGAGGATTCCGCAGCGGACTTATAGAAAGAACACCGAACACGAGATTTCCCTCAAACTCTTCCACAATGTAATTGTACCCGATATTATCCCATCCCAGGGATCGGGCAACGTCTTTTGCGCCGAGGAATTTTGACAGCCCGCCAAAAATCGATCGTGCCCAATCTGCAGTTGCATAGGGACAGTTGCTTAATGACGGTGTTCGGTAATTTACTTTTCCTGTGAGAGCATCGATACTCATGAGAAAGAGATCACAACCGTTACCACCAGTCCAGGTATAGGTAACGATCAGAGCGTTGCCATCCATCTTAATGTACCGATGGGCATATCCCTTGAACTGAGGATCATCTTTCTTCGATCTCCAGAGAACTATTCCTGCTGCAAGGTCGACAGCAAACATTTCATGTTTCAGGCCGGCAAAGAGAATTTCCTGGTTGCCGACCTTCATAATTTCAAATGTTCGAAAATCATCTATCGATACATCAACTTCTGCGACCTTTCCGGTATTTTGATCGAGGAACACCACCGCTTCCTTGCCGAGCACAGCGCACCCGCTCTCCGTAGGAAAAACTGCCCCCTTTTCATCGTCGAACGAGGTTTTCTTTCTGAATATTTCCTTATTCCCCTGGACATCAATAATAGCCACAGCGCCATCGAGAGTGAAGAGAACATAGCGTTGATCCTGCGAGATGTAACACCATTGTTGCTTCTTCTCAACAAGGTCTCCGTCTATTTCAATATCTTTTTGATATAACGTTTCTTTTCCATCTGAATAATTATACAGCCCGAGTGCATCTGAATCGAGTAATACCAATAGCTTCTTTTGCTTATCGAGCGACAGGATGTTCCAACCGCCTTTATCGGATACGTCTTTGTTGTACGAAAGGCGCTGGCGCCAGATCTCGTTTCCGGCAGTCAGGTTAATGGCAACGTGATTCAACCCATAACGCAAAACACAGATATCCCCGATAAACCGAAGCTCTGTGAATTCATCCTGATCGATATCCTTGTATTCTTTTTCCCAGAGCAATTTGCCTATCATTGCATCATAGCATCGAAGATTATCGCTCGTGCTTACAAGATACTTCTCTCCGACAAGCTCGTGTACACCTTTTGCTTCATACCCATCGACATTGAGGGCATACACTTTCTGACCGGAAGTCGCATCATAAAGGTAGGCATTTTCTGCAGCCCTGAGAAAAAGGAAATTTCCATCACGCAAAAAACTATAACCTTCTATCGGATCGTCTAATTCAAGCGCCCACTTGGGTACTTGTTGGGCTGAGATGGTAACGATGACGAGGAACAGCGAAAGAACAATCAATCTGGGTTTCATGAATAGATCCTCCTGCGTAATAATGGTTCGTGGGTTGGGTCATGCTTCGATTGCTGAAGTAGTTACAGAATATCGGTAAACAGAGCGAACTTTAATTCAAATCGAGAGCCGCTTAAGCTTGTGCCGGTT
This sequence comes from bacterium, assembly GCA_043803945.1. Classification (GTDB taxonomy): domain Bacteria; phylum Bacteroidota; class Ignavibacteria; order UBA10030; family UBA10030; genus JAZDJN01. The sequence continues at coordinate 139,064 of JAZDJN010000087.1, read as the reverse complement.
TTACCCGGTGCAGAATCTTCCAACCCGCTGATGATGGTGTAATCGATGCCGAAGTACAGCCCGTTATTCATCATAATTCCGGGCGTAAAGTTTATAAAGACCGGTTTTTTTGCACCCTTGACGCCGCTCACAGGAAAGGTGGTCGAAAACCCCATTTTCAAGAGAAGGTCATTCGAGAGCATATAGTCACCGTTCACATAGGGTCCGAAATTAAAATAGAGGCCGCGCTGGGCATTATACTCTCCATTGCTTGCCCAAAATTCGAGCTGAAAAATGTTGAACGATAAACCGGCAGCAACCCTTGTTGATCGATCGTAATACACATTCAGCCCGTTATTGGCTTCAAGAAAACAATAGAACCATGGCGATGCCTCTTTGTTAGCGTCGTTCATATTCTTGATAGCTTGCAGGATGGCAACGAAATCATCGATAAAGTGCGATTTGTAACTCCAATTATACTTCCATGCACCTGTTTGATTCCATTCGGTAAACAGTGTGAAGCCAAACATGCTTCCGCTTGATTTATAGGGTCTCTCTCCATCGCTCGTAGTGACTTTTCCTCTGACTGGAGTCATATTATGTCCAATAGAAGTATAACAGACACCGATGGCAGTCCCGTTGTTGTAAAATTCATCCTGATACTGTGCTGTCGAAATCATGAATGGCAGCAGCATGAGAATAATGAGTGATAGCTTTCTCATTGTGGTCACTCCTTTATGGTATTGTTGATAGACATCTTAGGGTTAGATTCATTCGCTCACATTATTTTCTCTATAACCAAGTGCTATTTATATTTAGATATCAGCTCTTTGTAGCCCTCGGTTTGTCTTACATTTATTAAATCCTTATCCGATTCCATATAAGGAATATTTACTTGTCCGGTCTTCAACGCTTTTTCTAAAAGTTCTAAGCCTTTATCAACTTTGTTTAACAACGAATAGGCACATGCAAGGTTGTAAAAAACAGACGGATTCTCATCCTTCAATAGCTCAAGAGTTGTTTCACAGTACTTTTCTGCTTCAATAGGATTATTTAATTTCATTTCACAAACGGCAAGTAAAGCATAAGGATCGGATCTTTTCTTTTCGTCAATCTCAGCAAACTTTTTCCAATTCTCTCTGGCGTTTTCAAATTGATCCACCTGATATAGAGAAAGTCCCAAGTAATAGTAAGCACCAATTGCATGGTCCGGATCCATTGATATTATTTGCTCATAGATCGGTATCGCCTCATTCCACTTCTTAGAGTTAAATAGCAACTCCGCTTTTTGAGATAACGCTTCAGCACTATTAGGCAAAAGAGTGCACAATATGTTGGCATGCTTTAATGCATCATCAAGTTTGCCTAATTGTTGATAAAGACCGATAAGATTCCCTCTAAAACCAGTTTCCTCTGGTTTAAGCTCGAATCCCAGTTCATAGTATTTTATTGCCTGCTCATAATCTTTATGATATAATTCACAAATGCCGGCATAGACTAGATAGGAATTACTATAAGGAACGTTAAGATCAATCGCTTTTTTTAGGAAGGGTCCAGCTTCTTCCTCTCTCTTTAATGAAATCAGAGTTGATGCCTTTTGATAATAGGCTTCGTAGTAGTCAGGATCCTCCTTAATTTCTATATCGAAATATTTTATCGCTTCTTCGTATTCTTTGTTCCCGAGAGCTTCAACTCCTTTATTGAAGCTACTCATGAATATTTCTTTTTGACCAGGGATTGTAATTCTCACGGTGTACCGTTCTATCACTTTTCGAGTGTCTCCTGTTTCGTCAGGAGCATTACCGCTGCCTAAATATTTTCTGCAATCAATACATTGATTTTTTTTAGCACAACTTCGGCATAATCGTGCAAAACCGCCTCTTCCAGCGTTACTTGAACATACATAACAACAATTCTTTATATACATATCAGTTTTTACATAACAATGTGTACATATTTTAGCTTCTTCATTTGTTAAGCTCTTGTACTCTTTACATCCTACACAATACCCTTCTTTTTGTTGTGGGGTGAAACATACCTTACAGAGCGAAACACTCCAGCCTGGGGTTTGCGCTTTGAGAGGTGAAGTCTCTCCAACCAAAGCTAATGCAGTTATGATCAACGGTAGCAGGCAAGAGAAAAACTTTTTCATATAGGTTCCCCTTATCGAAAACCGAATTAACATGAACTATTCTTTCTAGAAATCTGTCGTACTACTACATCATCCATTTCGTTAACAATCCAGTTATCTCTGAAGTATCATCTTCCTAACAAGTGAATACCGATCGGTGGTCATGCGATAAAAGTATATCCCGCTACAAAGAAATTTCGGTTGCCATGGGACTTGATAGAAACCTGGAGATTGACTTTCGTTCACAAGAGTTTCCACTTCTCGACCAATCACATCGAACACCTTTAAATTAACAAAACTTTGAACCGGCAACTGATAACTGATTATTGTACTCGGATTAAATGGGTTCGGGTAGTTCTGCAGTAACGAAAAACCTGCAGGGATTGTCGTACCGACAGACTCTTCAACCGCAGTAATCCCGCCATTGGTGGTGCGAAGAATTGTCCCGATTTCTCCAACCGCTGTTCCTGTATTCGCATCGGTGAAAGAGACAGCGCGCAGCCCATTCGTCGTTCCGCTTGATTGGATTGTCCAACTTGAACCACCATTGGTAGTGCGTAGAATTGTGCCCCAGGTTCCTACTGCAACTCCTATGTTGGTACCGATGAAGGAGACGCCATAAAGATTAAATACCGTTCCACTTGTTTGCCTTGTCCATGTTGTGCCGCCATCGGTAGTACGAAAAATTCTGCCACTTTCTCCTACCACAGTTCCTGTATTGGTATCGCTAAAATAAACGCCCCGGAGATTGTACATCATTGACTGTTTTGTCCAGCTTGCTCCGCCATTTGTTGTGCGTAATATTGCCGTGCCATCTCCAACTGCGGTTCCTATGTTGGCATCGGTGAAAAAGACGCCATAGAGCGTGGTTGTGATTCCGCTAGTCTGGCTCGTCCAGGTTGCACCACCATCGTTTGTGCGAAGGATTGTGCCATACCATCCCACCGCTGTTCCTCTATTAGCATCGGTAAAGGAGACACTATTGAGATCAGTCTTTGTTCCACTTGTCTGGAGCGTCCATGTTGTTCCCCCATTGGTAGTGCGAAATATTGCACCGCCTGTTCCCACCGCTGTTCCTATATTGGCGTCGGTGAACGATACACCATTGAGTCCGACAGTTACTCCGACAGATTGGCTTGTCCAGCTTGCGCCGCCAGTGGTGGTACGAAGAATTGTCCCTGCTCCCACCGCTGTTCCTGTCGTGGCACTGGTGAAGGCGACACCAAAGATCTGGCTTGAATTTCCAGATAATTGGTTCACCCAACTTGCACCACTGTCAGTGGTGCGAAGAATCGTACCGTACATTCCGACCACTATTCCAGTGTTCGCATTAGTGAAGAAGGCACCATAGAGTGTATAAATTGTACCGCTTGATTGACTTGTCCATGCGGCACCTCCATTGGTGGTCCGAAGAATTGTGCCACTTTCTCCCACCGCCGTTCCTGTGTTAGTATCGGTGAAGAAGACGCACATAAGTGGTCTGGTTGTTCCGCTTGTTTGGCTCGTCCAGGTGGCACCGGCATCAGTAGTGCGGAGAATTTTTCCACCACCGCCAACGGCTGTTCCAACATTGGCGTTGGTGAAGAAGATATTTGAAAAGCCAGTCGTTGTTCCACTTGTTTGGCTCACCCAGGTCGCTCCACCATTCGTAGTGCGAAGAATGGTTCCACTATTTCCAACCACTGTCCCAGTATTGGCATCAGTGAAGAAAACACTTCTGAGAGCGCTTGTTATTCCGCTCGTTTGACTCGTCCAGGTTGCACCACCATTGGTCGTGCGGAGAATTTTATCGCCATCTCCCACCGCTGTTCCCGTGTTGGGATCGGTGAAGAAGACACCATTGAGGTTATTTGTCGTTCCGCTGGTTTGGCTCGTCCACTTTGCACCGCCATTGGTGGTACGATAAATGACACCAGGAACTCCCACTGCTGTTCCATTATTTGCATCTATGAAGAAGACGCTATTGAAAATAAGCTCATTGTTGAAAAACTGAATCGTCCAGCTTATACCTCCATTCGTAGTACGTAGAATTGAGCCGCCAAACCCCACAGCCGTTCCTGTATTGGCATCGGTGAAGTGGACACTTTGGAGTATATGACTTAACGGAAGGGGATTTTGCCAGAACCATTGAGCAAATACGGTTTGTGTGATTATCAACGAGAGGAAGAATAACTTTTTCATATCCACCTCTATATACTTAAAGTTTATTGGTAACTCAGATAGCAATTTTATACATACGAAAAACCAAGAATAGAACACCGATAACACAAGAAACGCACTGATAGTCACAGATGAAGTATGATGAATAATTCTGAAGACCATTCTTTACTCGTAAAACCATTGTCCATTGAACGGAATACCCTAGTGGCAAATGTCCCTGCCAATAAGACACCGCTCTTATTCACTGCAAGCGCTGTAACATTCATACTTGTAAATCCATTTTGGAATTCACCGCAAGAGCATTTACATCACTGCTGCCTGGCACATTGATTTGTTTCCAAAAGGCGGTTTGAGAATACACCATACTGGTTGATACCATCACCGTGGCGATCAAGAGGGCTCCACATAACGTTGTTCGTTTGTTTTCATAGATACTCCAAGTAATCACATATGGATTCGCATCCGAAAAGAATTTTTTCTGAACAAAACTATTCACTTCCATGAAGAGTAACAATGACATAGGAATGTCATCTTGGCTATGGACGCAAGAGATGACGAAAGAAAAACGGTGTGGAACAAGACAACGAGAGAATTATATTAGGGTTAGATCAATCCCTGCCTCAGTGCTTTGGCGACGGCTTCGGATTTGGAATGGACATGGAGTTTCTCGTAGATATGCCGGATGTGGTTGCGGACGGTATCGAGACTGATGTAGAGCTTCTCACCGATCATATTGTAGTTCATTCCCTCGGCAAGGAGAGCGAGGATTTCTTCTTCCCGCTGCGTGAGCGTGATCTGCTCGGTAGGCAAAGGAACCCATTTCTTGAACATTTCAAAGGCTTTCTTAGCGATTACCGGCGTCATCGGCATACCGCCCGAAGCGGCATCTTCGATTGCATGCAACAGGCGGGCAGGAGGCGTTTTCTTCAGCAGATACCCATTTGCACCGGCGAGAATAGACTGGAACACAAGCTTGTCGTCATCACGACCGGTGAGCATGACAATCTGGGTTTTCGGAAGCCGCTTCCGTATTTCAGGGATACCCTGAATGCCGGATTTCCCGGGCAGTCCAATGTCGAGCAGGACGACATCTGCCTGAGGAAGTCTCTGCAGTGCATCTTCCATGGAATCGAATCTGCCGGTGCAACGAAACCCTTCCGTGCTTTGCAGCATGTGATACAGCCCTTCACGGAAGTCTTCGTGGTCTTCGACTATGATCACATGTATCGGCACCAGGTCGCTCCTATCAATCACTCAAGAGAAGATGAACAGAGGAGTTCATTTTTTCAATGACATATCTATGTCATTCTTTTTCTGAAGGTGATTGTTGTTCCCTTACCAGGTACCGAATTGATTTCGAGGTTTGCACCAATTTCTGCCGCTCGCTGTTTTAGATTGCGCAATCCATGCCCCGGCCGTACCTGTTTCGCTCCCCGTTTTGCGGGGCTGGCTGTGTCTGTCAGCCTGAATCCATTCCCGTCGTCCTCGATCATCATCTCAAAAAGTCCTTCGTGCAGATGGGCAGAAATGGTTACCCTGGATGCACGGGAGTGTTTGATAATGTTGTTCAATGCTTCTTTAAATGTGAGATAGATATTTCTCCGGACATCTTCCGCCAGTGAAAAATCTGTAGGAGCGGCTTGCACGTCAATCTCGTATTCCATCTTATTAATGCTGCACAGTTCCACAGCGAGGTTGCGCATGCGTGACAATAAATCATTGAAGGTATCATGCCCCGGATCCACCGACCAGACAATATCACCCATATGATCGACGGCTTCCGAAGCGAGAGAGCCGATTCGTTCAAGCATGGAACGCTGCCGTTCTGAGAGCTGATGGGATTGCCGTTTTAGCGATTCTGAATAGAGGGCAATGCTTCCCAGCGTTGACGAGATGTCGTCATGGAGATCGCGTGCAATGTGCGACCGTGTCCGCTCCCGTTCAAGTTGGAGCTCTCGTTCTCGCTCCAGCCGTACAACTTTCTTCCGCAATTTTTGGGTGGAAAGATAACGAACTGAACCGGAAAGCATTCCAAGAAAGGCCAGCGAAAGAAGTGCAAAAAACCATGCTTTGCTCCAGAATGGGGGTGTGATGACAAAAGCGATTCTCGCCGGTTCCAAAGAACGAACACCATCCGGATTGATCGCCACAACGGCAAACTCATACTGGCCCGGATCAAGGTTGTGAAATCTGACAATGCGTTCTTCGATCGGTCTGGACCAATTCTCGGTTAAGCCGGAGAGCTTGTAAGCATACGACACATATTTTTCATTATAAAAGCTCAATCCTGAAAATGAAATTGAGACACGGTTTTGGTCTGAGGCAAGTGTGATAGGAGTGCCGTTATCGTGCGCGACAGAGCCCGGTATTGTACTGAAAAAGGGAACGCTGTCGTGGTGTGCGCTTGTAATTGAAATTCGGGGCGGAATTGACCGGTCATGAATTTTCGAGAGATCCACTTTCATACCTCCCTCGGTTGTCGCGAGCCAGAGTGTGGAGCCTCCGTTCACGGGGCACACACTGTTCATACTCGCTTCAGGAGATGGCAGGATATGATAACTGCCGTAACTCTTCAGTGTTCCTCGAGTATATTTATGGAGCGATTGATCACTGACGATCCAGTACTCACCCTTCGAATCGGTGAACGCCTTCCCCGCCTGCACGGGTATGATTGCCAAAACATACTTCCCCTTTAAGCCCTCCTTACTTGAAAACAGTTGTGTCCCATGAGGAGTCAAACGGGCAACGCCCGCATCGGTTCCAAACCACAGTACACCATCTTCCTGTTCATAGACAGAATATACCGCGTTGGAGGGAAGGCCATTCAGCGTTGAATAATTTTCAAACGATCCGTTTTTGTACCTGCTTGCGCCAAGGTTACGCGAAAGGAACCACAGCGAGTTATATCCCGGAACGATCCCTTCAATCATCTCGCTGACAATATTGCCTTTGACAAAGAACTTGTCATTCCTCTCGAAGTACTGCATTGTATCATGTTCGGAAAAGCGAAACGTGCCGCCGCCATAAGTGGAAAGCCATACGACCGAAGGAGAGTGTGATTGATCAATATAGAGTGATGATGTGCCGTAGCCGACCCATCGAAAGGGAGGAGGCGAAAATGATCTCAGGTTGGAGAGAGTTTGCGGCCCAATGAGTTGCTCGAATGTGCCGATGTAATATCCAGCCGCACTTTCCCCGATAGCCCGGACCTCTTTCATTGTTGCATAATACGGGGGGAGCTTCAGCGGTCGATTATTGTTGATGATCGCAATGCCGACGCGGGTTCCAAACCAGGTATTGTGTTGGGAATCTTGAAAGATCGTTGTGACATCGGAAGAAGGGAGTCCGCTTTGAGCGTCGTATGCAAGAACATGTGTGCCGAGCAATTTGTGTACTCCTTCTCCCATCGTACCGAACCAGAGATTTCCCTCATAGTCACAAAGGGTAGCGCTGATTCTTTTTTGTGTAACGCCCTTGACGGTCATATAAGAAGTCTTCCCCCTCGCCGCAATCTTGATGATGCCGGAAAGCTCCGTTCCACACCAGATAGTCTCCTCGCTGTCCTCAACGATGGATTCGATTGAAATATTGGAGAGTTCTGTTACCGCCGATGGATAGCGGCTCGTTATGCCTGTGAGCTCGATTAAGCCGGGAATACCCACAAGGCAGACATTTCCATTTTTCCGCAGTATGGCATGTCGAGGACCAAATCTCAGTTTAAAAAAATCCCTTACATGAGAAGGTAATTGAACGCTTTTCAGCCGGAGAGTACAGTCAGCCGATGGTTGAATAAGGGAGAATGACAATGAGTCTTCAATCAAAACGCTTCCGTCTTTCACCAGAGCAAGCAATCGGCTTTGGCTGTGAAAAGGGAGACACGTAACAGTATCATGATGCAACACGCAAATTCCTTCGTCCGTATCGAAGTAGAGGCGTTCAAAGCTGTCCTGAAGAATGTTGATCACGCTTTTTCCCGGAAATCCATGGTTCTTATTGAATGTCACACATCCATGCCGATCGAGTTTCGTCACGCCTCCTTCGTACAGTCCGAACCACATCGCACCGCTATGGTCCTGAAAAATCGATATCACAAAATTGCTTCCCAGCCCATCCGTCGTGGTATAGATGATATATGTTTTACCATCATACCGGCATGCGCCGCGGTCTGTCCCAAACCAGAAAAACCCATCCCGATCTTGGTAGATGCAGAGAATATAATCGCTGGGAAGGCCCGAGGCGCGGTTGTATGTCTTGAAGAGATACTGTTGAGCATGCAGAAGTGCAACTGTCAGTTGGAGAAGGAGAATGAGCCGGAAGCGAATAGTGCCTAGGGGATGAATATCGCACGCTTTCATGGTCTTGATGTGCGTGTGGTTGATGAGGGCGATTTTAGAAATCAAAACGATTGATACCGCATCCCGCTTTCGAGGTTCGATTGTACCACAAGCCGTGCCATCTCGTTGGGGATCACTCCTTTGGGGAGTTTGAACGATCGTGTCAAGACGGCGGATTGTTTGGGATCAATATACCCTTCAAGAATCACCGTCCCTTCGGTGTCGTTCCATTTCAGAACGATCTGTTTCTGAATGTTTGGATCAGGCTGCGTATGCCGGTAGAACACATCCTTCGGCCGCAGCGGAATGCCGATTTGCCGCATGGAGGCAAGCTCATCCGGTGAAAATTCAGACGTTCCCTCTATCGGCGGCCAATCGGCGCTCCCCATGGAAGAGAAAAACCAACTGACAAATTGTTTGGGAGTGCCATTCGGCAGTACCGCAAAAAAGGAGACCTTCGGGGCACTGAATGGTGCGACGAGGTACTCGACTGCCTTTGCTGCCTGTTCCAGATCGGGGTGTTCAGGCTCGCTTGAACAGGCAGGCAGAAGGAACAGGAGAGCGATAAACAAGAGATGATATTGTTTCATCGATTGGTTCCTCCTCTATAGTGTGCCGCCAAGGCGCCAAGAACACAAAGAAATAAAAGAGCTATTGTAAAGTCTCACGATTCTAACAGAATACGCTTGTATATCGTGTGCACCCTCCACTCTTCCACTCTCTTAGTTCTTGGCGAACTTGGCGGCGATTCTTTTAGCGGGGACGGGCCGTCTCGCCTTCGGCGGACGAGCCTCGTCCCATCGCAGAGTAATCTTAGCGGGGACGGGTAGGAATCGAACCCACCTCCCACCCCTCTCGGGGCGGGACAACGGATTTGAAGTCCGCGAAGGCCACCAGGTCCTCATTCATCCCCGGAGAACAACATCGGTATATTACTGCATTGGTTATGATGTTAATCTGCAGGTAATCCCGCAGAGCAAGATTCAACTCGAAAGAATATAGCATCTATTAATGTTGTCTGCAACAGATAAGCCGAAGAAGCAAATGTTCCCATTGGTGTTGACATCTTTTCTCGAGAAATTGAATATTCAATGACGGTTCTTTTTTGTGGGAATTGATAATGTACTTTGGTACAATGATCCCTGTGTTCCTCTATCACATTGAGCAAGATTCTTATTTGAACGACCGTAATTTCGAGTAAGTAACGATCACGTCCACAGTGCCTCTTTCTATAGTGGTATGAAGAGTAATTCAAGAGAAGGATGGGTCCTGACACAAAGCCGCACCTGGCTTGGCAACTATTATTTTCTCTCACAGGCCTATGCCGATCTCGCGATGGCTGTATCCTATCTCGCGATCTGGATTGCTCCATCAAGATTCAGCGATGAATATATTCTCAGCTCCCTTGCATTTATCCTGCTTGAATTTTTCATCATCGTTCTGACGGGTGCAGCACTCTCGCTTCGTGAAAAATCCATGAGCAGAGGGAGACAGAATAGAATCTTCTTTCTTCATTGCAGCCTCTATGCACTCCTTGGCTCTGTGGTGGCATACCAGATTGGTACGACCTGGATCATGGTTGTGTACTGGATCCGGAACCTGGCACAAGTCGCTCATACCATGTATTACCTTCCTGCTCAGGGCCCGGAAAAGGAAAAGGTGTTTGAACGATTGGTGCTCTCTGCCGCACTGTTCATCGGCGGCGGGCTTGTTACCGGCTTTATCCCGATGCCGCAGCTTGGTATTACCGATGAGGTCAATTCATACTATAAAGATCTCCTCACTCGGGGAGGTGTAGAGACGAGCAGCGAAACACCGATGATCGATTCGATCACCTGGGGATTTCTGTTCTACGGAGGGCTCGGTTGGTATCAGATTTCGCAGTGGCGAAAAGAAAGATTCTTGAAGAGCACCTTGACAGATAGGAACCATGATTCTCTTTTGGATGAAATGAAGAAGAAATGATTCGATTCTTCTCACAGATTTTCTCGAATGCTGCAGTAGCGCTCCATCTATTTGCTTTCTTCTCATCGTTTCTCTACTTTTAGGCGAACGACTCCCAGGGCATCAATTTGTCGCCCCCCGGCTTGTTGCAGAAACGGTATCAGCGTATGGTTTCACATCCCGTAAGAATTTTTCTCCTCTCATTGTTCCCTGTAATAGGAATCCACCTCTCGCATTCCCAGGTCAAACCTGCTGTCCCGCTGGCACAATACAATCTGGTCAGTTGGTCAACGAAAGACGGGCTTCCAAATAATAAGATTAAGACAATGTGCCAGACAAGAGATGGGTATGTCTGGTTTGGAACACAGGAAGGCCTGGTTCGTTTTGACGGTGTCCGTTTTGAGACGTTCGATCAAAAAAACACACCCGCATTTACCCACAACGAGATTATCTCAATAGTTGAAGACAGCACTGGGATTCTGTGGATTGGCACGATTCGCGGTTTGGTAAAGTATTTTCATGGAGTGTTTACACCGGTTCCCGCTGATCCATCCATTGGTGTATTCATATGTAACACTCTCTTTCTCGATCATAACGGAAACCTCTTGATAGGTTCCAGAGTGGGGCTCCTTACTGTTCGCAATGGAATGGTAGCAGTCAGTCCTGCACATCAAAACCTCAAGGATCTGACTGTCACTGCTCTGACTGAGGATCAACAAGGAACACTATGGGTTGGAACGAATGTAGGCCTTAAGGTCTTGAGAGGGGGGGAACTACACGATGTTCCCATTCAGGGTTTTCCCCGATCCATTATCATTTATGCTCTCTGTCTGGGCAAAGACCAAACACTCTGGGTTGGAACGGCTGAAGGATTATACTTTCTCAGGAACTCTAAAAATCGACAGTGTGAAAAACTTTCGGAGATATCATCATCGTTAATTCATTCACTCTATACAGATAGAACCGGAAGTGTGTGGATCGGTACAGAGAAGAACGGATTATATCGGTTCATGGATGGATCTCTGGAAAATTTATCTTCACGAGAAGGGCTCTCAGCGGTTCATATTCTTTCGCTGATGGAAGATCATGAAGGGAATATCTGGGCCGGTACGTATTATCATGGCGTCAATAAATTATGGCGTGGGAAATTTGAATCGTACTCAACTCCAGAAGGTCTTGCCGGTCCCCAGGTTTGGTCGATTTTCGAAGGTCGCGGAGGATCTTTTTGGATTGGAACTGAGACGGGGCTGTCACACTGGAAAAATGGTGTGATCACCAACTATACAACACAGGATGGATTGCTCAACAATCAGATCCGTTCAGTCTATGTCGATTCACGCGGCAAGCTCTGGATTGGTATGAGAAAAGGACTATCACAATTTAACGGCCGGACATTTAAGAACTACACCACTCAGAATAGCCTTACCTATGAATATGTACGCGGATTGACGGAGGATTTTGAGGGGAATTTATGGGTGGCGTACGCTGAAGGTGGAATCGATCGTTTGCGCAACGGGAGATTTGAGAACCTGGAAAAGGAGGGAATCCCTGCGACAAGGATTCGAGTGGTGTATCGTGGGCGGGATAATACTATGTGGGCAGGGTACTCCTCAGGATTAGCTCGATGGCAGAAAGGTAAAACCACACTCTATGATGCAAGAAACGGCATCCCCTCCGACGTGTTTGCCATCTACGAAGACGACGACCGGACAGTCTGGCTTGGCACCTTTGGTGATGGATTATTCCGGCTCAAGGGGGACAAGATTTTCCGCTATACATCACAAGATGGATTGTTTGATGACACGATCTATCAAATCCTTGAAGATGACGATCGGCATCTGTGGATGAGTTCAAACAAAGGTGTTTTCCGCATCTCACGTAAATCGTTAAATGAGTTTGCCGATAAAAATACACCCGAGATTATCTGCATTGGCTATGGCACAGCGGATGGAATGCGAAGCAGTGAATGCAACGGGAATTCTCAACCGGCAGGGATTAGGGCGAGTGATGGAAAGATGTGGTTCCCGACAACCAACGGTGTAGCGATTCTAAACCCCGACGACATTCCGCTGAATTCTGTGCCGCCGCCGGTGAAGATCGAATCCATCAGCATCGACAATCAGCGGATACCCCTGACACAGAAAATTCTTGTCTTACCGGGTTACAGTTATCTGGAAATTCATTATACCGGCCTGAGCTTTATCGTCTCGGAAAAAATTCTCTTCAAATTTAAATTGGAAGGATTTAATAAAGAATGGAAGGAGGTCGGTATGCGGCGTGCAGCGTACTTTACCAATATTCCTCCCGGCGAGTACACATTCAGGGTTCAGGCACGGAATTCTGACGGCTATTGGAATGAACAAGGTGCTTCCCTTCAGATTGAATTGGAACCCTATTTCTATCAGACAACGTGGTTCTCTCTCCTTTGCGTAGTGGTTGTTCTTGCAACAGTTGGGGGAATCTACAGGGCTCGTGTTATGGTTTTAAAAAGGAGGGAGGAAGAATTACAAACCAGGGTCAATGAAGCGATAGCAAAAATTAAGACCTTACATGGCTTGATTCCGATCTGTGCAAAGTGTAAAAAGATCCGCGACGATAAAGGGTACTGGAGCCAGTTGGAAGCATATATTCATGAACACTCAGAAGCAGAATTCAGCCACGGGATTTGTCCCGACTGCATGAACGAGCTCTATGGACACTATAAGAAGTTGCGTCAACCGGAGTAGGCGAGAATAAGAGCTCACCGTATACGACCTCACCCGATAATGGCATTCGTTCTCTAAGCTGCTGCTCTTTGCCATTTTCCCGCCGGTCGTGCCATTGCTATGGACTTCATGATAGAGAACGAGATTGGAGCGAAAGTTCCTTTGCCCTCCGGCCGTGAATCACTTCGACCAGTGCGGAAATACGAGTATTGAGTGCCAGGCGAAATGCATCGGATAATGGTGGCACCTCTATTTCCAAAACGGGAAGATTGAGTGCTTCCTGAACCTGCCGGGCAATAATCTTTCCTTCAAGGGCGCAATGGCTCGCACCGGGAATCCGCGAAATGATGAGCCCCTCGGCGCCATACAGTTGTATGTCGCGGATAATGCGATCGGCTCGATCAGCCGTTGAACCAACCATTGGATCCGCAAGAGCCATCTGTGCTAATGCCTCAAGAGGGGCAATGCCGGTTGGAATCTCATCCAATGCGTGGCTGAAGAGATATTCCGTACCGCAGAGGCGACCCCCGCACCGTTCAAGAATGTTCATCGCCCGAAGGTCTGCAACTGGATTAACCCAAAAGATCCGTGCAGCATCTTCGCCAAAATATCCCTGTCGATCAGCAATCCGCTGGCGGACCCGGTTCAACAATCCCTCAAGAACGAACAGGGATTCATCTCTGTCGGAACAGAAATGAATGGCGAGCATCTCGGCGATGAGCATCTCGAGAGCGGGCATAGGACAGAGCGGCGCAGTAAACGTGAGATGTCGCAACTCTTTCAAACAGCGCCGTACGGTATTTGCCCGTTGAATTCCGGCTGAGAGCATTTCATCGTCAAGGACAGATCCCGATGCGGATTCCAAAATACCTTTGACTCTTTCTAACTCGTGTTTAACGAAGGACAATTGTGGCGGCGATGCTTGAAATCCTCCGGGAAGTGTAACGGCTTCTTCTCCTTCTTGCGGCGGATTGCGATGTGGAATTTCCCACCACATAATGGGATGCCCCATGGCTTCCAGACGCTGTGCGATGGCAGAAAAATCATCACACGTTGCGCCAACACTGCAAATGAGCTGATCCGGAATTGGAAAATGCTTCTGTGTAACAAACGCACCGAGCATGGCACGGACGGGGCAGAACGATTCATCGATTCCCAGAGAGTCGGCAATCTCCAAAAGCCCCGTTGACATCTCCATAACACATGGTATCCACCAGGCACCATCAGGGTAGAAGGCAACGACATTCGGAAGTGCAAATGCCATCACCGGTACAGTGCCAAGGTCTTTCATCGTCCCAATCAGAATAGCACCCTGTTCACGAAAATGTTTCAGCCGGTCTTCCTCGGTGAGTAAAAAATTCCAGAGCGTTAATGCTTCCGTGGAATTATCGAACCTGAGGCGGAGAAGGCGTGTATCGCCCCCCTCGGCATGGCGGCAAAGCGGGCCGTCGTACCAGCGTGGAGACCACCCGAAGGCTGTCAGTTCAACATACCGGGAATCCCACTGATGGAGTGTAAGTTGTTGTGGAGGCTCGGTCATTGGAGGGACTCAAGAAAGGCTTGAATTCTTGTCTGGTTTCTTGCGAATGCATCTCCGCCATCGACGTCGAGATCAAGAAGAGGCTCCCGGATACTCTCACGGATCCTTTGCACTTCTGCATGCCAGAGGTCGCACCAAACGTTTCGAATGAGAATGACCCCGCGAATGGACCGGGCTGACAGAGCGCGGTGAAGCCAGTGGAAGAAGCCATCATTAGGTCTGCGGAAAATATCGGGAATGAAATCGAAGTACGCATGCGCCATTTCGAGGAATGGATTTTCCGATAATCGAGCTTGATCGAACGGCGCGGGAAATGTCCGTTCACCGTTTTCAGTGCCATCGAGAACAATGGTGCCACCCGCAGTTTCCACTTCATTGATGAGCGACCAGTTGATTCGTGCCAAGGGTCCGCCGATCAGTGCAAGTGGAATTCCGAACTCTCGATAAGCTCGGTCGATCGGAGGAGAATCGACTATTCCTGTTGTGTAAAAACGATAGAGAAGTTCGGCGTATGCGGTCGCAGGCATGTATGGCCTGACAGACAAAAGTATCCTGCGGTTTTTATCATAGGACTGCAGAATGTTCTTTAAGTAATCTGCGGATGGTTCGATGCCGCCACGCTGGATCAGATAGGAACCCAATCGCCGAAGTTCGGCAACGTACCATTCAAATGACGAAGATGATTGCCATGTTTTTGGAACGTGGAAGAGAAAGGAACGGGAGGAGGCGGAAGCATCGAGGCATTCCGGAGCGCGGCGCATCTGATCGCAGATCGTCGTGAAAATTGAACCGGCAGCTTCGGTGTCGCGGTTGACCTGCTGCACTGACTGCCACATATGGCGGCAGATCCCTTGCGATGGATTACACTCCTCCTCGTTCTCCTGGAAATCCGGGATGACACGGCAGGGCTGCAAGCCATGTGCGGCAATCCATTCGGCAGGAATAAAAGGGCTTGTGTAGAGATTTTTTTTCATAGGATGGTCAAAAGTTCTTTTTCGCGATAAACCTGCCCTGGGCAATCTTCCCGGCACGGGCTAATCCCTGCATAAAGATCATCTCTCCTCCCATCGCCTGCATCAGATTCACATTGAACCCAATGATTTTGAGAGCATCATAGGTTAATTGTTTGTTGAGCATATCCAGATACAGATCAACATGGGGAGCAAATTGGCCGGTATCTTCGGCAACAAGCACCTGGCAGCCATTACTCTTCAAGAGATCGGCATATTCCTGAATGGAAGGAAGTGTTGGGAACTTCATGAACGTCAGGAATCGATTTGCTTCGTCATCGGTCAATCCGGTCGGGCCTTCCACCCAGTCGGTGAACGCGAGAGTGCCGCCTCGTTTAACAATACGCGCAGCCTCGGAAATCAATTTCGGTTTGTCTTCAACATAGCACCAGGCATCTTCACCCCAGATAAAATCTGCCGATTCGTTTGGTAAACCGCTGGCGGTCACGTCAGCCAGATTGAATTGAATTTTCTCCGTGAATCCCTCTTTCTCACAGCGCATCCGTCCCCGATTAACAACAGTTTCGGTTGCGTCCACACCCGTCATTTTTTCGACACCGCGGAAGCGTACAAGGAAACGCATCCCTGCGCCATTGCAGCAGCAGAGATCGACTCCCTGCATTCCGCCGCCAATTCCGGCTTTCTCTGCCAGCGCCATCGAAGAACTGAATCCGCCGATATGGATTTGTTCTCCCATAACGAGCTCCCAAAGATCTCCTTCTGCTCCGTTGTACACCTCCTGTACATTCTTCAGTGTAATGTTCTTGAGTTGTTTCAAGGTGATCTCCTTTAATAGGTGTGATGATGAGAGAAAGTAACTGTACTCCCGTTACGTTAAGACCGCACTATGAATACGAACTTGGTTGTCTATGTTAATTCAATGCCGGGAGATCAGTCAGGAAAAATGGCGACAGGAAAGGAGGAAGGTAAGTGACAGGGCAATGCTTAGGGGAGAATCTGAAGAAAAACCGGATGTCCCTCTGAAGTATTAACAAGTCCAACTACTTCTCCAATCACCGTTGCCGCTGTATCTCCCGCAGCGTGTAATGCGCTCAGCGCTTCGTTTGCTTGCTTGGGATTGATTGCCGCGAGCAATCCTCCTGATGTCTGAGCTTCTCCCAGCAGTGCATATTGATCTGTTGAAATATGCTCATCTCTCCATGTAAAGGGCTTGACATATTCATGGCTCTTCCATGTTTGTGTTGGAAGAAACTGCTGCATGAGATCAAAGAATGAGGAGAGATGAGGTATATCATGGACAGCTATTGCCAGCGTAACGCCTGCATTGCGGGCGATCGGCAGTGCATGGCCGAGTAATCCAAAGCCGGTGACATCGGTCATAGCGCTGATATCGAACCGTTGCAGCACCTGTGAGGCATAGAGGTTTAATCGCTCCATGCTTCCGATCACTTCGTTGTATTGTTCGCCCGTCAGGCCGTCGTTGCGAAGCGCTTCGCAATAGACGGCAACACCGAGCGGTTTTGTCAGAAGAAGCTTGTCGCCAATCCGGGCTTTTGCATTGGTGAGCACACGATCGGGATGGATTGTGCCGGTAACGCTCATGCCATAGAAAATCTCCTGCATCTCCATGGTGTGTCCGCCGACAAGAATGACATTCGCCTCCTGCAGTTTTTCGCACGCGCCGATGAGCAGTTCCTCGATCACATCGATGGAAATTTTCTTCGAGGGGTAAGCAAGAATATTCATTGCTGTCAATGCAGTGCCCCCCATTGCCCAGATGTCGGAAAGGCTGTTGGCAGCCACGATGCGTCCGAAGCTTTTCGGATCATGGACAATCGGTTCGAAGAAATCGAGCGTTTGCACCAATGCCAGTTCTGAAGAAAGGCGTAGCACACCGGCGTCGTCCATGGTTTCCATGTCGACCAGAAGATCGGGCGACTTGACGCGCGGCAATTTGTCAAGGATTCCGGCCAACCTGGCCGGGCTCACTTTGCCGGCTCAACCGGCGCATGCGCTGAAGCTCATCAGGCGAATTTGCCGCCCACTTGGCTTCGACGCTGTGTTGTCTTGTTCTTGTGTCATGAGAGTGTTTATGTTGATGAATAAATCCCTCCCCTTCATAAGGAGGGAAAAGAAAGATTGTCATTCCCGCGAACGCGGCCTGCCCCGATGCTTTGTATCGGGGGAATCCAGAGCCTTTCTTGAAAGTTCAAAATAGAAGGTAAGGCACTGGACACCCGCTTACGCGGGTGAGACACGTTTTGCCAGTGTGTTGCCGAGTGTTGGCTATCCTATGGGTGTCACGGTCCCCCGAAAAAAACACGGGGCGGGCATACCGTGACACTTCAACTTTATTGTCACCTCCGGATGGTTTCAACAATTACTCTCCATCATCTCGCGGAAAGACTCAAGCCGCACTCTTAACTGCTCCACGTCTTCATACGAATAGTCGGTGACAATCTTAATCGATGGAATCTTCCTCTGCACCAATGCCGTTTCAATCACCTTTGCCTCAACATTATACCCCTGGCAGAAGGAAAGAATATTTTGTACCACTCCGTCGACGCTGTACTCCTCAACCAGCGTCTGAATATTGTCCACCCGCTCTTTATTGGGCGAGAAACAGTAACAATCGATATTGAAATAGCGGTCGGCAACTGCGTCCAGCATGTCGTCGAGATTGTCATGCGTATCATCGACGATGTTTCTGAAGTACCGCATACCGGTGCACGATTCATCGGCAACAATTCGCATGCCGGAAGATTCAATGGCATAGTGTACCTTTGCATTGCCCATGGGAGAAGGTGTCCCCGCAAGCAGAATTCGCGGCCCGCTGTTCGAGAATGCCGATATTCCCTTCTCAACCCGTTCGTGAAGTTCTTCCAGCAGCCGTTCGCAGCCATCGACAAACGTCTTGATATCCTGATTCAATGCGACCTGTGAGACAAGCAGTGCATCGAGTCCTGAAATCGGGGGATGGGGGAGCTTCCGGTATTCATTGACACGCTGGAGTGCTGTCCGTTTGCTGTTCACAAGAGCGATGGTTTCTTTCAGGCGCTCCGGCGTCACTTTCACACCGGAAAGATTTTCGACATAGGTTGTGAAGTCACGAACCTCTGCCCGCCATAACTCCCTGTCCCGCTCATTTTTTTTCTGAGGAACTTCCATAACCTCAAACTTCATCAGGTCCCAGGTTTTCTTCTTCGCATCGCATGTTGTTTCTCCAACCACGCCATCCTTAAGTTTCTTGTAAGGGCAGGTACCGCTGAATGCCATACCAAACGTGGAGCGAATCAGTGGACAAATATCCCGCGGCAGCATCTTATCGGCATAATCGACAGACCAGTGGCTTCCGCCGCACAACGGGATCGGCAGAACATTTGCCGCGAGTGCAATTTCATCAGGCACATAGATGCAAAATGTTCCAATCGACTTGCCCCCCCGTTTCCGGTATTCATAGATTTCGGCAACACGGCTGCCATGCGAAGCATGAAACGATTCATCAAAGTATGCCATTTCATTCGGACGGTTCTTAGCCGAACGGTGCGTGCGTTCGTGATTGCGATTGTTGTACTCGATGAGCTGATCGTGCAACTCAAGATTAACGCCGATCTCCTTTAACAAACCCTGATATGTTTGATCCACGTTGATGAATCGTCCTTTCCTGGAGCAGAGCATAGTGTTATCGTTGTTTAAGCCGTCGGACATCCCCATCACGCTCAGTAATACCCAAAGTATCAAGATGGAGCAACAGGGGAAGAGCATATTTTCTGGTGATGCCCAGATGCTGCCTGATCTCGCCCAATGCCGCTGCGTCCTTCTGGCTCAGAAAAGTGGTAATCTCTTTCTTCGCGTACTCAATCCCTTCTCTATGCATCACAATCCCCTCGTCAAGACGGACAAGCTCTCCCTCGTCGATCATCAGTTGAAAAATGTGCTGGCTCTCTTTGCCAAGGCCAGGGAGAAGATCATCCGGATTTGGGGGCATAAGCGGTGTTTTAGCAAATTCTTTTTCGATCCTCTTCCTCAGTTCCTTCTGTTCAGGTGTCAGTTGAATAGAAAATTCCGCGAGCGCAATACGGTCACCGATAAATTGCACCATACCCTCCGCCTGCAGTGCACGGCAAACGGCATCGAACAATTTCTTTTCAATGGGAGGTTTGATTCGTGAATGCAATTCTCCAACCAGCATGCCGGTTCGTAATGACTGTTCACGGTGGAATTTTTTCAGGATCTCCGAGACACGGTTCCGCAGCATCGAAAGGTTGGCAACGGCATACCACTGTTCCGCTCCAAACCGGATGGCCTGTTGCTTTTCCACCAGGGTTTGCAGATGGAGAAGACAGGTGTCAATTGGGATGCTTGCGTTTTTCGACAATGTGCTGCCATCGACGAGTGCATTGTCAAGCCGGATGAGATGCTCAAGGATGTGCTGTTCCGTATCGCCCTGTGCAATGGTTTGCAGCCGGTGTTGGACCTCCTCCTTGAATCGTTTATGTTTTTCCGGATGAGTGTCCAGAACGGAACCGCCGCCAATGGTCTGCAGCAGAGAGTAACTTCGGACGACAAATCGATCGCCGGCATCTGCGACAATTGGCTGCTCAAAATGGATTTGTACAAATCCCTCTGCGCCCGGTTCAAAGGCTTCCCGATCCAGTAAGATAATGCGGGCAATAACTTCACTGGTGCCGATATGGACGCGCACACGTGTACGGTTTTCAAGTGCGTGCAATGCCCCTGCCAGATAGGAAAATTGTACGTCGATCATGTACGTCGGTTTGAAAAAACCGGGTGCCGCGATTACGTCGCCCCGCTCAATGGATTCTTTTTCTATTCCCATCAGATTGATTGCCGTACGAAAACCGATCCGGCTCTCTGACACATTCTGCTCGTGGATCTGTAATCCGCGCACTCTCAGAGTTTTTCCCTGCGGGAGAAGTTCCACCGAATCGTCGACGTGAACGCTGCCGGATATGACTGTCCCGGCCACGATAGTGCCGAAACCTTTAATAGTGAATACGCGGTCAATAGGAAGACGAAAGATTCCCTTGTCTCTCCTTGCCTGAATAGAACCTGCGAGCGTATTAAGTTCGCGTTTAAGGTTCTGTATCCCTTTTCCCGTCAGCGCACTGACGGATACAAGGGGGGCATGTTCCAGAAAACTCCCTTTCAGCAATGCCCTGATATCGGCGGTGATGAGGTCGAGCCACTCTTGTTCAACGATGTCGATTTTATTGAGAACGACAAGCCCCTTTGAAATCTGCAACAGGCGAAGGATCTCGAGATGTTCGCGTGTTTGCGGCATAATACCGTCATCAGCAGCGATGACGAGCATGGCGATATCCACAGTATTGACGCCGGCAACCATGGTCTTGACGAATTTCTCATGGCCCGGCACATCGATAATCGTCATGGTGTCGCCGAAGAACGCGAAGCCGAGGTCGGTTGTCATCCCTCGTTCCTTTTCTTCCTTCAAGCGGTCGGTGTCGGTGCCGGTCAATGCTTTGACAAGTGCTGTTTTCCCGTGGTCAATGTGGCCCGCCATGCCGAGAACGATATGTCGGTTTCCTGCTTCAGGCATGGGGGAGCAGCGTAGTTGCCAGTTCACGAAATGATTGCATGATCAACTCGAACTCATCGTCACGAATCGTTCTTCCATCGAGCAAAAATTTGTTCTCTTTGATTCTGCCGATGATGGGAATGGTGCATTGCCGGAGTTTTTTTGCCAGCAGATCGGCAGAGAGCGTATGAAATTCAAGAGAGAGTACCCACGTCGGTAAGTTCATTGCGGCCAGCGAGCCGCTGCCGACTTCGGAAGAATCCTGCTGAACCGACATCGTCGCTTGTTCACCGATAACTCTGGCAAGTTTCTGCTTGAGGCGGGTACAGCGTCGTTTGATTTCCTCCTGCGGCATCGTAAGCATTTTCATGACGGGATGACGCTTCAGCAGTTTGGCCTCATCGAGAAAGAGCAGCAATGTTGCCTCGAGCACGGCAAACGTGAGTTTATCGCAGCGCAGTGCTCGCATCAATTGGTTGCCCTTAATTTTTTCGATTACCTCCTTTTTGCCTACGATAATGCCGCACTGTGGGCCACCCAGGAGCTTGTCGCCGCTAAAACATGTAACGTCGGCACCGGCGGCAACAGATTCCTGCACCACAGGTTCTTTCGGCAATCCCCAGCGGCTGAAGTCTACAAGAGCTCCGCTGCCGATATCGTCGACAACCTTGAGATTATGCTGATGTGCAAGCGATGCAAGGTCGCCGACTTCAACCTGACTGGTGAATCCGATGATGCGATAATTACTCTGGTGTACTTTAAGTATGATGCCGGCCTCTGGAGTAATCGCATTTTTGTAATCCTTCAGGTGCGTGCGATTAGTTGTGCCCACCTCTACAAGTTTTGCTCCACTCCGCTTCATGACATCGGGAATGCGAAACGATCCACCGATTTCGACCAGTTCACCGCGGGAGACGATCACCTCTTTCCCTTCTGCCAGCGTGTTGAGGATCAACAGTGTTGCCGCGGCGTTATTGTTGACAACGACTGCCGCTTCTGCTCCGGTGATGGCCTTGAGCAGTTTCTCCACTGCCGCATTGCGATCGCCCCTCTTTCCCGTTTCGAGATTGATCGCAAGCGTGGAGTAATGGTCAACGGCGATCATCAGCGCTTGTTGTGCAACGGATGCAAGCGGTGCGCGGCCAAGTGCGGTGTGTAAAATAATGCCGGCTCCGTTGATGCTGCGCCGCAAACCGGGAAGGAGTTTCTTCTCTGCATCCCGGACGAATCGCTCCACTAACGCATCGTATTCAGGGAGCGTTGTCCTTGATGCAGAGAGGATTTCCGATCGGAGGCTATCGAGATAGCTCCGAATTTCCTCCACCACTCTTGATCGAGAATGGTGCTCTAAGAGTGTGGCAATTCGAGAATCTTCCAGCAGCTTATCAACTTTGGGAAGCTGCTGGAGCACAGACTTCGGGTCTTGGGTCATGGCCTAGCCCCCATCGAACGTGAACGTTTTTACAAACAGTACATTTAAGACAGCGAATACAATCGGGAGAATTTGGATCGTCAGAAATTTTGATATCAACGGGACAAACCTCAACGCAAAGATCGCAACCGACACAGCGTCCCTCAACCTGCATTCTCATATAACTTACACGGTTGAACTGCGCATAGATGGCGCCGAGCGGGCAAAGCGTTCGGCAGAATGGCCGCTTGGTCAAAACAAACATGATGAGGAAGAACATCAGAATCACAATCTTCATCGCATACAGCCATCCGACCATTCCCGGTTCAATGACCGGCATGGCCATCATCGGATTGACCGGATTCCATATCACCCATGGGATGCCTGCAATCATTGTTCCCCATGGGCAGATACGCGAAAACCAATGCGCTTCTGTCAACGCAGGAAGAATGATGGCAAGAACAACCAGGGAAACATAGTTACCATTTTTGAGGAAGGCCGGAATCTTAACCTTCTTACTTTTTATTTTAAACATCTGATCCTGCAACCATCCGAAGGGACACAGCCACCCGCACACCGAGCGGCCGAAAATCATACCGATCGTTCCCAGATATCCGATCACTGAAAAGGGAATCCACCCTTGCGCCGCACCGGCCTGAATAATCCCGATCGGGCAGGACATGTATGCTGTTGGACACGCATGACAATTCAATCCGGGAACGCATGCCTGCTTTAATGGGCCGTCATAGATTTGCTTTGTGGAGAAGACTTTGAAGTAACTATTAGCAAGGATTCCGCCGAGCGAGAATGCAACCGTTGAGCGGATGGTTCGAAGGATGCGGTAGGATTTTCGTTTTTCTTGTTGTTCCATATGTTTTCGGAATCACCCGATTCCGATACAATCGAGTCAGAGCGTCGAGCTCTCAATTTGTACGAGCGTGAGTTCGCCGGCCATGATGCCGTGAACAATCGAGCCGATGAAGAGAATCAGCAGCGTGATCTGTATCGGCTTTTCGTACCAGTAACGTTTCAAGGTATTCATATGCCTGTGAGATTGTAAATGTTTTGGTGTTCCATATTATTAAAAGAGGGGTTGAATAGCAAGTGAAAGGGTGGTCGGGTGCAGACCTATCCCGAGACTGACTAAAAAGTACGCCAAGGGTGTCACGGTCCACACCGTGACACATTAAATCTGAATGTTTTTCGCATTTTGCGTCACGAAGTGGTTCGTGACGCCCTGGTATTTTTTCTTTTTGGACGACCTCAGGTTGTTATTACGCTTATTGCGTCCTCCATCTTTTTTGGCGGATTGGCGGGAGCTCCCTCCCAGAAAAGAAAAAAGGGGCTTTTTAGAGCCCCTCTTTCTTTTACATAATCAGTGTAATCAGTGTAATCTGTGGTCGTTATTGAGCCATCTTTCCCTGACGGAGTTCTTTGACGATCCGGTCGGCACGGTACATCTTTTCCAGTGCCTCAAGAATACCGGCAGAATGCACGGAGACGCTGCGGTTCTTCGTTTCATCAAAAATAACATATCCCGGCAGGCTTTCGATGTTCCCATCGAAGATCAAACCGACAACTTCAAGGTTCTTATTTACAACAGAACTGCCCGAGTTGCCGCCGATGATATCGTTGGTGGAGACAAAGTTCATTGGTGTACTCAGATTAAAATCTGCAGGTGTATTGACCCAGCGCTGAGGCAATTCCCATGGATCTTTCTTGCTGAACGAATAATAGCGGTCATACAACCCGTAGAACGTTGTCACGGGCGGAGCAATAGTTCCATTGTACTCATATCCCTTTACAACACCATCTGCCATTCGCAGAGTAAAGGTAGCATCGGGCGGGATCTTTGTGCCATTGACATCGTACATCGCGCGGCCAAGCAGTTGGATCAATGGTGCTTGTTTTGCCCGCAGATCTCCGATCTTGAATTGAAGCTGCGCAAGGCGTCCACGAGTCTGCACGACAAAAGCAACAAGAGGATCGGTGGAGCCCAGGATGGCATCCGGCGAACCGTTCACCAGCGTTTCAAATTTCTCTTTTGATGCAGCGGCAGAATTTTTTACGAAGTCCTCAACTACCTCAACCGGAGTCCGGTTCTTCATCAATGCTTTCAGCGCAGGATAATCGGTTCCGAGTGACTTCTGCATGAACGCGAGGAGGTCGATGGTTGCAATATTATCAACTTCGATCGGCGACATCCGCATGTATCGCGGCTTCGGCTTATTCTTTCCGGCTTTCACTGAGTCGGCATAAGCGACCGCATTGATCGCCAGGCTGAAATACTGGCTTCGGCGTGAAACATTTAATGCATTCGCTTCAGGAAGCAGCGATTGAAGCTCAGCTTCGTAAAGTGCCATCTGGCTCCAGGGGTCGCCATACTTTGCTTTGAGCCCTGGATTGTTCACGACGGTGTTCCGGAAATTCTTTTCGAAGTCGAGTTTCTTTGCCCAGAATACAGGGTCGGTCAATCCGGTAAGATATCCGGTGATCGCTTTCCTGCTATTCGCCATACCGAAGAGAGTGTTGAGGTATTGCGACTTCTTGTCAGGGTTCTTCTCAATGTACTGAGTATACGCGTTGACCTGAGTTTCTAAAAAGTTAATGTTGGCAGGATAAGTAATATCGCGCAGGGTTTCAAGCTGTGAAATAGGAAGCAGTCGACCCGTGCCTCCCGGATTGCCGAGCACAAACACGGCTTCGCCTTCTTTTGCTCCCTCTTTGCTGAACTTGAAGAAGTTCGAAGTCTTCACCGGTTTGCCGTTTTCATACACACGGTAAATACTGATGTCCATGTCATAACGCGGGTAGGTAAAGTTATCGGGATCACCGCCGAAGAACGCCATCACTTCTTCAGGGGCAAAGACAAGGCGGATATCGGTATAGCGTTTGTACCCGTAGAGAGAGTAACGTCCCCCGTTGTAGAAAGTAACGATCTGGAATGTCATGGAGTCTTTGGTGGATTCCTTATACTTCATTGTATAGCGGCTGATGATTTCAGTCATTTTCTGGCCGCGGAGGCTCGCTTTTTCCGCTTCGGTGGTACCACTGTCGAACGCCTTCTGAATTTCCATGGTAACGTCATCAGTGACGATCAACTGATCGACATAACTTCTTGTCTTTCTCTCATCGTCCAGCGTCGGAGCATAGAAACCGTTGATGTGCAACTGTTCACCCTCTTTATTTGCCGCCTGGAGATCACCGCGAGCGCAGTGATGGTTTGTCATGACGAGGCCATCCTCCGAAACAAAGGCGGCTGTACAGCCGGGCAAGCGCAGCGCGGAGAGCCGGGCTTTCTCAAACCATTCTTTTGTCGGATTGAAATTGTAGGTCTTTTTAAAATAGTCCATCGGCGGAAAATCGAAGGTCCACATCTTACCGGTATCGAACTCACCGGCTTTGACGTTGACTAACCCTTTGCCGACTTCGGGTTTTACGGCCTGTTGCGACGAGCAGCCGATCAGGAAGATCATTGCGCTCAGCGCAACAACCAACCAAAGCTTTGAGACAACATGTTTCATACGGATCACCTTTCTTAAAGTGAATGATAGTAGTACGGAGTAATATTGTGTTCTGGGGTTTTATTGCAGGACGGCTTCAGTGGTATGGAACCCGATAGACCGTGATCCATACGACAGAAGTGAAACTGCAGCAACTTCAGAGATCTCACTCCATCAAACGCCTTTAAAGATACGAATCTTTACCGCTGATTTACACTGATTAAGTGATTTCACCGAATTAATTTTTATAGAGCTTTCACTCAGTGCAATCCCATAATCTGCGACATCAGCGGTCTATTCTTCCGCAAACTTTTTAATCGCTTCAAAATATTTTACAATAGCCTTTGCTTTGGCTTTACCAAACGCAAGCCAATGCCAGGTGACATCCGGCGAAGGATTGTTGACAAGAGGAATTCTTAACACAGGGTTTCCCTTGAATTCACTCAGCTCGGGTTGGGGTTCTTTTTGTTCTTCTTCCATAAATAGTCCAATGATAATGTGTTAGTTTGAATTCAGTCGTTATGTCTCTAAGATAGGAATAAATGCGGGGATAGTATAGTGCTCAGCCATTGTTGTGATCACCACCCCTTAATGAGGTTGTCCAAAAAGTACTTATTGGTGTATACCATACATCAAGATTGTGCATTATTAAATACTTTCACTAGCTCAACGTGGACGAGTTGTCAACTCGTCCTACATTTTGGTCAACCCCACCTGCGATTTATCATCGACAGGGTGAGGGTTGGTTACATATGGAATTTGAGAGCTTGAACGCAAAATGTTTGTAGAAGAAATTTGAAGGTGGATTGAATTATTCCGCATTGTAGATCCCCTGCCTGCCGAAGTTGCTTCGGCACGCAGGCAGGCCGATAGAAGCATTCGGGGATCACTGGAGTGACTTGAGGTTTATTCATCTCCCATCTCACTTGCACTTATTGGTCGGGAGTTGGAGCTCCTCGCCACAGGCGAGTTTTTCAACCTCCCAGCGTATAAACCTCTCTTCAATAGTCATCAATGAATAATCCCTTGTGTAACCACTGCTTCTCCTTTTCATCTTCATCCCCCCTCTCCCCGTCTCCGTTTCTCCCACTCCTGCTCTCATTCACCCTTACACTCACACATTCCTACACTCCTACATTCTCATACTCCCAAAATAAAACGGTCCCGACTTTCGCCGAGACCGTTTCATGTATCATCTCACCTCTAACGTCTTACTTCTCACTAAAAAAGTCTACTGTATAATCTTCCTGCTCCGCAATTCATTCGCGATACGGGTAGCTCTGTAAATCTTGTCCAAGCCTTCAACGATTCCGGCTGAGTGAACTGAGACCGCCCGATTCTTCTCCGTGTCGAAAATCGAGTTGCCGGCAAGGCCTTCGATGTTGCTGTCGAAGATCAATCCGACTACTTCCAGATTCCTGTTCACAACCGAGCTGCCGGAGTTGCCGCCGATGATATCGTTCGTGGATGAGAAATTCATTGGTGTGCTCATCTTGAAATCTGCCGGTGGATTAGCCCAGCGTTCCGGGAGGAAGAACGGTTCTTTCTTCCCGAACGAGTAGTACCGGTCGTACATTCCATAGAACGTTGTTGCCGGCGGAGCAATAGTGCCGTTATAGCTGAATCCTTTTACCACGCCGTCGGACATGCGCAGCGAGCCGCTGGCATCGGGAGGAATATTGGTGCCGTACACATCATACATTGCCCGGCCAAGCGCCTGAATCAACGGTGTCTGCTTTGCCCGCAGTTCAGTCAGGGTCCTCTGGATTTCTGTAATGCGAGGCTGCGTCTCGGCAACAAAAGTAATAATCGGATCGGTCGATTTCAGAACATCTTCAGGTTTCATCGCATTGAATTTTTCTCTGTCAACCGTCAGTGCTGTTTTCGAAAACTCCTCAGCGGCCTGCTGCACCAAGCGCCCGGCGAGAAGTTTTTTGAATGCCGGATACTCACTGCCGAGATTCTTTTTCATGAATTCCAGTTGATCGACAAGCATATGTTTCTCAATCTCCGGAGTAACTGTGCGGGCGCCACCACCACCGCCTCCCGGCCTGCCGCCTCCTCCGGCTCTTCCAGTACCACGTGCCGTGTTGACGGCACTTGCGGCAAGGCTGAAGTACTGTGTCCGACTTGTTGCAGTCAAGCCGTTCAGTTCAGGTGTTAGTGCACGTATCTGGCTTTCGTAAAGACCGATCTCTTTCCACAAATCGCCATATTTTGCCTTGAGCTGCGTATTGGAAAGCACCGCCTCTCTGAAGGTCTTTTCGAAATCTTCCTTCTTTGCCCAATACAGAGGATTGACCAAACCATCCTGATACCCGATGATTCGTTTCTGCATGTTGGTGATTCCAAAAATCGTATTGATGTAATCGACTTTCTTGTCGGGATTTTTTTCCAGGTATTCGTTGATCGCATTCACCTGGCTGTTGTAACCGTCGATCTGGGCGGGATAGGAGACATCGCGCAACGTTTCGTACTGGGCAATGGTCAAGAGGCGATTGGTCCTGCCGGGTGTGCCGAGAACGAATACCGCTTCACCCTCCTGGGCGCCCTCTTTGCTGAAGGGGAAATAGAAATTTGTTGTCTTCAACGGTTTGCCGTTGTCATAGACGCGGAAGAACGATACATCGAAATCATAGCGCGGATAGGTATAATTATCCGGATCGCCGCCAAAGAATGCAACAGCTTCTTCCGGTGCAAAAACAATACGCACATCGTTGTAGCGTTTATAGCCATAGAGTGAATAGCGGCCGCCGTTATAAAATGAGAGCACGTTGAAGATCATGTTATCGCTGCTCTTCTTCTTGTACTCTTCGGTGTACCGGGTCCGGATGGCGCTCATCGCCGCTGCACGCAATGAATCTTTTTCCTTATCCGTGGTTCCCTTATCGAATGCGGCAAGCACTTCTTTGGTAACGTCTTCGATCACAAGCAATTGATCGACGTAGCTGTTGGCAACCTTCCGTTCCTCTTCGAGCGTTGGAGCATAGAAGCCATCGACCTCGAGCTTCTCTCCCTGTTTCTTGACGGCTACCAAAGCGCTGCGGGCGCAATGGTGGTTCGTCATCAGGAGCCCGTCTTCCGAGACAAAGGCTCCGGAGCAGCCCGGAATGCGCACTGCAGCGGTTCTGGCTTTCTCGAACCATTCTTTTGTGGGATTGAAATTATACGTTTTCTTAAAATACTCCATGGGGGGAAAATCGAACGTCCACATCTTGCCGGTATCGAACGGCCCGGCTTTGACAACACCCAGTTTCTGTGCGGTGCTGATATCCTGTCGTACGGCCTGCGATGATGAACAGCCAACCATCAACGCCAAACAACCGACAAGGAAAACCAGCGTCATTTGGTGAAGAAATCGTTTCATAGAAAGACCTTTCTTGTTACGATGGTGAAGGAATGGTAGAGAGAACCCTTACCAGTTGCTTGTATGCACGAGCAAAAGATACAATTTCTTTTAGAGAATAGTAAAATCCAGAGTGATAAATTCTCAGCTAATAATGTTGCGTTATTCTGCATATCCATGAAGGGCTATCGGAACAAACACGATTGGCAGAAAAGAGAAATTCAATGGTTCTATGGAGGAGAATCGGGTAATCTTCGCCATTCATGCTACGGATGATTATGCAGCCGATTGCCTGCAAAACTTTCACAGCAGCTTTTCGTAGCAAGACAAAGTAAATCCAGGATCATGGAATGGTGTTTGAATTTTTCTTTAATATCCCCTACTATCGATTGGACATGATTGAGAGTTGATAAAGAAAATGCAACAGCTAAAATAAGGACATTTTATACACATGAAAAACCAAGAATAGAACACCCGCCTGCCCTCGTAGACCTATGAAAGGCGGGCAGATAACACAAGAAAAGCACTGATAGACACAGGTGAAGCATTATGTTTAATTCTGAAGAACACCCTTTCCTCTGTACCGCCATACTTTCTGTGGTGATCTCGTGTTTTTCAGAGTCATCAGTGTTCAATCTTTTTATCGCTGAGAGGCCACAGGAAGATCGACTATGAACACCATGCTTTCGCAGCATCTTTGGAAAAGCACGGTCCGCTCCATTCTCTGGAAGCGGGAGCTTGGGACTAATATCTTTGTCGGTGCCCTTCTCGCTCTCCTTGCTTTGAATTTTCTGTCGCTGGGGATCTTCATCGATGGACTGCTTAAACAGCTCCAGCCGGGTGCGAACCACGTGGCACTGTTTAACGGCATGCTGCTTCCTTATTTCTTCCTGATTGATCTCGTTCTCAGGATCCTGTTCCAAAAAACACCGGCACTGATCATCCAACCCTATCTTCTATTGCCGCTTACACGAAAGCAGTTGGTGCGGTTTCTTCTCTGGCGATCAACCTTTTCCATGTTCAATCTGCTGCCTTTGCTGGTGATTATTCCTGCGGCGTTCACCCTGATCGCTCCTCGCACTTCCTTTTCTGCCGCAATGCTCTGGCTGTTCAGCCTGCTCTGCTTAATTCTCAGTTCTAATTTTTTATTATTCTATCTTGAAAAATCCCTCCTCCTGCAGCCACGGCGTGTATTCGTGTTATTCCTTGTGGTGATTGCTCTGCTGATGAATTTCGTTGAAGTCTTCGTCAAACTCTCATCCGTTTCGCAGCAGTTCTTTCAATGGATTCTCGATGTTCCGTACGCTTCGCTCCTGCCGCTTGCTATTCTTGTATTGGTTTACACCTTGAATATCCGGAGCTTGTCTCGAGCGCTCTATCTCGACCGGTTGATGATCGCGCCCGCACAATCAATTATCGGCAAAGCGCGATTAAGTTATCTCGATCGATTCGGTGACGTTGGAAATTACCTTTCGCTGGAGCTGAAGCTTCTCCTCCGGAATAAACGGAGCCGTTCGACCGTGTATATGGCCCTTGCCATGATCCCGGCCATTATTCTGATGAGCGGAATCTATGTTCGTTATCTGGACCAATATCCTGTACCTGAACGGGTTCCCGAGGCCATTAATGCACTGGCGGTAACTTCATCAACGCAGCGGCTTGTAACGTTTATCGTCTCCTCTTCTCAGATTCCACCTTCTGCCCATGTCTATGTTACGGGAGATCACCAATCATTGGGGAAATGGAATCCTTCTTTTCTTCCCTTAATGCACCAGGCCGATGGCTCGCCCGCAGGAGCACAGAGTGCGAAGGCGGGAAGCTGGAGCCGATCGGTGGCCTTTGAACATGGAACAACAATCCGCTACATCTTTACGCTTGGCACATGGGAAAATGAGATAAAACTCCCGGATGGAAAATCGAAGGATATACGATCGATGCAAGTGTTGAGTGATACAACCATTGTCAACCTCAATCCGCGGTGGGGCGATGGCCGCATCCCCGCCATGGTCATGATCATGGTCGTCTATATGGGAATACTCAGTACCGGCTTTCTCATGCTCGTTTACGGACAATTCATGTTCAGTTGGGAGAGCGCATATTTTGACTTACTCATCAGCCGACCTGTCAACTTCTGGAACTACTTGTACGCGAAGTTCCTTCTCCTGCAGATCTTTGGGGTGATCTGTCTCCTCATCAATGGCTTTACGGCATTTATCTCATGGAAACTTCTGGCAATTAATGCTACGCTTATGCTCTATAACGCGGGCGTGAATGTGTTTGCACTGATCGGCTGGTCGATGCTGGCAAGAAAACGCTTAGATCTGAATGCCAGCATCGTGAGCACGCAGGGAAAAGGGAGCAGTCAATTCTTGACAATTCTACCGATGTTTATTCTCCCGGTTGTCGTCTACCTCCTGCTCAATCGTTTGGGGTTTGGTGAGTGGACATTGTTCATCTTTGGAATACTTGGAGTGTTGGGCCTGATTTTCCAAAGGGCGCTCCTAACCGTTATTCTGAAATACTTCTCCAAGCAAAAGTATAAAATGGCGGCGGGGTTCCGTCAGATGTGAGAAACGAATATTGTGTAACGTACTGGAGTAACTTCGCATGATTCAGACACAGTCACTTGTCAAATAATATGGTGGAACCACCGTTTTGAATCTTCCAGACCTGAACATAAGCAAGGGAGAAAGTTTCGGACTTGTCGGGAATAATGGAGCAGGAAAGACAACGTTCTTCAGTCTGATTCTTGACTTGATCGAAGCAACAGAGGGTCTGGTCACCTCCAAAGAGGAGAATGTGAAACAGAGCGAGCATTGGAAACGCTATACAGGGTCTTACTTGGATGAGCGGTTTCTCATCGATTTTCTGACTCCAGAGGAATACTTCGATTTTGTTCGAAAGCTCTATGGTGTAACAGTGTCGGAGTACAATGAATTCCTGGAGAGGTTTGAAGATTTTTTTCAGGGAGAGATTCTGGAGAAAAAGAAATACATCAGGGATTTATCGAAGGGAAACCAAAAGAAGGTCGGGATCGCTGCCGCATTGATGAGCAAGCCCGAGGTGCTGGTACTCGATGAACCGTTTCCGCACCTCGATCCATCGTCCGTCATCCGGTTAAAGAAGATTCTTAAGGAATATCATACAAACCATCAAGCGACTGTTTTAATCTCAAGCCACGATTTGAACCATGTTACAGAAGTCTGCGAGCGTATTGCAATTTTGGAACGTGGTTCTATCATTCACGATTTGAAAACCGACGAATCAACACTCGAAAAATTACACAACTATTTTGCAGTTGAGTAAAGACGATTCAAATGTAGTGCTTTTTTCTGCTCCACGCCTCGTCGATGTTGCCTTTCAATCCCCGGCATACATAGATCCTCAGGTTGTTTTCGTAGGGCATGCAATACGGTGTTGTTACCGTGCCGGCGACTTCTACAGTCTGAAAGCTCTGCTGTTTATCTTCAAGATCACCACCCAGTACAATTAGGATTTCTCCCGTATAATTTCTCGGCCCCCAAATCCAATAGTTGTTGTGCGTTCCGATGGTTTTTGGAATGTTGTACTGTTTCCCGAAGAAATCGATTGCTGCACAGCGGCCGTAATTATCGGCAACAATGGCGCACTTCGCCTGGTCTTCCGGTGAGAGCGCGTGGTACACATCGGCAACCGCTTTCGCTTTTTCTTTCCACCCAAACCGGTCGGCATAAAATTGCGGGAGGCTCTCAAGCCTTTTTCCTTCCGCTGATGAAGGGGTGATACCCAGGCGTTCAGAATAGGCAATAAATGATTCCACGGGCAAGACCGCCAGCACGACAGGAAAGAGCATTGCAGAGAGGAGAATGAGAAGAACAAATGCATAGCGCAGCCACAACGTTCGTTTAGAGGAAAACAATTGTTCGAGAAAAACCGCTCCGGCGGCAAAGAGTACTGCGTAGGCAGGAGAAAGATATTCGGCTTTGCTGTGTCCATTGATGAGGAGAATGGCTGCAGCAGAGCAGAAGACGATCGACAGTAGCCGATATTTTTTATCTGCTTTCATCATGAGGTACCAAAGTCCGAGAAGCCAGAGAGGAAAGAGGACAGGATTTTGCTGGAGCATCTGGCCGGAGAGAAACGTCATGGCATTCTGAGATGAATATTTTCCCGCAGTTGCGTTGCGAATAAATTCCAGATGTGCAAAATCGTGCTGGAAGTTCCAGATGATATAAGGAAGAAAGAGCAGCAACGCGAGGCATCCGGCTCCCCATGGCCAGGATGTCTTGAGCCATCGGCGCTCACGAGTGAATATCAAACCGGCGAAGATTCCAAATCCAAGCCAGAGCACACCAGTCTTGTTCAAAAGACCAAAACCAAGCGTGATACCGATAGGGAACCAATACACACTCTTCTCTGTGTTTATCAGCTTAAGAAGCAGGTATGATGTAAAGGACCAGCACAGGAGGTCGAAGCTGTTCATTGAGTAATAGGAGCACGATGCAAGAAATGAAAGTGAAAAGATTGACGCGAGGCAGGCGAGCGAGAGGGCATACAATTTGCCGCCAAGCTCCTTTGCCATCAGGCCGGTGAGAAACACTGTGAGTGTTCCCAGAAACGCCGGCAGCAATCGAAGGGCAAAGAGAGAATCGCCAAACAGCATTCTGTTTGCGGCGAGAAAGAAGAGGGAGAGCGGCGGCTGATCCACGTATCCCGGAGCGAGGTTATCAGAGCAAACAACATAATAGAGTTCATCCCGGAAGTAGCCGTACGTATCGAAGGCATTCGTCAATAAGTGCAGAATCAATTTAATAAGAGCAAAGCCGGTGATCACGACAATCGGGCTTGCTAACCATTGCTTCTGTGCTGAGGAATTTAGAGTGTTCATGGAAATTATCCCGTACTAACTAGAATTGTAACGCTCACTTAATCCACCACCGATAACACACCGATTACCACAGGTGCTATTTTCTAATACCAGAGGTCAATCATTCTTTTTCGGTGATCATCTGCCTGCCCGTCGAAGGCACGCAGGCGGGTGTGCCATCGGTGGTTAGGAAAATGTCTTATTACTTTCTTTCATTTCGTTGTTTGATAAATCGATCAGGGGTCACTACCGTCGGTGAGATCTTGATAAGGTAGATCGCCCCCTTGAACCAGTCAACCCGGTTTTGCCGGACCCCGATCGAGGTCCTTCCCGATGTCAATGGTTGAAATGGAACTGTTCCTTCTAACTCTTTCCGGCCGTTGATGTAGGTCGTCATTCTGCCATTGTCCACAGTCAAGGCAACATGATACCATCGATCCGTTGGGTGAAGTAGGTTCCGATCAATGAGCGTACATAAAGAATCGCCAGACTTAACATATGCATCCAAACACCATCGGTTATCGATCAGTCGCGTTTCGAGCAAGACTCTTTTACCCCGTACTTCTCCAATGTGTAAAAACCGTTGCTCTGATTTTCCGCCGCTATCGGGTTGAAAAATTACTTCGATGGTAAATTGATAGAGGTTCTTGAGAGGATTACAATCAAGAAAAATTGCATCTCCAGCTCCATTAAATTGCAATGCAGTGCCAAAAGGAGAAGCAATCTGCGCTGGGTTCCCGATCAGTGAATCCCTCTCTACTATAATGGAGGGTAAATCGGCAAGCCTCCACACAAGGGCTGAGGAGGTATCACTCCTATTGAGTTGAAAGGGATAAAGCTGAGACGGGGAGGATATAACAAGAAGAATCAAAAAGAGGGAATGCAGAGAGTGCTCTATTCTGCTCTCTTGGATAGCAGCTTCCGTTAAAGAGAAGCTGTTGGAAGACTTGATGGCATTGGCTGTATTTCTGGTGTTAGGTGAATATTGAACCTTCGTCATTGCTTCATCCGATCAATCCGTCGATCATCAAATATTTTCTTACCCTACTATTCTCGTACACTTCATACTCCCATACTTTCATATTCTCATACTCTCACATTCTCATATTCCCCCACCCTCAAACGCTCTCGTTCCCTACGACGTATTCCTGCTATTTTGATATTACCAGTGCATTCAGCAATAATTTATATGTTCCTGTCGTCTGCGCCCGGTGTTGGACGCGGAAGCCATAGAGGATTACCCTTCCTTTGTCGACAGGGATCTCGGCCATTGCGACTTTGTCATACAGCAGCTCAGCTCCCAGCAGCCATCCGCTGCGAAGCGGATTGGAATCGCCGTACGATAATACAACCGAGCTTTCTCTATTATAAGGGCGCATGCGAAACGCAGGACTTCCATCAAAATAGATATATGCTTTCTCTTCCATCCCGTACGTCAATGGATGTGAAAGATCCACCATTGTTTCAAAAATTGAGCCCGGTGCAAAAAACTCTTTGCTGGACACATTTTTCAGTTCGTTCACGATGGGGAGGCGGAATCGTTCGATGGCAAACTCCGAAGCATTGCCGAGGGTTAGTACCGTTCCGCCGGAAGAGATAAATTCCTTCACCATGTCAACACCCTGCTGCCCGATCCCGACCGCATATTCTTTTGGTCGTTGAGGTGTACCAAGCACCGGTTCTTCCTCACCAGGGCGGCCACCGCCGGCTCCACTGACAATAGCGGCAGAGGACATTTCCGGGAAGAGAATGACATCGAACTCGTTGTGAAGCTTGAAGTCTTTCTTTTTAAAATCATCCGGCCGGAGCGATGTATAAGCAATTTTAAATTGATCGAGCATGCAGCGGGTCCATCCCTCGTCCATGTTTCCGTTTAGTGGTTGATAAACAGCAAGGCGTGCCCAGCGGATCTCGCGTTTCATTTCTTTGCCGGGTTCGGCTCCTTTCAACTCAGAGTTGATTGGAATCATCGGTACTTCCCGCTCCCGGGCAAACTTCTCCAGCGAGGCTCGGCCCTTGCTTTCCGAAGGAATATAAAATGTTCCGATCGGATATCGATGGCCATCATGATAAGCTTCCCCTAATGTTTCGAAGACAGGGATATTATTTTTTAACAATGCATGGACAAATCCATAAGAGTTTAAAAACCTTCTCTCAACCAGATACGCCTTTGCAGCGGAAAGAGCCGGGATCGGTACAACGGCAGTTGTGATGGTGTGTGCTGCAATTTCGATCTTCTGCTTCAAGGGAACAAGTTCAACACCCATCTGCATCGGCATAGTCCATGCTGTAACATCATAGGGCCGTTCGGGTGGTCCACCAGGGTATTGATACAGATTCGGGTAGCGCTGAGCTTCCATGAGATCTTTAATGTACGGCCTGCAAGGCTGCGCAAGAGAGATATAGAAAGAGCCCTTTGGAATTATGCGTCCGGCAATTGTTATCGGTGCGTTTGTTTGTTGTGCATCGACTCCCGAAATCATAAGGCGGTTAATCAGTAACGCTGCGGCATTCGGATCATGCTGGTCGATGGGGAAAAGATATCCGAATGGTGCTTCCTTCTTTCCTTTGTCGATAGCTTCGCGATTCAGTCGATAGAAAGTAGTCTTTACCTGTTCCTTCAACGATGCAGCAAATTCCAGGCATGCATACGTTGCCGTTTTCTCGTACTCGATGATGTCCCGCAGCCGCCACCAGCCCCCTTCCCAGGGAGCGAGATAATCGTTTTGGATTTTGGTGTCCGGCGATCGCTGGCCAACTCGAACACTGCTCTTCGGGAAGAAAATAGGCGATGCAATATTCACGCTTGCCATTTCGGAGAGGATGCCGATGCGGTTATGCCACAACGGTGTCTTCGACATGGTGCCTTCAAAAAAAGCATTGAAACTGACCCCATTGAGTACTCCTTTATATCCTTCGGCATGCATCGCCGATGTCATGAATTTTCCAAGCAGACTGGTTTGTGCACTCAATGCAGGGGGGATATTGGGATTAACAGGATCGGTATAAGGAGGGAGAAAAAGGCGCGCGCCCCCTGAACCCATTTGATGCTGATCATAAACAATTTCTGGAAACCAGTCGTGATACAGTACCTTTGCCGTGAGCCGGCTTTCTATGAGGTTGTACATAAACCAGTCGCGGTTATTATCATGGCCAGCATAATGATGATACAATTGAGGAGGAGCAGTGCCTTCGGCCGGAGTGCCCACAGTTTGTTTGTACCAATCGGCAACCATTTGCTGGCCGTCCGGATTTAATGAGGGGATCATCAGGATGATCACATTGTCGAGGATCTTTTTGATCTTTGGAGTTGTTGAAGTCGCAAGTTCGTAGAGCAACTCCACCGACTCCTGGCTTGACGCAATTTCTGTGGAATGGATATTCATGGTGACCAGGACAACCGATTTGCCTTCTTCAATCATTTTCGCGGTAGCGTCCGCGGAGAGCGAGTACGGTTTCGCCAGCTGCCGCTGCAGCGATTGATAGTGATCGAGGTTCTTAATCGTTGCCTCGGAGGAGATGATCGCCATGATAAAGGGTTTACCCAGGGTCGTCTTTCCAAGCTCCTGAACAATCACCCGGCCGGACTGTTTATCGACAGCGGTAAAGTAGGAATGAATTTGCGTCCAATCGATCAATTTCTGGTCGGTCCCGACCTTAAATCCAAAGGCTTGTTCGGGGGATTGAAGAGAAGACTGGGAAAAGAGAAACAGTGGAAGAAGGACAAGACAGAGCAACAATTGTTTCATGAGATCACCCTCAATGATGGTTATGAGATGGGAATATACGAGAAAAGTGAGGAGAAGCAACCACAGAAAGAGAGCAGCGATCTTCGATCAGAAGCCCGGAGAGCCGATTTGATTTTGAGAGGGCAAATCGATAGCTTTCAACAGTATCAGGAAGAGACAACGACCTTCCTCTCTAGGAACCAATTGTGCAGGAGATCTATGCTCGGAAAATCTGAGCCTCAAACCAATCCGTTAAAAGAAAAAGTAGCCAAACATCTTCGAACAGCAGATGGCCTGACCAAACAGGGAAACTATGAGCAGGCAATTGTGGAAATCGATAATGCCCTGAAGCTTGATCCGAAGAACTACTATGCGCGCTCGTTTCTCGAGCGTGTCCGCACACAGATGCAGCGCATCAAGGATCAGGCGGTCAAGCAATTGCGAACGGAGGCGATGGATGAGGAAAAACGGGATGCGATCATCTCGGAAGCGTTGCGTACGGCCGAGTTCTTTATCGATTCCCGAGAATATCCGAAAGCACTGCAGGAAATAGCAAAAGTGTATGCAATCGATCCGACAAATTATTTTGCGCGCTCCTATTCCGATCGCATTGAAGTCCTGATGGAGCAAGGCGGTCCGTCGGAATCTGCAACTGCCTATGCAAACGCAGTTCCTCCACCGCAGGAAGCAACCACAATGCCGGAGCCGGTACCGGAGGCACCCGTTGGGAGAGAAATTGGAAGAGCAAGCCTTACCCTGTATCAGGAGATGCTGAAGGAGATGTTGTTCGATGGCAAGATTAACCAGGATGAATCGATGGAATTGCAGAAAGTGCGCGACCTGTTCGGCATTACACAAGAACAGCATGAGGAGATGATCAAACAGGTAAAGATCGATGCCTATGTTGAGGCGTTGCGGATTGCCTGGCGTGATGGCAATATCTCGAAGAACGAGGCCCAGGTTCTTCAGATGATGCGGCAGAAGTACAACATCTCGATGGAAGAGCATATGAGCGCAGAGGCGAGAATTCTCTGGGCAAGGAATACGGCCGCGACCAAGGCGACCATCCTTATCGTCGAAGATGAAGTCTCGATTCTGCTGACGCTTGCAGCGCAGCTAAAAAAACATGGCTATGAAGTAAAAACCGCCGAGACGGTCGAGCAGGCACTGGAAGTGATCGCACAATCTCCGCCGTCGCTGATTCTCTCCGATTTGTTGTTTCCGGAGGGATCGCTGAATGGCCTTGAGTTTTATCAGAGAGTGCGTGAGCATACCAATTTACAGGACATCCCCTTCCTGCTGATGAGCGGCGTAAGCGATCAGTTTGTCGTGCGGGCTGGCATGCGCATGGGCGTTGACAGTTTTTTACAGAAGCCGTTCGATCTGGAGTTGCTGCTCGCAACGATCGAAGGCAGGCTCAAATAACGATTATTGTAGGACGGGACGGCGTCCCGTCCTTCGTGAGTAGCCCCAATCCTCTTTGTAGGAACTAATTTTTCTACAGGAGCCTCTGAAGTTTTTCTTTCATTTTCTCCAGCGCCTTCGCCCGGTGGCTGATCTGATTCTTTTCCTCTGCGGTGAGTTGAGCGTACGTGCGTGAAAATCCTTTTGGGATAAATAGCGGGTCATAACCGAAACCGTTCGTACCGTTCGGAACTTCACCCAGCCTCCCTTCACAAATGCCTTGAGTCTGCTCATGGATCGCATCGCTGAAGAGTGTT
This sequence comes from bacterium, assembly GCA_043803945.1. Taxonomy (GTDB): domain Bacteria; phylum Bacteroidota; class Ignavibacteria; order UBA10030; family UBA10030; genus JAZDJN01. The sequence continues at coordinate 99,185 of JAZDJN010000087.1, read as the reverse complement.
ACCACCGCGCGGAATTGGGCATGCCTTCTTCGGGGAGCAACGCCTTTCATCTCACGTAATAATTTTTTGTTATTCTCCTGATCGCTCGCCCGATCTCTGGCGTAGCGTGCAGAGATGACCCCTGGCCGTCCGTTGAGGTAGAATACCTCCAATCCCGAATCATCTGCAAGGGTAGGAAGATGGGTAAAGCGAAACACCTGTTCTGCCTTCTTCAGAGAATTCTCCTTAAAGGTATTCCCATCTTCAATCAGTGCAGGGCACTGAGGGAAATCATTCAGCGTACGAATTTCAAGAGGCAGTCCCTCGAGCAGCGTTTTGATCTCAATAATTTTATTGTTGTTCCGTGTGGCAAGAACGATTGTCTTCATGCAGCAGACTTTCTGGGAAAGAATTTATAGCAGATGTTGACCACAGCACCCACCGTGGTGAGAGAATTCAGAATAGTAAAAACCGTGTCCTGAATGCTGAACGCATAGAGCGCGAGGCAAAAACTTCCAATGGAGGAGAGAAGAAGAAACGGCAAATTCACAAGGCACTCTCCGCGCTTGATTGTGTCTATCGACTGCGGTATCCAACAGAGAGCGAGGGCCACAAGACCAACATATCCAATCATCTGCATTCCTTCACTTCCTCCTCTTTTCGAAACCCCGTGCTGCCGTTACCGCTCTCCTCTTATACTTTCTCCATCTTACTTTTTACTTCTTACTTCTTTACTAACTTCTAACTCCCCGCATTTCCCATTCCCACATTCCCGTCTTTCCGTATTCCTCAATATTGCACTTTGTCGCTCTTTCTCTCCCATGCAATAAATGCTGACTGTGCCTCATCCCCGAGCAGTTGCTGTGTGGGAATTGTTCTTGCCTGAATCGGTACGGTAAGCTCCTGGTAAATCAGGTGGTCATCAAAACCAACGCGGGCAGCGTCGATACGGGTTCCCGCGAAATACAATGCTTTCGGCCGGGTCCAGTAGATAGCGCCAAGGCACATCGGGCATGGTTCGCATGAAGAATAAATTTCACAACCCTGTAACTGAAAACTATTTAAAATCCGGCATGCCTCCCGAATGGCCACGATCTCTGCATGGGCGGTGGGATCGTTTGAAGACGTTACACGATTGATTCCTCGCGCAAGCACGACTCCTTCTTTTACGATAAGGGCAGCGAAAGGGCCGCCGTTGCCGCTCTCGACATTGTTCAGCGACAGTTCAATTGCTTCCCGCATCCACCGTTCATGGTTACTGCTCTCGTTTGCACTCATCAACTGATCAATTCCTTTATGGCCTCGTTGACGGTTTGAACTGCCACGATCTCGATGCCATTCTGCGACTTTACATTCTTAAGATTGTTGCGTGGAAGGATGATCCGCTTGAATCCCAGTTTCGCCGCCTCCTGTACGCGCTTCTCAATATTGCCAACAGTGCGAATTTCTCCGCCGAGGCCGATTTCACCCACTGCAACTGAAGTCGAGTCAACGGGAACATCACGCAGGCTTGAGGTAATGGAACTTGCAATCCCGAGGTCGACAGCGGGCTCATCGATTTTGACCCCGCCGGCGATATTGACAAAAACATCCATGCTGCCAAGGTGCAGTCCGACGCGCTTTTCGAGAACTGCAAGAAGCAGCGCTAATCTCCTGTAATCCAGCCCGGTGGAATTGCGCTGCGGCATGCCGTAACTGGTTGGGGTGACGAGTGCCTGCACCTCAATCAGGATCGGGCGTGTCCCTTCGATGCTTGCTACAACTGTTGAGCCGGAAGTGCCGTACTGCCGTTCAGAGAGAAAGACTTCGGAAGGATTCTGCACTTCGCGCAGCCCATTGTCATGCATCTCAAAAATTCCGATCTCATTGGTCGAACCGTACCGGTTTTTCAGCGCGCGGAGAATACGGTACGAGTAATGCGCTTCTCCCTCAAATTGGAGCACGGTGTCGACCATATGTTCGATCACGCGCGGCCCTGCAATGACACCCTCCTTGGTTACGTGGCCGATCACGAAGATCGGAATGCCGCGGATCTTTGCCAGGCGCAGTAACAAGGCAGTCGATTCCCGTACCTGGCTCACGCTTCCCGGCGCGCTTTCCAGACCGGGCCGATACATGGTTTGAATGGAATCAATGATAAGCAGATCGGGGGTTCCCCGTTCGATGACATCGAGAATCAAATCGAGATTTGTTTCCGCAAGAAGGAGGATATTCTTTGCATCCTTAGAATGCAGCCGCTCTGCACGCAATTTTATCTGCCGTACAGATTCTTCCCCTGTCACGTATAGGATAATCTGATCCTTCAAGTGCAGGGCAATCTGCATCATCAATGTCGACTTGCCAATGCCGGGATCACCGCCGAGCAGGATAAGAGATCCGGGTACGAGTCCGCCGCCGAGCACACGGTCGAACTCCGCTATATGCGTCATGATACGCGGGCTTTCCTCCCGGTCAATGTCTTCGAGCGGCACGGGCTCCAGAGATGATGGGATACCGGTGGCCTTTCGTAATTTTAACGGGGAGGGAGCCTCTTCCACAAAGGTATTCCATTCATTGCAGTTTGGGCATTTCCCCACCCAGCGGGGAGAAACATAACCGCATGATTGACAAACGTATTTTGTCAGGACTTTTGACATTTTTCAGTAATGGTTCATCGTCAGGAATATACAGAGGGGGGAGGTGAGATTCAATGAGGATGAAGTATAAAGTATGAAGAAGGATGCCTTGGAGTGAAAGTTTTGAGTGAAGGGGTTGTAGATGGCTGAGAGTGAACAATTCTTAATGAACAATGGTTTGTTCAATGGACTAATAAAAAAACTTCTGACATTCAGAATGAAGAACTGTCAGAAGCCTCATTAAAACCGCTCTTTTGGAATGATGCCGTTCAATCAATCAGATTTACTCTTCTCTCTTCTCACTTCTTTCTTCTCTCGTCTCTTAGAGCTTTCCCCACCGTAATTTGGCGTGTTCAAGATTATCGCTCATCGGATATTCTTTCACGACCCTTTCATACGCCGCTTTTGCTTCGGCTTTTTTGCCCTGGTGTTCAAGGCAACGGCCAATCATGTATTGAGCATCACCTTTCTTTTCGGATTTCTTCAGTGTCAAGACACTCTCAAAATGTTTCATCGCTTCTGAATAGTTTTTTTTGCCGAAGTATGCTTCACCGAGCCAATACATACAGTTGTCGGACTGCTCATCAGAGATTGCGCTCTTCAGAAGTGATTCGAGTATGCCAATTGCGTCGTCGTATTTTTTCGCAATGAATGCTTTCTTTGCGTCTTCATAGGATCCTGTTACGGCAGGTTTTGTGCTGGGGATGGACCGGGTTTCAGTTGTTATTGCTGCTGCCGCCCGTTCTGCCTTTTCACGTTCCGCATTGTATTTGGATTGAATGTCTGCAAAGCGGCTGTTCAAGACCGATTTATCCTGCTCCATTGTGGTGAGTTTCTGTTTCAAACCGGTATTTTCAGACTGAAGACGATCGATCTTTGTTGTATTTTCTGCCTGCTGCTGCTGTAAGGCCTCGATCTCTTGTTTTGTCAGACCGGATGAGCCGGCACAGCCCGCCAATGCAAACAAGAGAAATGCGATGGAGAGAAGAATTACGGATTGGTGGATGGTCATTCTTTTGCTGATAGTAAAGGGATGCATATTCCCTCCGGGCTGTGACAATTAGGTAATTGAAAACGATTTCAATGTATCAAACCCAGCATCGAAAGTCAAGCATCGGCTGGTTATGCAATTTGCTTGAACAGTTCAAGTAATAATTCAGATTATCAGTAGAGTGAGCTGGAATTTCTAGCGGAATCCTTTCCCTCCATTTCTTGTTATTCATAGTGTTATTCGATATATTTTTGTTGAAATGAAAATACAAATGATAAAAATCGATGTACGGCTGTTGTTGCTTGTGCTACTCCTGTTTGTTGGATGCGGCACTTCCCGAGAAACTATCACGCTATCTCCTGAAGAGATTCTCAAACAGAGAATGGAGGCAAAGCGGCGGGAAATTCAGAAAGACCGCGCCCTGAGTCATTTTATCAAGGGATCGGTCTATGATTCTCAAGAACTCTACGCTGAAGCTGTGCTTGAATATCAGGATGCTCTTCGTGAAGATTCCGATCCTGCAATTTTCTATGCCCTTTCGAAGGATTATTCTCTGTTGGGGAAACAGGACCTTGCTGCACAATCAGCCAGGGAAGCTGTTCGGCTCGACTCACAAAAGATTGCATACCGGGAAAACCTTGCCACCATTTATCTCAGGGCGAATCAACAGGAATTGGCGGCGAACGAATTTCGCATTATTCTCGCCATTGACTCTATGAATACAAGTGCCTGGTATAACCTGGCACAACTCACCAGAGCTCATAAACCACTGGAATCGGCAAAGATTTTAGAGCGGATCCTAGAACAGGAAGGTGATGATTGGAATGTGTTGCTGCAGGCCGCAGAATTGTATCAGGCGCTTGGTCACTTTGATCAAGCAGCGGCAAAATATCGAAAGATGCTCGAACTCGATCCCAGTAACAGTATACTTCAACGGCAGCTCGCCGAGATGGATGTCCGGTCTGGCAGAGTAAAAGAGGCACAAACGCTTCTTGAAGATCTGATTGAAAAAAACGAAAATGATGTTGAATCCATTGCTCTCCTTGCCGATCTGCATCTGGAACGGAATGAGTTTATCCAGGCCCTGGCACTATACGATAGAATACTAAAAAAGGATAACAAAAATCCCGAGGTTCGGCTGCGCGTTGGTATTGCATACTTTGGACAGATTGGAAAGGATTCCACCTTTGCCAAGCGAGCCAAATCGCTCTTTGAGGAGATGCAAAAGGAAATTCCAAACGATTGGCGCCCCTATTGGTACCTGGGAGCTATTGCAGCGCGGGGAAAGGAAGACTCTATCGCCACGGACTACATGGAACACGTAATAGAGCTTGCACAATGGAATGGAGATGCATGGTGGTTCCTTGGCTCATCATTGTTTGATAAAGGAGAGTATCAGAAGCTTCTCGAGATTATGGAGAAAGCCCGGAAATCATTGCCCAAAGATCACCGGGTCTATCTGTTGACGGGATTGGCCTATACCCGAATGGACAGACAACCAGAAGCCATTGAGATGTTTCAGAAAGCACTTGAGCTCAAACCGGACGATATGAATACCCTCAGCTCCCTGGCACTCACCCTGGATGGTCTTAAACGCTTTAATGAATCGGATACGCTCTATGAGAAAGCACTAAAGCTGGAATCGCAGTTGCCGCTGATTCTCAACAACTATAGTTACAGCCTTGCTGAACGCGGAATCCAACTTCAGCGCGCGTTGAAAATGGCTCTTAAAGCAATTGAGGCTGAACCAAACAATCCATCGTATCTGGATACCGTCGGGTGGATCTATTTTAAGCTTGAGAAATTCGATGAGGCAGAGCAGTATGTGAAAAAAGCTCTTCAGGCCGGTGAGGCCAGTGCTACCGTCCACGAACACCTTGGCGATATCTATTATAAACTGGGAAAGAAAGACCAGGCTAAACAAATGTGGAGGAGGGCGCTGGATATGGATACGGGGAATCAGACTCTGCGAGAGAAACTTGCACGAGGATTGATGTGACGGTTCCGCGGTCTCTTCCGGTTCTGTTCATCGCAGTTGTCCTCTGCATGGGGTGTGCCTCAACTTCGAAGACCAAAAGTATGGCAACCATCACCACAACCATGACACCGACAACAATTCGTTCCGCTGTTCTTGCACACCATGCTCAAATTCATACACTTTCCGGTGCGGGAAATCTTACTGTTGAATCTCCCGAATTTGCCCAAAGCGGTTCCTTTGAAGTCTATCTGAAAAAACCCGATACCATTTTTTTGAAAGTGGAGGGCCCTTTCGGGATCTCTATTGGGTCGGGACTCTTGACACCGACGAGGTTTCAATTCTATAATAGTTTGAGCAATCAGTTGATTTCGGGGTCGATGAATGCTGCCAATATGAAGCGGGTCCTGAAGGTAGAAGTAGAATTTGAACAACTGATTGCACTGTTCACGGGTGGCTCTTTTGCCGCTGGCGATCAGGGTGAGCCTTCTTCGATCTCCAAGGCAGAGGAGAGCATTGTCCTCAACTTCGATCATGTTTCAGGCAGGCATCAATACTGGATTGATCCTTCCACGTCGCTGATCACCAAGATTTTCCAGTACGATCTCACGGGGAAGCCCCGGGTTGAACTCCGCTATGCAAATTTCCGGGTTGTTGAAAACAGCCAGTTGCCGGCTGCTGTACGCATCATCCAGCACAATGAGCGAAGGATGATGGCTGTGGTCTTCTCAGCCATTGTGGTTAACGGGCCGTCAGAGACCATCGAACTTGAAGTTCCTGTGAGTGCGGAACGCATTACCTTGCGATGAATCATCGAATAACATATTTCCTCCTTTTATTAGCTGCTCTTGTACTTTCCGGTGGAGCTTTTGGTCGCCAGCAGGACAAAGAGATAGCGAAGAAAGAACGGGATTTGGCGCGTCTGCGCACTGAAATTGCAGACTATGAAAAGAGACTGACCGAGAGTGAGAAAAATGAACGGAAGACGATCGATCATATCGATAATCTTGAGAAGCAATCGAATCTGATCCGGTCGCTGATCCACCGGCTTAGGGCAGAGGAGCAGCAAATCACCTCGGAGATTACCGAGGCAAAGAGCTCCATCACCGAGCTTGAACGGCATTTAGGATCATTGAAAGAGCACTATGCGAAGTATGTGCGTTCGATGTATAAATATGGCCGGGTCTACGATCTTGAATTGTTACTCTCCTCCAAATCACTTAACCAGCTCTCTATCCGCATTGAGTACTTCAGGCGGTTTTCCGATCAGCGTTCCCGCGATCTCAAAGGAATTACCGGTAAACGGGATGCCCTCGAACGGGAAAATACCCGCCTCCAGTCCAGCCTGCGCAACGAGCGGCAGCTTCTCGGCGAAAAAAACAAAGAGGAGCTTTTGCTTTCGAAAAAAGTCTCACAGCGAAAGAACTATCTCACATCGTTGAAGAAAGACCAGCTTGTCTATCAACAAGAACTCAACAGAAAGAAATCGGCGCTGAAGGGTGTTCAGAAAATGATTGCTGATCTTATTGAAAAGGAGCGACTGCGGAAAGAAACCGACCTCCTTGCCTCAAGGGATAAACCAAGATCAACGGGCTCTTCGAAACTTCCTTCGTCACCGGCTCGTGAACCGGCAGGAACAATTGCCTTCCAGAAAGGATCGTTGCGATGGCCGGTGAAAAGCAGAGAAATTCTCTTCCCGTTTGGCGAGAATACCCACCCCCGCATGCATACCAAGACCATCAATTCTGGTATTGATATCAAAGTGAAATCCGGTTCTGATGTTCAAGCTGTTGCAGATGGTGAAGTATCGATAGTATCATTTATCGCCGGACTGGGGAACATCCTCATTCTTAATCACTATAGCGGGTACCGCACGGTATACGCACATCTCTCAGAAGTCTCTGTAGCGGAAGCGGAAAAGGTGAAGGCGGGCCAATTGATTGCCAAAAGTGGTGATTCAATGGAAGGCGCTATTCTCCATTTTGAAATCTGGAAGGAGAAAGACAATCAAAACCCGGAATCATGGCTGGCGAAACGATAATAAGCATGTATCTGTTACGGCTATGCTGACAGCGACGGATGAAAATTGAGAAGCCGGAATTTTATCGAATCCGATTTTTTTTCACCGAAGAAGTGTTATGAGAGTTTAAAGGGCGAGCCGATAAATCGCCGAACGCGGTTGGTGAGATCCGCTCCATCAACTGGTTTTACAACGACATCATTCGCACCGCTCATCCGAGCCTGATAAGAATCGACTTGAGAAGAGAGAGCCGTTACCATGATAACAGGAATTTTCTTGGTCTTTTCATGATCACGCAAGTGTCGGCATACTTCAAAGCCGTTCATTTCGGGCATCATAATATCGAGTAATATTAAATCGGGAAGGTCCTTCTCAATAATCTGTAATGCCTCTTCTCCCGTCGCTGCGTACGCCGTTTCATATCCCGCAGCTGCCATATGGCGGCGAAGAAGATAGGCTACAGATTCCTCATCATCCACAATGAGAATTTTTTTTCTTTGTTCTGCTTCCATGAAAAATAGCTCCTAGTAATTCACCGCTATGTTAGTAAGAGAGAATATTAAAAGCAAATGCAAGAGGTGAAGAGTAAACCTCACCCCACCTCCCATCGACGTTCGCCATCTGAGCGATGCTCGCGATCGAAGGAAGAACCTTTGGCGAGATCCAGTCCCGCAGGCATGGTATGGGGATCGGAGTTTCTCACACACATTCTTTATACTCTCAATCACGGTGACAACCAGTGGCAGGATTCGAGGAGATTCCTTTCATTGACTTCCCATCGTTTTTTTTGTACTTTGATGCCGGTGAACAACAGTATCGGGGTGTAGCTCAGCCCGGTTAGAGCGCTTGCCTTGGGCGCAAGAGGCCGGAGGTTCGAATCCTCTCACCCCGACAATCCTGTAAAAACCCTCACCATATCAAAAAATTCGATAAGTCTGGCGAAACCGTCTCCCCGTCGAGTGCGTGCGTTTCCGCACAATACAGGGTAAAGAGCGCTCCTTGTGTTGCCTTTCGTAAAAGTAATTCATAAGTTAGCCGCAAGCATCGAGACGTGTGTTGTGCTCTCAACCTTCAGTGGAGATACTACTGGTGAATACCACCGTCCTTCTTATTGATGATGAGGAATTCTATCGTCGAATGGTTGCCATGGGTTTTCGGCGTGCAGGATATACTGTTCACGAGGCTGACAATGGGGAGCAGGGACTTGCCATGGCAAAGGAACATCACCCCGATCTCATTCTTCTCGACCTGATGATGCCAGGAATGCTGGGTTTCGAAGTGTGCAAGGCTTTGCGGGAAGATTCCCAATTCAACAAGACTGCGATTATCATTATGTCTGCAAAATCCTATAAACCTGATGTTGATAAGTCCATGGAGTTAGGAGCAGACGCCTACGTTGTCAAACCGATGGACTTGGAATCTCTTCTCGATCTTAGTGAAAAGCACCTTACTAAACGAAGAAACTCACCATGATGAACATTACCTTTTGGGGAACACGCGGATCCATCGCTTCTCCGGGCCCGGAGACGATGCGGTATGGGGGCAATACATCGTGTGTGGAACTTCGGGCTTCGAACCAAATTGTCATTTTCGATGCAGGGACAGGTATCCGGCAGCTCGGCGATAAACTGCTCAAGGAATTCGCCGACACATCATTGACACTCCATATTTTTATCAGTCATACACACTGGGATCACATTCAGGGATTCCCGTTCTTTCTTCCGGCATACCGTCAAAAAAATTATATTCACCTCTATGGCCCGCCGGGAAGAGACAAATCCCTCAATGAACTTATGAAAGTACAGATGAGTACGGATTATTTCCCCGTCGAGCTTGGGTCGATGACACCAAATTTCGAAATCCATGAAGTGCGTGAGGATTTTTCTGTTGGACCTCTTACGGTGCAACAATTCTACCTTAATCACCCGGCACTCTGCATCGCCTATCGTGTTTCCGACGGAGTCAACAGCGTTGTCTATGCCACCGATAATGAGCCCTACATGGGCTCACTCGAGTCTACGCTGCACAAGAACGCCACGGCCGTCGACTTCCCCATCTACCTCGACGAGAAGTTTGTAAATTTTTTATCAGATGCAGATTTATATATCGGCGAGGCTCAGTATACAGAGGATGAATATCAAGAGAAACGGGGATGGGGCCATTCATCGCTTGAGACAACGGTTCGTTTTGCAGTCCAGGCAAATGTCAAGCGACTGGCGCTCTTCCATCATGATCCATTGCATGATGATCAATTTGTCGATGGGATGGTGACGCAGGCAAAAGAACACATTGCTCTCTTGAATGGAACCGTAGAGTGCTTCGGAGCACGCGAAGGCCTTCAAATCTCACTGCCTTAATTGCTCATTGAGGTTGACGTCAACGATCTTCCCGAACTCTTCGGTCAGCCGAAATCGATCCCTCCACTTGACGATGAACAGTAAGCCCGCTTACCAACAATAGTCAGTTCACAGAAAACACTCTCCAGCTTCCTTTTTCATGTTCGGAAGAACTCAAATGCGTTATTTCAGAATCGTCATCTTGCGCTGCTGTATGACCGACCCGGCGGTGAGTTGATAGAGATAGATTCCGCTGGGGAGGTTTGATGCATTGAAATAAAGAGGATTCCGTTGACAACAATAAAGCCTCTCCGGGATTTTAAAAAATTGTATCCTTTGTTCTTGGTATTCTCTCCGTTTGGAGAATGGTGGTTATTTGATCCGAATATTGACGAAGAATGTGTTGAGCCAAGTATTCTGTTTCATATCTAGCAGAGGAAGAGAACAGAGAGTTCGTTCTTATCAACGTGAACCAGAAAAATGTGTGCGGAATCATGTGTTGCGATATTCAACGATATCGTCTGGTCAATTCTTTTCGGATGAGCTTTAATTTTGTGTTTCGGATTGTAGAAGATTGAGAATCAACTCGGCAGTTCCTCAGGATTCTGAGTTTTGAAAAAAGGGAAATTGTCCGTCACTATCTAAGCAGGAGAAGTTTCCTCGTGTTCTGGTAAGTGCCGGTTTTGAGTTGACAATAATAAATACCGGTGGAAAAACCAGAAGCATTCCAGGTAAGACGATGGGTACCAGCAGATTGTCGCCCTTCAACAAGAGTGAGAATGCGTTCTCCATGTTGGTTGTACACTGAGAGTGAAATATCACCCGTAACAGGAATCTGATATGATATCATCGTGGAAGGGTTAAATGGATTTGGATAGTTCTGTTCGAGCGAGAAATTCAGAGGAAGCTCTTGGTCAGAGGGAAACGCCATCGTGAATGAACGGGTGAACCAGATTGAAGCCGTCGAATCCTTCTTAAAAAAATTCAGAAGGAGTTGAGCAACTTTCTGTTGACCTGATGAGGAGGGATGTGTGCCATCGGCTACAAAATCGTTTACCACCCAAACCAATCCATCGGACCGTGGTATTGTTCCATCGGCCCAGAGATACGGTCCCCATGCCATCCAGGGTGCTTTAGCCGATGAGCCCCTGAAGGAGAGCGAAGGATCTCCATTGATTTGCTGTTCGATCGCCCACTTCACCGAAAATCCCGATTCATAGGCGTAAGGCTCGGGATTCAACAAGGTGGTAGCATACCCACCATAAATCCTGCTTGACCAATACGACAGTTTGATATTTGGATATTTGAATTTTAGAATGCAGGCAATCGAGTCGAGCTCCGACTGCAATGTTTGAGCATAAGCCGGAAAACCTCGTGTTGGGCCAGCGTCGGCTTGCTTTATCCATGCAATCTGAACTTGCTGGCGAGTAACACCCGCGTTGGTTAGCCGCTGGTCAATCACGGTCCAGTACAGCGCGGCCTGATTGATAATGATCGAAGCGGTCTGGCCTCCCTGAGCGCCATCGACGATAACTACTTTTGGATTTTTGACGGTTTCCGCATCCGCTATGGACTTGAAGACGGAAAACTCCTGTGTTGTATTCGACATTCCAATTGACAATAGAACAATCTTCCCGTTCTGTGCATTTGGTATTCCATCTCGATCCAGTGGTTGAATGGACAACGCCATCTCCCGGCCCGCAGTGTTATGTGCTGATGGCCTCGTGTTCAATCCTTGCGAGTAAAGTCCGCCGGAGTACCCCTTGTAGAGTTCTTGTCCTAATTCGGTGAGTGGTTTAAGCCCTGTAGAAATTTTTACGGCACCCTGACTGTGAACTGCTTGCGGGAGAGCAATGACGATAAGAAAGAGCATGATCCAGGAATGTATGAGAAATGGAAAGACTTCTCGATCCTCGCGGTCATCGATTGAAGTGAAACTTGTGATCCCCGGGACTCGCAATAGTATGTTCATCGTTTTGGATGCTTTGAAAAAAAATCCCACATCAACTCTGTTGCCGAGATTTCCTCCGTCGGTTTCTCGCCCAGGATCCATCCACGTTTTCCACCGGGCCAGGAATGTGTTCCGCCTTTAATCGTGTAGAGAATCACAGCCGATCCATTGGTTGATTGGATGTAGCTTTCCTTGATGATGGATCCTTGTTGTGTCATGCTGGCCGTTGGGGAGCATTGGTTGTGGTGTACCCAGTACCCAACCGCAAATGTAACGGAACTGTCAACGCGTGGTGATCGGTCAACTTGTTTTATTGGAATTCCACCGGAGTAGAGAATGTGCTGATCTTTCGTTCCGTGGAAAATGACAACGGAAACAGGTTGCTTCGGTGAACACGCCGGGAGTTCCATGGAACCGGCAACAGGGGCAATTGCGGCAATTTTTTCTGAGAGGGCGCACGCGAGGACGTAGCACATCTTTCCTCCGTTCGAGATCCCGGTTGCAAAGATGCGCTTTGGATCGATAGAGTAATTTCGTTCAAGTTCATTGATGAGGGAGCGAATAAATCCCACATCGTCGATGTTGTTTTCGCGAGCATATCCGCAGCAATTGCCGGCATTCCAGGTTAACAATCGTTCCTTGAACCTTCCTGTACCGTACGGATAGACGACGATAAATCCCTCCCGGTCCGCTTTCACTGAGAGACCGCTCATCGCCGCGATATTTTCTCCGTTGCCTCCGCCACCATGCAATGCAATGACAAGAGGATAAACAATACCTTTATTGTAGGTCGATGGAAGATGAAGAAGATAGATACGTTCTCGCTGATCGAAATGCAGTGTGTGTTTGTAATTACCAGGTTTGGCCGGAAACGATTGTTGTGAGTAAAGAAATGGTGCAAAGAAGAGAAAGGCGAGAAGGAGAATCATCCGATTCTTTATGATAAATGCCGTGCCCAAGGTTATGTGAAGAATCCGACTTCTCCTTTTACAGCGAGAGGAGAAGTCGGAATGATCGTCCTGCAGTATGGGGCTCGAGGTGATATCCATACCTAGGGGCAAGGCTATTTCGCAGTAGCGAGCGTTGCTGTGGTCCAGATTTTAAGGAATCCCCCTCCACTGCTGGCTGGAGCTGCCCCTGAAGCGCCACCTCCTCGCCCTCCCCCGCCTCCGCGACCGCCGCCACCCCCGCGCCCACCGCCGCCTCCTCCAGTTTGTTGATCCTGAGAGATTGGTTGAGCGGAGGGAACGTAGAACGAACCGACTTCAAAACCAAGGCTAATTGTTTTCCCGGGTTCGATGTTGATACCATGGGGATGCTCGGTATCTTTCTTGAGCGGGATTTTCAATTCATAGACCAGCGATTCATTGATGTAACCGATGCGTACGGCGAGGTCCTTGCTTTGAAACAAATTTACTTTTTTGTGGACAGTCTTGGAGGAACTAACAAGTTCATACTCAGTCAGGGTAGGGGCCACATTTCTCCAGATTTCTTCCGGATCAGTCCTGCCGCCCATGGCTTGCGCAAGGACCCGGCGATCGAGTCCTACACGCGCCAACGGAAAGTGAACACCAAAGGTCTTGTTATTTCCACCGGCGCTATCGATCCATACGGTAAATCCAAGACCGAGCATCATGATTTGTGTTCTCTGTTCGGATGCGACAAAACAAACATACAGATTCTCGTTATCGTTTCGGCTGCCAATAGAGCAGGAATATTGACGGAGGAAGGAGAGGTCGCTGCCCCAATCATCTTTCATACCATCGATCTTAATCTCTCCGTTATTCCAATTGTTTGTGAGTTCGATTGCAGAACTGCAACCCGGGAGAGAGAACAGAATGACTGAAATAGTGAAGAGTGTAATGAGGGAGAGCAGGAGTGTTGAAAGCAACGTACGATGTCTCATAGATCAAATTCCTTTCGAAGAACGGGCCACCAAGAGGTTTAATCTTTCACATCAACAATATGGTCTGGAGAATCGTGGGCACTTCCTCCAGGAAAGCAAAAGGCGGACACCTCTTCGCAAGAAGACTGTATCCGCCTGATTACATAGACTCTCCAGATTAGTTGTTGCGTTGGCGCTGGCCCCTGCGTGCCTGCATCGCTTTCTGCATTTCTTCGTATTTCTTTTTCTGTGTATCATCTAAAAGCTTCATGATTTTCTCAGTATACTTCGTCTGAAATTCCTGCATAGCTGTTCTCCTGGCTTCCGGATCGCCACCTTGCATCTGCTCCATCATGGCGGTCCTTTCTTTCGCCTGCTCTTCATAAACCGTTGTAACTTTGGCTACCTGCTCATCTGTAAGGGAAAGACTGTCCTTCAGCGATTTTGCCTGATCCGCAGGTGTGCGCGGTGCACGTCCTTGGCCACCACCCATTCCTTGAGCAACTGCTGCCTGGAACGCAACGGCAACAAAGAGAAGAACAGCGATGACTGCGACAAATTTTTTCATAGGTACTCCTGAATTATGTGATTGTATTGTGTGGATTACTCGAATCAACGTACTGATAATAACGATAAAAATCCCAATAGGTTCTGTAAAAAAAATATTTAGCGGTAAGAATCACCCACGGTTGTTGGACTCATCGAAGAGAGGCTAAGTTTAACAACAAGGATTACAACAGCCGGACAAAAGGCCTTATTTATCCCAATTTTCGATAATTATCTTGAACTCCGTTTATTGTTTCAGCATCATCATTTTGGGTTGGGCCAATGTTCGCTCGAGCTTCAACTTCTCAAATCCCTTTTTTTGCTTCGGCGTTAAGATTGATTCAATATTCTTATCCAGTTTTGCCTGGAGGTTCCCACCCATTTTTATTGTTCGAACTCCCCCTCCGGATGCCGCTGCCTCCATCTCGCTTTGAACGCGGGCAAGAGCAATCTCCTTTTCAAGCTCTTGTTGATGATTATTATAAAACTTCGTTACCTTTTTTACCTGCTCTTCTGTCAAGCAGAGTTTCTTTGTCAATCGCTGGACTGCATCATCGGGTGACATCTTAATAATCTGTTTGCCTTTTCCTTCGGTAATGACTGTTTGGAAATGATTCGTTGATTAAAGGAATTACTTGTTGATTGCAGGTTCGGTCTCGTCCTCAGCACGTTTAAATCGTCTGAAGAAGCTTGCGATACCAAGTTCCCAGCTTTCCAGCAGAGAGTAGAGCGTCGGAACAATCACCAAAGTTAAGAATGTAGAGATCGAAAGGCCGAAGATAATGGCGATACCGAGCGGCCTCCAGAATGATGCGCTCTCTGCACCGATGACAAAGTGAAATTGTTGCCAATCGAAATCGATTCCGGTCGCCAAAGGTAATACGCCGAGCACGGTGGCAACTGCCGTCAATAGTACCGGGCGCAATCGAATCCGCCCTGCTTCAACGAGTGCGTCATCCAGGCTCGCACCCTCGGCTCTCTTATGTTTGACGAAATCGAGCAGCACGATACCGTTTCTTACCACAAGACCAATCAATGCAATGACTCCGACCCCGGTCATGATAACACTAAACGAAGTCTGTGTTACAATAAGACCGATCAGCACTCCAATCAGGGAAAGGAGAACCGAAAACATGATGATGATAGGCACTTTAACCGAATTGAATTCAGAGACCATGATCAAGAAGACGAGGAAAATGGTGATAATAAACGCTTTGCTGAGGAATGCCGCTGCCTTATTTTGTTCCTCATCTTTTCCTGTGTACTTGAGGGTATAGTTTTCCGGAAGGTCCATTTTCGCCAGGCGTGTCTTCACTTCGCTCAGCACTTCAGAGGGCACCCGTCCTTCGACTTCACCGCTGACGGTGATGACACGTTTCTGATCTTTCCGTCGTATATCAGATACAGCCTTCGTTCTGCTGATATCGGCGACAGAGGTCAGTGGAATTGAGAGAAGCTGACCCCGTCGGTTCATAAAGTTGATCCGAAGGTTTTGTAGATCATTTGGAGAAGTCCGTTGATCTTCTTCGAGCCGTACGCGGATTTTATACTCATCCTCTCCAATGCGATATTTGGATGCCTCAACGCCGCTGATTGCCGCCCGAACAGTGCCGGCAATCTGTCCGGTGCTCGACCACATTAATCCAGCTTTCTCGCGATCCACAAGAACTTGAATCTCTGGTCGGCCCGCATTGAAATCAGTTTTCAAATCGTGGAGACCGGCAATGCTCTTAATCTGTTCACGGACCGAGTTGCTCAAAGTTGCCAGTTGATTGTAATCTTCCCCGGAGATTTCGATGCTGACAGGTGCACCAACCGGGGGGCCCATTTCTCGTTTGGCTACGCGCAGCTCTGCTCCGGCAAAACCCGCTGACTGATGACGGATTTCCTCGAGCGTTTGAAATGTGTTTTGTTGGCGTTTTGCTTTCTCAAAAAAGTTGATTGCTACAGTCGCTTTATTTGAAGTACCCTGTCCTCCGAAATCGAAAGGATCGTCAGAAGTGCCAACACTGGAAGAAATAAATTCTATATCTTTTCTTCCGGGAATGGTGGCGATACGCTCTTCGAGTTTTTTCGTTATGTCGTTTGTCACATCAAGCGATGTACCTGGAGGTGTTTCGATCGTGACGTTAACCGAAGAGGGCTCCGTTGTCGGGAAGAATTCTACTCCCTTATTGAATATACCGTACAGGACAAAGACGAAAAGCAATAATCCTATAATTCCGGCTATGGAGAGTCCTCGTCGTTTCAGGGTCCAGCGAAGAGCCTTCACGTATTCCCGTTGAATGGCAGGAAACACCACCTCGTCTACTTTATGATAGAGGATGGTGAAGGGATTGTATTTTTTATACCAGTGCGGATGGAGGAGGTTCTCACGAGCTTTGCGAATTTCTTTTCGATAATCGATCCATTGAGCTCCTTGGACCGGGCTGATCACATACGCAACAAACAGTGACGCCGTGAGTGTGATAATTAGTGTGATTGGTAAATACTTCATAAAGTCGCCAACGATTCCAGGCCACAGAAGCAGCGGGAAGAATGCCGAAAGGGTTGTAATTGTCGATGTCAATACCGGAACAAACACTTCGCCGGCTGCTTTCTTTGCAGCGTTCGCAGGAGATTCATGGTATTCTTGCTGGTGACGGTAGATATTTTCAATAACCACAATGGCATCATCCACAAGAATGCCGAGCACCAGCACCAGGGCAAAAAGGACAACCATGTTCAGTGTAATGTTGAATGCGGACAGCACGGCAAATCCGATGAACATGGATAATGGAATGGCTGTTGAGATGAGCAATGAATTCTTGAAGCCGAAAAACATGAACAGGGACATCACCACGAGAAACATACCTGTCATGATACTATTCTCAAGCTCTTTATTCGTTCGCCGTACAAAGATCGATTGATCGTTTGATATTTCGATCTTGATACCCGAGGGAAGTTTCAATTGCTCATCGTGGACGATAGCCTTCACTTCGTCGGTAATGCGGAGAAGATTTTCCCCCGCTCGTTTGCGAACACCCAGCGAGACAACCTCGGCACCGTTCAGCCGTGCATACGTTTTCCGATCTTCAAAGGAGTAATCGACTTTTGCAACATCCCGGACGTAGATCGGTTTTCCGTTCTGAATCTTCACCACAATATTTTCGATGGGTTTTACCTCCTTGAACTCACCGGGAATCCGAATGGAAAGGTTCGTTTCTTTGGTGTCGATCGATCCACCGGGAATAGAAAGGTTTTCTGCGCGCACCGCACCGACGAGATCATCAAAACTCACCTGCAGAGCATTTAACCGGTGGACATCGGCATTGACTTGAATCTCCGGCTCAAGTGCGCCGATAATATCCGCACGGATCACTCCGCTGATTGCCTCAACTTTATCTTGAATGTTATCTGCGGTTTTTTTCAGGCGCGCGAGGCCAACATCTCCCGTAACATTGACATACATAATGGGAAACTCGCTTATGTTGATCTCGGAGATAATCGGTTCAAGAATATCGGTCGGCATTTGTGGACGTGTAGAGCTGACTTTATCGCGCACCCGACGCAGTGCCTCATCAATATCTACCCCGGTATTAAACTCGACGCGGATTGTAGCAAGACCCTCCTTGCACACTGAAGAAATTTGCTTGATGTCCTTCAGAGATTTCAATCCCCGTTCCAGCGGCTGGGTTACAAGCCCTTCGATATCTTCGGGTGAGACTCCAATGTATGGGACGGAAACAATGACCAGAGGGATGGTGACATCGGGGGCAGCTTCTCGTGGGAGCCCCGTGTAGGCACCATATCCAACGATAACGATCAATATCATTAAGATGTACACCGCAACTTTGTTGTCTACGGCTATACTCCAAATTTTCATGGTTGCACTCTCTTTCTTTCTCGTGAGCCGTTTTATCTGATGATCATGACAGGTTGACCATTGACGAGCTTCTGGAATCCAACGATGATCACGCGATCACCAGCTTTCAATCCCTCGACGATTTCAATGAGTTTTCCAACCCGTGCACCAACTTTTACTTGACGCTCTTCGGCGTTTCCGTTTTTTTCGACAAACACCACATACCTGTTGAGATCGACAAGCTGAACGACATCTTCACTTAGTAAAAGTGCATTAGATTTAGAGACACGCTGCACCTGCAGCTTTGCAATCATCTCCGGCTTCACTTTACCACTTCGGCTTCCAATAGCAATTTCGATTGGAAGCGATCGGCTGATTGGAGAGATCGATGCACTGACATAGGTTACTTTACCATGGATCACCTGGCCCGGGACAGCATCAAGTGTAATGAGAGCCGGTGTACCGATTCGCACTGCACCTGCAAATCGTTCGGGGATCTCGCCAGCAATTTTGATCTTCTCGGTGTTAACGAGATGAGCAATGGGTACCCCCGGGGGTGCCATTTCGCCCTCATCAACCATATAGTCGTCAAAAATTCCGTCGATGGGACTGCGAAGTTCTGTATGATCCAACCGGGCCTTCATCAGGTCGGCTTGTGCTTTTGCGGCGTCTCGGCCATACTCTATGCTTTTATACTGCAACTCACTGATTCCCTGTTCGTTGAACACCTTTCCTTGCTTTTCGAAATTCAATTGAGCCACTTTCTGCTGCGCAGAAGCCGCGTTATAGCCCGCTTTGAGGATATCATCTTCAAGCAGGCCCAGAACTTGTCCTTTTTTCACAGCGTCGCCCTTGCGGACCTTCCATTCCTTGACGATGCCTCCTTCGAGAGGGCTAAGCATAATATCCTCTTGTGCCTTTACCGTCCCTGCAATTTGGATAGCATCGGTAAACGGCTCCGGTTTCATTTCTTGAACTTTGACAGGAACCACCTGCACATCGTTCTTGGATGTAGTCGTAGCCTCATGTTTTGAGCAAGAAGAAATCATTGCGCTGAGACCGAGGATGAGCACAGCAAAGAACAGTTGAAAATGTTTCATAGGGTACCTCTCAGTTGTAAGGTTGATTATGAATGTTCAATTTGTTGATGTCGCATAGAGCGGCAAGCGGCTCAGAAGTTGATCAAAGTCGGCGGCAGCATTGAGATAATCGAAAATTGCCTGGATGCGATTGACCTGCGCCTGCGTCAGTGCAAGCTGGGCGTCATTAACCTCAAGTTGAGTGCCAACACCGCTGGTGAATCGTGTCGTGGCAATCTTGTATCCGCGTTGCGCCTGTTCAACGGTCATTCCCTGTGCCTCATAGCGCTGGTGTGCCTGCTTGAGTTGGAGCAGAACCGAGTGTGTTCCCGTACGAATGTTTTTCTCCATGCCGTTAAACTGTTCGTGAGCTTTTTGAAGCTCGAGCTTGGCTTGCTCGACGCGTGAACTAGTTTGAAGCCCGTTAAAGAGATTGATGGAGAGGCTCAATCCCACCGACGAGCTGGCGATAAAATCGTTCGGACTAATGTTGAAGGAATTTTTTGCAAGCTGGTACTGATAATTGCCGAAGGCAGCAAGTGTCGGGTAATATTCCGATTTGTTGATGCTGACGACTGCATCGCTGATTTCCAGGTTCATCCGCATGGCGCGCAATCCGTAGTTCGCTTCGAGAACTTTTTCGGTTGCTCCTTCGAGCAGCAGAGGATCGACCGGTTCGAATTTCAACATACCTGCGATGTCAACCTGGTCGTTGACACCGAGCCCGATCGTGTTTCGCAATCCATCGAGAGCCAAAGCGTAATTGTTTTCTGCCTGAAGGATCATCGGCCTCAAATTTGCAATACCCACCTCTGCGCGGAGTTGATCGTACTCGGAGACAATACCCTGTTTGCCCATCACCTGTACGTTCCGGAGATTGTCTTCGGCATTTTTAAGTGTTTGGCGCATCATTTGTACAACTTCCTTCGTCATGAGCGCTCCGTAAAACGCCTTCCGTGTTTTTGCAACGGTTTCAACTTCTTTTGCCCGTAATAGTTCACGCGCTGCACCCGAGTAAATCTTGGCAACACCAACACCCGTGATGACTGCAGCGTTAAAGAGTATCTGGCTGACAGTCAACGACGAGTTGATGGAATGCTTGGTACCCATTTCAATGGCAACGATTTCATTGGGCCTGTCAGCAAAGAAATTTGGGAGAAAGAAAACAGGCTTCTTAAACGCATGGCTGTATTGCCCTGCGAGGGTTATGGAGGGTAATGCAGTCCCGATGGCTTCCGAGACTCTTGCATCAGCCCGGTCAACCTCAAGCCGGGCAGAAATCAGGTCAGGATTTTTCTGCATGGCGATTCGGACCGCTTCTTCGAGTGTAAAAATCTTTGCCTGACTCTGCTGCGCGGGTAGTTTTGGTGTACTCAATCCTGCGAAAAGAAACAGGGTAAGGATAATCCGGTAAGTGTTCTTCATAAATTGTCCTTGATGATGGAGTACTGATTGCACGTGAGTTCGATAATCCTTGTATAGTGTCTGATTCCAGAGTGAGTGTTTTTAGGAAACGGTGCCGTGGTGTTCGTACTTCTGTTTTCCTTGCTCGGTGAGCAGAGAATCGAGAAGCAAAGCATTGGCTGCCTGGTAAACATGAACCAGGTCTACATTCATTGCCTGTTTGAAATACTCGTATTGCATATCGAGCTTTGTGAGGAGCGCTGCTGACGTTGTCCAAAGGATAAGTCCAACTTCCGACGAATTGATGTTTGGCCGGACATCTCCCTCGCGAATTCCGAGATCGATGAGATCCAAAATGAGTTTCCATAACCGCTGATTTTCAATTGTGCACGACTGCATCATTTCAGGAGAAACTTGCTTATGGAAGTGGGGATGCTGGAAGTAGTAGAACATTCTGAAGTAGTTCTTATGCTCATTATAATATTTGAAATATACCTCGCCAAGATTCTTCAATCGTACCGGAACAGACTCCTTGGTATCAATCACCTGCTCAAAGAGGTCATACAGCACATGCAGTCCTTCCATCATCACGGCAAGGTAGAGATCTTCCTTGCTTTTATAGTAGAGATAAAGGGTTCCCTTGCTGAGTTCCGCCTTTTCGGCGATCTCATCCATGGTGGTGTTCTGCAATCCCTTTTCAAAAAAGATCTCATGCGCTGCCTGAAGGATTTCAGCTTTACGATGTTCTTTTTCTCTTCCTTTTCTTTCTAAAATCCCCATCATTACCCTTGTAAAATTACTGACTCGTGGTCATTAAATACGCCTCAGTATAGTAAAAAGTTGCTGGATCAACAAAGAATTTTTAGAGATTAGGATTTTTTAAAACTGCTTGAGTGAATGGTCCAACGAAGCCTGGCTCAGTGCGAAAAAATGGCTGCTACGCGAATGGGACGATGTATGCAACCAAGATAAACACCGGATTTATGAAAGGCATAAGTTACAGAATGAGACAAGAGAATCCTGGTATAGGCGAACAGCATTCTGGCTTCCAGACAATCATATTATCAACTACATACAGCCGTTATTTTTGAGAATCTGCCACTCAAGAGCAGCGTAAAATGAATAACGGGCTCTTCTTTGCCTTTACTTCAAAAAAGCAATACTTTTTCAGCGCCATGGGAAGCATTCGGTTTAAAATTGTTTTCAGTTACTTTTTCCTCATCTGCATCAGTCTTGTGACGAGCGGAGTGGCGATTTATAACTTTTCCGAACTGGATTTTTCCGTTAAACAAATTATGCAGGGCTATAAGAGTTTTCTCGGTGCACAGGACATGGTTCGGGCATTGAATCTGCAGGAAAGTATTCAGGACGGCATGCTGTCCTCTCATATAAGTTTTTCGGGGGAGAATCTGAAAGATGCGGTAATGGAACGCCCGCTGAAAGATGACTTCAACGCTGCTCTGGGAATATTCAACCGTAATAGGGACGTGTTCATGACCGGATTGCAGCGGGTTGACGATACTACCTCAATCTATTTGAAACATCCCCTGATTCCAAAGATTATTGCAGACTATAAAATCTATTTGGAAGCATCCGATTCGTTCTATCTTTTGCTTCCAACGAGCCAGCGCCAGCCCTATGCACGGCGCTATTTTAATGAGAATGTCAGGCCCCGTCTCGCACTCTTAAAAGATCACTGTGAGTCACTGCTGCAATCATATCAGATCTCCCTTGAAGAAGCAGACCGTTTTGTGCGTGAGGCGTCGAACAACGCGATATTTGCTATTCTCCTTACTTCGCTGACAGCCATCTTCCTCAGTATCATCTCGAGCATCCGCTTCGTACACGACATTGTTGAACCCGCTGAAAAATTAACTGCGACCGTGCGGAAGATTTCACGCGGCCACCTGAATCAAAAAATCGATATTACAACGAATGATGAATTGAGCGAATTGGGAAAAGAGTTTAATAAGATGACCGAACGTCTTCGGCAGTACGAAGCGATGAACGTTCATCAACTGATCGCTGAAAAGAAAAAATCGGAGGCAATCACAACCAGCATTCCTGATCCGGTCTTTGTTACCGATCAACACAATTGCCTGGTGCAGATGAACCAATCCGCTCAGCAAATCTTCGAGATCGTCAACCAGGACTGGCAGGGAAAACCATTACAGGATGTCTTGAAGCAACATCAATGGTCTTACCTGCTTCATCCGGAGGAGATGGAAAAACTCGAGCGATCGTCGAAAGATTCCGTAGTGACCGTGCAGAAGAATATGCAAACACTTTTCTTCCGCCCCCGCCAAACAACCATCATTGATGAACGTGGAGAGATTCAGGGAGTGGTGACTCTGCTGCAGGATGTGACACGGTTCAAGAACCTCGACAATATGAAGTCGGAGTTCATCGCCACGGTGTCGCACGAATTTCGAACACCGCTGACCTCAATCAATATGGCCATTGACATTCTCTCCCAGGAAGTGCTCGGAACGATTACACCTTCCCAGCGTGATCTGATTGCTGCGGCGAAGGACGATTGTGAACGGCTCACAAAACTCGTCAAGGAGCTTCTAAACCTGTCCCGGCTTGAATCGGGGAAATACGAATTCAAGCGTGAACAGGTGAATATTCATCATCTCGTGGACGAAGCGATCAAACCGCTGCGGTTGCAGTTTTTAGAGAAGGGGATAAAACTTGACCTCTCCATCGATCCAGCGGTTTTGGAAGTACCCGGTGACGAACAACAATTAATCTGGGTAATTTCCAACCTCGTGAGCAATGCTCTCCGCTATACGCCCGAAGCGGGAATCGTCCGTCTGGCAATAACTTCCGAGCAGAGGCAGGTCAAATTTTCCGTCACCGATACAGGCCGAGGTATTCCGGTTGAAGCCATCGAGTCGATCTTTGATAAATTTATCCAGGTGCGGCAATCGGATGATGCAACGCCGGGAAGTGTGGGTCTTGGCCTGGCGATTGCGAAGGAAGTCGTTGAGGTGCATGGCGGAACCATATGGGTTGAGAGCCAGGTCAACAAGGGAAGCGCATTCCATTTCACTCTACCGAAAGCAGAGCAGTCTCCATGAATTCTCCCGTTCCACAGATCCTGATTGTCGATGATGAACAAAATATTCTGAAAACCATGGGCATTTGCCTGAACGCCATCGGGTATCAGACGCATTTGTTTTCCAAGCCGCAGGAGGCACTGGAGGCGCTTCATCACATGCAGTTCGATCTGGCGTTTGTCGATCTGAAAATGTCTCCCATCGATGGCCTGGAGGTGTTGGCGGAGATTAAGACCTATGCACCGGAAACAACGGTTGTCATCATAACGGCCCATGGTACAATCGATACTGCTATCGAGGCTGTGAGGAAGGGGGCTCACGATTATCTTCAAAAACCGTTCGACTATAAGCAGCTCCAGATATTTGCCGAGAAGACCTGGGAATACCATTGCCTGAAACAAGAGGTCAGTAGTTTACGGAAGCAATTGACGGAATCGCTTGGCACCGATGAAATTATTACACGGAACAGGGAAATGCTTGCCCAAATGGAACTGGCTGCTCGGGTTGCGGAAAGCACCATCACAGTTCTCATTGAAGGTGAGAGTGGAACAGGCAAAGAGTTGGTAGCACAATACATCCATGAGAAAAGTCCTCGAGCGCAAAAACCGTTCGTGCGAGTAAATTGTGCTGCGCTGCCGGAGCAATTGTTGGAAAGTGAACTCTTCGGCCACATTCGCGGGTCATTTACCGGTGCGGTCAAAGATCGGCAGGGACGATTTGAGCTTGCCGATGGCGGCACGGTCTTCCTTGATGAAATCGCCGAACTGAGTCCGCAGCTCCAGGTAAAACTGCTTCGCGTGCTTCAGAGCAAAGAATTCGAACGGGTGGGGGAGAGCGTTCCCCATAAGGTTGATGTGCGCATCATTGCAGCAACTAACCGGAATCTGGAGGAGGCGCTGAAGGAGGGAATATTTCGGGAGGACCTCTTCTATCGCCTGAATGCCGTGCGGCTGAAACTGCCTCCGTTACGCGAACGCCCCGACGATATGCCATTGCTCATCCAGCATTTTATTCAGAAATTTTCCAAGGAGGTTGCCATTGCAATTGCCCCGGATGCAATGAAAGCGCTGCGATCCTACCGATGGAGCGGCAATGTTCGTGAATTGGAAAATATGATTGAACGATCTGTCTTGCTGGCCCAGAACGGATTGGTGGAACTCGCCCATCTTCCCGCAGAAATGCGGGCGACAACACAGGAAACGATGAACTCGTATTCGCTTGAAGAAATTGAGAAACTTCACATCAAACGAGTTCTGCAGATTGCGAAGGATCAGGATGAATCTGCCCGCATCCTTGGCATCGATAGAAAAACACTCTTCAACAAGCGAAAGAAATACGGTCTGTAATCTCTTTGTCTTTTCAAGAAAGCCTGTCTCAACCGAGTTGATATCAGCAAAGAATTACGTGGTATTAATCCCCACGCTCTAACTCCTTGGAAATGAACACTTTTTCGCCCGCTTCCGTAAATTGCCATTTTTTCGAAGGAAAAATTCCCCACTGTTGTTTTTCTCAGGCGAAAGAGATGCTGATTTCTTCCATTTTCCAATACAACAATGGCACATTGCTTGCAGTACATATCAATACAGAAGAAATTAATAAGCTAGCTATTTTGAGAGCCATTTCTAGGAAGGAGAACCTATGGCAACAAAAGTCTCAACCTTAAACAACCTCGAGATCGCAGTTCTTGAACCGCGTGGGTCATTGATCGGCGGCGAGGAAACGGACGAGCTGAAAGCAAAAGCAAAAGACCTCATAGAGCAGGGGAATAAAAAAATGGTGCTCGATCTAGGGAATGTTACCTACGTGAACAGTTCGGGGATTGGAGCGCTGGTTGGCATTCATACAATGTATACGAAAGCCGAAGGCAAAATCAAATTGTGCCGCATGGGCAAAGGTGTTCAAAACGTCTTCGTCATTACGCGTCTTGCCAGCGTTTTTGATATTGAAGAATCCCGGGATGACGCGGTCAATAGTTTTAGCAAGAAATAATTTTCTATACCATCAACAAAAGGAGATCTACACATGAAGCAGTCTGTATTTATCTCGAGCGTGCTGGTTATTGCACTGATTATCTCGTGGGTGATTTTTGAATATTTCATGCCGACGTTTATCAAAGAGGGCGGACCCCTCGTCATCGGATTGATCGCGATGACCATTATGGTTGCGACATTCATCGTTGAGCGTGTCTTCTCGCTGAAGAAAGCCCAGGGACGCGGTTCTCTGGCAGTGTTCCTGAAGAACGTTACCATGGAAATTAACAAGAGCAACATCGACGCGGCAATTGCTGCCTGTGATAAACAACGCGGTTCCTGCGCTAACGTCATCCGCACTGGACTCGATCGCTATAAGATCGTCCTCACCGAGGGAGCGAAAGACCAAAAGGCCGTGATGGAAGAAATTCAGCATGCCATTGACGAAGCCATGATGCTTGAAGTACCCTTGCTGGAAAAGAACCTGGTTGCACTTTCGACCATCGCTTCGATTGCAACCATGTGGGGATTGCTTGGAACCGTTATTGGAATGATCAGATCGTTTGGCGCAATGGCGAAAGGCGGCAGCGCTGATCCTATCCAACTCGCTCTTGGAATTTCCGAAGCATTGATCAACACTGCCGGTGGACTCATTGCGGCTATTCTCGGTATCCTCGCTTACAACTTTTTCACGACAAAGGTCGATAATTTCACCTATATGATCGATGAGGCGAGCTATTCCATTATCCAAACCTTGGCAACGAAAGAAGTCAAGAAATCCAAGTAACAGCGGAGGTCATTTTCCATGGCGAAATTAAAAAAGAAACGCCTGAGTGTTAAGATCGACATGACACCGATGGTCGATGTGGCGATGTTGTTGCTGACCTTTTTTATGATGACGACATCGTTTCGTCCACCTGAAATTGTCCAGATCGAGATGCCTGAAGCCCATGCAGATGTTGTCCTGCCGGAAACGAACGTTATGACCATTACGGTCGGAAAAAACGGTGATCTCTTTGTCGGGTTGGATTCGCAGCGAGACCGGGTTAAAATTTTTGGCGAGGCAGCCAGATTGAGAAAAGGTGAGCCCATTTCGGATATCAAAGAATTACCGGATATCATTCAAAACGCACGCGTATCCAATATTAAGCTCCGCACAGTGATCAAGGGCGACAAGGGCGCTCCCTATGCCAAAGTTGAAGATGTTATGCGCATTCTTCAACAACTCAATATCACACGATTCAGTTTTGTCACTGAAGTAGAAAAAAGTTAATGGAGATGAACTATGGGCGCAGTTGATTCCCCGGAAAAAAAGGAAAAAGGTAAAAAAGGGTCCAAGAAAAAGAAAAAAAGACGACTATCAATACGCATCGATATGACGCCAATGGTGGACGTTGCATTTCTTCTCCTGACGTTCTTTATGCTGACAACCTATTTCAGTCAGCCGCAAGTGATCGAGATTAATTTGCCTCCGGATGAGAAAACTCAAGTCGAGGTTGGAGAATCGAGCCTCCTCATATTACGCGTTGATCCTATCGGAAAGATCTTCTGGGCAATGGGCTCTGAAACTCCGACAATCATTGAACAAAAGGATCTCAACAAACTTCTCGCCGACAAAAAGCAAAGTGTCCCGAACCTTGTCGTTCTCTTTAAGATCGATCGGGATGGAACATATAAAATGTTTATGGACATCTATGATGAAATTAAAAATGCCGGCATTGCACGCATCAGCCCAGGCCGGATGACAGATGCCGATAAACGCTATATGGAAAAAGCAAAAACCTCCTAATAGATTGAATATTCTCGCTCTAGAGAATACCGCGAGGACAACGAATTAGGAAAGGAGATTATAATGGAAGTCTTAATTATTGACAGAAAAGTCGATTACGGCTACGTAGAACTGAAGAAGATTTATAAACGGTATCTTACCTACGCTCTCACCATCTCTGCGTTGTTCCATGGGCTGGGTATCTTTGCGTATTATGCCCCCGACCTGTTTGCCGGAGAGGAAGAGCCGACGATCATGATTCGCCCTAGACTGAAGCTGAAGGATTTAGGTCCGCCCCCCTCGATTACCAATACAGCGATGGCACCTCAGGTTGCAGCGCCTTCTGCCGCGGTGAAACCAAGCATCGGTATTCCTGTTCCGGTTCCTGATGCCGAAGTGAGCCCCGAGCAGGTTTTCGCAACGCAAACTGAGATGAACCAGGAAACTGCTCCGGTGATCGACCAGGGCGATGGCAAGGGTGTTGAGATTGAAAAAGGCGATGTGGATATCAAGCTCGATGACAACGAACCGCCCCCGGATTTTGTACCGGTGGAAAAGAATCCTGAAATCGTGAAAGAAGTGAAGCCAAAATACCCTGAGCTTGCAATGCGCGCAGGTCTTGAAGGTACTGTTCACGTCAAGATCTGGGTCGATAAAGAAGGGAAACCAAAGAGGGCGTCGGTTCTGAAAAGCGATGCAGAGATATTCAACGAACCGTCGGTGGAAGCTGCTATGCAGTATGCGTTCACTCCGGCGATGATGAAGAATGGTCCGGTGGCAGTGTGGGTAACGATACCCTTTAAGTTTCGCCTGACTGGAAAATAAACACCTGTGAAAGGGTGAGAATGAGTGTTTCTTCCGGTAAGAGATCCTGCGGCGACGGAAGAATGAAACGAATACCATTCTGACCCTTTCGCTGTTTTTCAGAGGCAAGGAGGCAGAAGTCATGAACGCTTCGTCAGTCATTGGTTATAGTTTCGCCGCCATTTTCTGTTTACTCGGCATGTTGTTGATCATTAACATCATCACCATAGAACGGATGGAACCGAATTACCGGTATATGTTCGGCGGGGTGCTCATGGTGTGGGGAGTCTACAGATTGTTTATGACACGCTGGCGTCAGCGGAGGGCTGCTGAACAAGAGGAACAACAGGAAGAGCAAGAACAATGAAGCACGGAGTGCTCGCCATGATTCTGGCTCTCGTGCTCAGTTCGTGCAATACCCATAAAGAGCCGGAAGAGACCACACGAAAGGGAACGCTGAAGGTTTTAGCCTCCGAGCCGCTCCTGGTCGTTGCAGCACGAGGGGCTGAACTCTACCAGCGCTTATATCCTGAAGCAGTCATAATGGTTGAGGGAGTGTCCACACGTCAGGCAATTGTTGAGATGGCGAATGGCACGGTTCGGTCGATCATCATCGACAGAAGGATGAATGAGGAAGAAAGGAAATTCATCGCTCAATCGGAACCTCCCGTTCTTCTTGGGATTCTTGGGTTCGATGCGTTTGCCGTGATTGTGAATCTGCAGAATGGGATGCGGAGAACTTCGCTCGATCAATGCAGAGACATGTTCACCGGTGTCATCACAGACTGGCGGGCGATTAGCGGTTCGAGGCTGACCGGACCGATTGAAACAAGTACAACCGGAGCGAATACCGGGCTCTACGATCATCTGCAGCAGGAATATTTTTCCTCAGTAGGTGCATTGCCCCTTAAGGCTCCGATGGGAATCCAGCTTGATGTGATGCGTTACGTTGCAGCGCAACAGAATGCCATCGGAATCGTCTCGAATGCCTTTTTAAAGGACACGACACAGAATAAAGTGCAAGGCCTCCGGCAGTATGTCCGGGTTCTCGACTTCACGACGGTTGATTCACAGAAGGTTGTGCAGAATGTTCGCTTAACACAAGAAACGGTGTATGATGCTCGTTATCCGTTTCGCTATACGCTGTATATCTATACGCGGGAAAGAAGATCGGCGGTGGCAACCGGATTTGCGGATTTCATGCTGAAATTCAACGGACAAAAGATTCTGCAAGATGCCGGACTTGTTCCACGGGAAATTCCTAAACGAGAAGTTCTATTAATATCGGAGTAATGACTGATGAGAACGAAACTACTAGCGATTGCACTTCTGCTGGCCGCGTTGAGTGTCTCCATGGTATTGGCACAAGCGCAGTTGGAAAAAGGAAAAGAGGCACTGAAACAGGGAAAGCCAAAGGAAGCAATTCCCTTCTTTCTCCAGATTCTGCAGACGAATCCGAAAAATGCCGAAGCATGGCAAGGCCTGTCGCAGGCTTATAATATCCTGGGCAAGCATGATTCTGCCATGGTTACGGCACAAAAGGCAATTGACATCGACGATGAAAGTGAAGAATCGCACCTCGCTCTGGCCAATGCCTACCTTGCGTTGAAAGACTTCAAAGGGGCGCACCAAAGCCTCATCTCAGGATTGAAAATCAAAAAAGGGAGCTTTCTGCTGCGGTTGAAACTTGCCAGTGTGTTAATGCTGATGGATTCGGTGGACCGTGCCGTTGTCGTCTATACCCAGGCGAAGGATATGAATCCCAACTCTTCAGAGGTCTTCCAGGGTCTTGGTGATGCCTATCAGAAAATGGGTGTGCTTGCGTATGCCATTCCTCAATATGAAAAAGCATTTGAATTCGATCCAAAGAATGAGTTGCTCGCCGAGAAGTTAGGATGGGCCTATCTTAAGGAGCGGAAAGGGACAGAAGCAGTACGGGTTTTTAAGAAAGTCCTCGATCTTAATCCGGATAATCAGGAAATTAATTTTAAAATTTCTAAGATTCTGTTCCAGAACAGTATGTATCCCCAAACATTACCCTACCTGAAGTCATATCTTGATCGATGGCCAAAAGATTCAAAGGTTGAAGAAGTGTGGATGATGTTTATGGAAAGTAACTATCGCACGAAGAACTATTCGGAAGCAGCGAAAGCAGCAGAACGAGTATTACAAACAGACCCTAAAAATGTTCGTGCGTTGAAAATGGCTATTGCGTTTAACAGCAATGCAAAGAAATATGAGAAAGTGATCGAGTGGTCGCTGCAGCTCAAAAAAGTCGATAAGTTTACTATTGATGACTACAAACGTTTAATTGAAGCATACAGCGAAACAAAGAAACAAGCCGAAATGCTTGCAGAGATTGAAGAAGCTGTAAAGTTCGACCCGACGCAAAAAGATTTTTACTCTCAGCTTGGGTATATATATATGAAATCTGAGCAATGGGAAAAAGCGGCGGAGATGTTTGAAAAACGGTTTCGAGGTGACACCTCAAAATCGGCAGCCATTGCAATGCAAAATTATGCCTCGTGTAATCTCCAATTAAAGCGGTGGGATTTAGCACGAAAAGCATTGATAGAATTAATTACCATTGACAATAATAATGAGCGCGTGTATCTCTCCCTGGCGCAAACCTACCTAAGCTTTCAAACAAAGGAGAAGGTGGATTCACTCAAACAGGCCTCAGAGGCCTATCAAAAGTTTCTGCAGTTGACAAAGGGATCTTCCACAAAGTATGAAAAGAAAACGTACCTCAATGCTTATAATACCATCGGGATTAGTTATTTATCTGATAAACGCTATGAACCAGCAATTGATAATTTTCAGAAAGCGTTGAAGCTGGATGGCAATAACGCACAAATTTGGTATTTCCTTGGCGGTGCTTATCAAGGTCTCGGAAAAAAGGACGATGCAAGGCAAGCGTATGAAAAAGCTTCCAAGCTTGATCCCAATAACGCCGATTATAAAAAAGCAATCGAACTCTTAGATCTCTTTAGATAAACCGGGTTGAAGAAAGGATGTAAACCATGGCTGAAGAAAAAGTGAAAGCGATATCGGGCGATAATCCTGTTACCGGATTTTATGTTTTTATTGGCCTCATGACAGCGGTTCTTGTCTTTGTCGCTATCTATCTGCTGATTAGTTACTTCTAAACTTCCCTTACTCACTGTAGATCTCTACTCATGAAAGGAGTCATGATGAACTATAAAATTCTCGGGGTGTTCATGCTCGCTCTTGGCATTCTGGCGGGGTGCAGTCAGAAAACCGCGCCTGAACCAATCCTGGCCTGGAGTAAATACCAGGATCCATACTTCAAGGTACAATTTACTTATCCGAAGGATTGGAAAGTGACCTCGGACGGAGCCAAGGTGACGATTACATCCTCTGAAGCATCCGTACAAAAGTTTTTCGATCCGACCTCGGGCAACCCTGATGGCAGTCAACTGACAATCTCCTATAATCGTCTTGACACTGTCGATACAGTTGAAAAGATGGCTCAGGATTGCCAGAAAGACCTGAAGGGAGAAAATTATACCGTCGATGCTGTTGAACAGACGACGTTGGAAGATGTTCCCGCATCCAAAGTATCGTACAATGGAGCCTACGATGCAAAAACAAAGTTTGCCGCAGTTCGTCTCTTTGCTGTGAAAGATTCAGTTCTGTATACGGCGACCTATTCCGGCTTCAACGAGTATTTTGCGGCACACAAAGCCGTGCTCGACAGCTTCATCGCGTCGGCAAAGCTGCCGCGCCCGAAGACTGCAGCAGAAATTGCCGATCCGTCATTGCCCTCACCCGATTTTGTTAAGATGTCGAATGACTTTCTCGAGTTAATCCATCCGGATAACTACTCCCTGAAACTGCCGGAAGCAAAAAAGGATGTCAAATTTGCTATGCAAATCGTGGGGTACAGGGTTGATACCTATATCCAGATTGATGTTCGAGAGGCCCAAAAATTAACAGTAGACAAACTCTTCGAACAGAATTCAAAATCCTTCAAGGCGACTTCGAAGGGGGAAACAACCATTGATGGCCAGAAAGCGCTCTATATCAATTATTCTTCAGTAAAGGGTGTCGATAGCCGCGTCTATTTTGTGGTTAAAAACGACAAATTTTACAGGGTTATCCTAAATTTCTTCTCTGAAAAGAAGAACAACTACCTGCCTGCCTTTGAAAAGGTAGTTGCTTCCATAAAGATTAAGTGATACTATTGTCCCCGCTAGATGAGGGAAGCCGAGGCAATCTCCATCGCCTCGGCTTTTCTATTGTTCACAACTGAGTTCCTTTTCCTTGGATACAGAAGCTTCACCATCTGCTAAACATCCTGTTGTTGTCGAATATGCGACCAGTCGCCCCAGAGTACTTGGGTGGATACGCAGTGCTGCAATTCTGGATGGCGATTGGGGTACCAGTGTTGCCTATGTCATGGGCATTGGATTTGCCCTTGCTGGATATTCCAGTTTCTGGCATCTCTCCTCCATGATGGTCTTAACGACCATCGTCGCCCTTAATTATATCACTATCTGTCGCCTCTATCCCAATGGAGGCGGTGTTTATAATTCGGTGTATCACCGTTCAAAATTACTGGCAGTCATCGGCGCACTGTTGCTGGGAGCGGATTATATCGTTACGATGGCCCTCTCCATTCTCGATGCATGCCACTACCTTAGCTTTGGAAATCCTTTACTGATTGCAATCCTGGTGATTATCGGCCTTGGCGTTGTTAATTGGTTTGGACCGAGACATTCGGGCAGCCTTGCCGTTATTATCTCCGCCTTCACGGTGGTAACGCTGGTGGTGGTCATTTTCTTCTCCGCACCCGCAGCTTTCACGCAAGCACATATTGAGTTCCCGAAAGGAAGCTTTTTTCACAATTGGGGGCTCTTCACAGGTTTTATCCTGAGTCTCTCCGGCATTGAAGCTATCTCGAACATGACCGGATTGATGAAAGATCCCGCGCGTGATTCACGCAATGCAATTCTCAGTGTTCTATTCAAGGTCATTATTGCAAATGTGTTCCTTGGATTAGCCTTGCACGCGATCCCCGGCCTTAATCCCGGAGACCACCTTGAGAATATGCTTCGCTTTCTGGGTGTGCATTATGTGGGCGAATGGTTTGGCTGGGTGCTTGCGCTTTCACTCGGTGTTTTATTGATCTCAGCCGGAAACACAGCATTGAATGGCCTTATCTCCGTCCAATTTTTGATGTCTGTCGATAAGGAATTGCCCCGGTCACTTCGGATTCTCAACAGACATGGCGTTCCGATTCTACCGCTGGTTATCACAACGCTGATACCAATAATCGTGCTTATCATTCTTCCCGATGTTGAAACCCTCTCTCATTTATATGCCATTGGCCTTGTCGGTGCAATTACGATTAATCTTGGCTCGACGGCAACCGATCCCACCGTGAGCATGAAATCGGGTGTCAAGATTCTTATGATTGTTTCGGCGGTGGTCATGGCAGCGATCGAAGTATCAATCGCTTTGAACAAGGTTGAGGCGACAATTTTTGCCGCGCTCATTCTCGGTGCCGGCCTCGCTGCCCGCCAATTTGCAAAATCGAAGTTCGGCAAGCAGGTCCCGGTCACTGAATTGGCGCAGCCGATCATCTCGTCCATACGCAAGAGACGGCGGACCTCCATACCTTCCACAAAATTTCTGCTGGCCATGAAGGAAGTGAATGATAAGCTTCTCAAGTTTTCCATCGAAGAGGCCAAACAACGAAAAGCGCTTCTCTTCATTATTCGCATCAAAGAAATTGCCGTGGGAGCATTACCTTCAAAAATTGAGATGTCGTCGAACGGATTCGAAGATCACGTCGAGGAGATGTGCAGTGCTTCGGGCATCGACTTCCAGTTGGTTTCCATCCCGAGCTATGATGTCGGATATACCATCTCCGAGCATGCCGCAACGTTCGGTGTCGACCGGGTGATCATCGGGGTCACAAAGCGCAATCTCCTTGAAAAAGTGCTTAAGGGGAATGTGATGAAATCGCTGACGACCTATTTGCCCGATGAAATCCAACTTATTATTTTTGGCGGATAATCCTTCAAGGGTATTCCGGTGAACGATATCAGAGCAATTCTTACCCAAAGGGTGTTGACAACGATCATTCCTCCATTCGAGCGGTAACAGATCCTAATACCCGCACAAGAGAACGATGGTTCGGTCGAGATTCTGGTGAATGGAGAGAAGGCCCTTGTCCCCCGATACCTTCATGGCACATTGATGCGGTGGATTAGTCCATCAAAAAAAGCTTGAACAATCCGACAATAATAAGTAGTATCCTGCATTGCTGTAATCATCGGCACCCTGAACTATGAGTGCATGGTCTCCCCCCACTACAACGTGAAATGATGAATAAGACACAGATGTTTCGTCGTAAAGACCTCGATCAAATAACAGCAGATGCTGAACGGTCAGGTGAAGTTCACCTGAAACGTTCCCTCGGCTCCATCGACTTGATTGCCCTCGGCATCGGTGCCATCATCGGTACCGGAATTTTCGCCATTATCGGAACGGCTGCAGCCGGCGGTGCCGGTCACCTTGGAGCTGGCCCGGCAGTCTCGCTCTCTTTTATCATTACCGCAGTTGCGTGTGCATTTTGTGCCCTCTGCTATGCAGAGTTTGCAGCTCTCGTGCCGATTGCCGGCAGCGCTTACACCTATTCCTATGCCACGCTCGGTGAGTTGGTTGCCTGGATCATCGGGTGGGACTTGATCATCGAATATGCCGTTGGCAATGTTGCGGTGGCAATCGGCTGGGCGGCATATTTTCATCAGTTGATGGCGGGTTTGGGAATTCATTTCCCTGCATGGCTTGCTGTGGATTATCGCAGTGCTCATCAGGCGGCAGAGGCCGTTCTTGCTGCAGGAGGAACAGTTACCCCGGATCAACTGCTTGGGTACAATGCCTGGACGACCGCTCCGACAATTTTCGGATTCCATCTCATTTTCAATTTTCTAGCAGTCGCTATCGTTGCCTTTGTCACCTGGATTCTGGTGATCGGAATCAAAGAATCTGCACGCGCTAATAATGTGATGGTGGCATTGAAATTGGTCATCCTTCTCTTTTTTATCGGTGTGGGTGCGATGTATGTCAAACCGGAGAACTGGACTCCATTTATGCCGAACGGTTTTGCGGGTGTCTGGACCGGTGCAAGCTTAATTTTCTTTGCGTTTATCGGGTTCGATGCTATCTCGACGGCTGCGGAAGAATGTAAAAATCCGGGCCATGATATGCCCATTGCAATCATTACCTCACTTGTTATTTGTACGGTCATCTATGTCGCGACAGCCTTTGTGCTCACCGGGATCGAGCCATGGAATCAACTCGGTGTTGCCGATCCACTCGCAGCGGCCTTCGCACGCCTCGGATTGGATTGGGCTGCCGGCATTGTGTCGCTCGGTGCGGTAATTTCTATGACCGCTGTCCTGTTGGTGTTTCAACTGGGCCAGCCAAGAATTTTCTTCTCCATGTCCCGCGATGGATTGCTGCCGAAATACTTCGCTAAAGTTCATCCCCGTTATCAGACACCTCATCTGACCACCATCTGGACAGGTGTGGCAGTTGCCGTTGTCGCTGCTATGGCGAACATCAACGAGATCGTTGAACTCACCAACATCGGTACACTCTTCGCTTTTGTGCTTGTCTGTGCCGGTGTTATTATTCTTCGCCGAACAGATCCGGACAGGCCACGCGTTTTCAAGACTCCACTTGTTCCGCTTGTTCCTCTTCTTGGTATCGGTATGTGCCTCTACCTGATGCTTGGGCTTCCCTGGGTCACCTGGATACGGTTTGGCATCTGGCTCGCAATCGGTTTAGTCTTCTATTTTTCCTACGGATACTGGCATAGTTTGTTGAAGAAGAAAGCATGAGAATTGGAAGAGAGTAGGAGTGGTAAGAGTGAGAAGTAGTGATACAACCGGAGTTGTGAATTCATCTGGGGAGGTGAGTCGGAGAAAGGGAGACGAGGAGAATGGGTGACTGGGAGAGAGGGAGAGAAGAAGGAAGATAAGAGTGTAAGAGGGTAAGACGTAGTATCTCACTAGAATTATGAGTCATCAAGGGAGGTGAATCATGGTGGGAGAAAAGAAACGCCTTTCAGGATATCGGGAACTGGAAGTATATCGAATGGCGATGGATGCCGCAATGTCCATATTTGAGTTAACAAAAACTTTTCCAAAGGAAGAACGCTACTCGTTAGTCGATCAGATCAGACGATTCTCACGATCTGTTTGTGCAAATATTGCAGAGGCTTTTCAAAAAGGATATACCCTGCAGCATTTGTATCAAAATTATCGGATGCCAATGCCGAAGCTGCTGAGACACAGGTATGGCTTGAGTTTGCAGTAAAATGTTGTTATCTGAACAACGAACGATCAGAGACTCTGCTTTCAGAGTATAGCTTTATCATTGGTAAATTGATCACGATGATGAATCACCCAGAATATTGGAAAGTGAGATGAATTTATTCGCCTTGTTTTTTTCATACACTCTTACCCTCTTACCATCATACACTCATTGATAACCGCTCTATGACAGACAACAACAAACCTCAGCTTCTCCGCGTACTTGGATTGCGCGAAGGAATTGCCATCCATATGGGTGTGATCATCGGTTCCGGAATTTTCCTCGTACCGGCAACGATAGCAGGCCATCTCCACGCAATGGGTCCGATTATGCTTGTCTGGATTGTTGCAGGAATGCTGACACTCTTCGGTGCGCTGACGCTTGCGGAACTCAGTGTTGTGCTCCCCCAGGCAGGCGGCCCGTATGTCTACCTGAAAAATGGGTATGGCAGAATCTGGGGATTCCTCTTCAGTTGGAACGATTACTTCATCAACAAAGCGGGATCGGCAGCGGCAATAGCGGTAGCATTTATTACGTATCTGGGATACTTCGTTCCACTGCTTGACCCTGCAAATAAATTCTTTACGATGCACCTCTCACTCGCCGGTGTTCCGATGGAATTCGGCTTCGGATGGGTGCAGCTCTTCGCGATGCTGGTCATCATGGTTGTCACACTGATCAATGTGCGCGGTGTCATTTTCGGCGGATGGGTTATGAACATTTTCACGACGGCAAAAGTTGTAGCACTTGTGGGACTCATCCTCGCCGTTGTTTTTTCGGGAAAGGGAAGCACCTCAAATTACCTTCCCTGGTGGCCCGATCACTGGGAGAGCGGTATGCTCTCGGCATTCGGGCTCGCCATGATCTCTGCACTCTGGTCGTACGACGGGTGGATTGATGTCACACTAACAGCCGGTGAATTCAAGAATCCAAAACGCAATGTTCCGCTCTCGCTGCTGATCGGGACTGTCGCGGTCATTATTCTCTACATCTCGGCAAATCTTGCCTATGCTTACGTTATTCCTGTTAACGAAATGGCCGGATCCACACGTATTGCAGCGGATGTTGCTGCTCGCGTTGTCGGTCCAGTCGGAGCAGCGCTCATTGTGATTGGTATCATGTGCTCTACGTTTGGCACCACCAACGGCATGCTGCTTGGGGGCCCGCGGTCGATTTACGCCGCAGGAGCCGATGGTTGTGTTACGAAATCGTTGGGGAAGGTTCATCCGACTTATAAAAGTCCGTATGTTGCTATTATCACGCTAGGAATCTGGAGTGCGCTGCTCACCCTCAGCGGAACCTACGATCAAATCGCGGCCTTCGTTGTCTTCGGCTCCTGGTTCTTCTATGCTATGACGGCAGTCAGTGTCATCGTGCTGCGGTACAAGATGCCGGATGCCGAGCGCCCCTACAAAGCATGGGGGTATCCCTATGCCACGCTGCTCTTTGTCGCGATTGCCGGATGGTTTATCTATAATACGCTGATGGAAGATACCCGCAATGCAGTGATAGGAATTGTCCTGCTGCTTATTTCACTTCCGTTCTATTACTATTGGACCCGAAAACAATCATCAACAACAAACTGAGTGAGAGCTGAAGCATGAAGATTTATAAACCGACACTCACCCAATGGATATTTATCGGCATGGGGATAGGCCTCATTGTGGGATATTTCTGGCCCGAGTTCGCCGTTGAGCTCCGTCCATTAAGCATGACGTTCCTTCGTCTGATTAAATCGATTATTGCACCGCTCATTTTTGCCACGCTTGTTGTCGGCATTGCAGGCCATGGCAATCTGAAACAGGTTGGCAGGATGGGGGTAAAGGCGTTAATCTATTTTGAAGTCGTTACGACCATTGCACTGTTAATCGGACTTCTTGTGGTTAATGTCATCAGGCCGGGTGATGGGGTCAACTTGAAAGCTGTAGAACATGTCGGAGAGATAATAGGAAAGAAGCAGACCTTTGCGGAAGTATTGATCCACATCGTTCCACAAAGTTTTTTTCAAGCGGCTGCAGAAGGAGAAGTCTTGCAGATCGTTGTCTTCACACTCATCTTCAGTTTTGCACTGGCGATGGTCGCTAAGGAGAAGCGAGCTGTCATGCTGGGTTTCTGCGATTCACTTGCCGAGACCATGTTTAAATTTACCGCGATCGTCATGAAATATGCACCAATCGGTGTCGGTGCCGCAATCGCTGTCACCGTCGGGAGCAAGGGATTGTCCGTACTTATTAACCTTGGCTTGCTGATCATTTCATTATATGTTGCTCTGACATTATTAATCCTTCTTGTGTTTGCTCCAGTGGCGCTTATCGCCAGGGTTCCGCTGAGGCTCTTCTTTCGCGCTGTGAAGGAGCCTGCATTGATTGCCTTCTCAACGACAAGTTCAGAGGCGGCGCTGCCGAAAGCAATGGAAGCGATGGAGTCAATCGGTGTACCTCGGCGGATTGTTTCCTTTGTCATACCGACAGGATACAGTTTCAATCTGGATGGCACGACACTGTATCTCTCGCTCGCGGCAGTGTTTGTCGCTCAGGCAGCAGGAGTGGAACTATCATGGGGGCAGCAGGCGATGATGGTGTTGACACTCATGCTCACCAGTAAAGGAGTGGCAGGTGTTCCTCGTGCATCACTGGTCATTCTTGCCGGAACGCTCGCTTCGTTCGGACTTCCCATTGAAGGCGTAGCTGTTATTCTTGGTGTCGATGAATTGATGGACATGGGGAGAACGATGGTCAATGTTGTTGGTAATTGTCTCGCAACGGTTGTGATCGCACGATGGGAAGGTGAATATACACCCCCTGAAGAAGCTCTTCAGAGTTGAGAAAAACTTATACTATGGTCAATCGTTATTTACTACAACATGAGAGGAGAGGTGAAATCGTGTGATGGAATTTCTTGGATTCTTACCGCAGCTTCCCACACTCGAAGAGATTATTATCTGGGGCGGCTATATCGGACTTTGTGCAATTATTTTTTCTGAAACCGGCCTTCTGATCGGATTTTTCCTTCCCGGTGATTCCCTTCTTGTAACGGCAGGCCTTTTTGCTTCACGCGGAGATTTGGATGTTGTGCTCCTGATTCCACTGTTAATTGTATCCGCTATTGCAGGCAACACAACCGGATACAACATCGGCAAGCGTGCAGGCCTCCCGCTCTTCAACAGGCCGCAATCGAAATTCTTTCGCCGGGATCACCTGCTCAAGACAAAAGAGTTCTACGATCAGTACGGCGGTATGACGATTATTCTTGCACAGTTTATGCCTTTTGCACGGACATTCGCTCCGGTCGTAGCCGGAATAGCAGAGATGGGGTACCGTCGATTTATTACATTCAATGTTGTCGGCGCTGTCTGTTGGATTTCAAGTATGATCCTTCTTGGGTATTTCTTAGGGCAAACAGTTCCCGGGATACAAAATAAAATTGAATACGTCATTGCGGTTGTAATCTTTATTTCCATATTACCAGGTATCATAAAATATCTTCAGCACAGGATAAAGAACAAGGGAACCAAAAATCAATCGTAATGTGTCGTGATGTGAGGAGAATTGTTTTCAGAAGTGTGACAATACAATCAATAGAATGAACACTCATTCTTTCTTCCATACATTTATAGGAGGTATCTGCATGAGTAAACCCTCTCGACTGTTCGTAACGAAACCTCTCGACCTGCTGATGAACGAAGCGCAGGAAAGCGGTGAGCATAGTTTAAAACGTGTGCTTGGTCCTCTTAACCTGATAACGCTTGGAATCGGAGCGATCATCGGCGCCGGCATTTTTGTGCTTACCGGTGCAGCTGCGGCAAACTATGCCGGTCCAGCAATCGTCCTTTCGTTTGTCGTCTCGGGTATTGCGTGTGTCTTCGCCGGCTTATGTTATGCAGAATTTGCTTCACTCATTCCTATTGCCGGATCGGCGTATACGTACGGCTACGCAACGCTCGGGGAATTGTTTGCCTGGATCATCGGCTGGGATTTAATTCTCGAATATGCATTCGGTGCCGCTACGGTTGCTTCCGGGTGGAGCGGATATTTACTAAGCCTCTTGAATGACTTTGGTATACACATTCCTCCGGGTTTAACCGGTGCACCGGGGACAGAGCTGGTGCTCTACAACGATAACTGGCAGCACCTTTCCCGGATCAAAGACACCTTGCTCGCGCAGGGGATTGATGTAGCAGCACTTCCCCATATGACGGCCTCGTTCAACCTGGTCGCATTTCTCGCAATTATTGCAATCGCAACGATCCTGGTCATCGGGATCAAGGAATCAGCAAACTTCAATTCGGCGATTGTCATCGTGAAACTCACCATTGTCATGATCTTCATCGGGATTGTCGGATGGTATGTGATTCAAAACCCCAGCACAACAATTGATGTGAACTGGAAAAACTTCATTCCGGAGAATACCGGTGAATTTGGCAAGTTCGGATGGTCCGGTATCGCACGGGCGGCAAGCGTTATCTTCTTCGCCTACATCGGTTTTGATGCGGTTTCGACTGCGGCACAGGAAGCCAAAAACCCCCAGAAGGATATGCCGATCGGTATCATGGGTTCGTTGCTTATTTGCACCATCCTCTACATTCTCGTTGCAGGTCTCTTGACTGCGGTTGTCCCTTACACAAGCCTCAACGTTTCCGATCCGGTTGCCGTTGGCATCGATGCAACAGGAATAAAATGGGGCGGGTATCTGGTGAAATTCGGAGCCATTTTCGGACTCGGCACCGTGATGTTGGTCATGATGCTCGGCCAGTCGCGTGTATTTTACTCGATGGCTCACGATGGGCTTCTTCCGAAATGGGCGGGAAAAGTACACCCGAAATTCCGAACACCATGGATCTCCACGATCATTGTTGGCACCTTTGTAGCGTTTTGTGGTGCCTTGCTGCCGATTAATATCCTCGGCGAACTCGTCAGCATCGGTACGCTCCTGGCGTTCGTGATCGTTTGTGCCGGGGTATGGATTTTGCGCGTGCGCAGGCCGGATATGCACAGACCGTTCAAAACACCATGGGTGCCGTTCGTTCCAATCATGGGAATTCTTATCTCCGGTCTGCTGATGCTCAGCCTCCCGCTCGATACGTGGCTGCGCCTCGTTGTCTGGCTGGTTCTCGGTTTGGCGATCTATTTTGCCTACGGTCAAAAACATAGTATCTTGGCTGTCAAGAATGATCAATAATTCCACAACACTGAGTTTGTCATTCATGGTCAGG
This sequence comes from bacterium, assembly GCA_043803945.1. Lineage (GTDB taxonomy): Bacteria > Bacteroidota > Ignavibacteria > UBA10030 > UBA10030 > JAZDJN01. The sequence continues at coordinate 57,392 of JAZDJN010000087.1, read as the reverse complement.
CGGTCTGCCTGACCATAGGGGAGTGCATCCATGTCAAACACAGAAACTGCCCGTGAATTCAAACACGGCTTAGGCCTTCTCGACTCGACCATGATTGTCACCGGTGTGATGATCGGGTCGGGTATTTTTATCGTTAGCGCCGATATTGCACGCACAGTCGGCTCGCCCGGAATGCTGCTGCTTGTATGGCTCATCACGGGAGTCATCACTATTATCGGGGCTCTCAGCTATGGAGAACTAGCGGCTATGATGCCGCATGCCGGAGGCCAGTACGTATACCTCCGCGAGGCATACAACCCGCTGGTGGGATTTCTCTATGGCTGGACCTTCTTCCTTGTGATTCAGGCAGGGACCATTGCTGCAGTGGCAGTGGCGTTTGCGAAATTCGCAGCGGTGCTCCTTCCCTCGGTTGGAGAAAACAATGTTCTTCTTCAGATTGGGAAGCTCAAAATCTCCGCAGCACAGATTCTTGCCATCGTCAGTATCCTTGTTCTTACCACTATCAATACCCGCGGATTAAAACAGGGAAAGATCGTTCAAAACGTCTTCACAATGGCAAAGATCGTTGCACTGTTCGGGTTGATCATTCTGGGGATTTTTGTGGGGAAGAATGTACTGGCGATGGACGCCAACGCGGTGAATTTCTGGGCTGCAACAAAAACGGTTGTGGAGAATGGAAAAGCTGTGACAGTTGAACTCACGGGTTTGATGCTCCTTGCTGCGATTGGAACGGCCATGGTCGGTTCGCTCTTCTCCAGCGACGCGTGGAATAATATCACCTTCACTGCCGCTGAAGTGATCAATCCGAAGAGAAATATTCCGCTGAGCCTGGCAATCGGAACGGGAACGGTCACAGTGCTCTATATCCTCGCCAATGCTGCCTACCTCATGATGCTGCCCGTCAACGGATTGCCGGAGGGGGCGGATGTTGCCGCGCGCGGTATTCAATTCGCCACAGCAGATCGTGTCGGCACGGCCGCAGCGTATTTTATTTTTGGCGACAGTGCAGTTCTCATCATGGCGGTGCTGATCATGATCTCTACGTTCGGATGCAATAATGGATTGATCCTTGCCGGGGCACGCCTCTACTATGCGATGGCAAAAGACAATCTCTTTTTCAAGCAAGCAGGAGTGTTGAACGAGCATGCCGTTCCTGCAGCCGCGCTCTGGGTGCAGGCACTATGGGCAAGCCTGCTCTGTCTTTCCGGTACCTATGGAGACCTGCTCGATTACGTGATCTTTGCCGTGTTGATCTTCTATGTTCTAACGGTTATAGGGCTCTTCATCCTCCGGAAGAAGCGTCCGGATGCTGAAAGGCCGTACAAGGCGTTTGGCTATCCAGTGTTGCCGGGTTTGTATATTCTTGCGGCATCGGCCATTGCCATTGATCTGTTGATCTTTAAAACAGATTATGCAGGAACCGGACTGAGTATTGTTCTTCTCGGCATCCCGGTCTATTTCCTTTGGAAAAAAGCGTCAAGAATTGCCGGATAAAAACGGTCTGAGAAGATCTTCTGTACAATGAGAATCTCAAAGTAAAATGAAAATTGAAAATGAACTATGGGTGCTGATTTTCTTTACTCTTGGAGTGATTGCGCTTCTTCTGCTCGACCTTGGCATCCATAAACGGAGGGAGAAAGAAATTACCGTTTCGGAAGCGCTTAAATGGAGCGCCTTTTGGATCTCTCTTGCCCTTCTTTTTAATCTTGGTATTTATCTATGGCTGGGATACGATTATGCCCTCATGTTCTTCACGGGGTACCTGATTGAGAAATCGCTCAGTGTCGATAACCTCTTTGTCTTCTTACTCATCTTCTCTTATTTCAACGTTCCCTCCCGGTATCAGCATAAGGTCCTGTTCTGGGGAATTCTCGGAGCCCTGGTATTGCGGGGACTGCTCATTGGGATGGGGGTTGTTCTCATTAATCAGTTCAGTTGGATTCTCTACATCTTCGGAGCGTTTCTGATATTTACGGGCATCAAGATGGGGCTCCAGAAAGAAACTGTGAAGATCAAGCCGGAACGGAACATCCTGGTGCGTCTTTTTAAAAAATTCTTTCCCGTAACGCCAGAATATCACGGTTCGAAATTCTTTATTAAACAAGGGAAGCGATATTCTGCTACACTACTCTTCATCGTTGTTCTTGTCGTGGAGACTACCGATCTCGTTTTTGCGGTTGATTCGATTCCTGCTATTTTTGCCATCACCACCGACCCGATGATTGTCTACACCTCAAACATTTTTGCCATCCTGGGCCTGCGCGCTCTCTACTTTGCTCTTGCGGGTATGATGAACCTCTTCCACTATCTCAAAGTCGGGCTTTCCGTTGTGCTCACCTTTATCGGTGTGAAGATGCTCATTGCAGACTTCGTTCATATGCCGATCAGTATCGCTCTAGGAGTTGTTGGTGTTGTGCTGGTGCTATCGGTGATTGCCTCGTTGATCTGGCCGAAGAAGGAGAAGAAGTGAGAGAGTGAGGGGGAGAAGGTAAGAGAGTGAGAGAGTATGAGAGTGTGGGAATGTGAGAATGAGGGAATGTGAAAATATGAAAATATGAAAATACAATTAGATAAGGCGATGATTGAGTAACAGAAGAAATGATTGAAGTGAACTTACTCCGAGATTACTGGGAACTTACTCCGAACTTACTGCGACATTACTGCGAACCTACTGCGAACTTACTGGGAACCTACTGCGAACTTTCCTTCTTCAATTCTTTTCTTCGCTCTCTTGAACACCACCACAAAGCTTCCTGCTTTCTGGTCAAATATCGGTTCAGGCAATCCTGCATCCTTACAAAGGCGCAGCATTCTGTTGGTACCGGTGCCCCATTGTTCTACATATTTTATCAAATAGAAACATTCTGCAAGAAGTGAGTTATGCGGCTGGGAACGGTGTTCGCCTTTCAAGTCGGCTATGGTTAATCCTTTGGGAAGCGTGCCCGGATAGCATTGCTCTCTCCATTGTTTCACACGGGGACGTATTAGATTGGGGAGGTCGATAGGAATGAATATTCCAGGGTCATCGTGTGTTTGAGCGTTTGGAGTTGCCACAACATATCCTGCGGGACGCTGGCCATCTTTCAGCTCAAAGCGTTTTTCTTCCCGGACATAGTTTCAGTGATAGAGGGACTCTTCGTAGAGAGAATTTATGATAAGTTTATCCTTCGAAGCCATGTTCTCTTTATTCCCGCTTAATTTACGAAACCCTACCAGACATACCGATCTAAAGCAGACATTACCTTAAAATATGTGTGTCAATTTATTGACAATTGAAATTCAAGTGTCTATATTCGTATAGGTTGTTTTAAAAGGTTCCGCCCTGATAACAAGTCGCCAAGGGCGACTTCCGAAAGGATAGTCAGGGCGGTCGTTTTTTTATCCTTCAGTAATACAAATTGGCACCACTTTTAAAAACTTCAAATTCACTCTTAACGCAATCCTTTACAAGATCGTAACTTCGAACATCATTTCTTTCCCATTTTTTAAACACTGCCCAATTGAGATAGTCCACAACTTGCAAATTCAGATCTGATTTTGAGGCAAAGTGTAACACTTCATACCTGTTTCCATGCGCTCTAGACCAAGTTCGACAGTTGTGAAGAAAAAACGATGATTCTGAGCTATAAGAGGCAAAAGGTGTCAAAAGTTTACACTACAATTTGAGTTTCATTTCAAGCCTGGAAGGGGGTTTGAGATTTAGTTTGTGCAATAGAATGGCTAAGTGTTGTTCAGGTTTCGAAACGCAACGGAGTCTGATCTCTGTACCTGTTCGCGTCAGGAGTACGACATCAACGAGAGTGAGGTTTTTGATCTCTTCAAGAATCACTCTGGGTTCGTTTCCAAGACCAGCTTGCTTGCAGAGTTGCGCCAAGCACTTCCAGAGCACGTAGGCAAGGAAGCAGACGAGGATGTGAGCCTGAACACGATCCTCACGTTGATGCCAGATAGGACGAAGGTGTAAGTCCTGTTTCTGAATACGGAACGCTGCTTCAGCTTGGGTGAGTTGAATGTAGGCTTTCCAGAGATCCTCTGGCGTCCAGTCTTTGATGTTTGTGCGCAGGAGATAATACCCCTCACTGAGACGGGCCCAGTCGCTGTACGTATCGTGGATTGTCCATGTGAGATCAAGTTTGCCATTGAGTTCTTTGACATCGACATCGAACAGTGGAGATGCCCGGTTAAAGCGTTCAAGTAATCGTCCGATACGGCGCTCGACAAGTCTCACGTTCTTAACGCGCCCGGAGGCACAACTCTTCTTGACTCGCTCGAGACCTTTCTTGAGACGCTCGACGAAACGGTTGTGAATAGCTTGCTCTTTCTGTTTCCGAGCTACGCTCCGACAGAGGATGAAGAGTTCTTCGCTTCCATCAGGGGCAGGACAGAGCTTGACCTCAAGACCTTCATGGACGTGTTTCCAGTCTTGTGTCAGAAGATGTTGCTCAAATTTTTTCAACTGGTTCTTGGGTGTTCCAATAATGTAGCGACGGCCTTCCGCTTGCAGCAGTTCGAGATTGTCGACACTGGCCATACCGCGATCCATGATCCATATACGATCTGACTTGCCATAGAGGGATTCCATCGTTTCGATAATGGTTTCAACGGTTTTGGAGTCATGCCGGTTACCCTCGAACACTTCGTACCCCAGAGGAATGCCCTCCTTGGTAACGACCAGACCAATACAGACTTGCTTGCAATCGGGGCGACTGTCGCGCGAGTATCCGTGCTGAGCTTGAGGATTCCGAGATGCCTGTCCTTCAAAGTAGCTGGAGGTGACATCATACAAGAGAATGTCATAGGTGATATGAAAGAGGTCACCCAATCGTTCTTTGAGATGCTTCTGGATATCGTCTTTATGTTCTAAGAGTTTATCCAGTGCGCGGTAAAGCCTGTTGTCATAGATATCTTCTTCCGGAATACCCAGAAGGTCTGAGAGTGCGCTCTTGCGATAGAACTGTTCAGCGATGTGGAGTTCACTCGATGGTTCGCAAAAGCGTGAGACAATCAGAACGTTTGCAAGCAAAGCCCAGGAGATTTTTGGATGAGTCTCGGGTATGACACGATTAAAGAGCTCATCAACTCCAAGCTTCTTGATGAGTTCCAGAGCAAGCCATACGTCACCGAAGCGTCGGCTTCTCTCTGTGCGGACTTTACGGACGTTGACCTCAACCCATTCAGGTGAGGTCTCATCGAAGAGTGACTCCTGAGTCCGTAGATTTTTTTCGACTGCATGATGAATGCCAAGTCGCCCTGCTTCATCCATGTCACCAAGATAGGAGACAACACGTTGCCGGGGTCCACGCTCTGTTCGCACAGATTCAACGAGTGCCCAATAGTCGTGTCGCTTGCCGTCTTTGTCGATCGAAAATTTTCGGAGAAACATAGTGCAATATACAACATCATCATGGGGCTCCGCAAGGGGGTAGGTTTTCACTACATGAGCTTTTCTGTCATAATAAGTGAAAGCAGAGCTCAATGACCAAAAAATATTTTTTTAGACCATACGACTGTCGAACTTGGGTTAAGTGTAAATAATTACTTCAAACATTGCTAACAATATTCCCTTGACATCCTCCACTCACGTCTCTGAGTTATAAAGAATCTTCCAGTATCTTATTCAAACGCAGGGTAAGAGGGATTCGTATTCCGGTATGTCGAAGTAAGTGTTGACGTTGAAGGATCTCGTCCGGTGTACCATCGAATGAGATTCTTCCTTCGTGAAGAATGAGAAGGCGTGTGGCAAGCGGCAGAAAGCATTCCAGGTCATGAGAGATGATAAGCAAAGTTTTTCTCTCTGAAAGACTAGCGGCAATGACTGCGTGGATGAGTGAGCGCTCTACTTGGGAAAGTGAGGCGCTGGGCTCATCGAAGGCGAGAAACGGTGTGTCAGCAGCAAATGCGCTTGCCAGTGTGATGAGCTTCCGTTGAGCAAGATGCAGGTCGTAGGGATGGTTGTGTGCGTATGGAGTGAGGGCAAACAGATTGAGCGATTTCTCAACAAGTTCCGCGATATTGCTCCGTCGAAGATTCTTCGGCGCAAATGACACTTCTTCCCGGACCGTAGAAGCAAACAGTTGATCGCCTGGATTTTGAAAGGTTATGGAGATATCCCTCGCGAGTTCTGCAGTCGGTATCATTGCAGTATCATGACCGTTGACGATGACCTTTCCTGATTGAGGTTTAAGGATACCATTCAGCAATTTCAGGAGTGTACTTTTCCCCGCTCCATTCTGCCCGAGCAGGAGGATTATTTCCTCCTCCAGGAAATCGAGAGTAAGCCCATTGAGTACTGCCTCACCTCCTGGGTATCCAAAATGAACATCATTCAACGCAATGCGGTTCATTGAAAGAATCTCCTAATCCTCTCACTCTTGGAGGAATGCGAACCAGTAGCATTAATCCGAGTGGCAAGATACTGCCATTTCTCCACTGGAAGAAATTCTGAGAACTCTCCAAGTCGCGTGAAGAATTGATCCTTAGTCCCCTCAAACACCATTTCACCTCCGGCCAGCACCACATATCGATCCGCTATTCCAAATGAAAACTCAAGAGCGGTATCTGTGACAATAATGGTCGATGAGTTGTGGAGTGCTTTGAGCACTGCCCGAAGGTGAGCCTGACCGCCTGAGTCAATAGCAGTGACCGGTTCATCGAGCAGAATGATTGAGGGTTCTGCCACGAGCACTGAGGCAAGAGCGACCCGCTGCGTTTCGCCGCCGGAAAGTTCCGTAGGCCTGCGATGAGCAAGGTGTGCTATCCCTAAGAGATTCATTGTCTCCCTGACCCGAATGTCGATCTGCTCTTTTGGTGTTCCAAGATTCTGCAGAGTAAAACAGATTTCTTCAAAGACCGTCGATGCCATCCCCGAAATTTGAACAAATGGATCTTGAAGCACTAATCCGACTGAGGGGAATTGGAGTTCTTTCGGAAGTGGAACATACGAAGAACCGTTAATGATCATTAACCCGGTAGCTGATCCCGTACTGTGATGTTTACCAAGAACTCCTGAAATCGCTTGAATGAGTGTTGTCTTTCCTGCATTTGTAGGACCAAGGATTACACAAAGACTATTCTCATGGAGCGTTAATGAAATATTTTTAAGAGCAGGAGCTGCCCCGGTGAAATAGCGAAACGAAAAATTATCAATTGCTACAGCAGCAGCCATAGGAATATCCACAGCAAAAGAATGAAGAGGTTCAGTGATAAAAAAACACGCGCTTCAAGAGAAAGTAATTGAAAGAACGATATTCGTTGACGAGGACCTTGATTCTCAAGTGAAAAGCCTCGCAGCTCGAGCGCCACACCACGATCGAGGCTTTCAACAATAGACGAAAGGACGAGAGGAGAAAGTAAGGTAATCACGCAATATATCCGCCGGACGAATGATCCCCTAACAGCAGCCCCTCGGGCTTCCTGTGCAATAAATATCTGTTTTATCCGAGCTTGCAGCGTTTCTATCCAGTGCAATGTTAGAAGGCTCAGCAACAGAATGGAACGTGGAACGCCGAGATTCGAGAGAAACTCGATCAAGGAAGGCATCGATGTTGAAGAAAAAAAGAGATAGAGCGCTATCATCAGGAGAATAAGGCGAAAACTGGTAGTCAACCCGAACTCGATGCCATCGACATAGAGTGAGATGCCAGCGATTGTCAAAAGCGGACTTCCGTTTCTCATAAGTAATCCGTTGATGACGGTCATCAACACCGTGAGTCCGGCGGCAGTCAGCAGGAGTTTTCCAAAGGAGAGGTGATGATGAGATGAATCTGGTTGAAAACTCTTTGTTGTGAAACGAATGAGGATAAGAATGAGAAGAAGAATGCCGTTAACAAACCAGGGAAACAGAAAACCGCACGTGGCGATGAGAAGAGTAAAAAAGAATTTTGCTGAAGTATCAGGTTTCATTGGTGAGTGGGGGTGTGGGTTGAATATTTCGTGCGCCGCGAAAACGAGAAATTAACCGAAACGGTAAATTACGTACGAGGAGAAACACAATCGTGTAGGTTACAAGTTTATCGACCGGATCTGATGCGAGTCCCTGGAGGAAGACACTCTGGAGCAGGGAATTTCCCATCGCTCGAAAATAGAGGACAAGAAAATCCATGCCTGACATCATCACGCCGCTAAAGAGATATGCCGATATCGGTGCCGATGCGAGGGCAGCCAAAATACCCTGGAGGATGCCGCCAAGCACCACAAGGTACCAATGTTTAAACCAGCCCAGGCGTGCAACAAATCCGCTAAAAGCACCGATGATGACAACCACTGGAATAAACAGGACGTTTGATGGATTGCCGAAGGCTGCAGCGAGGAGATTGGCAAGGCTGCCGGCGAGAATAGCGGAGAGCGGCCCTATGAGGACCGCCGCAAGCACTGTCCCGATGGAGTCCAGATACATAGGAATTTTCAACGCAGTTGTTAATTGTCCGGCGGTGAGGTTCAGGGCAATGCAAAATGCGGTGAATGAAAGCGACGTGCCGGTAAATTCCTCTTTGGACAGTTTTCGTAGGTTTGCAAACATTATGGATTGAATAAAATAAGAACCCGACAACAAGCGTCGGGTTCGGGATTGAGAGCGTTACAAAAGACCGCCTCAGAATGAAACCAAAGCGTTCGGATTTTCCAAAAGCTTTTTGAGATCTTGCAAGAATTTTGCAGCAACAACACCGTCGATAATCCGGTGATCAGAAGAGAGCGTAATCTTCATCGTGTGGCCGATTGCGAACTGTCCCTTCTTCACAACGGGTTTTTCAAGAATTGCACCAATAGCGAGTATCGCACCTTCAGGCGGATTGATAATCGCAACAAAATCTTCCACACCGAACATTCCAAGATTACTGATGGTGAAAGTTGCACCAAGGTATTCTTCGGGTTTTAATTTGCGTGAACGAGCACGGCCGACAAGATCTTTGAACTCTCCATTAATCTGGCTGATACTTTTCTGTTCACAATTTCGAAGGATCGGGGTGACAAGACCCTCTTCCAAAGCGACGGCAACACCAATATGAGCGTAACCGTACTGCCGCATCGAGTTCCCCGCGTAAGTCGCATTGATGTTGGGATGAAGCATCAATGCGAATGCGGATGCCTTAATGATGATATCCGTGAAGCTGATCTTGGATGTGCTGATGGAGTTAATCTGTTCGCGAAAAGCGATGGCTGGTTCCATATCAACTTCAATGGTCACATAGAAGTGTGGTGCCGTTGCTTTGCTCTCGGCCATCCGCTTTGCAATGGTTTTCCGAATTGAAGAGAGCTCAACCTCTTTTGTGGCTCCGGAGAGTATTGGCGCCATAGGAGTTGAAGGTTTCGTCTGTGGTATGGGAGTATACTGTTCAATGTCCCGCTTGATAACTCTTCCATGCGGACCAGATCCTTGCAATGCACTCAAGGGGATGTTCTTTTCACGAGCCAGCCGTTTCGCAAGCGGGGAGGCCTTCACACGACTGGATTCAGAAGCAGCTTCGGGTATAAACACACCGCTCACAGTCTGTGCAGCAGTTTCGGATGCCGGAGGTGTGGAATGTATTACGGTTCCAGCGGAAGGCTGCTGATTGAGAAGAGAGTAAATATCTTCATCAGCTTCAGCAATTACGCCGATAAGTGCACCGATAGGAGCTTTGCCGCCATTTTGGACGACGATTTTCTTGAGAACACCTGAGTCATATGCCTCAAGCTCCATGTCGGCTTTGTCGGATTCTATTTCAACGAGAATTTCGCCCTGCTTTACTTTTTCGCCCTCTTGTTTCAGCCACTTCAGAATTACACCTTCCTCCATGGTATCGCTCAGCTTGGGCATTAGAATCTTTGTCGCCATGCGTCTAGTCCTTCCTCAATCGAGGTATAAAACGCTCTTCACTGCACGTTTCACATTTTCGATGCTTGGGAGAGATGCTTTTTCGAGTGTATGGTTATAGGGCAGAGGGACATCCTGCTGTGTGACACGAACAACAGGTGAATCAAGATCATCGAATGCACGGGAAGCAACTTCGTGCGAAATCTGTGCACCGACGCCTCCAAACGGCCAGCCCTCTTCAACAATCACCAGGCGGTTTGTTTTCCTGACGGAATTGACAATAAGATCGTAATCCATCGGTTTAATAGTGCGAGGATCGATGACTTCAACACTAATTCCATCCTGTTCCAACTGCTCGACCGCTTTCCAAACTACATGGGCAAGAATTTTTGACCATGAAACAATCGTCACATCCGTTCCTTCCCGCTTAACCTCACCGACACCTATTGGAATTGTGTATTCACCTTCAGGAATTTCTCCTTTATCTCCATACATTACTTCGCTCTCAATGAAGACAATCGGATTGTCGTCCCGGATTGCAGATTTCAATAATCCTTTGGCGTCTTTGCATGTCGATGGCATCACAACTTTTAAACCGGGAATATGTGCATACAATGCTTCAAGCGATTGAGAGTGTGTTGCGGCAAGACCATGGGCGGCACCGCCGGGTCCCCGGAACACCATCGGTACATTAAAATGACCGCCGGACATGGAGAGCATCTTGGCGGCATGGTTCACAATTTGATCATAGGCGACGAGGGAAAAATTCCAGGTCATAAACTCAACAATGGGCCGCAGGCCTGCCATCGCTGCACCGATGCCTAATCCGGCAAATCCTGCCTCAGCAATCGGCGTATCAAGTACGCGCTTTGGTCCCCACTTGGCAAGAAGGCCTTGACTGACCTTGTAAGCACCATTGTACTGTGCAACTTCTTCTCCCATGAGAAACACTCGCTCATCACGGGCCATCTCTTCATCGATTGCCTGGTTAATGGCTTCACGCAAACTTACTGTTGGCATCCATTATTCTCCGGATGGTTCAATGGTAACATCTCGCCAGAGCTCTTCGAGTGGAGGCTCCGGGCTATTCTCTGCGAACTCCACGCACTCTTGAACGATTATTTTTACTCGCTTTTCAGCATCTTCCAGGTATTGGGCGTCGATCAAATCCTTGCTCTTCAGCAGTTCTGCAAATGATTCTATTGGATCGGATTTCTTATAATCTTCAACTTCTTCTTTGGACCGGTAGTGACCATGGATCGGATCAGACATCGAATGTCCACGGAAGCGATATGTCTGTGCTTCGATTAAACTTGGTTCGCAGGTTTCCCGCGCATGATCGACGGCCGCTTTCACAACACGATACACATCGAGAACGTTTTTGCCATCGCAAACGTCATTTCGCATATTGTAGGCAACAGCTTTCTGGTGCAATTCTTCGATGGCTGAAGAGCGGGTTACGGAGGTTCCCATTCCGTAACGATTATTTTCGATAATATAGATGACGGGTATCTTCCACAGGCTGGCGAGGTTCAGGCTCTCATGAAAAGTTCCAATGTTTGTTGCGCCGTCACCGAGGAAACAAAGACAAACCCGTTTCTCACCGCGGTATTTGCTGGCAAATGCTGCACCGGCAGCGATGGGTAAGTGTCCCCCGACAATGGCATGACCACCAAGGAAATTCTTCTCACGGTCGAAGATATGCATCGACCCGCCCTTACCTTTTGTTGTACCGGTATATTTCCCCAGCAGCTCCGCAAGGATCGCCTTTGGATCAACTCCCTTTGAGATAGCCTGAACATGATCACGATAGGCTGTGATGACATAATCGTCCTTTGTCAGCGTCCCGCGAATGGCTCCCGTCGATACTGCCTCCTGGCCGATGTAGAGATGGCAAAATCCCATAATTCTACCCATGCCATAGAATTGCGCACATTTCTCTTCAAAACGACGACCCAGCAGCATATCTTCATACCAATCAAGTAATGTCTCTTTTGGTAAATCGACAAGAAGAGAATCTGCTTTTTCCTTGCTTTGCGATTTTACTTTTGTCATAAAGTTCAGTTATTATGAGGAGAGATCCTCAAAAAAATTTGATTGAATATACTAAGAACTTCAACAAATTCAAAAATAGGAATGTTCCCTCTCTACTAGAGGCGCGGACGAAAAGTCCAACCGCTGCGCCAACGGTGCACCTGTCCGCCGTCTGTTTGGCGGATCAGCTTCTGGCTGAGAAGGACACCCTGCCTGCCGGCAGGCGGGAAAGAACACAAAGTATAAAATGAAATTAAATTGATTTGAAATTTTATCATTTTTACAGCTCTTCCTTCGTGTCCTTAGTGGTTAAATTATTTCCTATACTTTTCAACCGGGTCCCTATATTCCTGAAAGGCCTTCGCTCTCTCCTCTGGGGAGCGATTGAACTTGAATGAGACAGAACCTTTTTTATCTTTATCCGTTTTTATTCCATCCAGCTTATTGGTTCTTACTTACAACAAAGCACCAACTTCTTACTCAATCCATCAACTCATGAAGGAGGAACGATGAATACGAGTCATGCAAGCGTTCGTGTAATTTTCATCTCACTCATACTAATTGTCATTCTAACGGGGGCAATGCAGAGTGTGGCCCAGACTCTCGATCCACAATTTTTAAAGAATGTCACCTATCGAGACATTGGTCCGACACGCCAGAGCGGGCGATTTGTGGACTTTGCCGTCTCGCATCAGCAATCGACCACATTCTACGCAGCTACTGCAACTGGTGGATTATGGAAAACGACCAATAATGGAATTTCCTTTGAACCACTCTTTGCCTATGAAAGTGTGCCCTCAATTGGTGATGTTGCCATAGCTCCTTCAGATCAAAACATTCTGTGGGTTGGTACGGGAGAATCAAATAATTTACGCAGCTCGTACTATGGGAACGGAGTCTACAAATCGACGGATGCTGGTAAAACCTGGACCAACATGGGTCTCAAGGAATCACATCATATCCCGCGAATTATTATTCATCCTACAAATCCGGATATTGTCTATGTCGCGGCGATGGGACATCTCTTTTCGGAGAATCCCGAACGTGGATTGTTTAAAACGATAGACGGGGGAAAAACCTGGACCCTTGTTCTTAAGGTAGAGTCGAAAGGCAAAGCAATTGGTGTAACGGATGTTGTCATGGATCCACGCAATCCCGATATCCTCTATGCGGCATCCTACGATCGTCTCCGCAAAACGTGGACCTATAATATTGGAGGAATCGGCAGTGGTATTTATAAATCGATTGATGCGGGAAAGACCTGGAAGAAATTGGCGGGAGGATTACCTGCTGGTGTTCTGGGAAGAATAGGCATCGATGTGTCCCAGAAGAATCCGAAAATACTCTATACAACCGTAGAGAATTGTAATAAGAAAGATGTCTCGCTCGAACAACGGGAGAAGGAAGTAGAGGCGGGAAAATCGAGCAGCGGAATGATCGGCGGAGAGATTTATCACTCGGATGATGAAGGAGAGACCTGGAAGAAAATAAGTCCTGATGGACGAAGTATCGGCGGTGCACCGGCATATTTTTATGGACAGATCAGAATCGATCCGAATGATGAGAATGTGGTCTACATATTGAGTGTATCGACGATGGTAACGAGAGACGGCGGCAAGAACTGGAATACCCGTGCATTTAATTTTGGCGGTGACGATCATGGCCTCTGGATCGATCCGCAAAATTCCAATCACATCCTCCTCGGCTTTGACCATGGAATGGGAGTGAGCTACGATTGCGGCAAAAATTGGTATCATCCTGATAACCTTCCTCTCGCGCAAATTTATTCTATCGGCTATGATATGTCGCGCCCTTATCGCGTTGCTGCCGGTTTACAGGATAACGGATCGCTGCTTGGACCGAGTACAAAGCGCGGCGGCGGACCAATTCGTCTCGAAGATTGGTCGTCTGTGGGCGGTGGTGATGGTATGTACAATGCCTTCGATACAAAGAACAATCGTTACCTATACAATGAATCGCAGTTTGGTTCAATCCAGAGAGTCGATTTGGTATCGGGCGAACCGAAGAACATCGGGTATCGCGGAAATAATAAACTCCGGTATAATTGGTGTGCACCAATTTTCGTCTCAAAGCATAATTCTGATGTCGTCTATCATGCTGCAAATGTTGTACTGAGATCTACAAATCGTGGAGAGTCATGGACGGAAGCAAGCCCTGACTTGACGACGAATGATACGACTAAACTGACCAATGGAAAGGGTGGGGATGGGAATATTCAATTCTGTACGATCTCGACATTTGATGAGTCGCCGATTGATGCAAGAATCCTCTGGGTCGGCACGGATGATGGCAATGTGCAAGTGACCACGGATGGCGGCAAGAAATGGAATAACGTGAGTACAGCCATTCCGGGAAATCAGGGATATTGGGTGAGCCGTGTTGCTGCATCACACTCATCTCCCTCGACCGCTTATGCCTCATTCACTGGACTCCGCAATGATGATTTTAAAGCATATATTTATAAGACAACAGACTATGGAAAAACCTGGACATCGATTGCATCGAATCTTCCGGATTATGCCGTCAATGTGATTCGGGAAGATGTGAAGAATCCGAATCTTCTTTTTGTTGGAACTGATGCAGGTGTTTACGTTTCTCTTGATGGCGGCAAGCAGTGGCAGTCCTTCAAAGGCAATATGCCGACCCAGGCTGTTCATGATTTGCAGATTCATCCAAGGGAAGGAGACCTGATTGTCGGAACCCATGGACGCGGCTTCTTTATTGCCAATATTAAAATACTGGAAGAGTTCTCAGTTGACGTGATGGCCAAAGATGCTCATCTTTTCGAACCAAAACCATTTGTTCGATGGGCAACTGGATTGAATCAGGCATCAAGCAGCCAGAATTATCCCGGCAAGAGTGAAGCTCAAGCGATGGAGATTTATTACTTTCTCAAAACTAAGTCCACAGACTCAGTAAAAATTTCAATCCTGAGAGGTTCAACCGTCTTAAGAGAAATCAAAGGATCGGGAGAAGCTGGCATACAAAAAGTAACCTGGGATATGCGAAGAGTACGAGCGCGGACGGAAGAAGAGAAAACTACCGCCCAGGACAATGCGAGAAGGGGAAGAGAATTTGGGGGAAGGTCCTCAGTGGATCCAAACTTCATTTCTGAGTCGATGCCAGAAGGCGTAGTGACGATTACACTTAGTGCTGGAAAAATTACTTTGATGTGCGAGGGTGCAATCCTTCAAGACGAGTGGTCTCTGCGCTAAAGAATAGCCGTTTTAACCGGTGGCTGAAGTGATCAAAGAAGGCGGCCAGGAATAGGGTACCTGGTCGCCTTCTGATTATTCATGTTTTTAACTTGCCTCTGATTTTTAATGTATTATAAAAAGATTGTCATAGCGGTTATGACATAATCTCAGGAAGGAACACTTGGAAAAACCACTCCGGTTACTTTTCGTGGAGGATAGTGAGGAAGATACTATCCTCCTCCTCGAAGCCCTTCGAAAGGAGGGCTGGTCTCCTTCGTACCGTCGAGTCGAAACGGCCGATCAATTCCGCAACGCTCTCCTGTCAGAGCAATGGGATCTCGTCATCTCGGACTATCAGCTTCCCCGATTTACCGGGCCTGAAGCATTACGGATATTCAAGGAACATAAACGGGATATTCCGTTTATTCTGGTCACAGGGAGTGTTGGAGAAGACATCGCTGTAGAAATGCTCACCTCAGGAGCGGATAATTATGTTCTGAAGAATAAGCCTGAACGGCTGGGGAGAGCGGTCAGCAGAGAACTTGCCGATGCGGAGACTCGCCGGAACCAGCGCTTCGCAGAGGAACAGTTACGCCTCCAATCGGCGGCAATGAACTCTTCAATGGATGGGATGGCAATTCTCGACAGCCATGAGCAATACTGCTATCTCAATGACGCTCACGCCAAAATCTATGGCTACGACGAACCGGAAGAACTTCTCGGCAAGTCATGGGAAATCCTTTATGAGGAAAAGGAACGGGAGCGTTTTCAACACGATATCATGCCGAAGCTGTGGGAGAATGGAAAGTGGCATGGCGAAGCGACAGGGAGAAAGAAGGATGGATCAACTTTCTTTCAGGAAGTGTCGCTCACGAAGGTTCAGACCGGCGGATTAATTTGTGTCGTCCGTGACATCAGCGATCGGAAACGAGTTGAGGAAGCTGTACGGCAGGCGCAAAAGATGGAAAGCCTGGGTGTATTGGCTGGAGGTATTGCTCACGACTTCAATAACTTACTGCAAGCAATCCTTGGTCAGATCTCTCTCACATCGGGAAAAATTGGCTGCCTGCATCCTGCATATTCCTACATAAAAAAGGCGGAAAATGCTGCATTAAAAGCCTCCTCACTCACACAGCAGCTTCTGGCATATTCAGGCAAAGGGAGGTTTGAAATTAAACCTCTGCAAATAAATATGTTGATTCAGGAAAACCTGCATCTCCTCGAAGTATCAATTCCAAAAAATGTAAGCATTGTTACTCGCTTTAAGGAAGATCTCCCTGTTATTAAAGCAGATGCAAGTCAGATGCAGCAATTGATAATGAACCTGATCATCAATGCCGGAGAGGCTATAAGTTCTCGCAACGGATCAATTACTGTCGCGACTGACCAGATTTCCATCTCCCGAAGTGATGCTCTCGTCTGGCAGCGTACTGGTCTGGAAGTCGATGCAGGTGATTATGTCCTTCTCGAAGTGCGTGACGATGGCTGTGGAATGTCACCAGCCACTTTGGATAAAATCTTCGATCCTTTCTTTACCACCAAATTGACTGGGCGAGGATTGGGGCTTTCAGCAGTCGTTGGGATCATCAAAGGCCATCGGGGGGGATTGCAGGTAGAAAGTGAACTGGAGAAAGGCACCATGTTCAGGGTTGCCTTGCCTTCGGGAGGTGCAACCATCACACATACAGCAAATGATTTGATCAATCTTAAAAATCTTCCCGGATGTATCATGGTGATCGATGATGAAGAGTACGTTCGGGAAGTCGCCTGTGATATTCTTGCCAATGAGGGTGTTCAAACGATTTCAACCGGCGATGGTGATACCGCGATAAAAATTTTTGAAACCAATAAAGACCAAATTAGTTTGGTAGTTCTCGATCTCTCTATGCCGGGTATGAGCGGCGAGGAGACATTCAGGAAGCTAAAGAATATCAAACCAGATGTTAAAGTCATTCTTTCCTCCGGATATTCTGAAATATCAATCAGCGAGAAGATTAAAAAACTCGGCCTCGTAGGTTTTATCCAAAAGCCTTACCGGCCAGAAACATTGCTGGACGTAATCAACAAATGCATGGCGGGAATTCTCTCTTGATTTGTGCGGAGAACTCCGGTCGGATGGTCCAAAAATCACTGATTTATTCATTCATTTTTCTGAAGTCTCATGGAACACAAAATTCCTGATAACTATCGCAGGAGTCTTTCAAAGACAGCTCAGCGGGCAGAGCAGTCACTTCATGAAATCGAGCTTCTGCTGGAACAACCGGCGACAAAAAACATCACAAAGATAGTTCATCAAAGTTATACATCGGCTGAGCGTGAATCTCTGCTGAAATTTGTCCGTGAGCTACTGCATCTCAATGCGATCATGTTCAAGGAATTGCATCTTGAGCAGTCCGTAATGGATGAGCGGCATATCATCGAATCGAAGCTTGCGCACCTCTGGATGATTCTTGTTGATAGCAAAGCAGAGAAAATGAAAGGATACGGCGGCATCTCAGACGAAGCCAAAGAAAAAGTGAACCTTCACGTTAATGCCATCCTTAAGAAATTCGACGAGCGAAAAGAAAAAGGATAAGTTCACCCTCCTCGTGTAATCAAAGATAAACGCCAAAACGCCATTGCGCCAAAAAGCACACTGAGTGAATAGAGAGTGAATCCAACACAGAGGTTGCGAGAGACGCAAAGATGTTTTTTGTATTTGGAGAGAGATTACCTGCACAAACACTCTGAAATAACTTTAGCGTGCTTGGCGAACTTGGCGGTTCATTTTCCATTGAGGCGCTTAAAATATTTACTTCCTCGTTTGCATCTCTCTGGAAAAATGACCAGATTTTCCAACCATTTACACAAAGGCGATATTCCACAAATTTTGATTCTTCATGGCTGTCATTAGCAGAAAATGGCATAGGATAGTTCTCGTCCTCCTGGTTGGATTCACTACTACCAGGGCACAGCAGCTTAAAAAAACTTTCGACGACGACGATACCCGGTTCACTGATATCGGTAATATTGCACTTACCATTTCCAATTTTGGCACCATCGGTACACGCAATCGCTATTGGCCAAATCAACCCTCATGTGAATACCCGAAAGGCTCGCGCATTGAACACCTCTATCAGGGTGGATTGTGGGTGGGTGCCCGTTCGAGAAAATCAAATGAAATATTTGTCACAAGCGCAGTGACCGATCGATTTGGCAGCACCTCTGGGGGTGTGCTTACTGACCCATATGAGTTTACAACAGAACTTGGATCCAAAGTGTTGATTCGTTCGAGCCTCTCCGATTCACGTTATTTCAGCGAGCAGGCTATCAGCCATCTCGATTTTATTTCTGACTTTACAGACCGGTTCACCCGAAATCCTTCAACCGGGGATTCCCTCTTCAATCATCATCCTCTGGGAATCGATATTCATCAGGAATCTTACGCCTGGAATTTCCCTTTCGCTGAGTATTTTGTCATTGTCAGTTACACGATAAAGAATGCTACCGCCGATACACTCGACTCGCTCTACCTTGGTCTCTGGGCCAACGGCGTTGTCCGCAATACCAATTACGTACGCCCTGGCACAACTGGATACTTTGACTATGGCGGAAATGGATATGATTCCCTTTCCCGTATGATGTATACCTTCGAGTACCAGGCAACACCGGGGAGCTTTCCTGCGGACAGCTATATCGGGATATCATTGCTCGGTACAACACCATTCCCCAGCGGTGTCGATTCGTTGGCTGATCTCTATCGGCGAAGTTACTATAACGCATGGCGTTTCCGCGGAAGCTCGGGTGTCCAGGCATATTTTTCTCCGGATGCCGATTATAAATCGAGTGATCCCTTCACGAGTCGCTATGGCCGGCTTGCACAATCGCTTCCTCCCAATTTGATCGCTCCATTACGGGCGGCTCCGGGAAATTACACAACCATGCTTTCCACGGGACCCTTTTCGACATTAAACCCGGGTGATTCAGTTTCAATTGTCTTTGCTGTTGTCTGTGCAAAGAAAAAAGGTACAGATCTGGAGCAGTTTGATAAACCGGAACAACGGGGTAACCTTCTTGAGTATTGGAACTGGGCAAAGCAAACATACAACGGTGAAGACCTGAATGGGAACAATAACCTTGATGCTGGTGAAGATCTCAATGGCGATGGAATTTTAAACCGTTACGTACTGCCAGCACCCCCTCGTCAACCCAAAGTGCGTACTGTTGTCGATAACCAAAACGTCGTACTCTTTTGGGATAAAAATTCTGCAGAAGAATCGATTGACCCGATCAGTAAGAGGAAGGATTTTGAAGGATATCGCATTTATCGCTCCACTCCGGGTGCGGATTTTATTTCCAACGAGAATCTTTTACTGAATCTTTCACTCGTAGGAGAGTTTGACCGCAGCGATGATGATGTAGGCTATAACACCGGCTTTTCGCAAATTGTTTTACCGACGCCAAAGACATTTCCCGGAGACACCAATAAGTATTGGTATCGGTTTCCACCTGCCAACAGCGGCGTTACTCATCTGAATGGCTGGCAGTATGTCTATGGAATATCGGCGTTCGATCGGGGAGATCCCGCGAATAACCTTACAAGCTTGGAAAGCGCAAAGACCACAGAGCGGGTGATTCCCGGTACAACACCAACTTCCGATGCTGGTGTGGAAATCAAGGTCTACCCAAATCCTTACTATGTTCGCGCAGTGTGGGATGGCGGAGGGGAGCGAACCCGGAAAATCTATTTTGCCAATCTGCCTGCCCGCGCTACCATCACAATCTTTACGCTCGCGGGAGATATTGTTGCTGAAATAGACCACGAAGCGTCGACCTATCGGGGAGATGACATCGAGTGGTTCCAGAAATATGGCGATCGTACTACGACAGCGAAATTCTCGGGAGGAGAGCATGCCTGGGATTTGATTTCCAAGTATGATCAGGCAATTTCTACCGGACTCTATCTCTTTGTCGTCAAAGATAAAGATACAGGAACGATCAAAACAGGAAAATTTGCTGTTATCAAATAAAGACTATTAAGTACTAAGTCTACCACGGATGGCACACCGACGTGATTATATTTATTTTTGAATCTGAGATCACATAAGGTATTTTCATCCGTGATAATCAGTGTGCCAGCAGTGGTTTTCTTTGATTTCGTGCTGACAAAGTTTTGTAACCACAACCAATATACAATCTGGAGGATATCATGAAGCGATTCGGACTATTTCTCATACTACTTTCAATTGGTATCAGTATTGGACTTGCACAAACAAAATACCGGCTTGTTACCATTAAAGATATGCAAGCAGTATCCCTCGACTCTCTTTTGCTCTGCGATCAACTGCAGAACTCTAATCAGTTGAAATGGTCGCTTCAAACATCCAAATTTCATAATCCAACCCATGCCGCTGTGCGGGAGACTGTTGAGGTGGTTGGTCAAGTAATTGTGCCGCCAAAAGTCATTGCTTTTACAGGCAGCGGCAATACCCTCATACTCCGTGATACTTCGGCGAACGCCGGCAACAGCATCTGGACAAATATTATGTGTCGAGTGGGGAATTTGGCAGATACGGTTGGACTGTATAACACTGGATTCCTGGGATTGAAAGTCGGAGACATTATCCGAATTCGTGGATACGTTGATGAATATCCTGCCTCACAAATAGTAAGCTATACACAATTTGTCCCAATTGGTGGACTGCAGCTTCTCGATGAAGGCCGTCCCATCGCCAAACCTGTTCCACTCGATTTGGGGACATTCTATAAGGGTATCTATCCCGGAGGTTCGATCATGTGGTCAACGGGTGAGCAATACGAAGGGGCGTGCGTTGAATTCACAAATCTTACTGTCACCTCCATTGTTAATTCATTAAATGGGACATTCAGCATGGTCGATGCCTATGGGAACGAGGTGGCAATGATGGATGCGTCAAAATGGTTCACACTCCGGACATACAAAGATCCAACCTCAATGTACGCAGCTCCTGCCGTCTTTCAGAAAATAGACACCATTCGCGGTTACATCATGACCAATTCGGGTTCTGAAACTGTTCGTGGGTATCGCATCGCTCCTCTCTTTCGTGGTGATCTTGTTTACGGCAAATTCCTCCCTGGTATTTCAACACACCGGAGAACGAATGTGGTGGTCGATCCAACTGATACGGCAAAAGTCTCGGTGCGTGCATTCATCCAAACCGGAGCGTCAGGAAAGATTGCCGCTGTTCTGCTGAAGAAGAGTTTCAACAATGGTTCATTTACTGCAGACAGCATGAAATACAATCCGGTAGATTCAACATACGTTGGTGCAATTCCTCCGCAGCCAGCCAATACGTTTATTAAATACTTCATACAAGCCTACGACACAGCGGGCAGCTATTCAACCTATGCAAGTTCGGCATTTGGTTCGGCCTCGTCAGATACGGGTAAAGGTATGTTTTTCTATACCGTGCTGAACCGACCGTTGAGTGTGACAGACATCCAGACAACTCCGTTCACTAATGGCAGAACAGGTTATCTCGGTGCCGTAACAACCGTTACCGGCATTGTTTCTGCAGATACAAGCGATATCGATTTGAATGCCGCAGGTGCGACACCCTGGTATATCCAGAATTCCAACCAGCCATGGAGCGGTATGTGGATTACAGGGATAGATGCACTTCTGCGGGGATTCAAGAAGGGTGATAGCATCAGTGTAACAGGAACTGTGCTCGAGACGAATGATGTAACGAACATCGGTGGTGTTACCGCTGCCGTTATTTTGGGATCGAGCAAAACTGTACCATCACCAGTCGTGGTACAGACGGGAAATTTCTCAGTGGGAATCGGGAACGGAAATCCCGTAGCAGAAAAGTGGGAGGGGATGCTCGTCAGGTTCAATAATGTGACTGTCACCGATATCTATCCCACCTTTGCAGATCAGAAGGAATACGCTGTATCCGATGGATCGGGTGATGTTCTCATTCGAATCGACGGGAAGAATATGTATTCGAATATTGCCGGTGATGAAAGTCTTGGAAAAACAATAATCAAGGTCGGCGATAAATTTAGTTACGTCCAGGGTGTGGTTTGGTTTGCTTTCAGCCGCTATAAGATTGTCCCTCGCGGGAACAGCGATTTTGGCACACGGACCACGGATGTAATGGAAAATCCCGAGCTGTACCGGCCTAAGGTCTTTGCACTGGAACAGAATTATCCAAATCCGTTTAATCCGTCGACGACAATCGAGTATAATCTGCCAAAGAGCAGCCAGGTGGCTTTGAAGGTCTTCAACATGCTTGGCCAGGAAGTAAAGACTCTCGTCAATCAATTTCAAAATGCCGGACACTTCTCCATCCGATTTGCGGCGCAAGGTTTGCCAAGTGGTGTCTACATTTATCAATTGCATTCCGATGTGATGATGCTGTCAAAACGAATGATCCTGCTGAAATAACAGGTAGTATACAAAAAAAATGTTGTAGCATACTTCGAGAGTGACAAAAAAGAACACCAGGGGTGTCACGGTCCCCCGCAAAAAACACGGGGCGGGCATACCGTGACACATGAAATCTGGCTGTTTTCCGCATAAAGGAAAATGTCTCACTCGCGAAAGCGAGTGTCCAGAGCCTTTTTAATGGGTCATTGAGCTTTTATAAGGCACTGGATTCCCGCTTACGCGGGAAGGACGATAGCTCTGACTTAAGAGTTGAGTAGGCATGATCATTGGCTATAGAGGATGCAATCCAGAAATTAGTTTGTGAAAATCAATAATCATCATATCGCCCTAATCTTTCTCCTGGCTATATTGCTCGTTCAATCCGGTTGCGTGAACGAGTCAACCGATGCTCCGATCATCAACGAGCGGCCAAAGACTTACCTGTGGCTCTTTCCGGATGGAGAGATATCCATAGGTATCAGCAAACAGCAGTTGCGTTGGTGGGGAGAGGATAAGGATGGATACGTTATCGGTTATCTGGTGGCTTTTGGTGCGGGCCTGCAATCGATTCCCAATCCGGATACATTGACCTATGGTTTTACAACGGTCATGGATTCTGTGGTGCAATTTCCATTGCGTCAATCGAGTGGAACGTTCCTCTTTGTAGTCCGGGCAATCGACAACACCTTCCTGGAGAATCTGCCGAGTGGAGCAGTTGTGAGGATCTCCCCTCAGCCATATTGGGATAAGAATAGCAACGGAATTTTCGATATCGGCGATCAAGCTTTGCCAGGTTTAGGCAATGCACTCGATCCGCAAGGGGCGAAACAAAAATTCCCGATAAAGAATAGTCCGCCAACAATCAGTTTGGTACGGGATCCAGCAAATCCTACACAATATATTCTCCCTCCTGATACAACATATACCGTAATCTCCGCAACGTGGCAGGGAAGCGACCCCGATGGCGATGAAACAATTGCCTCCTATCGTCTTGCATTGAACGACACAACTTCGGCCGCGAGCTGGATAGCGTTGCCTCAGAATGCGACAACCGTAACCTTGATGGTGCCGCGTGTTCGTAGTGATGGGGCTGCGGTAGCAGTTGCGGCAGATGTTTACAGCGGAAGTTATCCCACGCTTCATTACTTAGGACAAGTACCTGGATTAAAGCTTAATGCTGGAAACAAACTCTTCGTGCAGGCACGCGATGTAGCCGGAGATAATAGTCTGATAATGGTTCAACCATCAGCAGTAAAGAGTTGGTATGTGAAAAAGCCAAAGAGCCGGCTGCTGGTGATCAGTGATTATCAAAAAGATGACTCAACCGATGTTAAGGTGTTTTACAGAAAGAAATTTTCTGAATTTGCTGGCGGCCAGCTAGGCAATTTTGATGAACTTGACATACGGACTGGCAGCCCGGTTGGGAAACCGGGAATTCTCGTTCCTGCACTTTCCTTGCTCAATCCAATGTTTGTCTACACACTGAAATTGTACGACTTCGTTTTTTGGTATACCGACCAATATCCGAGTTTGACGATCGCTCAATATTCTCTCTTTCACTATTCAACGTTAGGCGGGAAAGTGCTTTACGCAACAGAATTTGCGTCGGCGAACGATCCAGGAGGCGCACTCAGAGACTTTGCTCCTCTCGATAGTATCAGCGCAATTACTCTGCCAGGCCCCTCCTCCATTCCGTGGCCTGGAACGACACGGGTTCCAAAAAATTATAAGATTTATCCCGATTCAAGTGTGACGGCTGATCTCTACCCGGTGTTAAATGTCGATTCACTGACAGTTGCCGGGCAGCCGCGAAATCTTCTCTCGGTCTTTGTGCGGCCGGTCTACAAACGTGCCGACTCAAAATACATTTATCGCATGCAACCGGATACCCGGGCGACCACACTTGGTCCCTATCTCGGCACACCAAATGTTGGTGTTGTCCGCAATGACAAACGATTTATTTTTATTGGATTTCCGTTGCACTATCTCGATGGAAAAGCGAATGGTGGACAAGGTCTTGCTGCATTTCTTCAGAAGGTCTTCGTGCAGGAATTTGGACTCTGATTCATGAGAAACCCTTACACACATATCATCTCTTTGAGTTTGATGCTGCTGCTTCCGGCCCTCTATGCACAGCAAGCGGGGAGTATCCGTGGCAAAGTATATGATAAAGCTACAAAGGAAGGCCTGGCCGGTGCTAATGTGATCGTTAAAGGTACCTACTATGGTGCTGCAACGAAACTTGATGGATCATTTCTGGTACCGAAGGTCAATGCGGGGACCTATGTAGTTGAAGTTCGATTGCTTGGCTATAAAACCATGCAGTTTGGTGTGGTAAAGGTCATCGCTGATCAGGAAACGATTCTCGATGCACCGCTGGAAGAGACGGTTCTCTCACTGGGACAGGAAGTGGTCATCATCGGTGAAAAACCAATGTTCAATATCGAGGAGACCTCCAGCAAACGATCTGTGAAGAACGAGGATCTCCAGGCGGCTGCTATCCAGACGGTGGAAGATGCAGTGGCCTTACAGGTAGGTGTTGTGAAGAGTGATGACCAGCTTCACATACGCGGAGGTCGCGCTTATGAGACTGCTTTTCTTGTCGATGGTATCTCGGTCCAGGATCCGCTCGCTGGGACCGGATTTGGGCTGCAGCTCCCGCTTGGAGCAGTGCAGGAAGTCGAAGTCATTACGGGCGGATACAATGCAGAGTATGGCCAGGCGACTTCTGGTGTCGTAAGTTTCACGACACGCGAGGGGAGCGATAAATACACCGGATCACTTCAGCATAAACGCGATCACCTGGGGTTCAACACGAATGACCGTTCCAATTTCAATACCGATATTTATGAGTTCTCCCTTGGCGGACCGGAGCCATTGACGAATTACCTCCTACCGCATTTTGGTGCGACACTTCCCGGGAAACTCAGCTTTTTCTTGAACTTCAACGTCAATCTCAGTGACGGCTACACTCGATGGGTGGAACGGATCAACGAACAGGGCCAACCCGCCGGCTTCATGGTAAAAGCACCGGGAGGATTATACTCTTCAATTTTCCATCGAAATAACTTCGCCCCGCGTCGAAGCAATAATTGGACGATCCTCTCCAAAGTGACATGGAAGATTACACCGACGATGAAGTTATCGTACTCTTTCAATGGCTCTGTCGCCATTAATCAAAACACGCAGACCATTCAAACGACACTGGAGCATCAGGAGCCTCAGCCGGGATATCAATATCTTTTTCAGAACATACCCGATAGTGCCAATACATTTACGCAACTCAATCAGCAACACTCTCTCATTTTGACTCACACGCTCAATTCGAAAACGTTTTATGAAGTTCGGCTGAGCAAGTTCACGGCGCATGTGCGAGGTGACGCCAATGGCACGTATTGGGAGAATTATCGTGAGCCAAAAGACATCGTCACCTTCCCGATTATCTATTACAACCTTGGCCATGACACCATCGGGGTAATGCCCGGCGATGGATTTTATGAGACGGGTTCGCCCACAACCTGGCGCGATCACTACATCGATGAATACACCTGCAAGTTCGATCTCACAAGCCATTTCGACGAGAAGAATAAATTTAAGGCTGGAATAGAATTACGGCTTCAGGAGATGCAGATGGTGGATATCATCAGTCCCTGGGTGAGGCCTCTCGGTTTCAATAACGATATCTATTCTGTCAAACCGGCGCTGGGAGCACTTTATGCGCAGGATAATCTCACCTTTGGCGGAATGATTCTGAATTTCGGATTGCGGTTCGATTACTGGTTCCCCGGAAAATATGTCGATGATGCTGTCCAAAACGACGAACAATCGCTTGTCAGTCCAACGATCAGGGAACAATACCTGCGGGATACCTACAAGGCCTTCGGACTTCGCTGGAAGGGAAGGATAAGCCCCCGCCTGGCCATCGCCCATCCCGTGAGCGACAACCAGACACTCTTTTTCTCGTATGGGCATTTTTCAAAATTTCCACGACCGCAATTTGTCTATTCAAAACTTCTTCGGGGCAACTCCCGTTCGACGTTCCAGGTAATTGGCAATCCAAATCTCAATCCCGAAACAACAGTAGCCTATGAGCTTGGATTGCGTAATCAGTTGACGGAGAATGATGTCTTGAACGTCACTGCGTACTACAAGGACATTTTTGATTACATCACCGCACGGTCTGTTCGCGCTCAACAAACACGCTTCTCATCCGGAACCTATACGACGTATATCAATCTCGATTATGCCCGTTCCCGCGGATTTGAAATTGAATATAAGAAGCGGTATTCCGACTGGTTCCGTGGAGCCGTCTCTGGCGCCTACTCGATTACAACGGGGAAGAGTTCAGCGGCAACGGAGGTCGCCTTCAACATTCAACAGGGGATCGAGGAAAATGTTAAGGAAAAATATCTTGCCTGGGATCGGCCGCTCCAGGGTTCGTTGGTCTTGAACTTTAAGATTAACAAAGGACGAGCGCTTTTTGATTTTGGCAATGGCGTGCTCGATGATATTAATATTTATACAAGAGTCTTTTTCCAATCAGGAAAGCGTTATACTTCGTACCAATATGTCGGGAATGAATCTGCCACCGGCAGGCCGATCTACTATGCAGACCTGAACAATCCGCTGACGAAGGTGGGGAAGGATGTCTGCACAGTCGACCTGAATATTGAAAAGAGCATCGACCTTTCTTTTGCAAAACTTTTTCTTTCAATCGAGATTTCAAACTTGCTGAATCGAAAGAATGTCCAGATTCTGAATCCCATTACGGGCGACGCATACGAATATGTGCGCCCTGATGGAACACCAACACCGACACCGAGCAGTTGGAACGATCCGCATTATCCCGATCTCCAGGCGCCGGTTGATGCATACCCGTATAATCCCGCGCGCTATATGGAACCGCGCTCAATGCGCCTCAGCCTCTCATTCCGGTTCTGACCATGCGATACTTGTTGAACATAGTGCTCATTCTGTTGTTGATCTCCGAACATGGTAGCGGCCAGTTACTGCCCAATCTCGGAGGCCAACGCGCCGGAATCTCAAACCTGCAATTTATGAAAATTGGGGTAGGAGGACGAGGTGGAGCGATGGGAGAGGCGATGGTCGCACTTGCAAACGATGCCTCAGCGCTCTATTGGAATCCTGCGGGATTGACACTGTCAGCATCGAATTCAATCCAACTGTCTCACTCGGAATGGTTGGTAGGTATGAAGCACGATTTTGCAGGGGCTGTGTATCGTCTCTCTCAATCGGATGTTATTGGAGTCTCAATCATCTCCCTGCGCAGTGACGATATGGAAATTACAACAGAAACGAATCCCGCAGGGACAGGCACATACTTCCAATATGGAGATCTTGCAGTCGGCATTTCGTATGGCCGTAAGATGACAAATCAATTTAGTTTTGGAACGACACTTCGCTATGTTGAAGAAAACCTCGACCTGGTGAAAATTAAAGCAGTCCTTTTTGACCTCGGAACCTATTACACTCTTGGAATTGGCTCGCTGCGATTCGGTGTCGTTGTCTCTAACTTTGGTTCAGATGTCGCACCGCAGGGCGACGTCACTCTCCTCGATGGAAGCACTGTTCATACCTATCAATCATTCTCTCCACCGACTGTCTTTAAAATCGGGATTGCACTGGAACCGTATCAGGATGAAAGCCATCGGTTTACCACGTCCATACAATTGAATCACCCCAATGACAATGCAGAGAATTTGCGGCTCGGAATAGAATATGGTTGGAATGAATGGCTCTTTCTGCGGGCGGGAATTAAACGGACAATCGGTGAACCATTGCTCGGCATCGATCGGAAATCCTCAGATGATTATTCTTTTGGAACAGGATTTACCACGTCTCTCGGATTTACCTCCATCACATTTGATTATGGCTATACCCATTATACGCAGCTAGGCGCGGTCCACCGGATAACAGTGGGATTTACGTACTGAAATGAGGCGTCTACTCAATAATGAATTGCCACGGAGAGCTCAGAGTACACAAAGAAATGATATTATATTTGAAATAGAAAAATAGGTACTCATTGGCTATTGAACATGCGAAGTAAATACAAACCAAGATGCTAACTGGTAATCGAAGAAACCTAAATTTGACACGCATTATCACTTATAAACTCAGTGATCTCCCTGCCTGCGTGCCGGCATACGCTGCCGCTCAGAGAAAGGATATTGGCACTCCGGCAGGCAGGTGTGTCTCTGTGGTATTCATTTTCACAATTCTGAGAGGGATCACACTGAGAATGCATCTGATCGTACTGCTACTTCTCTTAGCGTTTTTCGGATGCACCGATCAGTTTTCACTGGAGTCATTAGAGGAGGCAAGGACAACATACACCATAGGAGATACGAGCTACGTTGAGATTGTTCCACCGTTCGAAGGATTCAATGAGCCTCATGGCATTATCGTCGGCAATGATCAGATACTCTATGTTGCTGATACGAAGCATAATCGTATTGTTCAGATGGATATTGCCGGGCAGATTCTCGGGATTCGATCCGTTACGAGGCCGTATTCGCTGTCGCAGGATTTACGTCTCGATCTGTTAGTGACAGGGATCTGTGTGGAGCCGAGCGGAGATTCTGTGGCTGCGATCTTTCGCTACAAACTGATCAAATCTCAGCACTCAATTGCGACAGCACCGGTGGATACAATCTGGAAAGAGACTGCACGTCCAAGAAGAAGATTTGTCGGTATTATCGCACTCACAGATAATCAATTTCTCGCCTTACGGCAGGGGCCGGATAATAGCAGCTTTGTCGATCCGGACAGCCGATTGCTGCGCTTCGGAGCAGACAATAGTTTCATCACTCCTGTGGGTGATCTTGTTACGCGTGCGGGCACTGGTATCACCGACATCAATCAGCCGACGGGAATCGGACGGTTTCCGAATTCAAAGGACTTCATCATCCTTCAGAGTTCGGAAGGTGTGGCCTATGGTGCCATTCACATGATTTATCAATCGAGTTCAGAATTTGAGGGATGGCTCCCCAAGTATGATCCGGCAAAACAGGAACAGCGCTTTATTGATTTTGTTCGGCCCAATCGGTATGTGCGCCCTGAAGGAGTTGTCATCGATGGAAAGAGGGGAGACATATTTATTGCCGATGCGGCACAGGATAGCATCTTCAAGTTTGACAACAAGGGCAGATTTCGATCAGAGTCCTTCGGATTTATCCGGTCGTCCGGCAGAATGCTGCGCCCTTCAGGACTTGCCTTCTTTGATAAAACACTCTATGTCCTCGACTCTCGAGCGAATCGAATATTCCGCTTCAAACTCTCAACAGATTTTTAGCCTGCTCACCACTCTAAATCTTATCCAGTCCATTGATTTTGCAGGTTACAAAGATTTGAACTATACCACAGGACACAGAGGAATAAATTAGTAATTCACGTTACGCAGGAAGAAGAATCTGTATGATTGGAGCGATTAATCTTGTTTTTAACCTCCCCCATGAGGCCGTCTAAAAAGAAAAAAAATGTCTCACCCGAATGCTTTTACCTGCCTGTCGGCAGACAGGTCGGGTGTCCAGTGCCTTTATCTTTCAAATATCTGGATTCCCGCTTAAAGTCCCGTTGTACGGGATGCCGAAAAACGGCACATGCGGGAATGACAGCGTCCTTTTTTAGTTTTTAGACGGCCTTATGGGGTGGTTTGGGGTTTGCTATGAAGAACCCAGATTGATAGTTTTTCTTTTTTGCGTAAGGTGAGTTAGTAAATCGTAAATAGTGAAGGGGGAAACATAGTGATCCCAAAATGTTTCTGTTTGGGATCTGCTATGCGGAACTGTATTGCAATAATGGTCAGACTTTATAGAGTTGCATCATCTTGATGAGGTTCGTAAATTCACCGGTCGTGTCGATGCAGCAAGTCGGACAGAGCCTTGTGGCAAATAGTTGTTCAATCTCTCTCTCGGGAGATGAATTAGACATGAGGCAATGTGTGTACTGACAAAACGCATGAACCAGATCGTGGCCATGGTTATTCACAACGCCATTCTTCATTTGTTCGAACAGCAACTCATTACCACACTCAGCGAGATAGTCCATCACGAGGCCAAATGTGGGGATGTATCCCCGTGAACTTCTGAACGTCTGGAGAAAAGCAACACCGATAAAGGGCTCAATTCAGTGCGTAGAAATACATTCCGGTATCAGTGCTGAAAATACTGTGTCAATACCAACTGCACAATGACACAAATGAGTCATATTATAAGCAAGTTTAACTTGCAGTTTTTGAATTTCAGGGAATAGAAAAGCATAGCGAGTACTATTAAATCAGTTCGCCGCTTTCCACAAATGATTAAGAAGAAAATATTCTATTAATAACTCATCGGTGTGGGTGTGATCAGCAAGCCATTTGCCTATGATGATAAGGGCGGCGACGTTGACTTCCAGAGGAAACTATAGTAGTTTTACATACCGATACACCGTCTCGGAGAAACGCTGATCACTGGATGACGGTAGCGAATCCTTGAAGTCTATCCTCTTATTTCAATGCTCCTTGAAGACGGAGGGACATGCGGGAACAATTCCTGCAATTCCGTTTCATCCTTATCAATGAATAGTCTGAGGCCCTTCCTGCCTCATGTTCTTCATGCCCGAATAAAAGAGAAGGCCATGGGAAATCGATTACTTCCGTTGTTCTCAAGAGCAATTAAAATAATTCTCTTTCTTTTTATCCTTCCAATAAACCTTCTATCACCGTGGCAACAATCACCCGGTCAAACCATCACTCTCCAGCGGCCTAACGACTGGGAATTTGTTATCGATAAGGCAAACCTTATCACATTCGGAGATCGAGTAGAGGTGAAGGAGGTAAGTCAGAAGCTTCTGAATGAGCAAAGTATACCGCTTGTCACCGTCACGATTGAAGCGATGAGAATGTACACGACCATCCCTATGTCAATCGAAACGTTTGCCACCACTCTTTATAACTCCTGGGGTATCGGCCATCCAAAGATTGGAGGGAAGAGTTTCAATAAAGGAATCCTTCTCCTTGTTTCTCTTGGCGACCGAAAAGCGCGTATTGAATTAGGCGCGGGTTTTGGCGCCGACCATGAGACTGCAAGCCGGACAGTCATGAGCGAAACGATCATACCGAATTTTAAAGAGGGTAATTATTCAAAAGGGATATTGGAAGGTGTTGAACAACTGAGCCGATTAGCGAAGGATCAGGATCCGACAGCACTGACCTTAAAAGATTATGCCGTCATAGGAGGAGTTGCTCTCGTGGTAGGCTTGATCTTTTTCACATTGATCTCATATGCACAATCGCAGAAAGAAGGATTGGCCTGGAGAATGTGGTCGACTATCTTCGGTGCCTTCGGTGAAATGATGAGTCAACCTTCCTATGGCTACAATGATCGTTATGACAGGTACAACCGAAGAACCCGATTCGGTTCGTACTATGATGATGAGCCAAACGCAAGTAATCGATTATTTGGATCATCAGGCAGTCGGAGTTCTTCAGGTGGGAGCTCATTCGGTGGAGGATCTTCAAGCAGCGGCGGTTCGACAGGATCTTGGTAAGACTGGAAAGGAATGGCGTATGATCCATACAACAAGAAAACTCACCCGTGAGGATTGCCGGAAGATTGAGGCAGCAGTTGCGAAAGCAGAGGAGAAGACATCGGCAGAGATTGTTCCAGCTATTGCATCAAGTTCAGGGCGCTATGATCGTGCAGAAGATCTCATCGGTCTTCTCTTAGGAATATTATTCATGACGATCATTTATTTCTTCCTTGATTTCCGTACAGAATCTTTTCAATGGGAGTCCTCCAATCCCATATTCTATTACTTCCTGATGGTCTGCGGTCTCGTCGGTGGATATACATTCGGAATATTCCTTGGATCGCGCATAGGCGGGCTCGGACTCCTCTTTACTCCGAAGAGGGAAATGGAGGCCGAGGTAACGGCAAAATCAAAACAACTGTTTTTCGATGGGAGAGTCCATCATACCAAAGAGCATGTTGGTGTCTTGATCTATATCTCACTTTATGAGCGTATGGTCAGTATCAGGGCAGACGAAGCTGCATTGAAAGCGCTTGGGCAAAACGCTATCGATCAACTGTGCAAAGAAATGATCCTTTGTTTGAAGAAGAGCTCCATCACCGATGCTTTCTGTGAGACCATTGCCTCTGCTGGAGAGAAGCTGGGTAAAGTGCTTCCAAAAACTGTGGATGATGTTAATGAAACAGAAAATACACTCATCATTGTCAATTAGACGATAGTCTGCCGATGGACTAATGGGCTTATTCTAGAGTTGGGTTATTGAGCAGATTATCATTTAACCAACATTAATACACTGGCGCCACCCACTGTTCTACCGGCTCATATTTGCTGCCGGCACTCCACTTAATTCCTCGCTTGAGTATCTCCAATGCTTCATACACTTTAAAATCAGCAGCGACATGTCCTAAAGATGAATAGAATACACGTCCCTTACCGTAGGTCTTTTTCCATACCACCGGTATCGTCGTGCCCTCGATCCAGGGAGCGTGTTGACCTGAGAATGTTGTCGTTGCCAAGACCTTAACGTTCGGGTCGACATGCATATAGTACTGTTCGCTATGCATTTTAAAATTCGACAATCCTTTCGTAACAGGATCCTTCTTGTCTGTGATGGTAACATCGTAATCAATTATTCCCCCGGGATGTGCTACCCACTGTCCGCCGACCATGAATTGGTATTCGGTATTTTCTCTGAAAGCATCGCCTAAACCGCCATGCCAGCCAGCAATGCCGGTTCCAATTTTAACCGCCTCTAACAAGCCTTTTTCTTGCTCGCTTGAAATTTTTGCCATCGTAAAGATTTGAATAATAAGGTCGATACCTTCCATATATTTTTTATCGGCATAAGGAGTGAGCGTGCTGAAAGTATCAACAAGTGCACCCTCTGCTCTGAGCCATGGTAATAATATCGACACACACTGGTCGGGTTCGTGACCTTTCCAGCCCCCATAAACGATTAAA
Organism: bacterium; assembly: GCA_043803945.1. Classification (GTDB taxonomy): domain Bacteria; phylum Bacteroidota; class Ignavibacteria; order UBA10030; family UBA10030; genus JAZDJN01. The sequence continues at coordinate 23,959 of JAZDJN010000087.1, read as the reverse complement.
ATATTTTTGCCTTTGAGAGAAGGAAGCTCCTGTGGTTCGCCATTTGCATAGACTGCAATCGATACACTTAGGAGTATTGTTATCACGATGACGATAAAGCTTCTATTGAAGGATTTCATAATTGTTGAGTCAATGTGTTGTTTGGTGGGGGTTAATAGTATGGTATAAAGTACTACAAATAGGTGAATTATTCACTGTCGAAGAGTACATTCGCCTCCTTCATTTCAACAAATCCCTTCTCATTGCCGCATCTTCGGCATAAATCATCAGAAACAAAGAGGCTGATAATACCATTTGAACCAATGGTGGAAAGATGCTATTATTGTCTGTCCACTCTTGTGTAGCGCAAATGCAGATTATAAGAAGTCTGGTAACTGCTAAGCGTTTTCAAGAAATTGCCACCGAGACACCGAGAACACTGAGGTTTAATGTAAAATTCAATTTGACTCATGCATTTTGACACTAAGGAATTCTCTTTTCTCTGTGTGCTCTGAGCCTCTGTGGCTGAGTAATTACGGAATCTGAATACTTATTCATGCCTCCGAAAACGAAAAATACTTTTTCCCGTCCTCATTCCAAGAAGAAACAGTCCACGATTGTCGAAAGCGAGATTGATCTTCTGCGATACTTCGTTCGCACAACACTAGGCAAGCAACAGAATAATGAACAGTCATCTGATGAAGTGACATTCGGAGACATTAAGGTAGACTTTATTCGTCAGGAGTTGTTCAAGGAGGGAAAGAAAATACCCGCCAGGGCTCGTGAGTTTAAACTCTTGAAATATTTTCTCATCAATGAAGGGAAAGTGCTTTCCCGCGATCAATTGCTGCGCGACGTTTGGGGGTACGATCATAATCCCACAACTCGTTCTGTCGACAACTATGTCTTGCGCCTTCGCAAGAAAATCGAGAGAGATCCATCGGCACCGCAGCATATCCTGACGATGCATAGTTCAGGATATAAATTTGTGAGATGAGTATATTGTTCAGAAGTAAAGTATCAGAATTGTAAGTACCGGAAAGGTATTCAGGGCTCAATAGCCGGTGTACCAAGAAAGGTTCAGATGGTATGCAATCATCAGGAACAGTAAGGACAGAACTTCTTGGAACCGTCGGAGTGATCACCTTATCGGGTGAAGTATCCTCAACGATCGAAGAGGTATTCCTCAAAGCATACAACGAAGTAACCAGTGCAGGCTCCACCAAAATTCTTCTGCGATTCAATGAGAAATGTTTTATCAACAGCGCAGGAATTGCTCTGGTAATCATGATTGTCAGCAAGGCCCGCGATGTTTCTCAAAAAGTCGGCGTCGTCGGTCTTTCAACCCACTACCAGAAAATATTCGAGATGATCGGTCTGACGGACTTCCTGACAATATTCCAGGGAGAAGATGCAGCACTCAAGCTATTGTAAGTAAGGATGAGGGACGACTAATAATTGAAAAGTTAAAATGCAAAGTGCAAAATGACAATGCAAATATAAAAGTAGACAATGACGAACCTAGTAGACTCTTGAACAATGGTCAACATATTCCTCTAAGATGAAGAGGACTCATTACGTTACATAAGCACTGATCTACTAATTCTCTCCGCCCAACCTCATTCGGAGTGATCAGATGCAAACGACAAGCTATCATCCGATAGTTGGCTGCGCGTCTTATCCTTTTCAGAAACACCCGTCCTCGCTTGTCAATGAATACCATAGATTGACAGGACGTTTACAATTCGTTGACAACTTCCTCTCGCAAATACTGTATCATTCTACAAGACACAGATCGTCTCACCTTAAAAGGAAATAGCCATGAAACGGATCACAATCACCTTCGTCATTATTCTGTTCATATCACTCCTTCTGGTATGGCGGAATGAATTTACCGATCCCTACGCAACAAAGGAGGTCGGCCATTATTGGTTATTGTTTGGCTTTTCCTGGACTATCGGTATGGTACTCTCAATAGCGGCAGTACTCCTATTGCGAAAAATACTTAAACATTACTCCACTCAATGGATCAAAAAAAACATCACTTTCAGTTTGTACTGTCTGTTCCTCGTTTCCCTCATCGTAGGATATTTTGTTCATTACAACCTTAGCTTACCCTTAGCTGAAATGGTTTTTAAGAATCCCTCAACTGTCCTGCGGATTCATGTTGCCGATGCTTTTGGATCATTGATCGTGCTCTATTATCTCGGTGCGATGCTCTATTGCTTTTATCTCATTATCGAGGTAGCACGGTATAAGGGAATAAGCGTTGACCGTGTTGGATCTGACCGGAAGCAAAATATCTGGCTCTCCATAAAGCTTCTCCTGATGGGACTCTTGATCATTCTCATAACGATCCAAATCTCTGATACTAATTGGAATCGTTCGATTCAAATGATGCTTCTGTCAGGAAGATTTAATACAGAAAAAAGCTCGGTAATTCGGTGCCTCGAACTCACGAATGTCGGAGTAAGCCACCGTATGTATCTTAATGCATTGTATGACGTCTGTAGTAAGCTCAGCAGGGCAGGAGTAAAAGTTGTTGTGGCTCCCTTACCGGCAGGAATTTCTTCTTCACAAATGAACAGCCGTATTCTTGAAAAAATTGTACGACTGAACAATGTTGTATTCTCAATTCCTGCATCGGATAAGCGCTTGTATCCCAGCTTCTCCATCGATCATCCTGCAAAAAACATCCTACCATTGAAGTGGGGAGTCAATACAGCGATTCCGGGACAATTATGGTTGTGGAGATCGTATAAATATTATCCTCTTTCTTACAAGGAATTTGCTACGGGCGCCATGATTCCAGATGTGGCGGTGGAGGCTGTTCGGCAATATTGGGGGGACATAGCAACGACGACCATGAATATCCAAGGGCGCACATTTACCCTCGGCAAATTCCATACAGGATTATGGCAAGATCAATCTGCTATGATTCAAGATCGGATGAATCTCTACTACACAAGAGATTATGTTCAGATCTTTGCCAGTGTCGATGATTCGACCGGATTGGTACAGTATGGAATGAGCGGCGAGGGAATTGCTACAATCAGTAACCCGCCTGACAGTCTGTGGAAAATTGTGGTGGGCAAGATCATCATTATTGATCCCGGTGCACACATAACAAAAGTGGAAGATTTTCGTCTTGCCTACAGCAATATCATTCATGGAATCCTTCAGGGCCATTCCTCGACACCGGTTGATTCCTGGATGCCGTTGATTACGGCTGCGATGCTGATAGTGACGCTCTGCCTGATTATTTTCCTCAAGCCATGGCTCAGTATGATCGGTGTCATTGTTCTTATAGTGGGACAGGGATATGCTTATTCCTGGATTGCTTCTCGATATGATGTGTTCCTGGAACCTGCTCCACCGATCATTGGCACATTGCTCGGATTTATTGCTTTTACGTTTGTTATAATAGCCCATGAAAGAAAACGGATGGAGCGTAATGAGAAGAAGAGAATTCTGGAAGAGCTGCAAACTGCCCACGACATGCAAATGGGACTGATGCCAACCAGCGATCCGGTTGTACCTGGCTTTGATATCTCCGGTGTGTGCCACCCTGCCTATGAAGTAGGAGGGGATTACTTCGATTATCTCTGGCTGAATGACGAAAAGACGAAATTTGGCATCGCAATAGCCGATGTATCAGGAAAAGCGATGAAGGCTGCAATCACTGCGGTGATGACGAGCGGTATGGTGTATCGGGAAATAAACGGACAGGATTCGCCGCGCACCATTCTCATGCATATCAATCGGCCATTATACCTCAAGACTGACCGCAGGATGTTTACCGCTATGTCCTTTGGCGTGATTGATACCAAGGAAAAATCACTCTCATATTCCAATGCAGGCCAGTTAAATCCATTGCTCCGTCGTGGTACCGAAATCGTGACAATCGTGGTTAAAGGGCCCCGATTGCCGCTCGGGGTTCAGGAGATTGTGGAGTATGGAGAAACCACAATGAAATTACAATCTGGCGATGTGATTGTGTTCCTAACCGACGGTATCGTGGAAGCGAAGAATGAGAAGGGAGAGTTCTGGGGATTTGAGAAGATGGAGGCAAGTGTCAAGAGCTTAGATATAACCATGACAGCAAAGCAGATCGTCGATGCGCTTCTTGCTGAAGTAACACACTATACTGGTTCAGCGCTGCAGCATGATGATATGACCATTTTCGTTGTCCGCGTACTGTGACACGGTATAATGGTCACCCTGAGCGAACCTGAACGAGGCATGGAGTCCCGAGTCGAAGGTGAGTCGAAGGGTGACGGTGGTGGTAGCGAGAGTTCTCTAAGCGGTAGAAGTTAGAAGGGAGAAGGGAGACGGAAAAGAAGAGATGAAAACCACTAGCCCGAAGGCGTCTCGCCGAGGGGAAAGGAATAAATGGAAATAAAAATCACATGAAGAATTGTGATTAGTTGAAGCAAATAATTATTGCGGAGGGTACTAACATGAACACTAAAAAATGGATTACTCTTTTCATGCTCATCCCATTGTTTGGGTACCTTGCAGCTATGGTGCTATCTGCACTGCAATTTGGATTGGGCGCCGACAGCAATATCAGACTACTTTTCACTGCGATCTACTTCCTATTAGCGATCGCAATAATTTCATTATTACAGGAAATAGAAAAGCGTTTATCGCAGAAACCATCGACAAAAGAGAGATTAAATACATTCGAGGATAGCTCGCTGCTTGGTTATTTTATTCTTAGTGGAATAGTATTGTATTCTGTTTTCAGCATCGACACATATCACTTTCACGGTGCATGGTACAGAATATTTTATGATTTGCGTAATAATGTATTCCTAACATTCATATCAGCTTCTATCGGATTTCTTTATTATGTCTTGAATAAAATTCAAATGGGTTATTCAAGTTATCTTGGTCGTACGTTTTTTTATATCTTCTCGACCTGCCTGTTAATTGCGTTACTAATATTATTGAATACTGATCGAACGTGGAGAAATGGTTACAGAAATATCTATGATGACATTTATGAGAATACATACAAAATACTTCTTAAGAACAAATCCCTGAAGCGTATTAAGGACCCTCAGATAACATATCTTCAATTAGATGATTGGCCTGATAAAAAGGAACTTCTGACTTTACTCTCAATATTTAGCAAATACCATCCGAGTGTAATCGGTATCTGTTCTGAATTGCCATATAACAGTGAGGAATTAGTGAAGTATATGCTTGAATTTCAAAATAAAATCCCCAAAACAAAAATAAATTTTCTGGATACTAGAGCAATTCAAGATTTAGAAAGAGTGGATAACAAGACTAGCAATATTTCTCAGGCGGTCTCGTTGGTTGAAGGTTATAGCCATTACCTTGAGCGAAGTTATTTACATCATTCCGGCTTCCTGCCACTCTATCTAAAAATAGTTAGAACTAGTATCATTGAAAATATTGATTTTGGGATCAAAGTCTATGCTCTGCATTTAAGATATAGACAAAGCATAACCATGTTCGATTCAATTGCTCAGAATAAGGTCAGATGGCTCCAAAAATATTCAGAGAGCACGAATGAGAGAATGGTCATTAATCATTTGTTAAATCCAAGAATCTACAGCGACCTAGAACATTTCTTCACAACATATCGATATTCTTCTACTGGATACCGCTGGCCTACTTCTATCACGACCCCTCAAATAGTACACAAATTAGATTGGAGTAGTATCAGAGAAGTAGATTTCAATAGCGAGTGCCTGCTTACCAAAAATGAACAAGGAAAATGGATAAAAAATCAGAATGATCTGCCTGGTGTTGAAGGAAAAATTCTACTCGTGAGTGTCGGTGACCATCAACTGGCATATACCTATACCTCCATCATTCAAAGTATCATTGATAACAATTTCCTCTATGAACCTTCAACCATTATCTATTACCTAGTGGCATTCATTATAGTACTTCTAATTCTTGTACTGTATCTCAAGCGTAACCATTGGACTGCTTTTCTTGCATCTATCGTAATACTTTTTGGCACTGCCATAGCTATCATCATTCTCTACTATGCGTTTAACGTTTTGTATAATCCAGGTCATCTTGCAATTGCTATTCTTTGTTCGATGATGTTCTATTTGCCATATGAAGTTCTTAGAAATTATCGCAGGGTGTTGGAAGAACGCTTGCGCTATGCTTCTGAATTAAAAGCCGCCCACGATATGCAAATGGGACTTATGCCAGAAGAAGATCCGAAGATACCTGGATACAATATCTCCGGAGTCTGCTATCCGGCCAACGAAGTCGGCGGCGATTACTACGACTATGTTTGGCTCGATGAAGATAAAAATATGCTCGGCATAGCTGTCGTCGATGTCTCTGGCAAAGCGATGAAGGCCGCCATCACCGCAGTTATGACCAGCGGTATGGTGTATAATGAAATCAATTCGTATGAGAGCCCGAGAACAATTCTCCGCAAGATTAACCGTCCAATGTATCTCAAAACCGACCGGAATGTCTTTACGGCATTGTCATTTGCCGTGATTGATCTCAAGTCGAAGGGACTCATATTTTCAAATGCGGGCCAGATGGTTCCATTGCTGCGTCGGGGCGGAATGATCGAGTATATCAAGGTCGAAGGTCCGCGCTTACCACTGGGAGTGCAGGCAGAAGTGGAATACAACGAAGTTTCTTGTCAGCTACAATCGGATGATGTACTGGTGCTATTCACAGATGGCATCATTGAGGCGAAGAATAGCAAAGATGAATTCTGGGGATTTGAGAAGATGGAAGAGGTAGTGAAGAATCTCCCTTCGACAATGAGTGCGAAGGAAATGAGCGAAGCATTAATAGCTGAGGCGAATCGCTTTGCGGGAACTGCCAGGCAGCATGATGATATGACAGTCGTAGTGGTGAAAGTCTTATGAGTGGTAGACGGTAGAGGAGAGATGGTTTAGGAATTGTCTTTTGCCCTCACCCTATATCCCTCTCCCATCAATGGGAGAGGGACTAATGATCAAAATAAAGATAGGGTGAGGGAGATTAACAATAAGAATATTCTCGTTACGATACTCTGTTTCGTAATGCTGATGCAAAAGCTCTGCATCAAAGAGTAGAGAGTCTATTCATGCTGCTAAAAGAAGAACTTTCAGAACAACGCCCTACTGTAGAGAAGTGAAACGAAGCGAAAGTGAAAGAATGACATAACGTTTACAATATGGAGACAACTCCTGAGCAGATTTGGTGTATCATTCAGCAGAGGACAAAAGATATTAACATAGGAAAGGAAATCACAATGAAACGCATTCTATACACGGCATCCTTCTTTATCATCATAACGATACTGGGAGTGCTCTGGTTCGGCACCGGCAATTATATTCCAATGTCTGGTATCATTGGCCGCTATTCACCGGTCCGAAATTGGTACGAATATCTAACTCATTTCGGTGTTTCGTGGATGATCGGCATTGTTGTTGCTGGTGCGATTGCAATATTCGTTCGAACCATTCTGACAACCGCTCAGCGCCACTGGTGTGATAGAAATTTCAAATTGATAGCTCTATCCCTCTATTTCTTTTCCCTGCTCCTCGGCGCAAAAGCAAATCAGATGGTGTATGCCGCAATAAGTTTTATGGGATTCGATCTCTATCCATTTCTTCTCTCCTATACCCTTATGGCAGGAGTGCTCTATGTATTGTACACCATTGCTGAAAGAATGCGTCAAACGAGGGAAAACGTGCCTGGATATGACAGGAGAAGGATCAGGTCAATAGGATTAATCCTTAAGCTCAGTATCACGGGTATGATCATTTTCCTCATTACTCTGCTTTTCAGAGGAAGCGATTGGAATTATTCAATGCAGGTACGAATCCGGATGGCCAGAGTATCCTGGGATGAAAGTGACATTGTACGCGTGCTCTCAATCAATACGCTGGGATTGAGTCACTCCAGTTACCTCGAAGCCATGGCAAAGATAACGACGACACTCACCAGTGCCGGGGTCAAGGTTATCATCGTTCCACTGCCCGAAGGTATTGGAGAGACGGATTATCTTCGTGATGAAGCAATCACAGCGATTGCACGACATGGCAATGTTGTGTTTGCAATACCTGCAAAGGATAGAAGTCTGCCTACTCCTTTTTCAATTGACCGCCCGGTTAAACGTACTACTCCAATAACGTATGGCGTGATCAGTGCTGCAGCAAGAATATGGTATTATCCGGACAGGTATTATCCTCTCTCATATTGGGAAAACGAATCAGAAGAGCTCGTGCCTGATGTGTCTGTCCAGGCGGTTCGTCTGTATAGGGGATATTCTGATAACTCTGAACTCTCAATCCAGGGCAATGCATTTATCATGCCTGGGTACAAAACAGGACTGATGAAGGATCAGAGTACTTTCATTAATCCCCGGATCTTTATCTCATATGCTGATGAGCTGTTTGCACATATCAACGAGGTCTCTGATTCAATTACCTATACCAAGCAGGGCGTGTTGTTGTCGGACAAATTCTCTCAGGCACCGTGGACCACCTACAGTGGAAAAATTGTCATCATCCAGCCTCCCGCGATGTATCTTACAAAGATTAATAATTTTACTGGAGTTTATGCGACCATTATCCACAATATACTTGAGAATCAACAGATGTGGCCGCTGGATAGGTGGACGCCTTACATTACCATTGCAGCAATCACTATGACACTCCTGTGTATTCTCTTTCTTAATACGGTTCGACGTGTTGTCGCAATCATCCTTTTCATATTCATGCAGTGGTATTTCTATTATTGGCTTGTCGCGAGTTATTTTATCATCGTTGAGCCTTTACCTCCGATATTAGCCACAATGCTTGGTCTCTTTGCTTTTTCCTTTGTCCTTCTTGCCCATGATCGGAAGATGCAAGAAAGAATTGAAAAGCAAAGATTACAGGAAGAGCTTAAAACCGCTCATGATATGCAAATGGGATTGATGCCTACACACGATCCAGTCGTACCCGGATATGATATTTCGGGCGTATGCCGCCCTGCCTACGAAGTAGGAGGGGATTACTTCGATTACCTCTGGCTGAACGACGAAAAAACAAAAATCGGCATTGCAATAGCCGATGTATCGGGAAAAGCGATGAAGGCTGCCATCACTGCGGTGATGACGAGCGGCATGGTCTATCGGGAAATCAGCGGTCAGGATTCACCGCGTACTATTCTTATGCACATCAACCGGCCGCTCTATCTCAAGACCGACCGCCGGATGTTTACCGCTATGTCCTTTGGTGTGATTGATATTCATGAGAACACTCTATCGTATTCAAACGCCGGCCAAATAAGTCCGTTGCTGCGGCGAGGCTCAGAAATCCAATCGATTAAGGTGGAAGGTCCTCGATTGCCGCTCGGAGTGCAGGAGATTGTGGAATACGGAGAGACCACGGTGAAATTAGTATCTGGTGATGTGATTGTATTCCTTACCGACGGTATTGTGGAAGCGAAGAATGAGAAGCGAGAATTCTGGGGATTTGAGAGGATGGAGGCAAGTGCTCGGAAACTTGATTTATCCATGACAGCTAAGCAGATAGTTGATGCAATCTTAGCGGAAGTGACACAGTTTGCTGGTTCGGCTCACCAGCATGATGATATGACTGTAGTGGTGGTGAAAGTAAATTGAAGAATTGACTCATTACTTGCTCTCGTTACGAAACTCTATTTCGTAATGCTAAAGAGCGAGAGAACAGTGCTTATCAATTTGTCGAACTTGAAATGTAACTGTTATATTTAACTTAAGATGAGGATTCAAAGTCATGTTAGGGAAATATTTAATCGACACAGAAATGGGGATTTATGTTCTTCTTATTATCGCAATGATAACAACAGGAATCGTTCTGCTTCTCATTCAATTGAAAAGTAGGACGAGATCTCCATCACTGAACCGAAGCAGCTATTATGCACTCACGACTGGAATGATATTCATTCTTTTCCTTGCATTCCCAGCAGGACTCGAGAACACGATTCAACAATACTGGTTCAAGTGGCTAATAACACTGCGCGGTGATCATCGACCAAAAAATCCACAAGTGGTTATTGTCGAAATACTAGGAAAACCAGTCGAAAATAAAATCATTAGTATACTTGATATGCTTGATCGCTCGAAACCACTTGTGATAGGAATACTTAGCCCATTATATGATTACGGTATTAATTCAGACCTTAAAATCCAAAGCGTTGTCAGAAATTCTGCACTCGTATATTATCATGATCGCTATCGCATAGATAATCGGACTGAACATCAGACTGACTCTCTGTGGAATAGAAGGTTTCGAGCACAGACAACACTAACCTCAAGGTATTTGAAAGGATACAATTCTGAACTATTGCCAATGTATTATCATTCAACGAAAAGTGAATATCCAGAATTGACAGCGTTACCCATTCAGCCTGAAGACTTCGGATTAAAGATGATTCAACTTGGTATGAATAATGCTGATTCCTTGATCGGAAATATTCCAGTGAATGATAAAAAGTATTGGCAATCGATGAATATCAACTATTATTCTTCCAAGACTTGGATGAGTCCATTTTCAACTATTTGGTATAATCAAGGTGAACCATGGTATAGTGAACAACTATCTTATAATCTACAGTACGAGTTAAGCAATAGCGATGAACAAACCTCAAGTAACAAGACTCATCGAAGATGGTCGATTGCTAAGTATGATGAAGATAAATCACAAATCATCAATTATGTATTTGTAACAACTCATCCTAATGGTCCAAGGTATGTACCGCTTGATACAATCAAATCCATTCAAATGCTCAATGGTAAATTTGTTATTGTCCTATTTAACAATTCTACAGATTATAAATATGCCACTGCTTATGCCACCATTATTCAGAATATTCTCGATCAGGAATTCCTGAGCGAAGCACACTCTCGCCTCTATCCAATTATCGCGTTCGTGTTCATAATTATCGCATACGAGTTATTCAAGCGATTCTCACCTTGGGCTGCATTCGGTGGATCCTTCTTAATTCTGGTAATATCAGGATTGTGTTGTATTGCTCTCTTCGTCTATGGAAGTATCCTTGTTAATTCTTATCCGATCGGCGCCTCATTTATTGCGTCACTCCTGTTCTATTTACCGTACGAACTGGTGTTAGAACGTTTTCGGCTCATTGAAGATCGTGCTTATCTCAAAGCTGAATTGCGTGCCGCGCACGATATGCAGATGGGACTTATGCCAAAGGCAGATCCGGTAATTCCTGGTTACGATATCTCCGGAGTCTGCTATCCGGCTAATGAAGTCGGCGGCGATTACTACGACTATGTCTGGCTCGATGAAGAAAAGAATAAGCTTGGTATAGCTGTTGTTGATGTTTCCGGCAAAGCAATGAAAGCTGCCATCACAGCCGTGATGACCAGCGGCCTGGTCTATAATGAAATCAGCTCCAATGAAAGTCCTCGAACAATCCTTCGCAAAATCAACCGACCTATGTATCTCAAAACCGACCGTAATGTGTTCACGGCATTGTCATTTGCAGTTATTGATCTCAAGACGAAGAACCTCACATTCTCGAATGCCGGACAGATGAGACCATTACTTCGCCGGGACGGGGTGATAGAGTACATTAAGGTGGAAGGTCCCAGATTGCCCTTGGGAGTGCAGGAAGAGGTGGCATACAATGAAGTATCATGTCAGTTGCATCCGGGCGATGTGCTGGTATTATTTACGGATGGCATTATTGAGGCGAAGAATAACAAAGATGAGTTTTGGGGATTTGAGAAGATGGAAGAGGTCGTGAAGAATCTCCCACAAACAATGAGTGCGAAAGAGATAAGTGAAGCGATGATCGCGGAAGCGAATCGATTTGCAGGAACTGCCAAGCAGCATGATGATATGACGGTAGTCGTCGTGAGGGTTCAGTAAACCCGAACGAAGATCTCGCCGCAGGCGGATCGTAGTGAAGATTCTCTAGCGGTAGAAGGTAGACGGGAGAGGGAGATGGTTTCGGAATTGTCTTTTGCCCTCACCCTATATCCCTCTCCAATCAATGGGGGAGGGACCAATGATCAAAATATCGATAGAGTGAGAGAGATTGAATGGGAATTGCCATCGTCACGAAGCTCCGTTTCGTAACGCTGATGTTGAAGTTCTGTTTCGGAGAAGTACGAATATTACCAAGCTGTGAAAGCGGACTATAAAAAGTTGATCGTATAGGAGGTACATCATGAATAAAATAGAACGAATCGAATATTTAGATGAAAAACAGAATGCCGAATTACTTCTCTATCGTAGAATAAGCCTTGCTTCAGCATTACTCTTTCTGATATGGCTTATCTGGGCTGCGACTGGCTATCGAGGCTTGGTGAATCTGCTCTTCGGTGCTGCACTACTTCTCGCACATATAGGATTTCTCATCATCTATATTTCACACGGTAAGCTTAAAGCTCCCCCTGTTATGGCATTTGCACTCGTATTACTTTGTTTCCTGGCAGTGCAACTGCATGTATGGCATTTTGCAATCATGGTGTCACCGCTACTAGTTTCTCTTATACCTTCTTTAGAGATTCCTTTATTTAAAGATCGAAGATCAACAAGAATGGTGGTAACCTCAATATTGGAGTATTCTCTCCTTCTTGTTGTTGCCTCTTATTATTTTCCAATACGACGTCAATATTTCAACATCGTAGAATGGTATTCAGTACCGGCTATTCTCATTTTATGCTTATGGGTTATTTGCTTTTGGCAGATGCCGGACCTCAGAAAGATTATTCTGAGAATGGCCCGTTCAAAACGATGGCGTAGTAATTTAAGAAAGTCTTTCCTGCTTTTTCTCTTCGCAGGGTTATGGATAAAATATTTATTGGATCTGGTCAAACTCCGTGATAGCATTGTCATAGTTCAATATTTATTTCCTTCGATTGCTCTGGGCTTGTTCCTCATATATTTCTTTTTGGGAAGGTTCAAAGGATCATTATCAAGAAAAATCTTTAATACTCTCTGGTATGTCACACTGATCGCTTTCCTCTGTTTTCTCGCCCGCAATTTAAACTTCCTTACTCTGGCTGGAACAAACTACTATCGATCAGGATTGTTAATTACTTCCATTCAACTATGGCAGTTTCAATTTGGGAGTTTCATTTTTTGGCTGCTGCTTGTGATGACCTATACAGTGTTACAAATTGAATTTAAAATAATACAGGCGGCGACCCAGTATGCTCAAAGATATCCATTGTGGAACAAAACACAGCGACTGTTAAGATCACGGTTCACACGATATAGTGTTTTTGCTGCCATTCTATGGATATCTGTTACGTTACTGCGTGAGTCTTCCATACTTGAACCGTTATTTTCACGCGAACGCAGTATCAAATTCTGGTTTCCGACGGATAGAGAAAGTATCTGGAGCAAATCATTTGGTATGATACTCACCCACAATGTTAGGCTGGAAGGTTATTCTTTGAAACAATATCTAACGGTGTGCGATACACTTGTGCCATGGTTTGAAGCGCAGGGAGTAAGGGCAGTTGTCATAGCATTTGATCATCGATCACCGCATTTCGAAGATACTATAGGTATAAACCTTCTGAAAAAACTTAACAGATATCGATCGGTCCTTTTCTCTGTGGAACCGAAAAAGCGATCGGATGATCCTTGGATCGATCACCCCGTTCTAGATTATTATAATATCCCATGGTATGCCAACACATTGCAGGTGAGTGAAGATACCCACGTAAGCTACTATCGTCCTTATGGATACAGGCATACAGTGACAGGTGAACCGAAGGTCGACATTGCATTTGCTTCCCTTGCTAGGATTAACAACGATACAACATTTTATCATCCTCGATATGAAGATAACCATGTAACAGTCTCTAATATTCGGATTCCAGTAAATGGTGAGGGCTTAGCACCAATTAATTATCATGTAAATCATGAAATATTGCTGTATGACAAGTTGGAAGCTAATTATTATCGTAATTCAAGCTTAATGTATCAACCCAAAATTGTATTCATAGAATGGCAAAATCCGGAACCCATTCAAGATATCAATAAGGGAGAAGCTTCCTGGGGTTACCAATACTATGCACGCTATAGTCTTGACCAGTATTATTTTATAATGAAAGGAATTCTGAATAATGCGTTTATAATACCCCTGAATGGATGGATTCCGTTCAGTATCTTTCTGGTAATTGTCATCTGTGCCCTTATCTTCATGAAATATCCAAATCGTGTAGCATTTCCAATTTCTGCACTCTTGTTTTTCATCATCTTTCTTACAGGATACATCCTTGCATACGAATGGGCATATGATCTCAGTCTTACTGAGCCAATCGTGGCAACTTTGTTATCAATGCTTGTGTTTCCTGTGCTGAGAATATCTGACGATCGTCGCGTCGCAGAAGAGCGTCGGCGTTCCATAGAGGAGGCCGAGAAGCTGCGTCTTCTTGAAGAGCTTCGTGCTGCTCACGACATGCAAATGGGTTTAATGCCGGTCTCTGATCCAGTGATTGAAGGATTCGACATTTCAGGCCGCTGCATACCCGCAAGTGAAGTGGGCGGCGACTACTTCGACTATCTCTGGATGAATGAAGAAAAAACAAAATTCGGCATTGCCATCGCCGATGTCTCGGGCCACGCCATGAAAGCAGCAATCACTGCCGTAATGACAAGCGGAATGATCTATCGGGAAATTGGAAATAATAAATCTCCCAAAGAGATTCTCACTAACATCAACACACCGATGTATCTGAAGACGACAAAGAATACCTTCACCGCTCTCTCCATCGCTGTTCTTGACCTCGATAAGAAGATGTTGACGCTCTCCAATGCCGGACAGACGCAACCAATACTCAAGCGTGGTAATACAACATCTTTTTTAAAAGTAGATGGAAATCGGTATCCATTAGGAGTAAAAGAGCAGGTAGAATACAGCGAGATGAAGATTCAACTTCAGCCGGATGATCTGCTGGTCTTCTATACGGATGGAATAGTAGAAGCAATGAATGAAAAGAAGGAGTTGTATGGATTTGAACGGCTGGAGCAAAAGATACAGAACCTAGCGAACGGTTCAGCAAAAGAAATATTGGAAGCAATGCTGTCAGATGTAGAGAAGTTTGTCGGTTCGACCAAACCACATGACGATATGACAGTTGTGGTTGTGAAGGTCTTATAACGAGTAGATGGTAGATGGGAAGAGGAGAGAGAAGATAGATGTGAGAAGAGAGATGAAAGGAAAAAAATGCTTGAATATTCTCCAAAGGAGTATGTTCCATGAAAAAAATAGAATTACATATACCTAACGATCTCGGGTACGAACGGATAGCGATGGAATCTGCTGCCGCTGTTGCTCGGATGATGGGATTCTCAGAAGATCGGGTGGAGGATTTGAAGACTGCCTTGGCAGAAGCGTGCATCAACGCAATCGAACACGCCAGCAAGAAACGAAAAGCCGAGAAACTCCTCGTCACACTCACTGTAGCTGCTGATAGGTTGCAGGTGGATATTTATGACAAAGGAGAGCAGTTCGAAATACACGATCAGAAGCCTGATATCAAATCCAGGATGGAAGGAAATGTGCCATCGCGGGGCTGGGGAATTTTTCTCATCAAAAACCTGGTCGATTCGCTTGAAGTTTCTTCGACGAAGGAAGGAAATACGACCAGCATGGTCATTTATTTACATCGTACATAAAAATAATACACAAATTCAAATACAATGATTATCACAGCACAATTATTCTTTATTTAAACCTTCAATGAACTTGGCGTCATGGCGGTTCATCGTTGATAAGAGAGATTCATATTTAAAAGGAGCATACTATGGAACAAAAACCAATCGTAACCATCTCCCAAAAACAGGGAGTCTCAATTCTGGAAATCAAAGGAGACGTCACCAGCATTGCTGAAGGCCCAATCCTTGATGCATACCAGAAGGTGACAAAAGAGAGCGCCAAGAAGATTCTGCTCAAGTTCAATCAATCCGATTATATCAACAGCGCCGGTATTGCTATTATCATCGCCATGGTATCGGATGGACAGAAGCAGAAACAGAAGATCGGTGTTACTGGACTTTCGAATCACTTCAAGAAGATCTTCGACATCATCGGGCTGGTCGATTATCTCGAGATCTATGATACAGAAAATGACGCGCTGACCAAGCTGTAGCATGGTGGAGACTAACACGAATCCCCAGGACCGCGTCACCCAATGTAGCATCGCTTACATTATATTATAGCCAAGACGAAGTAGCTCAAAATGTGGAGGCGAATCTTCAGGTATATTATTCAGCCGATACAGGAACAACCTGGCAGCAAGTATCGACGACCCTCAACCTGACACGAAACACTACAGATAATTATATAACAATCACAGATGCCGCTGCGCAAGGCGATTATGTGTTGTCCTCTGCACCAGATCCGATTTCAGTACGTCCTTCGATTATGACAACAGTTATTGGTCGTTCGCAAATTCGCATCGGCGCTCCCAATCGCTTTACAATTCACTATGTCAACAACAGCGATGCTCCGACTGACGATTTTCTCCTTTGCGTCAATACTGGTTCTCGCGTGCACATGAACAGGTCGGAGCATTTCTTGCCGAATGGAACGAAGGAAATATTGCCAAAAGATAGCTTAAGCTTCGAAGGAGAAGATACAAGCTTTGTCTACTATGTCACCGGAATGGATCCTCGCGAAGAACGCAAATTTGAAATTATTGCAACGGCTTATCCTGCGTTAGGGAAAACCCTCTTTGAACCGTTCACCATTACTGTCGGAGCAGTGTTATGGTGGGGTGCGAAAGCTGCCGCTGTGTATGTGACGGTAAAAACGATTGATTACCTCGGTGATAAAGCGAGAGAGGGTTTAGTCCTTACACCAGAGCAAAAACGAAATTGGGAGTCGACGGTAGGGAAAATACCGGAGGAGATACGGCAAAAGGATACAAAAAAAGAGTGGGCAATGAAGAAAGTAGGGGGAACCATCATTGAAAAAACAATGGGTCTGGTAGGAGGAACGGTCGATGTTGCACGAGCAGTCGGACGAAACGTGTATAACATTGTACCAAACCTTCGACGTCAGATTTGGTACTGGCTGTATAAGGAAACGGGTTTGTACGGCGTTGAAGAGAAAATCGATGATGCATCCTATAAACCAGAGGTTTCAAATGCAAGCGCAAAGACCGGTCAACCTGTGGTCTCCTGGGATCCAAACGAAAAAATCGGACCTGCTGGCATTGGCCCACAAGGATTTATCTCATCGGCAGGGAAGATGAATTATCAGATACTCTTTGAAAATAAAAAGGAAGCAACTGCCTCGGCCTATAAGGTCGTAATTGTCGATACACTGCGTCCTGAATTCGATGCAAGTACGGTCGAATTCGGTAAAACGAGCCATGATGGTCCTAATTACCTCTGGAAGGTGACGAACACAAATAACATCCTGCGCTGGGAAATCGAAGGGATTGAGCTTCCTCCTAATGCTACTCCACCGGAAGGAGAAGGATATGTCACTTTCTCTGTGATGACAAAGAGTGGACTACTTTCAGGAACCTCATTAAAGAATAGTGCTACAATCACCTTTGATATGAATAAACCGATTACGACAAATACGTTTACCAACACGATCGATTTCCTTCCACCGACAACCGTCATGGGAGCCCTTGCATCGACACATACCAGGGAAAATCTCACGGTCAAATGGCAATCGACGGATGGAACAACGGGAGCAGGAGTTCAGTCTGTAACAGTATTCGGTTCAAAGGATAATGGGCCATACCAGGCGGTCGGCACATCTCTGACCGATTCTCTTGTCATCCGTGTCACGAACGGAATATATAAATTCTATGCGCTGGCAACGGATAATGTCGGTAATTCGGAAATGGTGCGACCGGCGCTCGTGCAAACAACAGTCTCCGGAGTGGTTGGCGTAGCAGGAACTACAGACGTTCCTTTAACGTATCAGCTTGAACAAAACTTTCCTAATCCATTCAATCCGACGACCACAATCGAATTCAGTCTCGCTCAGAAAACTCGGGCAACGTTGAAGATCTATGATATGCTGGGAAGGGAGCTGGCGAATCTGGTCGATGAGATAAAAACAGCAGGGAAATATTCGGTGACATGGGATGCCGGGAGATTTTCGTCGGGCATGTATTTCTATCGTTTGACTTCAGGTGACTTTGTCCAAACACGCAAGCTCGTGATTCTGAAATAACACGGGATCACAACAGATCGTTCATTTCTGAGAAAGGGCTTCTGAGTATCAAGCCCTTTTTCTTTAGATTCATCAGAGAATCATAGAATTGGAATATCTACGCTGAAAAGGATAGTGAGGGTTCTCTTTATATATATCATGCTTCTTGGTTTCCAAACACTCTGGGCTCAATTCCACCTTCATAGCAGTGCACTGGACAGTATTCCCTCTGACCTGGCGCGACCGATCGTCACTATCTCGAACAATGCCTCTGAAGGATTCATTTTTGCTGCGATTCCTTACTGGGGCCAGGGGACACCTTATCTTGTTCTCTATGATAACTCCGGCAAGCCAATATGGTACAAGAGAACGCAGGGGACCTGTGCCGATTTTAAACTGCATCAGAATGGGCTGTTGACATACTACGATTATGGAACAAAAAAATTTTATGCAATGGATTCGCATCTCGCGATCGTCGATAGCTTTTGGGTGAAGAATGAGTTCGAAACTGATGAACACGAAATTAAACTATTACCGAATGGAAATGTATTACTCATCGGGAATGCAATTCGATTTTATGATATGAGCCAGTATGTTCAAGGCGGAAACCGGAATGCCAGCGTTGTCGTCAATGTCGTGCAGGAAATCGACAGAAATAAAAATGTGGTCTTTGAGTGGAAAGCGTTCGAGCATTATAAGATTACCGACGTTGGGCCCACAGTTAACCTGCTCGATCAGGCTTTTGTTCATTCGCATCTGAATTCAATCGATGTTGATCTGGACAATAACCTGATTATCTCCAGCCGGAACCTGAGCGAAATTACCAAGATCGATCGCACGACGGGAACTATCATCTGGAGGTTAGGCGGTAAGAACAATCAATTTACATTCATCAACGATTCCATCGGGTTTAGCGCTCAGCATTCCGCTCTCCTGCTCCCGAATGGCAACTTGTTGATGTATGATAACGGCAACGGTCACTCACCTCATTTTTCTCGGGCAGTAGAATACAAAATCGATGCGTTCAAGAAAACGGCCACCCTGGTCTGGTCTTACCGGAATACTCCAGATATTGCGAGTATTTATTGGGGAAACGTTCAACGGTTGAATAGTGGAAACACCCTTATTGCCTGGGGTGCCAGTGAGATGGCGGCAACTGAGTTGAATGCAGAGGGGAAAAAGGTTTTCGAAATGAAATTCCCAAA
The DNA here is from genome assembly GCA_043803945.1 of bacterium. Classification (GTDB taxonomy): domain Bacteria; phylum Bacteroidota; class Ignavibacteria; order UBA10030; family UBA10030; genus JAZDJN01. Next base: position 4,634 of record JAZDJN010000087.1, on the reverse strand, counting down.
GGAGGTATTCAGCTATCGGCTGTTTCGCTTTCCATTCAAAATAACCGGTATAACTTCTACCAATGTGAGCGCCTCGCTTTCTGAAATAGTTTTAAACCAGAATTATCCCAACCCCTTCAATCAGTCAACGACTCAGTTCTATGGATTACCCTCTTCTTCTCATGTCAAGCTAAAAATTTATGACGCGCTTGGACGAGAGGTCATAACTTTGGTGGATGAAGAAAAAGAGAGGGGAGAGTATCAAGTCAGAATTGATTTGAAAGGCTTACCAAGTGGCATATACTTCAGCAAGTTACAGGCAGGAAATCTTCTAAGAGTGAAAAGGTTGATGTATCTCAAATAACGATTGACAAAGGAGCTTACAGCATAATCAAATGAACAAGAGAGAGTTTATCATAGGATTCATTTTTCTGTGTCCGCTGCTTTTCCATAGGACGATGGCGCAGGGGATCTCAGCCTATGAATATCTCTCCCCAAAACCGAACTCTGAGTATATACATCGGGAGACTGCAATCATTGTCCGATCATTTGAGAAGGTGAATCACAATGTATGTTCAGAATTATATCTCTTCACTGTCATCGGTTCAAAAAGTGGAGCGCACAGCGGCCGCATAATGCTTTCTGATGATGAAAGAACTCTGGTATTCACTCCTCTTCAGCGATTTGAATTCGGTGAAAAGGTCACTGTAAAAGTACAAGATGGATTACCATTATGGAACAGTAAACAGCTTACAGGAACAACCTTCCACTTTACGATTATGACACAGCCAGCCACTGACATCAACCGTGGGGTAGCGGATATTCTTGATAGTGATTTCGGGATGAAGAGTGCGCAGGATTCTCTGCCTGCCGATTTCCCCTGGATTAGAATCGACACTCTCAATAATCCAGCTTCAGGAAATATCTTTCTTGCGAACTTTGGACCTGTATCAGGAACTGGCGCTTATGGGAACTATCTGATGATTCTCGATAACTCAGGGAGACCGGCGGCCTATAAGAAGATATCCTCTGTGGCCACAACGTTTGCGTACAATTTTACGGCACAGCCCAATGGATTGATCTCATATATTGAAAAGACCCTCACCGCTTCAACTATTCGGGTGATGGATACAACGATGAAAGTGATTGACAGTTTCCAGGGCGGCAACGGCTATACGGGTGACCTCGCCGATTTCCGAATACTCCCAAACGGCCACGTCGTATTACTGATGTATGATTGGCAAATTGTCGATATGAGTAAATTTGTTGTCGGTGGGTATCCTGCTGCAACTATCGCTCAGGCTGTAATACAGGAACTTGACATCAACAAGAATGTCGTCTTCCAGTGGCGAAGCTTCGACTACATCCCCATTACAGATTCCTATAGTGATTCTCTTGCTATGACGATCGACTATATCCACGCGAACGGGCTTGAGATTGATAAAGATGGTGGCATACTTCTCTCAAGCAGACACCTCTCTGAAATTACCAAAATCAACGGCAGCACAGGAGAAATTATCTGGCGCCTTGGTGGTAAGAAGAATCAGTTCACGTTTGTTGGTGAACACGAAGCAAGCAAACCGAATTATTTCTCCTACCAGCACGATGTCTCACGTCTGGAAAATGGCAATATCATGCTCTTCGATAATGGGAATCAACATACACCACAGTATTCGAGAGTCGTGGAATATGCCGTCGATGAGGTGAACAAAGTTGCCGCGCTTATCTGGGAGTTTAGACGCACTCCTGAGATATTCGCCTCGGCAAATGGTTCTGCACAACGTCTGCCCAATGGAAATACGTTCATCGGTTGGGGGAATGCAGGGCTTGATGGTCTGACATCGATTACAGAAGTGCATCCCGATAAATCGATCGCATTTGAATTGACTCTTCCGAAAGGGCAGCGCACGTGGCGTGCGTACCGTTTTCCCTGGAAAGAAAATCAGGTAGCAGCTTCTTACACACATATCGATATCTTGCAGGGCAATACCTATTCATTTAACGGGCTAACCAATGATCAACGCACAGGACTGAAAATCATATTTCAACTACTGCAGCCAATCTTTTATAACACTGCTACTGTAAAGAAGTATAGCACCGCTCCATCCAGGCCACAATTTACACTACGAGCGCCGCAGGTGGCTGCAACACGATTCACGATCACCCGGTCCGGTATGACTTCGTTCACCGCCGATCTGATGTTCGATGTGACAATGCTGAAGGATATCCCTGATCCTGATAATGTGAAAGTCTATCGAAGAGATACTGTGGATAACGGTAAATTCTTTCCACTTCCGACATCCTATAATCCCGTGACAAAAGAGATTCTCGCAACGACCTCTCAGTTTGGGGAATTCATTTTCGGACGGGGCAATGATGATATCGCAGTCGTTCCGCCGATTCTCTTCTTTCCAGTAGATAAGGACAGCATCAATCGATTTCAACCGTTGGTGGTTAAATGGAATCCAAAAGGCTATCAGGCAGATTATCATTTGCAGGTTGCAACTGATTCATCATTTAAGTCGTTAGTTCTTAATGACTCGACTCTAACGATTGCTGCTGACACGATGAAGAGCTTCAGCCCGAATAGTAAATATTATTGGCGAGTACGATCAGGCTTTGGATTGATGAAAAGTGCCTGGTCTCCAATGTGGAGTTTTACTGCGGTGGGACCGTATATCGCCGTGTTATCCCCAAAGGCTCAAGAGACTCTGGTACGAGGGAAGTCCTATAATATTGTATGGCACACGAACATCTCAGAGAAAGTAAGAATCGATCTTTATAAAAGCGGCACTCGTTACAGCTTGATTAAGGATTCTGTGACGAATATTGGTGCATACCCATGGGCTATTCCAGCTTCGCTGCCAATTGATTCTGGTTATTCGTTTCGGATCAGAAGCATCATTGATACGCTGATTGTTGCATTTAGCAGTAATACATGTAAAATTGGTACTGCGACCGGCATCACCGATGAGATGAATCTCTCTGTACGCGAGTATCAGTTGTATCAGAATTATCCGAATCCTTTCAACTCATCGACGACGATATCGTTTCAATTGCAAGTACGGAGCCGTATTCGGTTGGAAATCTATAACCTGACGGGTCAACGAGTTGCTTCTTTTATCGACAGAGAGGTAGAAGCAGGAACTCATAAAGTTATCTGGAGAACATCTGAGGCATCCGGAATTTATTTCTGTCATCTCGAGGTTACTGATTTGGATAAATCACAGGTCATTTATTCACAAACCAACAAAATTCTACTACTACGATGAGTGAGAAGACTGGCTGCGTTAGTGCTGTATTCACAGTGCGAAGCAGAGGGAACAATTTGAATAAGTAATTAGCCGCTTGCAGTATTAGCGATCGATAGAGTCAGTTCTCTTCACAGCATAACGAGTCATACATTCCCACCAAAATGGAGGGTACGATGAATTGCCCAGCATGCAAACGAATCGCCGTCTCTCTCTGGAATTTCATCATTCATTATTTCCAATACCGATCAATTTCTTTTCTCTGTTCACACTGCCACGTTCGCCTCAGAATCTCCGGTTGGTCTCGCAATGGATGGATTCTTCTTGGAGTCGAGCTTCTCGGATTGGTTGTCATGTTAGTTCTTCAAACAGAGCTGACGAAGTGGATTGGATTACTATCGTATCTCTTTTCTCTTGGTGCCTTGGTCTTGATCTCAATCTTCCTTTGGTTCTCTTGCCGATGGAAAGATGCCTATGTTATTCTTCATCAAGAACATGAAAGCGCCATCAACTTGGAGTCTGACACACAAAGTGAAATTCTTCAACAGGACTTTAATGAACCGATTGGCCCTTTGAAGGAGCAAAAGGCTCCCTCAAGAGAGGAAGAGCGACTGTGGGCATTTATTAGTATCTATCTCATCATCCTGGGGGGGCTTCCAATGCTTCTTGCAAGTTTAAATGCAGTTATTGGATCGCCAACTCTCGACTCTCCGTTTCGAACCCATCTGATACTGGCCTCATCGCTCTTGCTTGCTGGAATTCTTATTCTCCTGATGAAAAGGTCTGTCCTCATTAATGCTCCACTTCATGAGGAACAGTTGCAAGCGAGATGGAAGGAAAAAATAGCCAGCGTACCCGCCAGGAAAATAGTGGATGAATTTCAGAAGCGAAGGCAGAAAACTCTGACACATGCTGTCCTTCCTGGTATGGGAGGATTTATAATCGCTTTATTGATGATACTTATTTCCAGGGGAGCTCTCGATGAAGTGGGTGTCGGTATTGTGTTACTTGGATTTCTCGTCTTCGCCACTGGCATCATCAATACTAATCGAATATATAAATGTCCCATTTGTGAGAATGTGATTGTTCATTCGTATGGTGGTCATAGATCATTTCCGCTTGATCCGGAACAGTGCGAGCGATGCGGGGCAATATTGAAGTATCGTAAACGCTTATAGAATCTTGTAACTATAACAGGGAGGGAAATTCAACAGCATTCTGGTGCACAAAATGGAACAATTAAAATGATTCAATGATATGGTACACTACTGTCCGGTTAACGGAGAGTAGCGATGCTATATGTTCTTTGAAATAAAAGAGTTACGCGAAAAATAAGCTGTTAGGGATTTCAACTCCATTGTACATTGGAAGGAAAATATTTTTCATTTTTCCTTCATATTCTTT
>JAZDJN010000086.1:0-55910 GCA_043803945.1 bacterium | reverse complement strand
TTAGTTAAATATTTAAATAGGATTTTATTCTTAATATAAAAGATGGCTGAAATGGAGCGACTATGGAATCCAATTTCGTCCTTGGCATCGACCCGGAGCTTGCACGAGTGCTCATCCTTATCGGTCTTACCACTACCGTTGGAGCTTTGCTTATCGCAGTGGCCACGGTGGTGATATCAATTCATATTGCTTTGAGCGTGTACAGGGATGGCGCCGATGCTGGATGTACTTGCAACCGTGAAAAAGCAAAAAGGGAGTTGGTACGGTCTCAACTGGTCGTCTAAGAGATCTTTCCTTGCAGGTGACTTTTCCATGAGATCGGGGAACCAGAGCAGGTTAGGTACAGTCAAGAGTACAGCTGCCGACGAGTGCAGAGTCGATACATCAGCTATGGGTGATGGAAAACTTCTTGTCCCGCTTTACGGTTCCGCTTTCTCAGAATCCCGCTCGGTGAGCGGAATCCACAGAGCGGGAGACTCCGTACAGCGGAGCCGAAAGAGGTTCGAGAAAAAAAGTGACTAGACTGTGATCCAGTGTGTCTTGGTTATTTGGAGATTTTCTGGTGAAAGTAGTCAACTCAGGTCTTCTGAAACAGGGATACAAAGTAAATCTACTGGTAGGAGTCTCAAGTTACAATCGTGTGCATTCCGGGCCCCCGCTACAAAAAACGAAACGCCCGATCTTGTGTCGGGCGGATTCGTTTTTGTGGAATGAGCAGAAATTAGAATGCAAGTTGAGTCCCGATGTCCATCGATATCGGGACGAAATCCCGCCAGGTTTTTAATTTGTCTTATTATTCGATCAATCATAAGTGCAATAAACATGGTGATCGGAGTTTTGAGACGGAGAATGCCGGATCTTTTTTCAGAGTTCATTTTGGGTAACTCCTCCAGGATTGTTGATGTATCAATTAAGAAAGCATGCCATCATACTGTATTCAACTCATCAGGTCGATCCAGCTACACATCCGAGATGGAAGGAAGGCGTGCTGGTTCAATTAATCCTTCTGAAGAGATAGGAGATCGTAGAGCATGAGATTGTTCTTTCTCTAACTCCGCTCTCTTTGGTTTCATTCCGAATGATGCTCTTCTTGTTAAGATATCTCTGCCCGTATCCGATAATTGCAATCACCCACGTCCATGCTACGATGAGAGTGTTGACGTCCCAGATGGTTTCAACATCAACGGTAAGATATGGTTGAAGTGAATCCCAGTCCACCGCATACAGTACCTCCATCAGCGTAAGCGATGCCAGGGCCGCCATAAGATGGTTCCGCCTGCGCCTTAAAAGGATTTCCCACAGTTTAGGGCTCACCGACACAACGAGACCCGCGAGGAAGAACAGAAATAGCTGTGTGGCATAGGCCCAGTCATCGATGAGTGTGTGAGTTTCATCCGGGAAATACGGTCGAAGGATTGCCTGTGAGAATATAATCAGCAGTGCGTAGGAGATGAAACCCCACGGTCGGGCGAAGTATCGCTCAATCCATGCAATACAACCAGCCGATCGTTCGGATCGCAGGAATGCGATGATGGGTATAGCAATCAGTGAATAAAGAAACAGATACAGGACGAACCACATATGAAGCCAGGAGAAGCTGCCACCCATTGGATATGGAACGAAATCGAATACCGTCCGATAGAAATCTAGACATGATGAATAGGAGGCAATCCTCTCGAAATAGATCTGAGGGGGAACGACAACTAGCATTGAAAAGATTAAAGGGACGAACAGTCGTCTTGTCCGTTCGAGTGCGAACTCTCCTTTGCTGCGCCTGGAAAAAGCCAGCATTGTCCCGGCCCCCGAGATGAACAGTAAAAGGGGCATGCGCCATTGGTGGAGAAACACCATAACGTAGCCAAATCCTCGGCTTGTCTCAGGATTTTTTATATGCCAGGGCCAATGGACGAAAAACATACCGACGTGGAACAGAAGAACGAGAAGGATGGCGAAAACCCTCAGCCAATCGAGGTCGTACCGCCGATTTTGAAGTTGGGTGAACTGTGACATAGTGGACTCCTTGTTAGTGGTGGCGATTGATACGGTGCAATATAGGGGCGAAGTTACAGGATTTTAGAACGCCCCTATAAGAACGGAGTCCGAAACTATAGGATCGCACAGAACAGATTGAATAACAACGATTTTAGCGCTTTATCAAGGCCTTATATTCCGCAGGCGTTTGCCCGGTAAATTTCTTAAATGCAGAGTGAAAGGTGGATTTAGAATGGTAACCAACGGAGTATGCTATCCCTTCGACGGTATCATTGATGTTTGGATCTCGCATCAGCCGTTGGGACTCTTCAATTCGGTATTTTGCAAGAAGGTCGGGAAACGAGAGCTGAAGCCGCTCGTTGATGAGTAGAAAGAAAGATTCCCTGTACCGTTCCCAGGAAGATGAACAGTGCAAAGATATCGATATGAAGCGGCATCTGCTGTATCATGGTGTCAATTATTCGCGGGGGAGTGACGAATCTTTTATGTTGGCAACACGAGTATTTTGCCTCCTTCTTGCATGATTGATCAAGGAGAATGCAATTTGCGCAGTTCCCTCTATCAGAATTGAGAAATAGTACGAATTGACCTGATGATAATCAAGCTTGGCCCTGTTGCAAGAATCAACTATATATTGATGGATTAGCATCCACTGAGTGGATGATATTGAAAATGACCCACTTACCGAATTTGGTACTTATAAAGTTTATATCATAGATAAGATTTTCCTTGGTTATCCTACATCTTCCAGTAAGTATTAGCAACATACGAGCGTAAACGAAATAATGGCGCGAGTCCGCCAGTACTCAAGTCTAGTAAGAACTAAAGATTCTTCTTGTTCTATCTATGCTCAATTGAATTCTTGATTTGAGGAATCCGAGACAGAACGATAGGAGACATCTCATAATGTGAGCCTTTGCCCTGATAATTGACACAGGACAAAAGTGTCGATTTCAATTTGAATTCAGCATTTTGTACGCGAATAGAGTTTTGACGAAGCATAAGAAAATACCTTTCCCGCTTTCAAAATCCCCCAATAAATCGATATTATTTGGCTATACAGAAATTCCGATTGATTGTCATCTATGACAAATATAAATTGGTGTTTAGAAAAACAACGAGTATTCTTACTTCAATTGGGTCACTTTCAATGAAAAAAATCCTTGCCATGTGTTGCGTTCTTCTCACGCTCTGGATTTCTATACTACCAGCGCAGGAAAACCAAAAGGACTTTTCCCTCATCGCAAAACAAATCGATGGCGGGAAGGTGAGTCTCACCTGGACAAACACCTTTGGCGATTCGGTTGCATATTATCTCGTCTTCAGAACTCAACAACCGGTTACACAATCGTCGGTTACAAATTTAGTTCGTATAGATTCTACGACTGCGAAAGCAGCTACCGATCAACCTCTCCTTCTGCCAGAAAAACCGTTGGTGATTTACCAGGTTCATGCAAAGATGAAAAGTGGGGCTGCCCGTTTTAGTTCATATGCTGTTATGAACTTTTCGGATCGAATTACAATCACATCACAATCTCCGTTAATTGTCTCTTTTGGTACGTCCTATCGCTACCAGCTCGTTGCAGCATCAAGCAATCCTGCATCAAAGCTGACATACAATCTCACCATGGCACCCAGGGGGATGGCGATTGATACGGTACTGGGACTGATTACCTGGACTCCTCTGGAAAAAGGGACATTTAAAGTTTCTATCCTCGTCACTTCAAACAAAGGAGGCAGAGCGGAGCAAGGCTTTGCGCTCACGATCGGCGGACCCACTGGTACAGTAAGCGGTATGGTAACCGACTCTCTTGGTAAACCACTGGTCAGGATCTCTGTGTATGTTGTAAAGCAGATCAAAGAGATGTCACCTCAATTTTCAGGTGTCACTGACGAATTAGGCAAATACACGATCAGCAAAGTAGATACCGGTACATACATTGCTGTCGCTGTTCCCCCGAGTGGTGAACTCCTGCAACAATGGTATGATGGTGCCGCGAGTTTCGAAAAAGCGACACCGATCGTAGTTAAAGAAAATGCTACAATAACGATCAACTTTATTCTCAAGCCGAAAATTGTCATTGTCATCGATAAGGTGACGATTACTTCTCAACCGGTACTTACCGCTTTAGTGGGTGTTCCCTATAGCTATCAAGTAACCGCTGCTTCATCAGATCCGACTGCGATAATCACCTATCGACTTTCTTCTACGCCGCGCAACATGACCATTGATACTGCAACGGGTTTGATCAAGTGGACACCACCCGAACGAGGAACATTTAAAGTTTCCCTGGTAGTCTTTTCCAATAAAGGCGGCCATGCAGAACAAGGATTTTCCATTACCATAAACGGTGTCACGGGTACTCTATCAGGGATCGTGACGGATTCGACAGGAAAAGCTCTTCCGAAAATCAATGTGAAGTTGTATCGCATCTCAACTCAATCGTCTGCGCAATACAGCGTCGCCACTGATGACTTCGGAAAGTACTCTGTACAAGTTGATACGGGAGTCTATTATGCACGCGCTGTACCGCTGACTGCTGACTATTTGGAGCAGTGGTATGATGGTGCAACAAGCGTGGAAAAGGCTGCGAAGATTCAAGTACAGGAAAACCTGACTTCAACTGTTAACTTCAAAATGAAGGCGAACGTCATTATCCTCTTCGCAATGGTGTCAGGGAAAGTAGTCGATTCAGACTTAAAACCGATTAAGGAAGCGACAGTCTCTTTCTCAACCGTAGGCTTCAGCTTGAATGGAGCTAAGGGATCGACGATTGATACAAATCCTGCAAAGGAACTCTTCGATTATTGCAATACCAATCCCATTTCAATGGGTAATATTTCGGTTGGAAATCCAATAGGAACGAGCGGGAATGATTTTCGCCTTGATGGAACATCGGAGTTTGTTTTTTCCGTCAGGACAAATGTAAACGGAGAATATTCGATCAGGCTGCCGCAGACCTCGTTCACTATTATGGCATCCGCCACAAATTATTACAAGATGTTCTATAATAATAAGCCGGATCTCCTCACGGCTGATATTTTGAAACTTACAAAAGATACCACAAAGATTGATTTTCTCCTCAAGCTCATTCCGTCAATCGCTACTGGAATAATCTCAGGAAAAATAATCGATTCAACCACGCAAAAAGGTGTAACAGCACGGGTCGTTCTATTTAAGAGTCGTCTCTCGGGACAAGATCCCTCAACCACACCTGGAGCCTTCAGCACAGATACCGATGCAGAAGGAAATTATAAATTCTCTGATCTCCCGGCAGGAGAATATTTTGTCTTTGCGATGCCATTAGGGCGCTTCACTCCAGCGTTCTATAACACAGCAGGAAGCACCTTATACTGGGAGAAAGCAGCGAGAATACTGATCAAGGGGAACATTGTCAGTGGTGTGAATATCTTTATCAAACCAATCCCCGGCGCAGGAATAAATTATTCATCTATTGCTGGCTCGGTAAAAACTGGTACTTCCCTGAACTCTCTCAGCAAAGGGACAGACCTCTACCCGATCACCGGAGCGTTAGCGTACGCTCTCGACGAGCAGGGCAAACTCGCGGGTTATAGCGTAACAGATGATGATGGGGCATTCTCTATCACAGAGCTTATTCCGGGTAACTATACAGTGGTGATCGATAAATTTGAATATCATTCGGGCCAGCAATTTGTTTCTACCTCCAAGGATATTTCTGCCGCATCAATTTCTATTATCCTCACACCAGCCATCTTAACGAGTATTAATAATTTGGTGGATGTGCCAACGGGATATATTCTTGAACAAAACTATCCTAATCCCTTCAATCCATCGACACAAATCTCCTTCACACTTCCAAAATCACAAAATGTCATATTAACCATCTATAATTTAGTTGGTCAAAGAGTTGCGACGTTGTTGAAAAGCAACTTGAGGACGGGAACGTATACGGTAACGTGGAATGGGAAGACAGATCCTGGCGAACAATTACCTTCAGGTATGTATCTCTACACATTAACAACAGATGAGCATTCGTTTACCAAGCGGATGATGATGCTGAAATAACGAAGTGCAGATTTTAAGAAGTATAAGCAAAGGGCCTGCGAATGCAGACACTTTTATTCTGGAGCATAGTATACTTTGGAGTTGAGCTTCAAAAAGAATTTCCCATCAATACTCTCTATTTGAGGTGACCATGGTTCTCAATGACGCAATAATTCAGCAAGTATGGGAAAAGGCAGCAATTGATCCTACGAATGATCGAGCGATCTGGAGAAAAGATAGATGCGGGGCCTGGATCAAGAGATCATTATACGGTGATCATCTCTCATCTTATGGCTGGGTAATAGAGTATATTGATGTGAATGGCTCAGAGGATCCATCGAACCTCCAGCCAATTCAATGGAACAACTCTGTCGATGCCACCGTCGGTGTTCTCCAATGCAGGATTACTGCAGATGAACTGTACAACAATACAGTTATTCAAAAAGTTTGGGAGAAGGCCTTAATTGATCCAGATAATGATTCCACTGTCTGGAGGAAAGATAAGTGTGGGGCATGGATACGGAGATCGCTGTACGGTGATCGTGAATCTCTCTACGGGTGGGTCATTGAGCATATCGAGCTGAACGGTACTGACCACCCATCGAATCTTCAACCGCTGCAATGGAAGAACGCTCTTGATGCCTCTCAGGGTATTCTGCAATGCAGAATCACTGCCGATGAACTCCTGAACAGTGAAATACATCAAGCTGATCCAGATAAACCCGGGACAAAGCCTGGAAGCACGGATCACCCGAGCGAGGGATAATTTTTCAGTAGGCTTTGCATGTTCATACACCGTGTGCGGGATTTAATAATGAGTTACGGCACTGTAATAATCCTTTCCAAGTGAATGATTTGAATGTTCGATCATTCATGTCAAAATGTTGTCTTTTGCTAATAAGCAGTAGTGTCATGCTGTTCTTAATGGTTGGTTCAGGCAGTCCAACACCATCTCGATCTCCGCATAATCCCGGCGCCAACTGTCTTCAATGCCATCCACACCTGAAAATTGGCGGTACAATTTATTCTGACAGTACAGGAAGAACTATACAATCTGGAGTTGCAGTCTCGCTTCTATCGCCAAACGGGATGTTGTCCGTTCTTGATAGATCCGATAACAACGGCAACATTGCCGCCTCACTTATCGATGATGGTGTCTATCGAATAACCATTGGCTCTGCTACGAGCCGTACGTGGCATGCTATTCCTCATCAATCCGGCTGTAATACTTGCCATAGTGCTGGAGGAAATACATCCTCTACACGCACAGCGGTATTTCCAAAGTATCATACAAGTATTCCTTCGGATAATGAATGCACCCACTGCTATCATTTTCCTGCAACACAATCCCTGACACACCTCATTTCGAGCGGCGTTCTCAGTGGTAGGTCGCAAGCGTTACCGATTCCTGGTTCGAAGGTCGAGATGCCTGGCCTGCCATCCTCAGGTATCGTGTTTACTCCTTCAGAGTACAAGATTATTTCAGCACGCCCAGATATCTTTGCTCAAGGATACTTTTCGATGTTCGATGTCATTCTGGCTGTGGCTGCCAGAAATAGTATTCAAACCGTCGAACTCTGGAAGAGTCACGGTAAGCCGCACGTTTACCAATGTTCCGGTAACGGCACACAATATGCGTTCATCGGGCTATCAATCTCCCTATTCAAAACCGTTTGTGCCAGGAGTGGTTAGCTCTATGGATATTCTTCTTTCCTTAAAAGATCATGGGAAATTAAATGTGGTGACCGGAGTGTTCTATTCGTATTTTGCGCAGCATTACATCGATAGTTATTATATCGTTGAGGTAGGATTTCCGGACGTCGGTGTTGCACATTCATCAGGACGGCAGGGTATTGTGTATGTGACGGAAAATGGTACACCTAATACACTTCCGAATGGAGCAGATGGAAAACTTCACATGACTTGTGATATTAATGTAATTCATGCGCCGGACTTCTCGACGTGGCGATGGGCGGAACTAGGAAACCCCTATTATGAAACGAATGCACCGACCGGACTATTTGAACGCAGTATCACCGAAGACTATGAAGCCATCAGCCGGGGATTTAATTTGCATGAGCCCTACCCGAATCCATTCAATGGTTCAGTCAATCTCAGTTTTGCTCTCTTTGAACCTGGAAGGGTAACGATCGAGGTGTTTAATCTTCTCGGTAAGAAAGTTACCACACTGCTTGATTCAATAATCGAAGATGTGGGAATCCATCGTTTGTCATGGCAGCCGTCTGACGTTCCATCTTCCTCGTATTTTATTGTTCTATCCTATAACCAAAACAAGCAGACGAGGCGGGTGATCTATCTCCGGTAGATCTTTCCACTATCGGCGGGTCAATTGCTGCTGAGTCTGAATGGTTTTCCTTATTCTCTAACCTTGAAATTGTCTTCACCACCCCCCTCAAAGATATCAGAAGAATTTCTCAGCCTCCTTTCCCTATGACCTCTCTAAGACCGAAGTCACGCGCCTTACCTTTCTGGCATGGTGCATGAAGGAAGCCCAGGTAGTCAAAGAAGAATTGGTCGAAGTTAAGCTGTAGTTGTCAGTCTATAAGACGTTGTTTGCTGATCAGAAGATAGTACGATGGGATGCTTGACCGTGTGTGCGCAATCAATTCTTGCCTATTATAACCCTGGAGCGGCTTGATGGAGGGTGGTCAATGTAGTGCACCGGCCGACAATCCTTTCACAAAGGTTCTGCGCATGATCATAAACAAGATCAAGGGAGGAAGACTGAAAAGGACTGCCGCTGCCGACATTTGATTCCAAACATCCTGATACTCTCCAACAAACAATCCTATACCGACCGGAATGGTTCTCGTTGCATCGGAGCTGGTGAGGATCAACGCGAAGAAAAACTCATTCCACGAACCAAGAAATGCAAAGAGCGCCGTGGCACCCATGCCTGGCAATGCAAGAGGAAGGATTACTTTCCAGAGAGCTTCCATCCTTGAACATCCATCAATCAACGCTGCATCTTCCACCTCTCTTGGTATCTCCTTGAAAAATCCATAGAGCAGCCAAATCACAAAAGGGAGAAGAACGGCTGTGTGAATGAGAATGAGTCCCAGATGTGAATCGTAGAATCCAACTTTCTGTAGCAATTGGAATAATGGGACAATGACCGAAGCTCCCGGCAGCATCTGAGAAAGAAGAAAGATGAGCAGAAATGCATTTTTTCCTTTGAAGTAACAGCGGGAGAAAGCAAATGCCGCAAGGCTTCCGATAATGAGTGTCAGAAGGGTCGATACGGAAGCGACAATAAAGCTGTTCAACGCGTATGTTGAAAATGGAAGGTAGAAAAACATATCGCTGTACGGCTTCAGACTCATATGAGGATTGAACCACTCCGGAGGCGATTTCGTTACTTCAGACAGAGGTTTTAATGAAGTGGAGAATATCCAGAGAATAGGAAGAAGTACAATAAAGGCGATCAGGAGCATTACACAAACCACCATGGCTCGTTTCATACAGACTCCCTCCTAGATAAAACCTTCAGGTAGAGAGAGGAGAGGGAGATGAGCAGCAAGAAGACAAGGATGGAAAGTGCAGAACCTTTTCCAAGATCGAAATGCACGAAGGAGAATTCTCTTACCAACACTGACAGCACCATCGAAGCGTTCATCGGTCCGCCGCGGGTCATCACAAAAATCATGTTAAAATCGTTGAAGCTCCAAATCACTCCTAAGACTAAAAGGACCGAGGAGACCGATTTTAAATTCGGCAGTGTGATATGATAAAACTTCCTGAGCATCGAGGCACCATCGACGGCAGCCGCTTCGTATTGTTCCAGTGGAATAGTGTGAAGAGCCGCTAAAAACATCACCATGGCGAAGGGATAAAACTGCCATATCCTTGCGACCATCACGCACCACAGTGCGGTTTGCGGATCTCCCAGCCATGGAGTACCGGCTCTGATGAGGCCTGCACCTGCTAACCAGTGATTGAGAATACCGAAGTGATCGTTGAGGAGCCACTTCCATGCAAAGCCGGCAACAACGGGGGAAACCACCCAGGGAATAGTATAAAGAAAACCGGCAACGGTGTTAAACGTGCTGGTTTTTATATGAAGGAGAAGGGCGAAACCCAGGCCAATGAGCAGCGCAAGCAGAGTTCCTGCGATTGCATAGAGCGATGTGTTCTTGAATGCAAGCCAGAAGAGATTATCTTCGAAGACGTGTACATAGTTGAGGAGCCCGATCCAACCTTTGTTCCCTTTGATCATGCTCACATCGCTGAAACTATTGATCAGATTCTGCACCAATGGATAGACAAGAACCAGAGCTGTAAAAAGCAGTGCCGGCAGCAGAAGGAGGTAAGGAAAGATTTTTTTCATTTCTTTCCTTCGATGAGATCCTGAGATTCTTTTGCCGCCTGGTCGAGCGCAGCCTTCGGAGATAATTCTCCCACAATCGCTTTTTGACAGTACGGTGTAAAGATATTACTCGCAATGGCTATCATATCGGGATGCGAGGGCCAGGGACGGGCATGCTTGAGTTCGTTGATGTACACGGGTAAGTCTTTCACGTTTTTTGCTTCGGGACTATTTAACGCTTTGATCGTTGTGGCAGTTGCCCCTAGGTCTTCCCGTATCCAGGCCATATCGGCTTCTTCGTTGCGTAAAAATTTCAGTAACTCCCACGCTTCGTTCAGATGTTTCGAGCGGGCATTGATAGAATACATCACGATATCCTGCAGCGTTGGAGCCGTATCATATTGATCGAGTCTATCATCCGGTACGGGGACCGGTACGACATACATATCTTTTCCAGCGTTCTTATCACCAACCATTCCCCGGAACCATGGCCCTTCAATACTCATAGCGACTTTATTGTTGCTGAAGAGATCATTGATCTCGGTATGGGTGTAGGCAAGGAACCCAGGAGAAATGGAGTGGTCAACCTGATACATATCGACGAAAAGTTTTAATGCAGCGATACCCCGCGGCGAGTTGAACACAATTTTTGTCAGATCGTCCGTCATCACATCAGCGCCGGCCTTAAAAAAGAAGGGGATGGTCCGATAAGCAAATCCTCCTTTATCACCCCCCATCAGTATGAGGCCGTATTGATCCACGGTTCCGTCGTGGTCGGCGTCTTTCGTCAGCCGCTTTGCCGCCTCTCTGAACTGAGACCATGTTTTCGGAGGGGCGATTCCTTCCTTATCAAAAAGTTCTTTGTTACAAACAAGGACAAAAGCGATTGCAGATGAGGGCAGCCCGTAGTAGTTGTCTTTGTACCGGGTCGATTCCAGAAGTTCCGGAACATACCACTGCCGCACTTCTTTGAAATCGGGAAACTTGTTGACAGGGTAGTAATATCCCGCTTCGCCAAACTCGGAAGAATAGTTAGCATGTGTGTTCACCACATCGGGACCCGACCCCGCACTGAATTCAGCAAAGAGAATTTCCCTGATCATATTCCAGCTCTTGTTGCTTTGTGCCACGGCAATTCCAGGGTGTGTTTTTTCAAACAAGGTTACTCGTTCACGAAGCCACTCTATGAGCCTGGGCCGGCCCCCGAAATTCCAGTCCTGGAGCTCAATACCACTGCTCTTTTTGCCACAGGAGATAATCAAGAGTGAAAGGAGAAATGCAAACAGGAGAATTTTTCTCATAGGATGTTCTTCTTTGAAGAGTTCAACGTTATCGTCTCAGTCAGACAGAGATTGGAGACTTTATGGAACACTCATTATTTTTATTCCGATCCGAGAATGCTCATAACGATTGAAGCGCGTCATTAATCGTTTGTATAAATGTGATAAAATTCTCTGGCTTCGTTCCCTGCAACACACTATCGGCAGTGGAATAAATATGCGCATAACCGCGAACGGCATCGACCATCTTCCGGGCCTCTGATTGAATCTGCTCCGCTGTTCCATCCCGCAGTAAACGGAGGTTGAGGTTTCCTTTTGTGCAAATGCTTCGATCGATGCAGCTTCGAGATTCTGTCAGGTCGTTATCTCCTTCGGGCGGAGGCGCAATGGTTTCGATCACGTCTGCCCCAAGTGTATTAAAGACACCATCCTTAATCAGTTGATGAGTGAAGCCGCAGTTATGGTACCAGAATAAACTATTATGACGATGAGTCCAGTCTGCAAACTTACGGATATACGGAAGATCCATCGATGCAAAAAGCTCGGGAGAAGTCATCTCCAAGCCATAACTGGAATCGCTCATGAAGTCGATGCCTTCCTGCACGGCAATTGACATGACCAATAACGATGCTTCATAGACAGCATCCATACTTCGAATGAAAACTTCCTGCCAGTCATTCCATTGATAAATAATATTCGTTGGATTAATCTGGTACCCAAGCCATGATGGATGCGGGTGGCCCAATACGATGACACCATCTTCTCCGACATTCTTTCGCCAGTTGCGGAAGTAGTCACGAATCGCTTGTTCACGATCGGCAACCTGTTCACACACGGCAATGAGCAGCTCGTGGTCGCGAAGTGTTCGCACTGGGCAGCAAGCCTCGTCACTCCAGGGAATTTCCGTTCGCGGCGATTTCCATGTCCACTCTCCTTTCGCCGTGGAGAGAACACGAAACGCCTTCTCTGGTGTTGAGCGAGATTCATCAACCTGCCAATGGAAGATAAGTCCGGAACAATCGGTCATGAACATCGGCTGGTAAGCAAGTTCTTGTGCAAGCCGGATTTCATTCTTCACGGCATCATCGATAACGGGCAAATGCAAGTACATCAGAGTCTCTTTGATCACATCGGCATGAGGCAGAAACGGTGAGGTCACCGGCAACGATGCACCGGGATTCTTTACGTAAGACAAGAATCGTTGTCGTGATGAGGTGCTCATGGACTTGTATCCTCTTGTTGTTCGAATGATACTGATCCATCCCTCAAGTCAATTGCAGGCAAACCCTTCGATGAACTCCCAATAAGGGAAATCCATCACTCCTCACTAATAATTCTATCCACCACCACTTGCCGCATTTCAGGAGAGAGGCTGGCAAAATAGGCACTGAAGCCGGTGACGCGTACAACCAAATCCGGATGTGTGCCTGGATCTTTCTGTGCTTCCAGAATCTTTTTCTTGTTCAGAATGTTCATATTGATCTGCGTTCCGCCAAGATCAAAATGTGTCCTGATCAGGGCGATCACCTTATCGATGTCTTCCTTATTCCTCGAAAGGCCGGGGTCAAGTTCAATTTGCATCGGCGCCGTATTTCCAAAACCGGATTGGACAGCGGCAACGATCAATGCCAAAGCTGTAGGAGCTGCATCTTTACGAAAACCGGGATCGGGATTCGGTCCATGCGAAATGGGGCTCTTCGCATGCCGGCCGTTCGGTGTCGGGCCCACATCTTTCCCCATCGCAACATTGGCAGCCCATGAGAAAATGCCGGGGATCATATTGAATCCTTTGGGAGTCGGTTTCTCTTTTACCAATGAGGTAAAGGTCTTTGAAACAGTAATGCCCCAATGATCCGCGCGCGAACCGCCGCTTCCATAACGAGGTATGCTTTTCATCATTAATCTGGCTTGCTCTCCATGTTCTCCAGCCCAATCTGTCGTGAGAAGGTGATTGAGCGCGTCCCAGGTGAGTTTGTTCTCGCGTTCGATGCGCTGCTCGACAGCAGCAAAAGAATCCGCTATTGTCGCAAGGCCTGCACCGTCAACGCAGAGATTGTAGTACTCCACGCCGCCATGCGATGCATCACGCCCCTTTTCAATTGGGCCATAACAGAGAAGGTCGAGATGGAGTTCAGGGTATACCTGATACATATGATCGATGTGAAAATCCAGGCTTTGCCCAATCACTTCCACGGCACGCCGGAGATGCTGTTCGTACCGCCGCCATAATTCTGCAACGCTTGGTTTGCATGTCGAGTCGGCTAACAGGTCTTCGAATGCAACTTCAAAAATCTTCGGTAGATTGATTTTCACACAATCGTTTACCGTATACTCTCTACCTGGGATTGCACACCAATGACATCCAGAGTATGCACGTTGTCGTCCGAGTTCAATCGGATAACCGTTCCTGGCAAATCCTTCGCTCGTCCGATCGACTCCGAGGAACTTGGGAATGCCGGTCTTATCTTCAAAAAGAATTTCTACGCCGCGTCTCAGAAGATTCGGATCGACATTGTTTCCCACACTGACGCCCACATTCACCGGCACTTTCAATCGATGGATAGCTTCTAACACAAGATAGGAAAGAGCATTCGTTGTATCACAGCCTAAGGCATCCGGTCCACCGAGTTGACAATAACTTGTATCCATTATAAAGTGGCAACACAGGTGGAAGATCGTCTCTTCATCAGTGAGGATACCATTCTTCTTATCACACTCATAAAAGGGGAAGAGGAATTGATCGATCCGTCCAAGCGATCCACCCATGTTGTACATCTTGCCACCAAGCTGATACCACAACATCCATTGACATGCTTCTCGAAATGTTTGCGGGGATTGAGTCACTAACTTCTCATTGATCTCGGCCATCTCCAGAAGATTTTGACGAAGTTGTGGATGTTCTTCATGCGTTGCCATTTCGCGGGCAGCCTTCGCATTATGCCCGATCCAGTTTTGGAATCCCCGTACGACATGCTCCAGACCATCGTACAGTTCCTGTGCCTCCTCATCGGTATTCACTGTTCGGTAATGTTGAATCTTTTGGAGAATGCCACCCCAACCCAGGGAAAGGCCGATGGCTTCATCCTGACAAAAATGTTGAACAGCACCTATGCCGGGATGAAGTTTATATCGTTGATGGTCTGCGTGCAGATGAGAATAGTCAAAGTCAGGATTCCATGCCGGTTGGCGGTATGCGAGAAAATGAACCATGTAGCCACCCGCAAGCGAGCTCATGGGATCGATATAAGGAGGGTGCATCTCGAGCAAAGCCCGGAAATTCTCACCGCAAGCTCTAGCGCCGAAGATTCCTCCGCTCGGGTGGTTGCTCCTGGGAATAAAATCCTTGAAGAGTGCGTCTACCATCATAAGCCCTGAACCGCTCACAACACGAACTACTTTCCTCGATTCAGGCGGCGGGAGCATAATGGGAAGGTCATCCATGTCGAACGAGCCAAGCTCGCGCCATTTCTCTTCTGTATGAACCATCTTGGTTGCACGGAGGCGATCAACTCGTTCCTGGTATGTTAACTCCTGCACTGCTGTTTGTGCCATGGTGTAATCTCTTCTGCAATTTTTATTGTTGATAGCGTTACCGAAATCTGGCTTCAATGCCATACTGTTGAACGATACGAACCAGCTCCGTCATTTTCTCTTTCGTCGGCGGCTCGATGGCCGATGCAAGATCTGTCAATCCTAAACTCAGATATTTGTCGGCTGCGAGTTTGTGAAAAGCGAGTAATTCATATTGGATAGTATTGTTTCCATTTTGAGGGATTACGTTCTTCTTCCGCCCTTCAATCAATTCTTGGATGAACGATGCAATTTTTCTGATATCTTCTTCCGAATCATTCACTGTGGGAACAACCGGTGTGCGGAATATTATGGGCTTGTTTGTCGACGCCAATCGACGGGCGTTCGAAAGAATACGGCGGTTTGATTTTCCTGTGATCATCTGGTGTTTGCTGGCATCGATTTGCTTAATATCCATCATTAGTAAATCGATGAAGGGTAACAGTTCTTCCAAGGCAGCCCACGGGTATTCACCGCATGTCTCAATGGCAGTATGAATTCCTCTTTCCTTGCAGAGTTGCAGGAGCGTTCTTATAAAATCGCCCTTCATTGCCGGCTCACCACCCGTCAATGTCACGCCGCCGCCGGAAGCGTTATAGAAAGCTTGATCCCGCACAATTTCTTCCATTACCTCTTCAATTGTCATACACCGACCATTGAGCTGAATTGCCTGAGAGTAACAGGTCTCGACGCAAGACAAGTCCACTTCGCAGCGTTCCCTGAGGAAGACATGATTTCCGTCAGTCATCTCATGGGCATGGTACGGGCACGCTGCGGCACAGTTCCCGCACGCGATGCAGCGGTCGGGAAAATAGCGAATCTCGGGTTGGGAATTTTGTCCTTCGGGATTGTGGCACCATAAACAGCGCATCGGACACCCTTTAAGAAAGACGGATGTTCGGATACCTGGACCATCATGAAGCGAGAAGCGTTGGATATGGAAGATAACATCAGTCATATTCATCGAGACACAAACCGAATTTTTAAAGCAACCATGCTGAGAAAATCTTCTACTGCTTGTGGAAGAATTCTGTCTCTCGAGAGAGAACTCAACGTTTATTGCATAAGAATATTCTCTCCTAATTAGTTCTTTTTTCTTTGTGATTCAAGATTACCGCTGTGTTTTGTATGAATCCCTGAGCGTTTAATACAGAAAATTATTTATTGAATAGTATGCTGCAACACAAACCGGAATTGCTTCAGATCCAATGCATCCTGCCTTTCGATCGTTCCCTGCATTCCCGTTGTCTCGAGCATTGCCTTTCATTCTTGAATGTGATAGCTTAGAAGTAATCCTTTCAGTCGTTACCCATACAAGGGTGGTCTCCCACGAAGGAGGAGCCAATGAAACCACAGGAGAAAAGAATCTACCTCATTCAGCCGACCTACCGCAATCCAAACGGTGATCTCTTCAAAGGCAGGAAGCTCTCTTACTGCTCGTTGGCTCTTCCGGCTTTAAGCGCGACCATTCCGGATGATTGGGAAA
The DNA here is from genome assembly GCA_043803945.1 of bacterium. Taxonomy (GTDB): domain Bacteria; phylum Bacteroidota; class Ignavibacteria; order UBA10030; family UBA10030; genus JAZDJN01. The sequence continues at coordinate 39,228 of JAZDJN010000086.1, read as the reverse complement.
AGACATTCTGTATCGAGTATTACAATGACGTCGATTATGATTCTCCTGCATCGGTTGTCGGTATTTCCTCGATGGGATATGATCTCCTCCACGGTATTGAGATCGCTCGTGAATTCAGGAAGCGAGGGAAAACCGTGATCTTCGGCGGCAGCCAAGCAAGCTTCAGCATTGAGAGACTCCGCACAATTTGCGACATCATCGTACACGGCAGCCCCGGTCGGCGAGAAATGCAGACGATTCTTAACGATATATGTACCGGTCAGCATTTGGCGGAGTACCAGGGCGGATTGCATGTCAACTTCCCCTTTGACTATTCCGTGCTGAAGGGCAAAGAGATGCAGTTCATGCCTGTTCTCACAAGCATTGGGTGCAGGAATAATTGTGATTTCTGTTGTACAGCGACCCTCTGCAAGGGGCAATACCGTTTGCGCAACATCGAATGTGTCCTGACGGATCTCCATGTCGTGCGCAAGCGAGGACGTGATATTGTATTCGGTGATGCAAATATCTTCAATAATAGGGAGTACCTAGCTCGTCTTTGCCTGCGCATCGTCGAAGAGGATCTCAACATTCGATGGGGTGCTCAATGCACGATCGATATCGGGGATGATCCGGTGCTCCTTCGGTTACTCAAAGAATCGGGCTGTATCATGTTGCTCGTGGGACTCGAAACGCTGAATCAGGAGAATCTCACTGGGTTTGACAAATACTATGCAGTATCGCGCCACCGGGAGCGTATTGCCCGTATACGTGATGCCGGAATCGAAGTCGGCGGCTACTTCATGCTGGGACTCGACGGTGATACGGTCGACACGTTTGAGACCCTGTTCGATTTTATCCACGACAACCGAATAGCGCTTCCCATTCTGAATTTGCTCCTTCCTGCACCGGGCACCAAAGCCTCTGAGCGGCTCAAGAACGAGGGCCGGCTCCTTATTCAAAACGAGGAGGAGTTTCTGAAAAATAATGCACGCTATGCCACTGCGTGCAGTCATTGTTTCTACCTCCCGAAGCTTATGTCGGTTGACGAGGCTGAAACAGGATTTCTTCGACTCTATCGTCGCCTAACATCCTATCGAGAGATTATGCGGCGTTCGATGAGAATTAATCCATTGACGGCAGCGACACTTTTCCTTTTCAATCTTGAGATGCGCACTGATTATCAGGCGATGCTCGAACTTCACCACCATCACAGCAATCATCCACAGCGGGCTTCGAATGGAACCTATGCATAAGCGGCTGAAATTTCTTTTAATCAATCCAACGGCCCCGGAATGGCGAGTTACATCCGGAAAGGGTCCTCTGAAAAAGACACAGATCTTTCGCTACTCCATGCTCTCAAGTCTCTATGTGGCAGCCGCCATGCCGGCCTCTGTCGAAACAAGAATCGTCGATGAAGAGGTGGAGGCCATTGACTTCGATACAGACGCCGACCTTATCGGTATTTCATTTATGACCTTTAATGCCCCGCGTGCGTATGAGATTGCTGATGAATTCCGAAACCATCGCAGCAAACCAGTCATCGTCGGAGGATATCATCCTTCCTTCATGCCAGAGGAAGTGCTTGGGCATGCAGATGCTGTCTGCATTGGAGAAGCGGAGAACAATGTCCCCCGTATGATTGAGGATTTTATGGCTGGGAGACTCAGCCGGATCTATCGGAATGGCACGGTTGATCTGAAAGGCCTCCCTGTTCCCGATCGAGGCCTGATCAAGCAAGGCTCCTATTCGGTTGTCGATACTGTTCAGGCAACGCGTGGATGTCCGCAGCGCTGCACATTTTGTTCTATTTCGACCTTTTTCGGACAGAAATTCCGTTCACGACCAGTCGATGAGGTCATTGAAGAGTTGAAGCAGCTCGGAAAGTATCTGCTGTTTATGGACGACAACATTATCTCCGATGCCGACTATGCCAAGGACCTCTTTGAGAAGATGATTCCTCTCGGAAAGATTTGGTTCAGTCAATGCAGTACGAGGGTTGCTTATAACGATGAACTCCTCAGTCTTGCGCGTCGTAGCGGCTGCCGCGGGCTCTTTGTGGGTTTTGAATCACTTTCTCAGGATGGTCTAAAAGACTGGAACAAGAGTTTCAATCGAGCCAAAGACTATGCGTGGGTGATTAAACAAATCCATTTGAAGGGAATCAGTGTCTGTGCAGCGATTGTTTTTGGCAACGATTCAGATACACCGGAGATCTTTCCTCGGACACTCGAATTCCTGCTCACATCGAATGTTGATGTACTTCAGGCGACCATTCTGACCCCTTTTCCGGGAACACCGCTCTTTGATGAAATGGACCGGGAAGGAAGAATCGTCGACAAGAACTGGGGACATTACGACTTTCGCCATGTTGTGTTTGAGCCGCATAGGATGGGTCGCGAGGTCCTCAAGGATGGTCATGACTGGGTGTTGAGCAAATTCTATTCGAGGCAATCAATCGCACGACGTCTTCGCAATGAGTTGGCGTATCTGAATCCAAACACAATGCTCCGCGCAACCCTTCCGCTCAATATCAGCTACCGGAGCCGTCTTAGCGCCGACGGTACTTTTTGATCTCACTGTTATGTTCCAAAGCTGACCATTGTCTCCCTTCAAGCGGAGAGGTTTTGCGATATCCGCAATGCCTTTTTTAAAGATCTTGTTGACTCCGATGAGGCAAGTCCAATTTCAAAGATACCGCGCTCCTACCGAACAAAACAATACCAGAGGGCTGCGTAAAGCATTTCTTCTCCTGCTCCTGCAATTGATTTCTGTACATCCATAAGCGAAGCAATCCGATTATTTAAAGAATCGTAGATTTCCGCACCCCGAAGTGTCATCATCATCCTGTTGTCTAAATCGAAGAAAAAATTTCCACGGATAGTCCCAACTCTCTGATTATTACCGTCATAAATACCCATGCCCCTTGCGACGGCAATTCGACGCTTGTGTGAATCATACAAATCAGGACCGTGCATCATAAAAGTCTTCATATTCACTATCACCATTAGTTCATTTTACTGGTTTACTGTTACAGATATTTTACCCTGATACCGTGTGCAAGAGTACCGTTTCTGCCTGATTCCATACTCTGCTCTCCCATGGCGACGAAGGAGCATTCGAACGAACGCCGGTTACCGTTCAGTGGTGCACGAAGAAGAGCGAAGAACATCTTTTCAGGGAAGGTGAACAACGAACGCTTTTTGACGTGACGACCACTGCGGCCTCATCCTGACTATTGCCCGGATGTGCTTGAACTCGCTATGCGTTCAGTGGGCCATAATGGCTGGGTCAGTATACCCCCTTTCCACTTGAATAGCAACTGACACATGGCGTATCATGGTTCGAGGGAGATTGTTAGACCATCGAGGTGTTTCTGGAGAATTTCAGACCTTCCTGTGGGTCATGAGAGAAAGATCATCCATCTTAATTCACCATGGATGAACAATATCCATCATTACTTGTACGTCGTCGTCTTCCTTCCTCGATTAACGGTTTGAGCTGGACTGCAGCAAAGACCGGTGTGAGAATCTTTAGTTCAGACCGGGAAATCTTAGCACATTGCTTGGTACACCCACATCAGTGTTATTGACAATCCCTACAAACGTCTCTACATTATCGCCATTAGTCCTATATATTGTCACCCGATGACAGTGTACAGCTTTTCCTGCAATCACTACGGACTCAATTCATTCCTCATAGAGGTGATTGATGATACAATCCGGTGTTCTCCTTCTCCTGAGCTTTCTGCAGGTTGTTGCATATCAACAGAACAACCGGAAGGACACGCTCGAAGTTACCTACATTGCCAATGAAGGATTCATGATATCAATGGGCAGCACGAAAGTTCTCATCGATGCTCTCCCAATGTCGAAGTATTACGTCAATCCTTCTGATACATTGGCGGCCAAAATCATCGATGGCGTTTCTCCGTTTGACAACGTCGATTACTTCCTTGTGACGCACGATCATCCCGATCATTTCAATGCTGAACTGGTCTCCCGGTTTCTTCTGAAGCACCCAATAATTGAGTTATTAGCAAGCCCGGAAGCATGCAGCAAATTGAATGGAGATAGCATGGGGGAACGGCAATACACCGGAATCGATTTACAGTTAGGAGAGCATCGAGTCATTCGAGGAGACAAGGCTGAGATAACAGTAATGCGTCTCCATATACCGTTATTTTTGGTAAGGTGCTTGAAACGCGGAGATTCGATCGATAAAGAACCGTTCGAAAAGTATCACCACAAAGTCATGAACGCACCAGCTATGATAAAACTTCACTTATTCTCAACGCTCTCGTTTGCCATCCTTCTGGGATGTATTATTGCGACAGCAAATTGCACTGCTCAAACCGAAGCGTCTGGTCTCGATAAGCCGCTCGCTCTCTTCTTCGAAACAAAATTTCAGCAGGCCCTTCTACTCTTTCAGCAGATTGTGGAAAAGGATTCGAAGAATGCAGAAGCCCACGCGTGGCTTGCGGAAACGTACCGGCGGATGGGGAGGCTTGATGACGCAGTGCAGCATGCACGGAAAGCACTGGCACTCAATCCCTTTTCCAGCTTCGCTCACATCATAATCGCTCAGTCCAGTTACCTCAACAATGATACCGTTCTGGTGTATGTGAAAAAAGCAATCGAGTGCGATTCCACGGACCCGAATGCATGGTTGATGATGTGGGGAGAAGCCATTCGTCATGCCGATCCGGCGCTTCAGAACAAAACGCTCCGGAAACTGGTCGAGACAGGGTTCTTCACGAAAGCCTCGCTCGCGTATGGCCGGGCCGAATTGCGAAATCTTCCGCCGAATGCAATTCTTCTCACCAACGGCGATATGGATACCTATTATTTGAGCAACATAAGCTTTTTCGTCTCGACAAAACTTCCGGCGTGCAATCGGTAGAAATATATTCCACTCGAAAATCCCTTTGCATTCCACGTCGCCCGATACCTTCCCGCTGGCTTCACCTCGTCTACCAGCACCGCCACCTCGCGGCCGAGAAGATCGAACACTTTCAAACTTACGAATCCCCCTCGCTCTCCCTTTTCGTAAAAGGGGGATGGGTGGATTTCATATTCTATCTTTGTTTGCGGATTGAATGGATTCGGATAGTTCTGAAAAAGGGCAGGGCTTTCTTGAAGAAGATTGTTGCTGCTCAGCACTTCTGTCGCGATCGCAGCAAACTCATACATGTCGTTTGATCGTATTGGTTTGATTGTTTTAACTGTGAAGACATCTCCTGCCGTGGGCAAAATGGTCTTCTCGTCTCCAGAGAAGAAAATTCTCCATGTCAGAATCGATGCTCCGGTTCGATCTTTTTCGAGGATGTACACATAATCAAAACGACTTATTATGCCATCACCATCGAATTCTGTAACCAAAACATCCACCTTATGATTCTCGGAGGTGTTCCACACTTTATAATAGAGTAGTGTTGCCGGAGCGTCGTAAAGAGTCTTTGATGTATCCACGATACGATCGGCAATCCTGATCTCATAGTCCGATGGATATGCAACTCCCCGAATCGTATCTGCACCTAAAAAAATGGTGGGAATGGAGATTTGAGTTGTAAGCGTACTGGTACCGCGGGTCCATCGGGTAGAGTCTCGATTATTCTTCGCCGCAGGATAGTCAAGGACTGACAATCGTATTCCATCGAAGAGGGGGCCTTCACTGCCATCTCCAATGAATGGAGTGTTCCGCAATACAACCACATTCGTCGCCTTGTCCTGAATGTTGTAGCGTTTCACATCGGATGATGTGTCGTCAAAATATATTCTGTACGTGTGGCCGGTGAGTTTTGAAGGATCGGCGATACTAACGGTAATCTGTCCGTCACTCGTTCCGGCGATATGCTTCACGGTGCTGATGGTATTCCGGGCATTGAACACTTCAAAGGGTTGAGAAATAATTTCAGAGTTCTTACTTCCGTCCGAACAACTGAGTTTCAATTGAAATGAAAGACAGGTTGCCTCCAGTTGGGAATACCATTGGTATGATCCTGAATTCTGGAGGTTGGCCGCGATTATCTGCCATGAGGCACCACGATCACTGCTTCCGAAAATCGTAACTTGGATTGGATCACCTTCCGGATCTTCAGCAGTCCATCGAATGTTGTACGAACCTGAAATTCTCTCTCCTTTATTAGGGGAGAGAGAAACGATGTCTGGCGGGCTATTGCCTGGATTATCTATGGTAAATCGCTGCAATGATTGTGTCATTCCATACGAAGTGTCACCAAACATCTTGACGCGGACAAGATACCCTGTTCCATCCGCATCGTTCAATGTATTCCAATCATACGTAGAATCTCTCCTCGAAGAGAAGAGTAGTGTTTTCCAGGTTTCACCTGCGTCTTTGCTAAACTCGATAAGAGTCTTTAAAGAATCCGACATCAGGCCAATCGACCATGCAAGCCGTACGGTTCCCGCGGCCTTCGGAGGTATTGAGGATTTCCAGGAGAGCGCGACATTATGCGGCGGAATCTGAAACTTCGACCAATGAAGCGGTAAAGCGCGGATCATATGTTCATCTGCATACCACCAGTTATGCTGCGATGTTGAAGAGAAGAGAAGATTATCGAACGCATTGTGGATTCCATAGCTGACAAGAAGATTTTCAAACTGACGATTTGTGCTCAGGTTGCTTTGTGCAACCGCAGCACTGTGCAGCAGAAATTGGATCGGGCGCAGCCGCGCAAAATAGGGTTCGCCGGCTGAGGTCATTTGACTGAAACTGAAGAGAGAGAATGTCCCATCATAGGAACCGGCAGATGCGAAACGTTCCGGATTTCGCCAGATCAGGTTCACCATATGAAGTCCGCCGAGCGAGAAACCATCCAATCCTCGAAACCAACGGCTTGGAAGTGTACGGTAATTTTGATCGATATAAGGAATCAAAGTGTTGAGGATGAAAGAATAATCAGCCTCCGTCGCCGCTCCGGTCATCGCCGTGAATCCCGGCATAACAAGAATGACTCCGCCCATTTTCCCCTGGGCAATCAGAGTATCGATAATGCTCTGAATATTTCTTCCGTTTCGGCTCCCATCTTCAGTTCGGTCCAACCACTCATCCACAGCACCTCGAAAAAGGTAGACAACCGGAAAACGCTCAGTGGTGTTGTCATATTCTGGTGGGAGATAGACGTTGAAATCCCACCGTTGAGATCCCGTACCAGTGAGTGATCGCAACTCCACGCGGCTCACCTGAGCATGAAGGAGTGATACCAATAGAAATGAGGTGAAGAGACAAAGAGATTTGATTCTTTTCATAACAAGATGTTCTGGAGAGTGTAAGCATGGCTGCAGCACCTCCGGTGATCGTGTTGCGAGAAATGACACTCGCGATCCCAATGATGGAGACACTTACGCGTCTTTTTGTTCGGCATCGTTCCCGTTTTTTTTCAGGTATGGGCCGTACAGTTTCTCGACGCAATCCGGACAGATTCCATGACTGAACTCCGCCTCGGAATGATCATGGATATATTGTTCTATTTGCGTCCAATATCCCTTGTCGTCACGGATCTTTTTGCATTTTGCACAAATGGGAAGAAATCCCCTCAGCGTTCGTACTTGAGCCATTGCTTCCGCGATTCCTGCTTTGAGTTTCTTTTCCTGCCGTAACAATTGCCATACGCAGACTCTGTAGAGGCCGAATATGAACAGTGAACCGAAAGCAACACACAATAATTTAAACCAGATGGTCTGCCAGAAATTGGGGAGGAGACTTATCCGGACCGATGCACCCAATTCGTTCCAGACACCGCTGCTGTTCGCCGCAAGAACCCGAAAGGTATACGAACCTGGGGGCAGATTGGTATAGATAGCCCGCCGTTCCGATCCGCCGTCTCTCCATTCCTGATCGTACCCATCGAGCCGGTATCTGTACTGTGTGGCAGTTGGAACGAGGTATGCTAATCCGATATATTCAAATTCGATCGTCCTCACATTCGGACCCAACTCTGCGCCCTCGTGAGCAGCAAGACGGCGGTCATTGACCACGAAGTTCTCAATGTATACGGGTGGTAATAAGCGTTGACGTAACTTTGATCGCGGATCAAAGCCAACGAGACCCCTTGTGCTGGTGAACCAGAGTGTGCCGTCGGCAGCTTGGGCGGCACAATTCGGTGAACCGCCGCCAAACTCCACTGTCGGCAAGCCATCTTTCGGTTCAATAGCGATTCCGCTTAGCGAATGGACTTTTCCTTCGGTGACATCGATGAGCATCTGTTCATGTACGCCGAAGAAACCTTTGTTCGTCGCCATCCAGACAGTCCCTTCTGTGTCCCGGATGATGGAATTGATATAATTGTCCAGGAGCCCATGCTCTTTTGTACAGGCCTGCCAACTGCCGTTTTTGTGTCGGAACAATCCTGCCCCCTGGGTGCCGGCCCAAAGTTCACCTTCGCGATCCTGAAAAAGGCAAAGAATGCTGTTGCAGCGCAGGCCGCTCTCGGGAGTGAAAAACAAGGCCTGTCCATTTTTAATGACGGCTACGCCATGAGCATCGGTACCTATCCAAAGCTGTCCTTGGTTATCCTGGAGAAGCGCAGAGACGGTGACGTTGGAGGGAAGCCCGAGCGATGCTCTCACCTGAAGCACACGGTCGCCAATCATCGTATAAAGCCCTGAACCGCCGATCCAGAGCACCTTGTTCTGATCGCGGAAAAGGACCAGAACATTTTCAAATTTTTTGCGTGATGGTGTCAGGATCTCTGTCGTTTGCCTCCCCTTTATTCGGAAAAGTCCCTCGCCGCCGGCCCAGAGTGTCCCATCGGCATCGGTCGCGAGCGATGTGGCAGTGATGTTTGCATGCTTCGTTGGAAGCATCTGTTGTTCCATCTTACCTTGAAAAACTTTTCGAACACCGCCTCCACGGATTCCAATATATAGTTCGCTGCCATGGGCAAGCACACTCCATACATCGCTGGAAGCTCCCGCCTCTTGCACGTTCAGGATCTGAACCATACCCTGACGCAGCCGGTGTACACCATCGCCGTCGGTTGCAATCCAGATGCTTCCTTCCAGGTCCTGCATGATCGCGAGGACGTGAAGGGGATAGGTGTTCGTTCGCGACATGGATGGTGCAATCACCCGTCCGTCATCATGGTAGACACCATTCTCATCGGTGCCGATCCAAAGATCTCCGTTGGTGGTACGGCAGAGCGAGGTAATGATTAGCCGGCGGAGTTCGTTTGCACGTGGAAGAGGTACAATGTTTCCATTTTTGAATATGAAGAGCCCTTTACCTTCCGTTCCTAGAAGAAGTTCCCCCGACGGAGAACGGAGCATCGCGGAGATGGGCAAATCGGGAACTCCGTGAGATGCTTCATACCGGATGCATGAATCAGCAATCACATGGATGAGTGCTCCATGCATGCCCAGCCACATCGATCCATCGTTGTCCTCAAAGAGGGATGCCACCCAGTTTCCGGCGGGAAGGTTGTTTAGCTTCGTCCAGTTCCCGTTGATTCTTTTCCATGCCTGATTGGGTGTGGCCGCCCACATGGTTCGGTTTCTATCCTCAAGCACTCCCGTACTCTCGTAGGAACTGGTACTATCAAGGTGGACACGAGAAATGAAGCTGCCGGATCGGAAGGAGAGAACACAACCGCCATCTGCCCCGGCCCAGAGCGTGCTATCATGGCCGACCCAGAGCCGTCGGATCCAGTCGGACTTCATCTCCGGGGTATTGTGACGATCAAGAACCTTGAAGGAAATGCCATCGAAACGGACGAGCCCGATCTGCGTTCCGAGCCAGAGGAATCCGTCGGGAGTCTGGGCGATGGACATCACGTTGTTCTGCGGGAGCCCCTGTTGAAAATCCCACGATTCGTGAATGAAGGTTTTAAACTTGTCGGTAAGATCCCAATGGCGATGCGGCAATGATTGGGCAAGGGCTACGGCATCCTTCCCATTCCATAAAGAGAAAACGAGCAAAAAGCCTAATGTGAAAAGAACCGAACGTGCTGAAGGGAAAAGAGAAATTCTATTCAATGTTGCTCTTTGGGTGTTCGAAGATGTGTCCCCTGGAACTCTCTCTACAAGGTAGAAAAATACTTTGAGTAATCAAAAAACAAATGAGTATTGAAGAAATCCAGGAATCTGTCTGAAAACAAACAATGCCGCCGAAAAACACTTGCCTGACTGCTGCATTAGAATCAATATTGGCGGGAAGGTGTGACTTTGTGGTTGGACTTTTCGTCCAAGTTTCTAGGTTCTCTATATCAGCGAGTCTTCCTTCCAGCCGAGCCTGATGATATCGATGTTGTTCATGTTCGCAATGCCGATGCCATGTTTTTCCTCAGCCGCTGTAATGTGTCGTACCGGCGGACGCATCGGAGTGACTTCCTTGAAGTAGAGCGTTCTCTGTGCCTCGATGATTTTCAAACCGACTGTGTCTACGGCAACAGGATCCGTCCCGACGATCATTCCTTTATACTGCCAGGTGAATTCCTTGTCGAATTGATGCGGTCCGATGCAGTGAAATTGCGGTGTCAGCATAACAAGTATATTGAGACGGGTTTTGCCCTTCACGATTGGGAGCTTCCAGAGGGCACCCAGATCGATGCACGAGTCTGGATGATAATCGGGAGGATTCGGTGTGAACATGATGTGGTTCTTCAAGCACCCGCCCACACCAGACCAGTTGTGGGCCCGCATGGGACGCGCGTTCACAAGGACCGTTGCCCCAGTGAAGAGGGGATTGTTCAAAACACCCCGGTCGTCGATGCCGATGTTACTCTCCAGTACACCGGCTGCCATGATCCGGGTTTTCATTGTCTGCTCAAGCTCCAGCGGCGTGCGGAGATATCGCCAGACATTCGTTTTGATGCCGACAATGTCCTTGGGGGTTACGATCTTCTTCCATGCTTCACCCGCAGATCCAACATTGAAAAGTGTTGTCATCGCTTCATCGGCCATCTCTTCGATGATTGTGCGGTTGACCTTGCCATCCTGATCGATGACATTCTTGTGGCGAATGAGAATGACTTTTGCTTTCTTCTTTTCCTCTTGATCAGCCAAGAGGGGCATCATTACAGTTCCGGCTACCGCTGCTGCTGCGGTTGTGCGAAGAAAGTCTCTGCGAGTTATTGTGGAGTCGGTCATTGTAGTCTCCTTCGGACAGTTTCAAGAAGCTCTCGTGCTTTTAGTTCTACGCCGGCATCAAAGACGACGAGAAGAAAAGTGTTTTGCCTGATACATCCAGTCCATTTCCTGTTTTCTGTTTGAATCACATTGCTTCCGTGCGCATCCGGCATGTACTGTGTTGTAAACTCTGCGAGTGCTGCTTCGGCTTCACCTTCTTTGGGGTATTGAATAAGCAGGAGGTAACTCTTATCGCTCTGCATCCTCACCAGCACCGCCTCAGTTTTATCATTCAAATGGAAGAGATTTTTGTCTGATACATAATAATGGAGATTGAGAATTTCATGCCTGTATAAATACCGAAGCGATCCGGGTAGAACATCTCCCTGTGGAAGCAGTTGAAGGATTACAGGTTTTACTGCTTCCTCATTAATCCCGGCAGAAATTTGTTTGCCCATCTCGAGGACAGTTTTGTTAACCTCTTCGTTCTCATTGTCAACCAGAACGCATACAAAAAATCTACCCTTCCAAAAAGTGAGCAGGCCGCTCTTGTATTCTCCATCCTGACCAATCCCGACTGCCGGTCCTCGACCCTGCATATTGGTGAAGGCCCCGAAAGCATTCCGGGGTAGTTCCATATCGAAGAGCTCCACCAGGATTTCCTCCTGTCCCGGACGGGCATAGCGCTGGACGAGGAGGCGGTGGAATCCGTACGCAAGGTACACCTCGCCGGCTCCGTTCATATACTTGAAGATCTCTTTGCCGGAATAGGCACGGGCGGATTCAGAAACTGTCCACTGATTGAGAGATTGGGGCAGAAGTTTTTGCATGGCTGTTTGACTCAGAGTGTCTGATGGTGCGATGATGAGTGGAAGAAGGAGAAGCAGTGGTGTCATGGTCCTTTGACGATATTCTCCGAAAAGATAGGATATTCTTCAATGAAAAACATCCAACAATACCTTCGAACATTTCCTTGCAACGGCTGAGACAATCTCAGCCGCCCATCCCAAGGAACATTCCTCCAAAGTATGGAATCAGCCAGATGAGCCAGACGATAATGCTGTATCGGTGAAAACCAATTCGTTGTTCTTCATTTCCTTTGAATGCAACCTGGGTAGCCCAGATGGCGTGAACCAGCATGAGCCAGAGGGCTATTTGTCCGGTGAGCGTGTGTGGTTGTGTGAGATCGAACGGGTTTTCAGAAAGAAAATGCATGGCAGTTGTGCCGGAGACATCGAAGAAAAAACCGGTCCAGAATGCGGCAACATGCCACGGCTTAAGATAGCGAGCGAGACGTTCGGACCAGACACCAAGGGAGTAGAATATCAGAGCAAGAGTGATGAGGATGGACGCAGCAATAAGTGTTGGGGACATTCAGACGGGTTCCTAAGTAAATGAAAAAAAGCGATGCTATCGTTATTCAACGATCGATTTCTTGTTTACTATCTTCTAGAGTATGAAGAAGGTGCACCGCAAATCCTCTTTCATAATTCTTATTCCATCGAACAAAATATAAATCAATTTTCTCTTACATACTCTGTTTCCTGATCTCGGCAATTTGTGATCGCTAATCTAATCTTTAATCAACACCCGGCAATCGGAACCATCATTCTTCCCATCACCCACTCACCCTGTCTACCATTCTCCACCTCATACCGCCTCTCTCTTATACTCTCAAAAATCCCTTTTGCTTCACCTCTCTCAATATCGCAGGATAAACAATAGACTCCGGCCTATTTTCTATCACCCAGGCGTCCACCTCTGTTTCAATTGAACCTGCATTCGGCAACCTCGTGAAGCCCTTGCACCACATCAAACAAACCATGCGAGTTGCTCTTCAATCTTACATTCATTACTTTAGTGCCAGAATATAATGTTCGAAAAGAAATTCGACACACACAGCAAAACCGTATATATTAAACGACCTTATAGAATCCAATGCCACAGAACAGAATCCGCGCGATTGATCTCTTCAGTGGCGCGGGTGGTAGCAGTTGGGGTGCACGAGCTGCGGGAGTGAAGATCGTTGCCGCATTTGATGTATGGGATGTTGCCTGTCTGACGCATACCGCAAATTTTCCTCGGACCAAGTATTATTCGAAACGGCTTGAGGAGTTGAATCTCAACTCCGTCGTCAAGGAGCTTGGGAGGATCGATCTGATCATTGCATCACCCGAATGTACCAATCACAGTCCTGCCCGGGGCAAGAGACCTCATAGTGAAGAAAGCAAAAATACTGCATTCCAAGTCGTTCGTTTTGCCCGAGAGTTGAAGCCAAGATGGATTGTCGTCGAGAATGTTGTGAGCATGAGGAGATGGAATCGCTACGAAGAGTTCAAGAAATCAATGGAGTCGCTTGGCTACAATCTGCGAGAACAAGTATTAGATGCTTCTGACTTTGGTGTTCCGCAGACTCGCCGCCGCTTGTTCATTCTTGCGGATCTTCAACACGAACCAAGAGAGATCGTCTCCAAGGGAGTTAAACTCGCAAGTGCCAGAACAATAGTCAATTTGAATGGCAAGTACGTTTGGACGCCGTTGCGAAAACGAAATCGTGCACAAGCTACTCTGCGACGGGCCTCTCGTGCAATCAAAGTTGTCGGAGAGGATAAACCATTTCTCATAGTCTATTACGGCTCCGATCATGCTGGTGGTTGGCAGAAATTGAATCGACCGCTACGCACAATCACAACCCTCGACAGGTTTGCAATCGTCAAGCCTTCAAAAGAAGGACACCTCATGCGAATGCTGCAAGTGCCAGAGCTACAAGCCGCGATGGGAATGCCGAAGGCTATGAAATTCAGAATTGGCACACGCAGGGATCAGCTGAAGATGATCGGCAATGCAGTCTGCCCACCAGTGATGCGGAAGGTGATCACTCAGTTAACAGCCAACTTAAAAGGAATCGGAAGACGTGGCTGAACAACCTCAACCAGGGACATTTCTTAGACCACGTGCCAGGATGCTACGCACGCTGGGCGAGGAACTAATCAGCAATGAACTGGTGGCAGTAATAGAAATGGTTAAGAACGCCTATGACGCAGATGCAACACGTGTCCTTATTAAATTCACCCCGCCTTTGGAAGTGGGAAAGGGTCAAATCGAGGTAGTGGATAATGGCCATGGGATGGATCTGAGAACTGTGAAGACAGTATGGATGGAGCCAGCCACACCATCAAAACGTCTAAACGAGCGAACAGATAAACTTAAGAGAAGGTATCTGGGCCAGAAAGGGATTGGTCGATTCGCATCATCGCGGTTGGCAGATCAACTTGAAGTTGTCTCGCGACTCGAGGGTACTGACCGTGAAGTTTATGCCATCTTCGATTGGACACAGTTTGAAGACGAGAGGAAGTATCTCGACGAAGTCATTGTTCTGTGGGAATCTAGAAAGCCATCAGAGATCTGTCCGGGTAGCCTAGTCGAGGCATTGTGGAAGAATGAAAGGAAGAGACCTTCTCCAGGCGCGCTGTCACGCGGCACCATCTTGCGGATGACCAACTTGAAACAAACCTGGGAGGCCAAGCAGTTTGAGGATTTACGGCGAGGCCTCGCCCGCCTCGTTTCGCCGCAAGCTTCCAAAGAACAAGATTTTGAGATCGAACTCAGCCTCCCACCAGAGTTTTCACAATACAGCAGCAAAGTCGAACCAGTTGACATCCTCAAGTATCCACATTATATGATCCATGCCTTGATCGAAGGAGACGGGAGCTACAAAATCCGCTGCCGGATTTTGGTAGGAGGCATAGAGCAGGATTTCAAGGGGAGATTCGTGTCTGTTAAGAATGTCAGAGGGAGGTTTGAGCTGCGTGACTTTGATCCAAAAGAGAAGGAGATGCCCGAGAATATCAGGAATATTGAATGCGGCCCATTTGAACTTGAACTAAGAGCATGGGAACGCGATGAACTCGGTAATGTCGTACAAAAGACAAACTCCACTATCAACGACATAAAGAGGGATCTCGATTCAGTTGCAGGCATAAATGTTTACCGCGATGGTTTTCGCGTCTTGCCATACGGGGAACCTGATGACGACTCGTTTAAGTTAGAGCGTCGCCGCGTGCAAAAGCCTGCTCACCGGCTATCAAATAATCAAGTCTACGGCACAGTCGCAATTTCGGCGGACAACAACCCGGGCTTAGTAGACCAGTCGAACAGGCAAGGTCTGCAGGAGAACCAAGCTTTCGAAGATTTCCGTGATGTCATCTCTTTGACTCTACTTAAGCTGGAGGAAATGCGTTGGAAGTCAAAGCCGCACGCAAAGGGCAAGAAAGCAGTTGGTGGCATCTTTGCGGGTTTCGATCTCGCACCAATTGCAGATTATTTGGCAAAGACTCTTCCATCTGATGCGAAGGCGAAAGAGGTAATAAAAGCGACTGAAGATGCACTTGACGACCAATTGAAAGAGATCCAAACTGTGCTTGGTCGATACCAACGACTTGCGACTCTAGGTCAGTTGATCGATCATGTACTTCACGAGGGGAGACAACCGATTGCCTCTATCAACAACGAAGCAGAACTTGGGCTGGATGATATCAAACTCTCGAATGAAATACAAAAGGAATTGGCAAGTCTATTTGTACGCCGATTTACAACAATCCGAAAACAGGGAGATGTTGTTGCAACTGCTTTTCGGCGTATGGAACCATTCGGCGGCCGAAAGAGAGGACGGCCAAACCAGTTGTATCTCGAAGAGATCATACGAGATGCATTCGCAGTCTTTGAGAACGACCTTACAAAGTTGAACATAAGGAAGACTCTTCCAAACTCTCAGACTCTCGTGCGTGTAGATCCAGCAGAAATCCAGGAAGTCATCCTGAACCTGCTACTAAATAGCCTTTATTGGTTAGAACAAGTACCCGTCTCAAAGCGGGAGGTTGATGTATCGGTCATACGCAAAGACACCGACAATGTGGAGATTATGTTCTCGGACAGTGGACCTGGCATTCAAACTGAAAACAGAGAATTGATTTTCGAACCATACTTCTCCACAAAGCCCAACGGCGTAGGTTTGGGTTTATCAATTGTAGGTGAGATCGTGAGTGACTATTACAATGGTTCGATTGAACTCTTAGCTCGTGGCCCTCTGCGAGGAGCAAGTTTCCTCATCACATTGAGGAAGCGCGTATGAATTCTGACAGCGGCTTCGTCTGGCGTTTCCTGATTATCGAAGATGATCCAGACATCGCGCATGAACTTGAGGAAGCATGTCCAAGGTTCGTCCAGCCTGACAAGTCGATTACCCACGTATTCACAAACTTCAAGGAAGCTGCTGAAAGCGTTGCCTCGGGACGATATGACATCTTCATAATTGATCTGAAAGACGACCAACGAAGCTTACCGGGAGATGAAAAACTTCCTGGGTATGAGATCTACGAGTCAATCAAAAAGCTGCTCTTTGTTCCTGTTGTATTTTACACAGCCTTGCCAAAGAAAGTATTGCCTGAAGCGACAACATTCGTAAGAGTCGTAGAAAAGGGTCCCGGGCTTAAAGGATTGGATAACGCAATTAAAGAAATCATTGCGACAGGCTTACCATCTCTCAACAGAATCCTTTATGAAACTCAACGGGAGTACATGTGGGATTTTGTACAACTACATTGGAAAGATTTCGAATCAGTGCATGAACAGGAAGACTTGGCGTACCTTCTCGCTCGCAGGTTGTCCTTGACGCTTGAAAACAACGCGAGAAAGCTGGCCCAGAAGATTACCGGCGAAGAGGTACACGTGGATGATTCTTCCAATGCCCATCCGATGCAACTGTATGTTTTTCCCCCTTTTGCCGAAAAACCTGCGGCCGGTCAAATACTCAAGGGAAAGGTCGGGAATGAAGATGGCTATTGGGTCATACTGACCCCGACATGCGACTTCCATCAGAAGGACAGGATCGAACGAGTGCTGTTGGCACAATGTCGATTATTGAAAGACCAATCCGAATACATCGAATGGTCCAAGAATCAGGACAAACCAAATACCGATTTACTTCGTGAGCTTATCGGAGATAGAAGAAACAAAGCCCAATGGGAAAGATTCAAGTATTTGCCGGGGACCTTCTTTATCCCCGACTTGGTAGTGGACTTCCAACTATTGAAGGCGATATCCAGTGATGATCTCAAACCTCTTGAGGTGGTCACGTGTTTGGACAGTCCATATGCAGAATCACTCCTATCCCGCTTTTCCAGGTACTTTGGACGGCTTGGAACAACTGACATCGACAAGACTGTTGTGATTGATCGGCTAAAAGCAAACCTAACTAAACCTGTGGCCGCTCCACCTCCTCCAAAGACCTCTGAAAAGAAGGCATAGAGGTCTACTATTGGCAAATCCAATGAGTACTCGATCAACTCTTAGCAAGGTCAACCTGGGTTCATTGTCAGACGATCAACTGGTTCTGTTGCGCGCAAATCTTGACAAAGAGATGAGGCGACGAGGGATTGCATTCTCCGTTGGGGAGGTAGGAGAAAAACTCGTCATCAATCATTTCCGTAATACACCTGGGCTTCCGAAATTACAGGCAGCACCGAAAGGGACAAAGAATGTAGATGCACTTTCGCGAGGCGGTGACAGGTATTCCATCAAAACCGTCTGCAATGCCAGGAAGACTGGTACTATCTATCCGGATCCCGCTGATAAGAACAAGCAGTTGTTTGAAGAACTACTTATCGTAAGGCTTAATGAAGACTGGACTCTTCAGTCAATCCATCAGTTCTCTTGGCAGCAATTCCTTAAGATAAGGTCGTGGGACAAACGAATGAACGCTTGGTATGTGAGTTGTTCAGGGAAGACTCTTTCCAAGGCAACCCAGGTCTTTCCTCTCTCCGAGACAATCCTGTCAAAAACTAAACGACCAGCCCATTAGCTCAAATGTCCGACGTATTCACCAAGAAGAAGCGCTCAGAAGTTATGTCACACATACGCGCGTACGGTAACAAAGAAACAGAGCTTGCCCTTGCTAAGTTGTTGCGGGTAAACGGCGTGACTGGTTGGCGACGTCATGAGAAATTACTTGGCAAACCTGATTTTGTTTTCCGTGAATCACGGCTTGCTGTGTTTGTCGATGGATGTTTCTGGCACTGCTGCCCAAAACATTCAAACATGCCATTAAACAACAGGTTGTTCTGGCGAAAGAAACTCAATGCCAACAAAAAGCGTGATGTATTTGTTAACAAAGAATTGCGTAAGCAAGGCTGGCGCGTTGTACGCATTTGGGAACATGATCTTGTGAAGAATTCGCAAGGTTGCATACGGCGAATCAACGATGCTCTGACACGGCAACTTTCCTCTTGCTCTTAAAGTATTCCAAAGCTCCAATTATTGCCCGAACTTCTTCCTCGCCCGCAATGGAGCAAGCCTGCCAATTGAGATTTCCGACTACAAGATCCTCATTGATAAAGTTATTGACTTTGACTCTTTCTGTTTCTTCAGATGAGCCAACAGGGAAATCAATGCCGCACTCCTAAATATACCCATTCCACTGTAATCCCCTTATTGGCATGAATCGTCAGATCGTTTACCTCTTTCAATAGCGCTGGATTAGCAGTAAACTCGAGTGTCTTCTCCCTGACAGGCAATGAAGGCCAAATCTTCTCAGCAAAGATTTGCTCGCTCGCTGGAGTCACTCCATTCTGAAGTTCTTTGCCATTCAATCGTAAACGGAGATCACCTGCAGCGATCGTATCCGCGCATTCGATCCTTATGACAAGCGCCTTGGGACGGACAGGTTCATGGGTCCGAATCATTCCTTTTTTTTCATCTCCTTTTTTCAATTGCAGGGGAAGTTGTCCGGGGAGGCTCACACCCGGTACCGGATAACGCGGAATCGCAATTGTGTAAAGTTTATCTTTCCCAATGAGCGAATCGGGATGTGTCAGTTCGGGGAGCGCCTTTGTATCGGCCTCCAATCCTGCATCCCATGCAACAAAATAGTTGAAGAGATATATACCATCCGATCCAGTCTTATAAAGAAGAGCTGCGGCAGCGCGCTTTTCTTCACGAGTCATCTGGCGGGCTCCGATTGTAAATTCTATCCCCGTGTAGATCGGAACGTCTCCGCACACGGCTTTGAACTCAGCGACCGGAATATCCGTCTCTGTCGAAAGAAACGGTGCCACAGTAAGAAAATCGATGAGGCCTCTTCGCGACCATTCGGCCGGATCTACGCCGAGGTGCGCACACCCTTTGAGAGATGTAGGCACACGTGCGCTCAGAAGAATTTTCTTCCCGCGTACAGACCCAATGCTATCCGTCATCCGGCGAACGCGCTCTACAAATCCAGTCATCACACGTGCATAGTGCTTCATCGAGTCGGCATGATATGGAAAGTAGTAGGGAAATCGCATGAAGTCCAGCTCTAGGCCATCAAGACTATAACGACCGGCCACCTCTTTGAGAATTGCAAAGAAATAGTCACGCACCGCAGGGATGGCATAATTCAACGCTTCCTTGCCCCATCCCTCATAGCCGCCCACTCTGTATTCAGGGTGAGCTTTCCAGAATGCACCGAGCAGTGGGCTGTCCGGTTTATCCACGTCATGCAACTCGTTCATCCTGAACGTTACCATGGTTTCGAAGCCGCGAAGTCTGGCGCGATCCAGAACGAGAGCGACAGGATCAATCCCGGCACTTGTAAGACATGCCAGATTGTTGCTCATGTTCAAGCCAAGTTTGCCCCAACCCTCTCTCGGCGTATTCGGAGGAGGATCCCAGTGATACATCTGTGCTGCACTGCTGGCGTATCCCATGTTCTGTCCGGGATTCACATTGTGAAGGAATGTTGTGATTCCGGTGTTTGCAATCGGATCGATTCGTTCGTAGGCACGCTTCGGTGTGAGCGTGTCATAAGCCATCAGTATATTCGAACCATCATTATTATAGAGGAATCGATTACGACCGACAGATTTTTTCTCTGTCGTTCCAGGTTCTTTCATCGGTATCCCGCTCAGAGTATTCGTCACATCGATTGGTTTGAAACCAAGAGCGAAGGCAGGTGACCCTTGCTTGAGACTGAAGTTTTCGGTTTCAGGGTTTACAAAAAGGGGATCGGCGATTTTGGAGTGCCTGTCATATCCGAACTTCTGCCACCCTTCGAAGTTGAGTGAGTCGATACGAAATTCTCCTTTCAACGGCCAGTAGAGATTTCTGTCGAGCACTGCGTCGCCATCGCGCATATTCCCCTGGATTACTTTTCCTTCACGCCAGATGATGATGTTTTTTTCAAAGGCGAAGCTGGTATGATTTTCCGGCCGCGAACGCTGAATTTGCTGTTCCTTCCCAAACGCAAAGATGTTATTTCGTACGATATTTTCTCTTCCGTAGTGCTGGTGGAATCCGCCATGGATTGTCCGATAGACAATGTTGTTTTCAGCGAGCAGACCGGTGGTCCCTTCATCGAAATAGATTCCCCAGCCGCCATAGACTCTTGCAGAGATGTCGTGAAAAACATTGTTCCGGATGATGGTGCCGCGGTGATTGCCGAGTGTGTAGATGCCTCCGAGATCGCTGAGGATTGGCCCGTCGCCATCGCTCATCACGCCGATGTGATGCACATGATTCATCTCGACGATATTGCCTGCAGCATCGGCCGGCCCGTAGCCCCACGTCCAGCCGATGGAGAAACCGGAATAATAGAAATCGTGAATGTGGTTGTGGATGAAGCGGTTCTGCGGGCTTTGGCCGACCCAGATACCGATGGCACTGTGGAAGATCCGGCCTCCATGATGTATGTGGTTGTTGATAACGACATTGTTCGATGTTCGGGTGAGCGAATCTGTGGCAATCGTTTTCATACCGATCTTCATGCCGCCGGCGCCGAGATCGGACATCTCACATTCCGCAATTCGATTTTCCCGGCATCCCTCACCCAGTGAGATTCCATAAGTCCCAAGGTGAGAGAGGGTACAACGTTCAAGTGAACTAAAGCGAACGCCTTCCCACTCAATGGCGGCAGGCACACCGGTTGCAGCCTGGACAAATCCTCCGGCATCCTTGTTTCGGGAATCGGTCTCGTTTTGCGGAAAGTGCCATTCGGTATGGCTGAACTCAACGCTGCGGAACATGAGATGGTCGACAAATTTTCCTTCCTTTATATTTCCACTCACACGCAGAAGCTGTGTTTGGAGTGGAGTCACAGCATCGATTGATGTACTTTTTTCTGTGTCGGTGGGGATATAGTAGAGAACTCCCTTCTCAATGTCGTGGTACCATTCCCCGCATGTGTCGAGAGCACTCCGAACGTGGATCAGATAGAACGGGTCGCCTTTCTCTAAACGGAAGACCGATCGCCGGGTGAAGGAGAGGAGGTTACTTTGGATATCGTAGTGATCGACCGGCAGGTGTGATTCCACCCAGCGGTTCATCACGACAGCTTCGGCACCGCGGAAATCCATCGAAGCGGTAATGTCACCAGACCTTGGGATAAAGCTTTTCTGTCCATCCATCCAATCTGTTTTTGCGGTCGCGTCTGGAGCATTGGCCACTTGTAGATATCCTATGTTTGGATAGCGTGCAGGCGTTCGGCGAATCCCATTCACCCAAAGCTGACGCACAACCGATGGGGACTTCTCATTGTGTGGCAAAGCGGCTGTCAGTACACGTTTGCCATGAAGTGTTCCTTCCTTCCATCCTTTGATCGGCTGTCCGCCGCTGATGACGGGATGTTCACCGGGGTACGAGGTATAGACCGTTGGCGATTCACGAGTTCCACCATCCTGATAATCGAAGAGTAATGGTTCTTGTAAGTAGTAGCGGCCGCCGCGAAGAATGACACAGACCGTATCGTTGAATTGGGAATGTTGAGTGCGGAATATTCGGACAGCATCGCGGGCATGGCTGATTGTTCGAAAAGGCTGCGCGAGAGTTCCAGGAGATCGATCGTTGCCGGTTGGCGAGACATAGAAATGCTTTGTGGCTGCAATACTGTTATTTACCAGATACAGGCAGCAAGTCAGGAGGAGAATGAGTTTGTGCAATTGCATGGTGAAATAAATTATGGATGACTTCAGAATTGGTTGAGATTGGATTTTCACTGAGATAACTCCTTATATGACAGGAAGAAGGGACAGTGCTTCCAGTCTATTTCTCCCAAGGATTCTTGACGCACTTCTTTCACACTTCATCATTGGGGGGATTCGAAGCTGGAGATGGGATTAGCTTTTTACTTCCACATTCATTTTCTCTAATTGTCATATCATCGCAAAGGACTATGATATCCTTATTTATTCTTCTGTTACAAATATATCCGTCATCAGCTATGCTTGCTTCATCACTGCCACCACAAAGTCGTGTTCATGGACGATTTGGATCTCCGATTTCTTCTGCTTCTGAAGAGTTAACGCCTTCTCGATCTTAGTACCAAAACGTCCGTACTTGTAGGCATCGCTTCCAAGGTTACCAACAATGAGGTAATGCGTTTTCTGTGTACAGCTATTGCAGATAATACCACCTCGCACCTCAACCGCGTCTACAGCCTTTTCACGAGATCCGAACTCCATTTCTCCTGTGAAAAGAAACTGACGAGTCTTAAATGTGATACGAGGCTTGGCAGCAAAAATCCCTTCTACAACTGGGCTGCTTTTTGTTCCAGATGCAATGTTCTTCAGAAAGTCAAAAAGTTGCTTGCGTTCTTCAGGGGATACCACCCCGTCCTTTGTAATCTCCTCGAAAAGACTTTTCAGATCTGCAAGAGGATAGCTTGTCGCAAGCTGAGTATGCGTTTTCAACCACTGACTGAGGAATGATATTTCTTCTTCATTTACTACACCATCGTACACAATCATTCCGGCAATACCCTGAATCTCCTGAATTGCCTTCTGCACCTGCCTGGGATAGTTATACATTGCTATGAGGTCTTGGTCCCGATCGTAGTTGAGTCCTTTCCGGCTTGATAGGGGTGTCGTTTTCACGTTTCAGTTCCTCCTTTCCACCAAAAGGGAATATCTTCAGTGATCTGCCTATAGTCAACTCCGAGGGCTTTGAAGTGCTTCGTAGCGCATGCAATCTTTCTCTTCTCCTGTGGGTATTGTAGCAGGTTTGGATCGAGTGATCCCTTTGTCTCTCGGATGAGATGGAGTTTTATCTGCTTATCCGGAGTCCAGCGGACTACGCCCCAGTCCGGTATGTAGTTCCCGATGATCTTCGGAATTCCGATCTTGAAATTCCCAGGGAATTTAAAATACAGAATGACCTCGTCTTCATGCTGCAACCTATTTTGAACAAATTTTAGTTCAACCTCGGAATCGTATTGCACTTGATCGTAGATAGAGCGTTGATTGCCTGGAATGACTTCCTTTTGTGGATACTTCTTCTCAGGTGGGAAGAGAGCTTCAAGATCATACCCAATGATCGCATCCTCCATCACGTACTCGATCTTTGATGCAATGTGGTCGGCAAGTACCTCTTTCACCTTTGAGAGAAATGTGTTCGTGAAGCTTTCAGGGTTTTTGAAAATGAGTTCCCTCTTCGCCTGCGGCATTCCCTTGAAGATTTTATTCACCGTTGGACGTGACAAACCGGTCTCATGAGCAACTCTATCTACAAAGTTGAAGACAGGGAACGTTGATTCAACTACTGTTGCAACCGATGAGACAATCTTCTGACCGGCCTGACTATCAAATCGAAGCGGATTAAACTTGGTAAGCACCTGTCCATTATCGAACTCGACCTCTGAGTCAATCCCATCTTCTTTGATTGATAGAATGCGATACCCTTTCAAGGCCTCATCATGAAGAATCCTCTGAAAATCAGACCTAAGACTGTAAGGTCTCACACCCGAATCCGTTCTCCCCGCTGTATCTGTGATCGTCACTTTGATGCGGGCTGTACCGTTCGCTGCTAACTCAAGCTCCAATGTGTATTGAGTAATGACGAACTTACCCTTTGTGACAACGATCTGCGGTTCAGGGAACGTTGTTGCCTTCAGAGTAGCAATACTCTTCTCAACCAACTCATCCGTGTTGAGGTTGATAACATATCGTGTTCGCGTTGAAAGCTTTTTCCAGAATTCCTTGAAGTCCCGACTCCGGAATACCTTCTCGTTCCGCTTCGCTTTCTCCTTCCGCGCATTCGTAGGTGGAGGGGGCGCCATTTCGCCATCCTCAGTATACTCTATCTGCAAAGCCCGCACGTAAGACTCATAGCTATCATTAGCAACTACCGTTAGGATGTTTATATCCTCATCGTTAAGTCGCAGACCATCCTGGTTTACACATAGACGCAGCCCACGTCCTATCTCCTGCCGTTTTCGTAACTCTGATCTTGTTTCTCGAAGCGTACAGATCTGGAAAACGTTGGGATTGTCCCAGCCTTCACCCAACGCTGAATGTGCAAAGATGAACGACACTTTCTCATCAAAAGAAAGCAGACGCTCCTTGTCTCTCATGATGAGCTTGAACGCTTCCTTCTCAGCTTTGCGTTCTTCTTCGTTCCTTCCAGATGTGTCGATCGCTTCCTCTTGTCCTTGTCGGGTTTTTTTCTTGGCGAAGTACGCACTGCGAACCTCTCCGGCTTTGAAATCCTTAAACAGGTCGGATCGCCTCTTCATCCGCTCAAATGTCTTATCAAACAATAGACGTACGATTCCTTTATCCTCCGTGTAGTTTGCTACCTTGTCGATAAAGAAAAGCGACAGCACCTTGATATTTTTGGGCTTGAAGAATTCTTGAGCCTGGAGGTGACGTTCAACAGTCTCTTCAATCTGGGTTTTGAACACTTCCTCCTTTGACATCACTGTTGAATCACTGATGGAGAGCTTCCGCTGGTTCTGGAAAATGACAATGCCAAGCTTTCGATCGATTTCCTCTATAATGAAACCGGCATTACGTAACGCATCCATTTTCGTCTTCTGGTATAGATCATCGCCTTTTTTCACTTCGAGAATGGCTTCTTTGGTAACACCTTTATCATTGATCAACGTCCGTATCTTTGCACTCAACCCATAACTCGCGAGCGACTCAAGTGCGAGTGACGTTTGACCGTAATTGAATTCTTCTTTCACACCGAATACCTGGATACGCT
This sequence comes from bacterium, assembly GCA_043803945.1. Taxonomy (GTDB): domain Bacteria; phylum Bacteroidota; class Ignavibacteria; order UBA10030; family UBA10030; genus JAZDJN01. Next base: position 14,152 of record JAZDJN010000086.1, on the reverse strand, counting down.
TCACAAGGTTTCTCTTAAGAGCCTCCACCGGCGTAAGCCGATAGATAAGATTGGGACTTGTGCGATGTGTGGCACTGTAACGAAACGCAAGAAGTGGATGCAGGGTACGCAAGGCCGATCGTGCAAGCGAACTCTCCATATTCTGAGGTTCATCCAGAATCATGATCGGGCGGGTTTCCTGAATATACTCGAATGGTTTCCGCTCACCTGGTAGCTTTTCCGATGCTTTGTAGATCAAGTTGGTCCTTTTGTTGAACGAATCCAATGTGATGACCAAGATCTCTGTGAATGTCGAAGAGGCAAAATTCCTCAGCTTACTCAACTGTTGGCCGTCATACGGTGTGAGGTGAAGCGGCTCATTGCCATACAGTGTTCGGAAATGAGAGCGGGTGATTGTAAAGTTTTTGATCACTCCCTCATAGATGGCAATACTCGGCACAACGACAATGAATTTCCTGAAGCCGTAGCGCTTCTTCAATTCGAAGATGGTGCGAAGATAGACGTATGTCTTCCCTGTACCGGTTTCCATCTCCAGCGTGAAGCTTGGATATCGCCATGAATCGTTGCTGATACCATCAAGCTCAAAGTCATCCTCAACATCGAGCGAGAGTTGATGTTCGAAGCCGTTCTTCTCACGTACGGAATTGAGATTCGCCAGAAGCCAGTTATCATCCAGTACAGTTTCTGGCGGGAGGTTGGGTACGATTTCATCGCCAAGGGCGAAAGCAGTCTCGCTTTGCGGTAATCCATTAAAGAGTCTGATCGTACTCTCGATAGCAAGAAGCTGGTGCTCCTGATTGTCTTCAAATTTGAGATGTATTGGCTTGCTCATGATTTCCTGCGTTTCGCTCGATATGGTGCCTTCGATTCTTTGACTCGAAAACCGATTTCTCGTTTGGATTTTTCGGGTGGTATCATCAATTGGCGGATGGCTTCAAACACAACTTTAAATTGAGCATCATATTTCTTTTCTAATTGTTCAAGCTTTCCTGCAAAATCCTTATGTGTAGAAAGAAGCTCTCGAATTCTCACGAATGCACGCATAATCTCAATGTTTACCTGCACAGCACGATCGCTATGGAGCACGGATGAGAGCATCGCAACCCCTTGTTCAGTAAACGCATACGGTGTGTATCTTGTGCCGCCGCGAGTTTTTTTTGAGGTCGCAAAATGCGGCCTCAAAACAGCAAACTCTTCATCGGTCAGTTCCAACATAAAATCCGGCGGGAAACGCTTGCGATTACGGCGAACTTGTTCCTTCAGACGTTTCGTCGTTACACAGTACAATTCAGCCAAATCGCGATCAAGCATCACTTTCTGTCCACGAATGAGAAGTATACGTTTTTCGATAGTCTCAGCGGGAATTATGGCAGTCAAACTAATACCCCCTCCCTTTTCTTGTAAAATACGATCCTTTGGGTTCTTCCGCTCCAAATCCAATATAGCGTTTTGATGGCATCTCGGGGGGCGTCATAAACTGTCGAATAGCCTCAAACACGAGGGCAAACTGCTTGTCGTATTTCTTCTCAAGTTCTTCCACTCTTCAGGATTCAATTCAGAACAGAAATCACCGGGAAATCTTTTTATATAGTTTTCAATTTACACACATCTGCCAGTCGCATCTTATCCTGGTCTGTGAGTGCGCTATCCAAGCAAACAAAGATGTCATCCTCTTCAAATTTCAAGGCATTGATAGTCTCTTGGCCGATTTTTGCATCAAGACAGACGAGGAGCTTGTGCTCACAGAAGTCGGAGCTGACGTGATTCACGGCGTTCTTTTTGTGGTCATTCAGTTTCTCGATCTTACTGTCGAGTGGGAAGCCTTCAAGGAGTAGGATTTCTGTGAGAAGATTCTCAGGCTTCCAGTCTTCGGCGAGTGGTGTCTCAAAGAGGTCGAGCTTGGATTCGAGTTCAGGTAGGTTGGCGCCGTCGTAGTCTTGCCATATTTTGTAATTAGATTTAGCGAGTTTGAAGACTTTGATGCCCAAATCAGAATTTGTGTTGTTTTTTTTGAGCTCTTTTGCTGCCTTCTTGATTCTCTGCTTACAAATATCTGCTATTGTTTTGTAACCAGCTTTGTAGGCGGCAGAATCCTGTTTGCAGGGTTCATCTAGCTGAATAAGGATGAACTTACGATTTCCTTCATCAGCCAAATTAGTCTGAAACAACGCATGCCCAGTCGTTCCAGATCCCGCAAAGAAATCCAAGTATATTTCATCCGGTGCATCAGCCAACGAGATAATTTTTCTTAACAAAGAGGTTGGTTTGGGAAACTCCATTACATTCGGGCCTAGAAGTTCTTTAACTTCTTGAGTGCCATTTTGATAGTTTAGCTCTTTTTCATCCCAAATGGTTTTGAATTTTCTGGTTCTTTGCTCACCCTCCTCAGTATGGAGGAAATCCTTAATAAAGATGTCCCATTCATCCCTTCCACTTATCAACCGGCTAACGACAATAGACAAATTTTTTTGTACTTTTTCTTTTGACCACATCCATCTTCCTTCTTCTCCCGAGGACTTCTTAGGTAATACTTCAATCTTATGATTTGAAGTTTTTTCAAGAGAGACAGTGGCGGTTTTGGGATCTACATAGATTGGATAATACATTTTTGGTCTATCTTGTCTCCTTGAAGCAGAACCACGTTGTCTGAGCCCAAGAAGTCTATACTTTTTCCTGTCGCCGTCATCGTATTTGAAGTCTGAAAGTTGTTTCTCGGACAACGCAGCTCCAGCGATTTTACACCAATCGATATCCTTGGCATAAAGGATCAAATACTCATGTACGGTTGCAAGGAAGCGTTCAGACTGTCTTCCTCTTGGATTACTTTGGACAACGATAAGTCCGACGAAATTTTCTTCTCCAAAAACTTCGTTCATCATCTCACGAAGGTTGTGCAATTCATTATTATCAATACTAACAACTATCACTCCATCACCTTTTAAAAGGTTTCTTGCTAACTTCAAGCGTGTGAACATCATGCTTAACCATTTGGAATGATAACGACCCTCAGCACGGGTGTTTGTTGTCCACGGTTTGCCTTCTTCATCAACTTGGTCCGTTCTTCGCAAGTATTCTTCCAACGGCTCACGGAAGTCGTCTTCATATACAAAGTCATTACCCGTATTGTAGGGGGGATCAATATAAATCATCTTAATCTTGCCAGCGTAGCTCTTCTGGAGAAGCTTGAGCACTTCAAGGTTTTCGCCTTCGATGAAGATGTTGCGGGTTGTCTCTTCGTCAATTCCCTCACCCGGAACAGGCGCGAGTGTGCCCTTGCTCGGTATCGCCGCCATCCGACGGGCTTCACGCTTGCCGGGCCAGAAGAGGCCGAAGTGCTCGGCATCGGCGCCTTCGTCTTCAAGGTGTTCGCCAAGTGCCTGTTTCATCGTTTCCCAATTGATCTTCCCATCTGCAAACCCTTCAGGCAGGATGCGCTTGAGTTCTTCGATCCTCTCTAAATCAAGTGTCAAAGTTGGTTTCAGTCGCTCGTGTGGCATGGTTCTCTCTTCATAGATAATGAATCAATCGGATGTGTCCACAGACTCGGGGATGTTTGCTGTTTCAAGATTGGTAGTCTTCCTATCCTCAACATCAATCTCTGGACCGAGGTCTTCAATGTACTTCTTGTAACCGGAAACAAATCGGGCATTGGTGCCAAGCGCATACTCACGAAAGGAAGCGCAGGAGAAACGGGCGTCGCAGTTACGGCATACTCTTGTAACGAACAGTTCAGATCCTATCCTCTCTTTGAGCTTTCTCACCGGAGGTGGCGAAAACTGGTTATCTTCTATTCTATCCACAACCTTGCCGAATTCCTTGATCGTCTCTTCGACATGTCCCTGGTCAAACGGAACCTCTATCAGCGGCTTCCATTTGGGAAGCTCTCGGTCTATCTGTTGCTGATCTCCTGTCCTCACTGCATCACTAAGTGACTGCGGGAAAGATAGTGCAATAATAGCCGTATGGTCCAGCGGCTCTCCTCGCAGCCCCTTCCAGATATACGAATAGACGTTGAGCTGTTTCTCGTAGAGATCGATGTTGTCTCTTACATAATCCCCATCGTGGGTCTTGATATCGTACATCCACGTTTCATCCTGTTCACGAATGATATCGACAATTCCTTCGATGGAAAATTTGCGGCCTTGGGGGGTCTTCTGTTCCGGAAGTGAGAGCTTCACCTCTGTGTCGGTGATGTTCTCGGCAACATCCGGCATTTTCTTCCAGTAGAGCAATACCATCTGAAGAGCAAGGCGTTTGACATCCTCCGTGAGTGCATGCCCACCTTCCAAACGCAGCTGTTCATAGTTCAGCTCAAAGGCTTCTTTGATCTCATTGAGAACTTCTTGCTGCGATAGTTCCTTCTTCATGAGCGATTCCGGATGAAGAGATTATGAAGATCTTCGATTGTCTGATGAACAAGGCTGCCGAAAAACATCGTCTGTGAGCGTGAGGGAACAAATCCGTACTTTTTGAACACCATGTACTGCCGGGGACACTTCTGGTAAAGAAGGTAGTCGCCGGTGTAGGAATAGTTCTTCCCCAAATCGTCAGGGTACTCTTCAATTTCAGGCAAGGTTGAAACATCAAAGTCGGGGATTCTAGTGATAGCTTCTTTGAGCATTTCTCTGAATGGTCGCGAGGAATGCTGTCCTTTCCCTTTGAAATGGGGTATGATGAGCAGGTTCTTGGGTCGAGAGAGAGCAACATAAAACATGCGCATGTTATCAAATTCGCTGATACGGTCAATTGGTTCACTACCTCTCCCCGTTAACTTACGTGCAATTTTCTCCACCTGAGATGCAGGCCACTCTCGTTTCCGAGGATTACCGAGGATTACAATGGGGAATTCCAAACCCTTTGCTTGATGAATCGTGAGAAATTGGATTCTTCCTTTCGGGAACGGATCATCCTCGTCCTCAAATTCCGATTCCTGCCTGCGGTAGAGTGCATAGACGTACGAGAGGAAGAACTGCTTCTGAAACTTCTGATCTTCAAGATAACTGGCGGTAATCATCGAGGCAAACTGCTCCATAAAACGTCCAAGGTACTGGCTGATGATCCCCAGATTGCACAGCGGTCCTTCGTCTTTTTCCTCTTCAGCGATGTCGTATGAATCCCTAAAATGTTTAAAGCCATTGAGCTGGTAGAAGAGATCAAGCACACTCCAGTCAAGCGACGTTGCCCGATTGATGATGTACTTGAGTTTAAACGGTCTTCCTGCCTTGGCACGTTCCTCGATCACTCTCTGGAAGTATCGGCTGATGAGGCTCTTCTTTGCTTTGTCGGACAAGCTCGCTGATTCAGCAAGCTTCCGACGCATTTCAAGTGTGAAGTCCATATCGAGAGACCAATGATGCCTGTTAACACTGGCGATGAGGGCACTGTAGTCTTTCCCAATGGTTTCCAACTCTGCTTGCTTGTCAGCGATGAATCCGCTCAGTTGTTTGTCTTTTTCCACAAGATCTTCGGCAAGGTCAGCACACGCCTTCATCCAAAAATGAAATTCACGGAGTCCCTGGCTGAAGAGACCATCTGATTTCGGTTTGCCAAACACATGCAGGAAAAGGCCGAACACAGCTTTCGATTCCTCCAAATCGAGGAAGCGACCTGCACGAGGTGCATAGACCTTGAGTCCGGCATTCTCCAGAGCCTCCTTGAAACCAATTGCTTTACTGTTACCTTTGAGTGAGGGGAACAAGAACGCAATCTGATTTGGATCGTGCACCTTCTTCTGCTTGATAATTCTTTTCACCAAGTTAACAATCTCTGAATAAACCTCTTCCGGATTCCCAGGTGTAGATGCTATAACACATGGCTGATTGTCTTTTCGATTCGGTTTGATCTCCTTATCATGAATGCGATGAAAACCTACTCCGTTTTCTCTTTTCCAATCACATCGTCCAATAAAATCGGTGCAGTAATGTACGATGGGCATACGAGAGCGGTAGTTCGTTTCCAGGTCGATACGCTTTGGCATTATACCGAGGTTTCGCTTGCAGCGTTCTTCGAACTCCACGAGATTCTCCACCGTTGCACCACGAAATCGGTACAACGCCTGATCATCGTCCCCGACGATGCAAATGTTCTTCGTTCCTTTTGCCAGCTTGAAGAAGAGTTGCTCTTGAACGTGATTCGTATCCTGATACTCGTCAATGATGACATGCTTATAGATATGTTCTGATTGTAAGTTCTTGTCGAGTACGCCCAATGCCTTTTGTTGCAGAAGTGAAAAATCAACAGCGCCAAATATATCCAGACTTGAAAGGTTCGCTAAATAGGCAGCATACATGTCTAGAAGTGTTCGCACATTGACATCTCTAATCTTCTTCTTCGTCTCAATCGGATCCAAACACTCCTCGGATAATCGATTGAACAGGCTGATACAATGCGTAACTGCGATGTGCCTTGACCCAGATTCCCGTTCATCTATGTATGTGCTCACCATCTTGTTCGCTATTTCCTGGTTATCGAATCCTCCAGCTTGAATGATCTTTGTCCAATTTTTCGGATTGTACAGGTGGAAGTACTGGCCCAACTCATCCAGCAGTATCGGAGCTCTTGGGCGCTTCAGTTCTTCGGTGAATTTTCTGTCTGATAAGATGTGTTGGCAGATGGAATGCACAGTTCCCACCGACATCTTTGCCAGGTCGAAAGGTTTGCCAGTCTCGTTAGTGACGATTGCAAGGAGAGTCTTTAGACCTTCTTTGAGTTGATAGGCTGCCTTTTCTGTGAACGTGCCAAGAAAGATTTCTTCTGGTTTGATATCATGGAAAACAATCAGATTCAATGTGCGCCACAAGAGAACACGAGTTTTCCCGGAGCCTGGACCTGCAGTGAGAAAGAGGGGGCCATCAACATGCCGTATTGCCTTCTCTTGATTGCTATTAGGTCTAAAATCGGCTTTTTGCCAAATCTTCTCTATCGTAAATCCCATTTACACATCCGGTGAGATTATTTCAAATCAGTTGCCGACGGTATGGCCCTTAAATCCCAATCAGTAATCGTTTGAAATGTAGTCAAACCTCATATCTTGTTCAACTTACATTTCCATTACATGTGTGAAATCAACCGTTAAGAATCTTATTCATCATCGTTTGTACTAGTGGTGCATCTATGATTGATACTTTCAATTGTAGAAGTGTTTCTTGCCGGAGACATAAATTTCTCTAACAATAGTACAAGATTCCGATGCTAACAGCAAGCCTGAGGTTAGAGGAGCATGTAAATCGTATGATGTACATTCAATACACAACAACACTCTTGCCTTCCTGCAGCAACAGTGGTAACTTAATTCTGTTCTTTCCCTTCAACAAAATTGTTACATGGAGCACTTCTAATGAAAAGATCACTATCAGTTTATGCTCTCGCATTCCTGCTTCCCTCGCTCCTTGCGGCCCAGGGGATTCCTAGCTTCAATGGAAAGTGGGCGCTCATTCCACAATTGAGCCACGATATCGGACTCTATGCGAACCTGTCGATCGAGATCATGCAAGGCGCATCGAATGTCGTCCTCATTCACCGGTGGGGAGCAGGCAGGGCTTTTTTCGACACACTGTCTCTGCAAGTGGGCGGTACGGTCAACAAAGTACAGATCCATAACCGGGTTTGGCCTGCAAATGTTTTCATGGGGCTTGCTATGCCTGTCGGTGGCACAAGGCAATTCAAAGCAATGTGGGAAAAGGGGGGCAAGCTCTTGAAGCTGCAGGAGTCATATTCTCTTCGGGGGTCGCAAGGACTCGCACCGATTGCCACAACCCATTCCTACGAACTCTCGGATGATAATGAAACTCTCACCTATACGGTTTCCCGCTCTTCTCGTGTAACGGGGCCGACAGTGAAGTATGTTTTGAAAAAGGCAGGATTCAAAGAGGCTTACGTTATGTGGCTGGAAGACAATTGGGAAATCCAGGGTAAACTTCCCGAGCATGCCTTCCTTATCAGTCTGCAGGGACTCGCCAACACTGATGAACCCCGCCTCTATTTCATCTATCCGCCGAAGTGGGATTTTACCTACACGGAATCGGTCTATGACTTTTTTAAGAACAAGCGCAATTTCACATTCACGCAGCTCCCAACGTACCAGGCTGCATTCCAGGCGTTCAGAAAGTATGTGAAGGGCTATGTGGTATGGGATAAGTCTGTCCGCACATCGCTCACTGTCGCGTTTACCGTCGCGGGACTCGAGCGCGCTGTTGTAGTGAGCGAAGAGATGATCCCGATGATGGAGAAGGCAGGCCTTAAGCCCGTAGCCGACTTCCGCGGTAAGTTTACCAGCCAGTCGGACGCGCAAATCTACACCTGGGCATATGACCAGTACTGGAACCGCTGCAATAAAGAGTATATCGTTTGGCTGGGAGGCGAGCGCGGCACCATCATGAAGCCGGGTGTGGCCGACTGGGGTGTTGCGAAAGGGGTTTTCTTCAGTGACCTCTCGTGCCGCCGGACAGATACTCTTGAATACCAGATTGCAAGTAAACTCCTGAGCGAAATGAAACCTGCTTCGATGATCATGGGCTGGCATTCCTATGCCAAAGATCTCGAGCGGGAATATGTGACGCTGACCTCCAATTTCGGACACCGGGTTGAGGGTTTACACACACTGCCGAATATCAGCTTCAGCAGCAAAGTTCCAGTGTCGGCGGGATTCAAATTTAAAAACAATCATCAGGTTGTTCCAGGGAAGGTCTACAAGCCCGAGAAGAAAGTCTATGTTACGTGTGTGCAGACTGACGGGATCGGATTGGGGGCGTGGCTAGAGCCGGGGCGCGGGGCAATGCCATGTGCCTGGGAAGTTCTAATGAACTATGTCTGGATGGCGCCATCGATGGCTGAATACTTTTATACAGTTGCGACCCCGAATGATTATTTCATCGGGTGTCTTTCGGGACCCGGTTACATGTATCCAAAAGCGGTGCCGCCGAATCTGCTTCCCGGACTCATCGCAAAAGCAAAAGAGTATATGGATGTGCTGGATCTCAATGTGTTTGAGACCATGGACTACTCCGAGGGAGCGACCGTTGAAGGGAATACCGATCTTACAAAAGAAATTGTGAATGCCTACTATACAGGGATGCCGAATGCGATCGGCTTTATCAATGGTTATGCGCCATCGTACACATTCACAGTGCGTGATAGAAAACCGTTCATATCGTTCGATTATTATCTTTCGCCAGAACGGCCGGAGGCAGACGCTGTTGCCGATCTAAAAGAGCTGGCAAAAATCAACGCCAAGCGTCCCTATTTCCTGCTCATCCATGTGCGGGAATACAGCAATGTGGCGCGCATGAAAGCGATCATGGACAAACTTGGACCTGAGTTTGAAGTTGTGCCTCTGGATGTGTTTCTCACATTGGCGGGAAAGGAACCGACATATAAGGAGAGATTCCTGGAAAAGAAGTGAGAAGTCTCGGATGCTCTGCTTAATTGTTTGGAGGAGAAATCCTGACATTGATATTAGGGTGATTTTCTTGAAAGAGGGAGTACTACGATTCGGTTACTACGATCTTATAATCTGACAATGGTTAACTTCCAATTTCTTACAGTAGGAGTTCATCCTCCTTAAGGCTTGGATTGTTAGTGTTTTCCTGGATTATAATTTAACAGATTATTTGCAACCAATTCCACTAAACGCACATTAACTGCATTTCCTAGAGCCTTGAAAGCCTTTGTTGATTGTTTGGGGAGATTTTTCAAGTTTTCCATACTCTGAAGCCTAGAGCATTCCCTTGGAGTCATATACCGTTTTTCCCATGCAATGATAGGAACTTGGGTTGATGTCATTGCTACAAGTGAAGGTGAAGAAGTTCTCTTTTTTACTCTTACACCCGAGGCTCGGAACTGAATTAGATATTGCCAGATATCCCTTTTTCCGCTATTGCAATTCCATTCAAGCTTTTGAAGGCTTGGAGGAAATTTCTTTACTTTAGGTAGCCAAGCATCGATCCACTTTCTATTCTTTCTGTAGAGTTCACGATTCATTCGTATAAATTCAATCTTCCAATCCGGAAACCGCTCAGTTTTTTCTCTCGCATGCGAAGGAAGAGATAAGTAACTCTTACTTTCTAAAATTACTTTAGTCAATTGGTTTTTTATTCGTCTACCCTTTTGATACTTAGATTTAAGCTTTTTATATGGTGTTGTTTTAGTATATGGATAGCTTGCGCCGAACTCCATTGACCAAATTGGAAATGTAGGCAGGTTTTGATCCTTCGGATATTTATCTAAAAACTCTTGCCATACGTTTACACATTCGACGACTTGTTGGCTTAATCTTTTTGCGTTCTTCGGTCTTTTATCGAGGATTATTTCAATGTTGGGATCATAGGTTTCTTGAGGCTCTGGCCAATTGAAACCTTCAAGACTATTCTTGCTACCAACAATGTATACACGCTCTCTAATCTGTGGTATACCAAATTTATGCGGTGAAAGAATTTTTGCATCTACTGAGTAGGTGTTTTTTAATTGCAGTTTTTTCTTTATAGCCTTCCATGTAATGCCGTTGTCATGTTTTAAAAGATTGGGGACATTTTCGAGGATAAAAAATTGAGGCTGGTGAATCTTAATTATCTTAATAACATATTCAATCAAATCACCCCAGCGTGGGCATTCAAGTCCCTTTTGATCACCTGCTTTTGAGAAAGGCTGACAAGGAAATCCGGCGCATAGAATATCATGCTTTGGAATATCTTTAATATTAACCTTCCGTATATCTCCAACCGGTCTGATTCCAAAATTCTTTTTGTATAACTCAACAAGAGTATCATCGATTTCGCTTGCAAAAACACATTGATGGCCAAGGTTAGCTAAGGCAGCATGAAATCCACCTAATCCGGAAAAGAGGTCAATAAATCTCATGTTCAGTTTATCCTCGAATTACACCATGCCAATATTTGAGGTCGCAATTCTCGATTTATAAACTGTCTATTTGTTAAAGCTCGTAATATTCTAGCTCGATCGAAAATTAAGTTATAATCATCGCGAACTTCAATCCATTCATCCGTGGGTACTATAATTGGGATAATAATACCTGGGATAGGATTTGCTGACCAATTAATAAATTCATGCCATGCAGTAATAGATATAGGTTTCTTCGAATCAAAATGCATCCCCGCGCCGCTCTGGAGAAGAATCACCAATTGATTATCTCTTGTATCTCCATGAGATTTCCATGCAATAATATCTACGCCTTTGTCTTTATCTTTTGGTTTAGGTTTTCTCTGACCTAGTTGCTCATTGCTATTTTTTGAAATATTTTCAATTTGCTTAGTAAGAGAAGTTGAATTAGGAAAGCCAATTACCTCTGCTTCACCGCCTAAATATGAAATGATTACCTCCCTTGATAAATTCTCAAATAGTTTTGTCCCATCATTTTGTCCTTTTATTTTCACAACACCAGTAAGAGAAAAAATCAAGCACATCATATATTCCGGACAATCTTTCCAATTAGTATTTGGTATCAGAATGTTATTTGATATTGTGTAAGGGGATCTTGAGCCGTATAGTACAATCCTTCTATCAAGCTCGGATAATATACTGTCAACTTTATCTTCATCTATCCCTGATTGTTTTGTACTCAACAGAGATGTTATTTTAGCTTTTGACAATTCGTGCTGATTCGATGCAACGAGATATTCACACCAATCTGCTAGAGAATGAATTGATTCCGTATTCGCAGGTTCCATATTTCATGATACCATTTTAATTAGTTCATTAAGCGTTTTTGAACAGTTATCTATTAAAGATAGAACCTCTTTTTCTTTTCTATACTTATATGCTACGGTAAGTGCATTCGATAAATTTCTAGCAGCATCGTTCAGTTTCTTTTTAAGAAATATTTTATCGCCTCCACTTCGTTCATACGCTTCCGTAAGATTTCCATGATTAATCAGATATTCAGTTGCTTCACGATCAGCAAGTACAGGAGCTAATAATTTGCTGATATTTCGTGAGTCTGTTAGTATTGGTTGCTTATCTTTCCCGTTCCCATATATCCACGTTAAAAGAGTTTCAAGATTATTAATTTTCTTGGGTGGGACGAGGTATTTTGTGACATCGATATCTTTATAAGAAGAAACTCCAATAAATTCTCGAATAGATGGATAATTCAAAGCTAATGTAATAAGTGAAAACCTTTTTGTTACAGGTCTAATATCAAAAGAAGTTTCGTCTTGTGCTTGCTTGAGTATTTTATAATAGAGATATTGGCGCTTTATCGTATCTGATCTATCTCCAATTTGTCTTTGCACTTCACGCACACCAGTTTCGATATTTTTTTTCTTACCATCTGCCTCAGCCTCAATCATCGTAGATATATATCTTGCTTTTGCAAAAGCATCCCACTTCATTATTCCTGCAATATGTCTAACACCAAGATATGGTGAAACCTCATTTCTATTACTATAGCATATAGAAGGGAGGGACAAGAGATCGTTTAGCACTTCCTTATTTCTCGGCGTTGGGAAATCTGCACCCACTTTGATTCTTTGTTTCCATTCATCTGCTACCAAGAGTTTTGCAGTTGCAGTACGACGATTACCTTCAACAACCGTAAATGTAATTTTATTGTCAGCAATTAATTTATTTAGCTTTAGTTCCATTTCTTCTACCGAATAATCGGATATCAGATCAAGGTTCCAAGATATTTTTTTTGGTACAACGACGATTGGTTCTTCATCAAAATATCCGTTTTCTGCCATAGAGTAAGCAAGTTCTTCTAGGTCAAATTCACGAAATAAGACCTGCATAATATCAAGTTGTGAGCCACCTTGATAATCATCAGGTAGCCGCGGATTTTGATTATCTAGCTCAATGAGTGAGATCGGAATATTAACTTGAGGTCGCTTCCTACCAAGACCAGATATCTTCAATTTCAATTTAATTTTGCCCATAATATTTCTCGTTTTATATTTTGTACGCTCGCTTGGGTATTAGCCTTAATATCCGTTTCCCAAAGCCTGATTACGTTCCATCCTTGAAGACTTAAAATTTTAGTTATTCTTTTATCTTGCTTAATATTGCAAGCAATTTTTGACTTCCAATACTTACCATTTGTGCCATTAGTAAGCTTTCGGCATAGTGTTCTCCAATTTTTTCCATGCCAAAAATCTCCATCACAGAAAACCGCAACGCGCTCCTCTGGAAAAACGATATCTGGTTTACCTGGTAAATCCTTCATGTATCTTTTAAATTTCAGACCTAATCGTTTTAACTCTTTCATTAAAAGCAGTTCATGTCTTGTCCCCTTGCTTGCATTCGCCTGCTTAGATCGAGAACTGATTGGTGATGCGGGCTTTAATCCCTTAAAAGTTGGATAGCTGTTGTGAGTATGCCCTCTTCGTGACGGTTTTGCTAGTGGTTGCATTAGTTTTATAGCTTTTCCGGCTATGTTACCTAACGCGATTTTGTATTAAAAAAATAGCCAGTAGTAAGATAATGATTTTTCAGAATTAAAATCAGAATATGCTTCTTAATATCAAGATCAAGAGCAATAATATGCCAGACATCGCCCGGGAAATAATAGTAGCCATCTTGCGGGGATTTTATACATATTCAATCAATATGGCTGGACTTGGCGATCACTTCTGAGCAGTACGACCGTTGGTGTCTGCTATCCAACTTCATAATCTTTTTACTGAGGTAGAGAAAGATTTTTTTACCACAATTTCTTCTAATAAATACCTTTGGAAAAAGCAATTAAAGGTGTTTTTCGCAAATCTTCTTAGAGCTTCATTAATATCCCACTCCGAAAGCTCTATCTAAACTCCTCTCTTCCACATGTTCTAACTACGGCGAGAGGGGATTCTCCTCCTCGGCGGATGCGCCTGGCGCAAGGGGTGTGTCCTGCGAGCTTCAATCCATTCGCGCAATAGCCGAGTAATTTCTTTCCTTTTAACTCATGCCAGAGGAGAATTTCGCCAAGTGTCATGTTGTTGCGAAGCGTTCTGGCAATCAGTTTTAATCTCGGGTTATAGCGAATCCATCGATCTTCCATGCTCACTCCTTTAATGCACACTGAGCTGTACCCCAAAAACTGGACAACTTGCTAAGGTGGAAAAAATGGTTACCTTTCCCCATAGGAGATCCAGCAATGAAGAGAATCCGCCGTACACACAGTGCCATCTTTAAGACAAAAGTGGCATTAGAATCACTCAAA
>JAZDJN010000085.1:0-60712 GCA_043803945.1 bacterium | reverse complement strand
ACTCAGAAGACCATCAACATATAATTGAAGGAGTTTCTTGTCCATGGGCTATCCTTCGATTAATTTCACCAGTTACATAGTTTCACTCTTTGGGCTGTGTTCAAATATACGATTATTTCAATTTTGCGTAACATCACTTATAATTTCAAGTTGACCGCTTTTTAATCGGAGGTCAACCCTTCCTATTTGTGCGGTCAACTTGAATTCAACTGTATTCACTAGATGGCTTTCTCTACCTTCACCGTATTCGTTGTGCCGCGTGTCAGCAGCGGGATACCGGCTGTATACACCACATAGTCCCCGCTTTCAAGATACTCTATCCCCTTCAACGCTTCCGTTACTTTGACAAAGGCATGATCAGTCTCACCGACAAGATCGGGCAGCACAATGCCCCGGATACCCCAGATCAAATTTAACCGGCGCAGGATTTTTTCACGGTCCGTAGCTGCGATCACTCTGGCACATGGGCGATATTTTGCCACCTGCATCGCTGTCGAACCGGAATGGGTAATCACCACAATAGCTTTTGCACCGATCTCCTGAGCTAAAACGCACGCAGCACGGCAAATACCATCTGATAATCGCTCTTCGTCGTTCGTTGCATGATGAACGATATCCAGCATATCGGAATGGTTTTCTTCAGCTCTCCGAATGATACGATCCATCATATTGACCGCCTCTACAGGATACTTCCCTACCGAGGTCTCACCGCTCAACATTACCGCATCCGCTCCATCCAGCACGGCGTTGGCTACATCGTTCGCTTCTGCACGTGTAGGCCGTGGATTATCGATCATCGACTCCAGCATTTGCGTTGCAACAATCACCGGCCTTCCCGCCTCGTTGCATTTACGGACAATCATTTTCTGAATAACCGGCACATCCTCAGGTGCCATCTCCACTCCCAGATCGCCGCGAGCAACCATAATGACGTCAGCTTCACGGATCACAGCATCGATATCGTTCACGGCTTCTTCTTTTTCAATCTTCGCAATGATCGGCACCTTCTTACTCGGGGGCGCCTCACGAATCACAATTTCCCGAAGCTGGCGGATATCGTCGGCAGACCGGACAAACGAGAGTGCAACGTAATCGACGTCATGAGCAAGCCCGAACTTAAGGTCGTCGATATCTTTTTCCGTGAAGGATGGAACGCTCACCTTCACCCCGGGCAGGTTCATCCCCTTTTTATCGGAGAGAATCCCTCCGGTAACGACCTTGCACTGCACAGTGGTATCTGTCTTCGACTCGACAACAAATTTCATTTTGCCATCATCCACCAAAATTATGTCGCCGACAACAACATCCCGTGGCAACGGTTTATATGTTGTCGAAACACGATCGGCATTTCCCAGAATATCATCGATGGTAAATGTAAAGGAGGAACCCGCTTTTAGTTCCACCCGGTTGTTCTCAAACTTGCCGGTTCTGATTTTCGGCCCGCTGAGGTCTTGCAGCAGCGTTATATGTTCTCCGCTGCGCTTGCTCGCTTCCTTGACCTGTTCGATGGTATACAGGTGCTGTTCGTGAGTGCCGTGTGAAAAATTCAGCCGGACGACATCCATACCGGCGTCGATCATTGCCAGCAAGACATCTACCTCTTGCGAGGCCGGACCGATTGTGCAAACGATTTTGGTATTCCCGAATTCCTTCAGTCGTTTCATGTGGGTTCCCCTTTTGCCAATGAGATGGCGTTGACAAGTTTTGGTAAAATGACACCTGATTTTCCTAACAGCATTTCGTGTGCTCTCGATGAGAGATCGGTGCGCTCTGGATTGACTTCAACAATATATGCTCCATTATCAATTGCAGAAAAAGGCAGCATTGCTGCAGGATAGACAATACTCGATGTGCCGACGCTGAAGAACACCTCGCACCGTTTTGCCGCTGCTTCCGCCTGTGCGAACACCTCCTGTGGAAGATACTCGCCGAACCACACAACATCAGGCCGTATCAATCCATGACATCGCTCACATACAGGAATTTTCTTCTCTTCGTTCACCTCAACATCGAGCACCCGAGCCCCGCATTGGATGCAGAAGCTTCGTTCGATATTGCCATGAAGCTCGAGGACATGCCGGCTCCCTGCCCGCCGATGAAGATTATCAACATTCTGTGTGATCAGTGTAAAATCGCTGAAACGCTTTTCAAACTCCACGATAGCGTAATGACCTGCGTTGGGCTGGACGCCGCGGATGATATTCTTGCGATAGGAATACCACTCCCAGACAAGTTCCGGATTTCTGAGAAACGCCTCAACGTTTGCGAGTTCTTCAGGCCGGAATTTCTTCCAAAGGCCATTCTCGCCGCGAAATGTCGGTACACCGCTTTCCGCTGAAACTCCTGCACCGGTAAACATACACACGGATTTCGCGTTACTCAATGCAGAGATAAGCCGGTCTGAAAATTTCATCGCTTCGGCTCCAACCGTAGAATAGAATATTGCGCTTGATCTATAACCTCCCGATCCATTACCGTCTTCCGATAGCTGCCCGCTAGCCACAGAGATACCTGATCGTCATAATGCTTTGAAAAAACCTGTCCGCATTGCCCCGGGGGAGTGACGGCCCGGCCGTTATTGACATCGGCAAGGTCGAATATCTGGCGCGTCGACGGCCCAACGGAATGGCCGAAAGGTGCAGCCAACCAATAATCACCTTTATTGACGGTGGAGAACGAACCCCCGGTCGGAAATGGACCAATAGTAAATACCGGCCGGAGCAGCGGGTGCCCGCTGAAGGCATGCGGAAATATCACCGTGTGACCTATTCCCCAACGCCACTCCTTGATTTCCCCGCCAAACTGTGTATGCAGATCCCGAAATACTTCTCTCATACTTTTATGGATCATGTCGTTCATGGTCTCAATGCCCGGCGTTTTAACATCATCAAACCAGGGTGATTTTCCTTTTTTCATCATCCGGGTGAGCGTATTGAGCGGCACGGATGCGAGCGTATCGTAAAGAGCCAGCATCTCTCTTCCCATCTCATCCTCAAATGTATTCCGGATCATGCTGTTAATAAATCCGTGGAAGATGGTTGTCGCGACATCTTCAACGCGCATCTCATACTTCCAGTTCCGGAAATAGTTCAGGAAAACCTGCAGTTCCTTTTCAGGAGGGGGCTGTGTGGCGTAGGACTGAAGGATGATCGGAACGAGCTCACGGGCATGGATGGAGACAACGTCAAGCTGAAGCTTCTGGAAACTCTCAACACTACTCTGCTCCTCCGATTGAAGGACTTCCGTTATGCGTTCAATTCTCCAGTGAGGTTCCCAGAGATTCGAAATGTAGTACGGATAGGCGTTGGAGACGATCTTATTATTTGCTATGGCGATAAATCCTTGGGGAGGATTGAACAGGCGCGGCATCTGTTCAAAGGGGACATATCCTTTCCAATCATACTCGTCTGTCGATCCGGGAAATGGAAGCGTCGGCCCCTTTCCTTTGCGGATGGGAATTCTTCCACCCATCCGATATCCAATATTACCGTCGACATCGGCATAGACGAAATTCTGCGCTGGTACGGAATAATATTTTAATGCATCCTCAAAATCGTCTTTGTTCAATGCCCGGTTAAGCAATCGGAACGTTTCAATTTCCGCGGAGGGATCATGACCCACCCACCGCATGGAAATCAAATGCTTTGATACCTGTGCAGACCGTTCCATCCGGTTAATCAAAGGACCGCGATGAGTTCTGTAGATCGTCAAAAAGACAGGTGCGCCATCCTTTACAAAAATCGTATCGACCGATTGATGGATGGTTCGCCAGGCATTATTGAAACGATACCTCGATGGATGGAGTATTGAATCGACAGCTTCGATGAAAAAATCCTGATCATCTGCCATCGCATTGGTAACTCCCCATGCAATATGACGGTTGCGGCCGATGACAACAAACGGCACTCCGGCGAGTGTGACACCTTGAACATCGAGACCGGGTGCAACGAGATGCAGATCATACCATCTGCCGGGATTGCTGAAGAGCAAGTGCGGATCGTTTGCAAGAAGCGGTTTCCCGGAGACAGTCTTCGATCCGCTGACAACCCAGGCATTGCTTCCGCTTTCCAATCCCCCGGTTCCAATCAACGAGCGAAAATTGCGATCGGCGTCGAGCAGCTCCCGCATCTCTTGAGCGATCTTCTTCCCCTTGATTTCATCGGGAAGGATGGTAGGCGCACCTTCGGGCCAATCGGGAAAAATTTCCCGGGCTTTCTCAACACCCAGCACCTCAACAAGATTGCCGAGTGTCACATCGACCCAGCGTGAGTAATTTAATTCCCATGCCATTAACCGACTTATCAGGACGGAGTGCTCTGGCTGCCATGGTTCCGGTGTAATATCCAGTAAATCAAATTCAACCGGCAGCTTACCGCCCGATATCTCGATGAACCTATTCACACCATCCGCATACGCCTGCAAATCATCGCGGGTTTCCTGGCTTAATTCAGCAAGGAGCTCCGGTGTCATCTTCCAGATGCCGATTGTCCGGAACATTTTGTCGATGTTCAAGGCAGGCTCGCCGAGCACCTCTGCTAATTTCCCCTGGCCGGCACGCCGCATCAATTCCATTTGCCAGAGCCGTTCCTGTGCATGCACGTATCCGACTGCGAAGTACGCATCATATTCTGATTCCGAGAAGATATGAGGAATTCCATACTCATCCCGATGGATAGCGACGGGGGCTTTCAAGTCGTCCAGAACAACCGTTCCCGAAGTAACAGGATGCGACTTGGTGATGAGATAATAGAAGAAAAAAGTGAGAGCAAGAAGAGTGATGATCAGGACACCACTAATGCCAAGGAATATCCTCCAACGATTCGACATCGGTTACCTGGATATTGGTTGAAGAGTAATCAAGGTTTCAACGGCGGAGTTAATGTAAAGAAACTTGGGTGGTGTTGCAACGGGAGAGGATGAGGAAAAGAAATACCGTCGGATAAGTGTCAATGGCGTAATGGTTAAGCGTACAAAGTTTTAACCCGAATGGTATGCCGCCCCTCTGGGGCTTGAACATTGATGATTATGGATTACTAAAAATTTTTCGCTCCTATCGGAGCTCTCATGACTGGGACCATCCCCGAAAGGCTATTGGTCTATAGTCCCGTAGGGACGAGATACTTGTAGAACGAATAATTCTTAGAATCGATAGGAGAGGGTCACGCTTAGTGTGCTGGTTTTCACCGATTCGTCAGTTGATGAGGTGGCCGGTAAGCCGTTTAGATAATAATTATCGCGCAACGTCTTCCACTTTCCTGTGGCAAATGCGGCGTTAATCGTCACATTGTCATCGATCTTGTAGCCGGCACCAAACGTATAATATTGTTGGTCAAAATCGGTTTTATCTTGGTCGACCTTATACGGGGAGGGTTGATAGACCATTCCGGCACGAAGCTTTACACCGAGATCGAATAATGAGATCTCCACACCTCCGCGTAAATTGACCGTAGCCTGATACGTGTCCAGGATATGCCGATTTTCATCCTGGAGGTCAAGATTGTCTGTGGTAAATTCCATTTCGGTCCAGTCGATATACTCGACATCCCCGGCGAATACCAAAAAGTCCCTCACCTGGAACGATGCACCGGCACTCATCACCATTGGGGTTTTAATGCTGTATTTGGTCTCTCCGGGCAGATCGATATCATAATTGTCGCCATTATCGAACCAGCTTCTTCCACGATCCGCGAATGACTCGGAAATATCATAATAGGATGGCGTACGAATGCTTGCGCCAATTTTGTATGAACCTTGCTTCCGATACATTAATCCAAATAAAACGTTGTAGCCGGTGAGATCGCTATTGATTGTACTTTCCAGCCGAAACCGATCAAAATCGTAGAGTGGTTTGGGGCGAGTGTCTGTATAGAAATCTTTACTATCGGTTTCTGTAAAGACCCGGTCATAGCTGTAAGAGCCCGAGAGAATATTGATACCTACTCCCAGCGAGAGATTCTTTGCTATATCAATGGCACCACCCAGCGACCAGTTATTGATGCCTCCTCCTTCCCGCACGGTTCCATTCTGGAGCACATTCCCCGACACAACCGGAAGGAGTTTCCCATAGACGCTATCAATATTAGCGAGAAAGATCTGATAGGGAATATTATTGTCGAGAAATTTTTCTTTTGCGTCTTTGGACATTGCATTCAGATTATTGCCAGGAGTCATGGACTCAATGATAGAGCTCTGCGAATTAAATCCGTTGAACGCTGCCGAAGTAGCAAAGCTCGCAACTCTTCCATACCCAAAAGCGAATGTCAAGCTGCCGCGCTGCGTAGCGACCGGATAGACCAATCCAAGAGAATTTAAATTTGTCGATCGATTATCTGAAGGAGTTGTTAATCCGAAAAACTTCGTGTCGTTATTGTAGGAGAGGTTTGAAAGGCCCAGTGAAAATTCAAAATCGCGGATGGATGCAAGCCCGGCAGGGTTCGTAAACAGTGCAGAAAAATCGTCAGCAATACCGACCGCTGCACCACCAATGCCAAGAGTTCGTGCACCGACCGGATTATTCCATTGAGAAAATCGAAGGACATCTTCCGCATACTGAGCCGAGCTCATGGAAAGGGCTGCCATCAGAAGAATCGCTATGCTCAAAACTCTAGTATGGTAATACATTGTTGTTCTCCCCTCCATGGGATGTATTGTTATCGACCGCTTCGTGTTGAGCCGCTGCTCCGGTTTCCACCACTGCTCCCGCCGTTACTGGAACCACCACGGTTGCCACCACTATTGCTGCTCCCGCCCGATGAAGGGGGTGGGGTGTATGAAGGCGTGGATGAACTGCTTCGCGGTGGAGTGTACGAGCCGCTTCCCGAAGATGACGGTGGTGAATACGATCGTGTTGCGGGGGGCGTATATTGATATGAACCTTGCTGATAGGATGCGGACCGTCCGCGAGACGTTCCGCTGCTTCTGCCGCTACCACCGCTGCTGCCTCCGCTGCTGCGGCCGGAACCTGACGATGATGGCGGAGAATACGATCGTGAGCGTCCTGAAGACACTTCCCGAGATCCGCCTCTTGATTCAGAGGAGCCTCTTGAACTTCCTTTGTTCAGACCTTGCTCAGTGCTGCGTGTTGGGCTGGAAGCCGACGCACCGCGTCCTACTGTGCGAGTCGCAGATGGAACGGAGAAAGACCCTCCCGCATTGAGGCTTGAACGGCCAGTGCCAGCAAATCCACCTGTCTCGGTTCCTGAACGTCGATATCCGGAATTTCGGGTGGCTCCTTTGTTTCCACCAGATGTGTTATAGACGACATATGGATACCCTCGATAATAATCATAGGGAGAATAATATGAATAGGGAGAATAGCCATAGTAATATGGATTGCCGTATGAGCCATACCCATAGTTGTTGTAGTAGGACGAATATCCGTAATAGCCATAGGGATAGTCCATCCACATCCATGGATCGTACCACATATTCATTCTCCAGGGACTATTGATGAATGGAGAATAGTGGAATCCCAGCATCGCATGAAAACGATACCGATCTTGTTCTTCAGCATCGATTCCGCGATCTTCCTGAACCAGTGTGTCGCCGTCAGAAACATATCGTTGCACGGTTTCGCGATCTGGCGTATACCTTTCCTCATCATCCTGGATTACGAGCTGCGTGTAGCACCCCGAAAGGAGAATTGGAAGGGTAAGAAAAAGAATTGTTGCTATTAGATTATGTCGTTTCATTGGCCGCCTCATGAATAAATTCTATACTTTCTTCTTACAATTCTGATGCCATAACCGTATGGAAGGAATCATTGAAAATTGACTATAATCCTTGATATATAAGCACTTCTGAGGATACACCGCTCCTCACTGTCTACAGTATAGCTCGATGGTGTACAGTCCTGTACACACTAAAAACGGCTTATATACTCCAATTGGAGCGTCCGATTACCAATGATTATCCCATCCTGGTTCTTTGTCATATTCTTGAGATCAAATCCAAGAATCAACTCCTTCGAAATAGACCAGCGTAACCCAAGATTCAAATACCCTCTATTCTTTCCAAAGGCTCTGCCGTGGTTGTCATTTGTGGCAGCATCAAATTCTGCCAACAGGGCAATATTCTTTCCGACAGACTTTTCGACACCGACAAAGAAATCGACATCCTTGTCATCATCATCCCTTTCGAGCGAATACAGGATGCCCAGATGAGCGCTCAGGTTTCCGGCCAGAGCATAGTTCTGGCTTACCGCGGTATAGAATCCGGGTGATTTAACGGTATAGCGATCCAGCCCTTTATCATAGGGTCCGAATCCCTGAGAATCAAATCCAAAGACCCAGGCAGGAAAGGATGTACTTTCTTCAATGACTCGAAGCTTTGCCTGAACACCGGGGTATGAATTCATCATTGCTTTTTCATGACCTAGAATACCGGTACCTCCATAGGTAACGCCAAACATAAAACGGTCCATCACACCGACTGAAATACCAAACAGTACTCCACCCCGTTCAAAGAAGTTTGTCGTCACACGATACATTCCCCTGCCAAGCATTCCTGCCGTTGGTTTTTCGATCAGCATCGTCGGTTCGATTGCCGACGCTGCCGGCTCCTGAGTCTGTGCGGCGAGTCTGGGGGCAAGTGCAAGAAGCACAAGCAGACTAATCTTGGGTTTCAACACGAGATTTTCCTTTGTATGGTGTTTGAAGAGGATCAACTGCAACTGAAAATTTTCTATTACTCAACTTTCCTTTTCATGATCTCAATGACGTAATCGGTCATCTGGCCCCGCTTCCCAACCCGGACCCATGCATCGTAACCTCGATGAATGAACATCGTCTCAACCTGATCGATACCGATGTAACGATCCAGCCAATTGTAGTCATTGCCGCTCTCCCCTCCCACCGGAATCTGAAAAAAATGATTATCGATGATGAGATAGGTGGAGGCATTGCTGCCGAAGCGGGAACTGATATTTCCTTTTCGCGCCTGCTTCCGTAAAAAATAAAGATTTTGGTCCGGCATCAGATCGCGAAGAAGATCTCCCATCGTCACAGCACCCGATCGTAAGATCATATGCCGGGTGACAACATGAGCACTGGGGAATTGATGCTTCAACCGCTCGAGGCGAGTACTGTCTTCCACAGTCACGGCGGGGAGCTGAATGACCTTTTGTTCAAGTTCGAAATTCATTCTATTCCGTTCCCCTTCATTGATGATGATGGGACGGACGGTCCCCCGATAACCAACGTGTCGTACTTCCAGCAACGCCAGCCCAGGGAGAACATGGCGTATTTCGTAAAATCCCAGGCTGTCGGTCATTGCACCAAGTTTCGTATCCCGGATGATCACGTTCACACCGGAAATTGGTTTTTGCGAAGATTGATCCGTGATCATTCCCACAACAGAGGTCTCTGTTTGAGAGAGGCAGAGTTGTGAAAGAAGCACTCCCAGCCAAAGCGCCGTCATCGAACATCGAAGCCATCTGCTTTTTTTTCCCATAGGAAACCTCCTTCCATATGGAGTAACATTCCCCCTGATGATCATGCAGCTTCATCGAATGGAGAATCCCATCATCGAATGCAGTTACCCTCGACGCCAGGTAGTTCCATCTTTTTTATCTTCGAGAAGAATACCGATCCGCTTCAATTGATCGCGAATAGAATCAGCAAATGCCCAGAGCTTTTGGCTCCTGCTTTCTTTCCGCAGGTCGATAAGGATCTGGATCAAATCGTTGAGAAGGTTTTGTTCGCCCCCTTCTGCGGTTGAGAGTTTCTCTGAGACGAGACCGAGAACAGTTCCTCCAAGCTCCACGAACAACCGGTCAACAGCTTGTAATGATTCCGCACTGAATTGCTTTCCGGTCGCCAGAGCAGTGTTCACCTCACGTGCAAGGTCGAACAGTAGAGCGATTGCCTGAGGGGCATTGAAGTCGTCATCCATCGCACTCAGAAAGCGCTCCTTATAGGAGGCCAGATTAATGTTCAGACCTTCGCCGGAGACCCGAGAAGAAGATCTCGTAATCTCCTCCCGCAGATTTCGGATAGTGTTGAGCAGCTTCTCCAGGCCATTTTTGGCACCCTGTATGGCTTCGTCGCTGAAATCCAGTGTGCTGCGATAGTGGCTCTGGAGCACAAAGAACCGGATGACCAGCGGATCGTATCGAGCGAAGAGCTCTTTCAGCGTAACATGATTCCCCAGCGACTTCGACATCTTCTGGCCGTTGACCGTTACCAGGTTGTTATGGATCCAATATTTTGCGAAGGGCCGGCCTGTGGCGCACTCGCTCTGGGCTATTTCGCATTCGTGGTGAGGGAATTGATTGTCCATACCGCCGCCGTGAATATCGAAGTACTCGCCGAGGTATTTTATGGACATTGCAGAACATTCCACATGCCACCCCGGGAATCCTTCACCCCATGGGCTTGGCCAGTGCATAATATGTTCCGGATCGGCCTTTTTCCACAGGGCAAAGTCCTCCGGGTTACGTTTTTCCTCGCGCACGACAACGCGCGTTCCTTCCATCGTCTCCTCAATCGTTCTGCCGGAAAGCTTGCCGTACCCTTTAAATTTTCGAATTTCGAAATAGATTGAACCGCCGCTTTCGTAGGCAAATCCTTTATCGAGCAGTTGCTTTATCATCTCAATCTGTTCGATGATATGACCGGTTGCGTGGGGTGAAATATCTGGCCGAGCGACCCCAAGGGCATCCATATCCTCAAAGTAACTTCGCGTCATCCGTTCGGCGATTTCCATCGGATGCACTTTGTCTATTTTGGATTGCTTCAACATCCGATCTTCGCCGCTGTCGAGCAGGTGCCCGACATCCGTGATATTCTGCACGTAGAGCACTTTGTATCCACAGTACCGCAGGTAACGAACGATGATATCGAATGAGATATAACTTTTTGCGTGGCCGATATGCGAATCGCTGTAGACTGTCGGCCCGCACACATACATACCGACCAACCCTTCATGGATCGGCGTGAAGGGTTCTCTCGACCGTGTCAGAGTATTATAGAGTGTGAGTGCCATAGTACCGAATTAGTTTTTCGTTCTCGTTGATTTGATTTCCATTAATTCCTTCGCTCCTTCGCGGGCAGCATCCGTCACTTCAAATCCGCTCATAAGTTTTGCCACTTCATGAACACGCTCTTCGAGATCAAGTTTTCGCATGGAGGTGTTGGTCCGCCTTGAGCGCTCAACTTTTTCAACAACAAAGTGTGTATCCGCCAATCCTGCAATCTGAGGAAGATGCGTTATGGCAATCACCTGATGAAACTGGGAGAGATTTTTTAAACTCCTGCCGACCGCCTGTGCAATGCGGCCGCTGACTCCCACATCAATCTCATCGAAGATCAGCAGTGGCAGCCGTTCGGATTTTGCCAGAATTGTTTTCAGGACAAGCATGATCCGCGAGATTTCTCCACCGGAAGCAACCTTGATCAACGGTTTCAGATCTTCCCCCATATTGGTGGAAAGATGAAATTCGACATCATCGATTCCTTTTGCTGACGCTTCGTAGAAATCACGGCCAAGCTTTACATAGGCGTGAGCATTCTGCCGTGACTTGTCCTGTTGGGCAATGACCCGCGAACCGATCTGCACATCAAATCTGGCATTTGCAATTCCCAGCTTTGTGAGCTCCTCCACGACAGACTGATTGATCCTGCCTACCAGTTCCTGACGTTTGACGGAGAGGCGCTGTGCAGCAGCAGAGCATGTCTTGCGTCTCTGCTCAATTTCTTCCTTCAGTTTTTGGATTTCTCCATCAAAATTATCAGCGAGGGCAGCTTCCTTTCCGATGTTTTCCCGATGCTCCAGCAGCGTGTCGATGGAACCGCCATATTTTTTCTTGAGCAATGAGAACTGGCCCAACCGTTCACGGATGTGTTCAAGGCGGTCGGGATTAAACTCGATTTTCGAATTATAGTTCTGAACAAATTTGGCAATTTCACTGACAACCGCAACAGCCGCGGCACACTCGCTTTTCTGATCTTCAAATGTCTTATCAATATCTGTGAGGTCTTCGAGTTGATTTCTAACAACCACCAGTCGATCGTAGATAGCCTGTTCACCTTCATAGAGCGCCTGGTAGAGCCGGGCAGTGATTTCAAAGAGCCGTTCTGCGTTCTCAAGAATTTTCAATTCAGATTCCAGATCATCCTCCTCACCGGCGCGGGGGGCGACCGCATCTATCTCTTTCATCTGGAATTCGAACAGGTCGCGTTTCTCTTTGAGCTGACGCTCCTTTGCCTGCAACGCATCCAATTGCCGAAAAAGCCCTGTCAACTCCGAATAGGATTGCTGGTACTCGGTTCTCAGCAGGGCGAGGCCGCCGAAGTCGTCAAGCATATCGATGTGGGTTTCCGGATGAAGGAGCGATTGATGATCGTGCTGGCCATGTAAATCCACCAACTGGTCACCGATCTTCTGCAGCAATGAAAGCTGGACGGGGGTATCATTGACGAAGCACCGGTTATGCCCTTTGGCAGAAATTTCTCTGCGCAGGATAAGTTCTTCCGATCGGTCGAGCTCATTCTCCCGAAGCAGTTCCTGTACATGCCTGTTTCCGGAGAGCATGAACACACCTTCCACAATTGCCTTCTCGGCACCTTTACGGATGATTTCTCCGCTTGTCCGTTCGCCAAGAATCAGGCTCAGAGCATCAATAAGAATGGATTTGCCGGCACCAGTCTCACCGGTGATAATATTGAGTCCGCTCTGAAACTCGACGGTAATTTCCTCAATCAATGCATAGTTCTTGACAAAGAGTGATTTCAGCATAAGGTTCGCCCGTTTTCAATTCAAATGTAGGGAAAAAAATGGGAATTTCCATTGGAAAGGAGATGAATGAGCAGGGTCGAGGTACGAAAAATTACGCACTTGATTCACACCTCAACAGCGAAAACCGAAGAGAAGAATGAGACCGTTTGATCAGGCAGTGTGAGTTAATTGAGCGCTTCAGTGGGAGGCTCAAGGTTGAAGAAGTTAATATCCGGGACATCGGGGATAATCCCGTGGTAAAAAGCGTACCGTGAGTATTCAGAAAGGCTTGCCTCCTGCTCTTCACCGAATTCATAAGAGAATGATTCGAAATACTCCTCCACAATCTCCTCCGGAATTGAAAGCCGCGACGCTTCCTCGACCGCGAGAGCCGAATGATGAAGGAAGCCCTGATCACGGGCACGGAGCAGTGCCTGGATTTCCGCGGCAGAAACATCTTCTTCACGGCCCACCCAGAATCCGTGCAGATAGGGAAGCTCTGTTAAATCGAACCATTCATCAACGAGGTCAATGGAAAAGTGATCCTTTGCAGAAGCCGGTTCAGGGGCAAAGTTCACCACCAATGCTGCATCCGCCTTTTCCAGCATCGCAGTGCAATCGGGGAGCATCGGCAAATATTGAATAGCTGTCCGCTCCGGCGTGAGGTTGGTATATTTTTCCAGGAGAATAATCTTTGCGAGAATGATCTCGCTGGTACATCGGACATCTACCGCCAGTGTGTGGATATTGTGTACCTGGTATTTGATGTAGAGTTGAATAGTACCGGAACGAGCGTTGGAGGAAACGGCTACACCCGGAATAATACGGTACTCAGAGCCATGCCGTGCATAGTCGAGCGGTGATAGAAAAGCGAATCCCGCTTCATACGGCGGGATTCGCTCTCTGAATTTCACAGCAAGCTGGGCAGGAAGATCCTGGTGAATATCGAACGGAGCATCGCTCCCTGAGAGGCCATACAGGAGTGGTTTCAGATAGAGGGCCTGATGAACTCCCAGCGTGCGTTTCATCGCCTATGCGCTGGTCTTTTGAGCCACCTGTTTTGCAGCAAGACCGCGAACGTAATACAGTTTTGCGCGCCGGACTTTTCCCTCTTTCACGCGTTCAATCTTTGCAATACGCGGTGAATGAATCGGGAAAATGCGTTCCACACCGACACCATCCGAGACTTTGCGGACAGTGAAGGTGGCATTCACACCCGAGCCCCGCCTCGCAATGACTACACCCTGGAAGTGCTGAATACGCTCTTTGTCGCCTTCGACAACACGTACGTGCACATTTATGGTGTCACCGGGTTTGAAGACCGGAATATCTGCCTTGAGTTGGGTTGCTTCTATTAATCTTACCTTGTCCATAAGTATTTCTCCAATAATATACTTCTTTGTATAGTGATTTCACTCTCATCTGCCGGTCGGAACTCAGAGCAAATCCTTTCTCCTTTTCTCCGTCCGTTCCTTGCGCTGTTGCTGCCTCCAAGCATCGATCTCTGCATGGTTCCCAGAGAGAAGGACTTCGGGCACATCCAGACCGCGGTACACTGCGGGCCGCGTATATTGCGGTGCGCCAAGCAAACCATCCTGAAAGGAATCGCTCAACGCCGATTCACCATCGTTTAAAACACCCGGCACCAACCGGACAACGGCGTCAACAAGAACTGCTGCGGCAAGTTCGCCGCCTGTTAGTACATAATCACCGATTGAAATCTCACGGGTGACCAGGGTCTCCCGCACACGCTCATCGACACCTTTATAGTGTCCACAAATCACAATCACATTATCCTTCAGCGAAAGCTGATTAGCAATCCGCTGAGTGAACTGTTCACCCTCTGCAGTCAGGAAGACAACCTCATCATACCGACGCTCGCTCTGCAGTTGATCGACACACTCGAAGATCGGTTCCGGCTTCAGAATCATTCCTGCACCACCGCCGTACGGTGTATCATCGATCGTCTTATGTTTGTCGTGTGCAAACCTCCGAAGGTCGTGGATATAAATCTCAACCTTTCCCTTCTCCTGCGCACGTTTGACGATACTCTCCTGCAATGGGCTTTCCAGCAGCCTGGGAAGACCGGTCAGAATGTCAATCCTCATCAATCAATCCCTCAACCATTCGTATCACGATGACCTTTTCCTGCACATCGATGGATTTGATCACATCATTAATGGCGGGGAGAAAAATCTCATTACGCCCTCGCTTCACCACCCACACATCATTGGCTGGCAGTTGGTACACATCCTCAACAACTCCGAGTTCCCTGTTCTCCTCCGTAAAAACCTTCATGCCGATAATATCGTGGATGAAGTATGAACCTTTGCGCGGTGCGACAGAGTCTGAATCCGGGACAAACAAAAATTTATTTCGCTGGCCATCAGCCGCGGTGCGATCATTGATTCCGCGCAACGTGAGCACGACCCCTTTGTTGTCACTTCGTACCGAGTCGATGAAGTGCCGTTTCAGCGGCTCTGCTGGAGCGCCAACCCACACCGCCGATACCGTGAAAAATCTTTCCGGATCATCGGTGAGAGGAAGAATCTTCACCTCACCACGAATGCCAACGCTCTTGACTATTTTTCCAATGGCAATATACTCAGGCATCAGCGATTCGCTCATTCGGTACGGATCATCAGCCGATGATATCGAGCACAGCCCGCTTGCCTTCTTTGGCTGCGACAGCCCGCAAGAGAACCCGAAACGCTGAAGCTGTTCGACCTTTCCGACCGATTAATTTACCTACATCATTTTCCGCAACTTTGAGTTTGAAGATCGTTTTACCCTCTTTTTCCTCAATCTCAAGCGCTACGTCTTCCGGTTTATCGACGAGATGCTTTGCAACGTATTCGACGAAATCCTTCATGGTGTACCTCCTGTGCTCTTGGGTCCCATTGGGATTATGGTGTTGCACTGCTAACGGAGTTAGAGTTCCTGATTTACCGATTCCGAAATCCTCCGTGGGTACCACGGGGGAACTAAAAACTCTCTCGTCACTCGATGCCGACCATTACGCGGCAGGCTGTTCAGCAGGAGCCGGAGCAGCCTCAGCCGGTGCAGCAGCTTTCTTTTTCTTCTCTGCACGCCGTGCACGCTTGTCTGCCTCTCGCGCAGATTTTTCCACCTGCTGCAACTGCCATTTCTCGAGAATGACCTGACGGGCGGCATTATCCAATTTTTTATTTTTCGCAAGCGTCCATTTCAACCATAGACCTGTACGTCGGAATAACGAGCGTACGGTATCGGTGGGCTGGGCACCCTTGCGCAACCAGTCGAATACACGCGCTTCCTGAAACTTCAACTCAGCCGGATTTTTATTGGGATCGTATGTGCCTACGTTCTCAATGAACCGACCGTTACGGGGCGAACGTGCATCCGCTGCAACGATTCTGTAGATCGGGAATTTTTTCTTTCCGATTCTCCGCAATCGTAATTTAACCACTCTATGTACTCCTCTTCAATTAGATAGTTTTGTTCGTCGTACTTCAATATCGTGGGGGTTTTTAAACGTGATGCCAGCCAGCGCCGAACTCCCAGTTCAATCCGTTCAGCGGGCCGGAAGCCGCATGCCCTGAAGCGTTCTCCGCATATTGCCTTTTGAAAGCCGCTTCATCATTTTCTGCATTTCTTCAAACTGCTTCAAGAGGCGATTAATCTCCTGCACTGTTGTGCCGCTTCCTAGAGCGATCCTTCGCCGTCTGTTCCCATTAATGATGACTGGCCTCAACCGCTCCTCTCTCGTCATCGATTGAATAATGGCTTCGATGCGTACGAGGGCTTTTTCATCGACCTGAGCATCGGCTGGGAGCCGATTCATACCGGGAATCATTCCCATAACCTGGCTTAATGGTCCCATTTTCTTTACTTCACGAAGCTGATCAAGAAAATCCTCCAGTGTAAACTGCGCTTTGCGAAATTTCTCTTCAAGTTTGACAGCCTTCTCTTCATCGAACTGCTGTTGCGCCTTCTCAACGAGAGTAACAATATCCCCCATCCCGAGAATGCGTGAAGCAATCCGCTCAGGGTAAAACGGCTCGAGAGCATCGAGCTTCTCCCCTATACCAATGAACTTGATCGGTTTTTCAACAACGGCCCGGATCGAGAGCGCCGATCCGCCACGGCTGTCACCATCCAGTTTGGTAAGAACGACACCATCGAAATTCAACCGATCGTGAAAAGCCTTCGCCGTATTGACAGCATCCTGTCCCGTCATTGCATCGACAACGAAGAGAATTTCATGCGGCTTGGTCTTCTCCTTGATCGAAGCAACTTCCTGCATCATCTCTTCATCGATGTGCAGACGGCCAGCTGTGTCGATGATGACCGTGTCCCGAATATTCTTCCGTGCAAAATCGAGTGAGTCGATTGCAATCTTGACTGGACTCTGATCCCTCTCTGAGAAGACCGGAATGCCAAGCTGCTTTCCCAGAGTCATCAACTGGTCTATGGCAGCGGGCCGATAGGTATCTGCTGCGACGAGTAAGGGATTATTCCCTTTGCTCTTAATATGATTGGCAAGCTTGGCACAGAATGTCGTTTTTCCAGAGCCCTGGAGCCCAGCCACCATAATGATTGTTGGAGGAATGTTGGAAAACTTTAATTCCGCCCTCGACTGTCCCAGCAGTTTCACCATCTCATCATAAATAATCTTAATGATGAGCTGACCCGGCGTGATACTTGTTAAGACTTCCTGACCAACAGCGCGTTTTTGAACATCTTCGATAAATTGCTTGGCGACTTTATAATTCACATCAGCATCGAGAAGAACACGGCGTACTTCCCGAAGGGATTCCGTTACATTCTGTTCGGTGATCCGGCCTTCTCCACGGAGTTTTTTAAAAACCGCTTCGAGCTTTTGTGATAAACCTTCAAACATATCGTATTCGCTATGATTCTATTTCTGAATTTTCAATATCTCAGCGTGCATACTTGCCTGATAAGCACACTCCCCCCTTGTATTTCCAAAAACTAACTGGAGGTGAGGTAACAAAATTTCCGAAATCCCTTAAAAACCGAGACTTCGGAAGCCTTTTCTCGCCTAATTTGGGTGTTAAAAGTAGGCAAAAAATGGTAGCTATGCAAGGTATTTTTGTCGATGATGGGAAAGGGGAATCTTGTGCAATCCCGGGCCTATTTCCGAAATCTCCAGTTCCATACTGATCGTATTCGATTAGAATAAGCCAAATTCAATCTCTATATTAACCGGCAACAATCTTCTGATCAATGGAGGGAAAACGTTCAGTATGAATCAGATTATCATAGCACTAGCACTCATAATTCTACCTCTCTTCTCTGATTGTTGCTTCGTGGGGCTATCGACATTCACTCCTGGTCAGTTCGCGAGAGAAGAAAAACCGAGATATGCGAAGGAACCCATCACCAGAAAAGTTCTCATCCTCATCTATGATCCCATCATCTCTTCAAAGGGAAACAAAAAGCTACACGAAATCCTTCGCTGGAATAATCCAGATACACTCGCATACCGGTATATTCGGGATGTTCATGAAGCAAGCTGGGGCATTGTGAACTATATGATAGTTGAACAGATCGAGCTCAATGAGTATCCCATCCACACAGATGGATACCGTTACAACGACTCAACATTTTTCATCGATTGGAACAGAAAACGGTTCTATCCTCAAGGAGGAGATTACAAGGCAATCATCAAAGAATTCGATCTTGTGAAGAGGATAGAGAGCAAAGAGATTGATGAGGTCTGGATGTTTGGCGCTCCAGGTTTCGGATGGTGGGAATCGCTGATGGTTGGGAAGGGGGCCTACTTCTGCAATTCTGATCCACTGACTGATATCGATTGCAATCGGCGTTTTGTGGTGATGGGATTTAATTACGAGCGCGGTGTCGATTGTATGCTGGAGAATTTAGGGCATCGCATCGAATCCATTCTCTGGCATATCTATGGTACCTGGGAAGCGAACAAGAACACATCCTGGAATCATTTTACACTCTATGACAAAAATGCACCAGGCCAGGCACAGTGCGGTAATATTCATTTTGCACCAAATAGCACCAGAGATTATGAATGGGGAAATCCCATGTATGTCATGAGCGGTTGTGATGACTGGTATTCCTATCCAACCCTTACAGGGAAGATTCGAAGAGTAAATTGTGAGGAATGGGGAAACGGCGATATGCGCCTTCATCATATCTGGTGGTTCAAACATCTTCCTCGCGCAGAAGGATTAAGTGACGGTAAATTGAACAACTGGTGGCAATACGTAATGAAGGTTGATGAGTTTGATTAACGATTCATTCCTTCCTTGTTCCGTTGCTCCTGCGTCGGAACAAAAAAAGTCGTTGCTTGTCTAATGTGCCCTCCCGACGCAAGAGCGTCGAGAGAGGAATGGTATTATCAGCGATCAGCATCATCTATCCATTCGTCATTCGCAACTCTCCATTTACAATTTCACTCACTCTCTATTCGATTGGTTCATATCCCGAATTGAAATATACCAGGGCAGGAGTGTGTGCTCAATCGCGTAGAGTGTCAACTCGACATTATTCTTCAGTTTCATCTTTTCGAGCACACGAGCACGGTAGGTTGTTACAGTCTTCTCACTGAGGAATAAATCATCGGCAATTTCTTTCAACGATTTCCCGGAGGCGAGCATCCGCATCACCTGGAACTCACGATTGGAGAGCATCTGATGCGGTAGTTTCGGCAGGTTGGTATCGAGCGCCACGGCCATTTCTTCGGCCAGTTTTGAACTGATATAGCGCCCGCCAATGGCAACTTTGCGTATCGCGGAGATCAATTGATCTGCTGCGCTTTCTTTGGTCAAATATCCTGATGCACCGGCCTTCATCATACGCACAGCATATTGATTTTCGGGATGCATGCTGACAACCAGCACTGCCAGTTCCGGCCGTTCTTTTTTAATTTCGAGAAGCAGTTCGGGGCCGCTTCTTCCAGGCAAGGAGATATCGAGCAATACAACATCGAGCTTATGTTGAAGCACTTTACTGATTGCTTCGGGTCCGCTGCCTGCCTCATCGACAACACGCATATCGGAATGACGAGCCAGGATCTGCTTCAATCCCTCGCGAAACATCACATGGTCGTCGACAATCAGAATGCGAATCATAATACTGCCTCCGATGTATCGAGTGGAAATCGAACGGTTACAGTAGTCCCCGCTTTGGGCACTCCCTTGATTTCCGCTTCTCCGCCCCAATACCTTGCCCGTTCATGAATCCCAAACAAGCCAAATGATTTTGGATCATGAAGTTGTTCCTGGGTGATTCCCCGGCCGTTATCACGAACCTGGAGCTCAAGGAGTTCATCCGTTTTAATCAGGCTGGCGGAAACACGTGTCGCCCCTGCGTGTCTTCCCACATTTGTCAGCGTTTCCTGAAAGATTCGAAAGACCGCAGTCGAACGATCGTCGTCGACACGCATTTCTTCCGGATCGATAAATATTTCGCACACAATACCGGTGTGTTGCTGAAATTCATTCGCCTGCCACTCCATCGCCGCCGATAATCCGAGATCATCAAGAAGTATGGGGCGAAGCTTGGAAATGATTCTCTTCACATCGTGGATGGTATCATCAACGGCATCATTCATCCGCTGGATGCGCCAGCCTGCAGCGACAACATCATGCAGCATCTCCTCGCGCAACAGAGAGAGGTCGAGTTTCAATGTTGTCAGCACCTGTCCCAGTTCATCATGAATTTCACTGGCGATGCTCTTTCGCTCCTCTTCCCGTGCAGCTTGCAGGTATGCCGAAAGATTGCGGAACTGATCTCGTGTCTTTCTAGACTCAAGCTCTTCTTGCTCATTGCGCGGTGACATCGCATCACCATCCTTTTTAAGAGAAGAGAAAAGCCCAACGGATTGACATCAGTTGGGCCTTCTCGTGAAAGAACAGAGTATGATAGATTATTATTCGCTCTCGACAAAATCGCCGGATTCCCGCTTGCTCTGCCAGATCGCCCATCCAATAGCAGCAGCAGCGAGAAGAATGACAATCACACCGATAACGCGTGAGGTACCTACCAATTCCACAGGCACGCGCGGCTCTATTAAGTTATACTGAAGCACAAGTCCAAGTGCAAGCAGGCTGATCATATTCATCACTTTAATCAACGGATTGATTGCCGGGCCTGCAGTATCTTTCAACGGATCACCGACCGTATCACCAGTGACGGCTGCTTTATGAGCCTCTGAACCCTTACCGCCATAGATACCATCTTCAATCATCTTTTTTGCATTATCCCATGCCCCGCCCGCATTCGCCATAAACACGGCGAGCAGTTGCCCGACAAGGATCATCCCGGCAAGGAATCCTCCCAGAGCGTAGGGGCCAAGGAGGAATCCGACAAAAATCGGTGTCATAATGGCGAGGAGTCCCGGACCAATCAGTTCTTTTTGTGCAGTGAGTGTGCAAATGTTCACCACCTTGCCGTAATCGGGTTTCTTGGTGCCTTGCCAGATTTCCGGGTCGCGGAACTGGATACGGCATTCTTTCACGATATAATAGGCAGCCCGGCCAACCGCACGGATCAACATACTGCTAAAGAGGAAGGGCACTGCACCACCGATGAGGAAGCCAATAAAGACTGTCGGATCGGCGACGGTGATCTTCCCCGCTTCGACAAGATATTGAGAAACGCTCATCAGGTGAATCTTCTCTTCACTGCCAACCGCAATAACGGCTATGAAGCTCGCAAACAATGAAACCGCAGCGATGACTGCCGAGCCAATGGCAATTCCCTTGGTCTCAGCCTTTGTTGTATTTCCGACTGCATCGAGATCGGCAAGAATCTGGCGGGCTCGCTTGTAGCTTCCCGGCTTCTCTTTTTCCATCTCCTCTTTATCGTATCCCATTTCACCGATGCCGTTGGCATTATCTGCCACAGGACCGAAGACATCCATGGAAATTGTATTCCCCGTGAGTGTTAACATACCGATACCGGTCATTGCAACACCATAGGCGATGAAGAGCGGAGGTGTTCCGGCATACGTTAGTACGGAGAGAAGAATAGCAACGGCAATCACAATGATCGCAGCGACTGTGCTTTCATAACCCACGGCGAAACCCTGAATGATGTTTGTTGCGTGGCCTGTTTGGCATGCTTTTGCCAAACTCTTGACAGGGGCATGGCTGGTGTGGGTATAGTAGCTTGTCACTTTATTCAGGGCAACGGCAAGGAAAATTCCAATCAGGCATGTAATTGCGGGACGGAGATCGAGGTTGGGAACACCGAAATTCGCAAACCACGCAAGCTGATTTGGATCGCCATTGGGGAAACCGGCAAGTGCGGTTGGATTGCCCAGAAGATACGCCGCGTCGAAATAGAGGTAGGCAAATCCAAGGGCCACAAATCCAATGATGCTGATAATGGAGCCGATCCAGAATCCACGATGAACGCTCTTCAGCGCTGTATCAGAGGTGTCATCGGCGCCTGCCTTAACAGTATAGGTGCTGATAATTGAACCCAGCACACCGATACCGCGAACCAATAGGGGGAAGATAACGCCTTTATGGCCAAAACTTGCCATACCGAGAATCATTGCGGCAACGATGGTGACTTCATAGCTCTCAAAAATATCGGCAGCCATACCAGCGCAGTCGCCGACGTTATCGCCGACATTATCGGCAATTGTTGCTGCATTG
The DNA here is from genome assembly GCA_043803945.1 of bacterium. GTDB lineage: Bacteria > Bacteroidota > Ignavibacteria > UBA10030 > UBA10030 > JAZDJN01. The sequence goes on along the minus strand of JAZDJN010000085.1, from coordinate 38,354 downwards.
CGCGGATCGTCTTCCGGAATATCTTTCTCAACTTTACCAACAAGATCAGCACCGACATCGGCAGCTTTGGTGTAAATTCCGCCGCCGACGCGCATAAAGAGGGCTAACAGCGTTCCGCCGAATCCAAATCCGAGTAGTGCCTCATACGCTTGCTCGCTGAAGATGAGAAAAATAATTGTTCCACCTAATAATCCGAGACCGTCGGTCAACATTCCGGTAATTGTCCCGGTCCGGTAGCCGAGTTGAAGAGCTTCTCCATAGCTGCGTTTTGCTGCAGTTGCAACGCGAAGATTTCCAGCAGTAGCAAGACGCATACCGACAAATCCGACTGTCCAGCTGAATAACGATCCAACAAGAAACGCTCCGGCACGCCCCCATCGGAAAGCATCCATTGTCCCGGTATAAGTTAGAAACAGGATGACTGTAATGAGGATAATCAATGGCCCGATGCGCTTGAATTGAGCGCCCAGATAGGCATTGGCCCCTTCACGGACTGCTGCTGCGATATCCTGCATTTTCTTGGTACCCTGGTCGGCAGCATAGACTTGTTTGACAAGCAGCAGTGCGTAGAGTAAGCCGGCGATTGCAATACAGAGTACAGCAACCAATGAATAGATTTCGATCGGAGTATATCTCGGATCGGTGAAGAGCGCAAACGGCGTAAAGTGATGCTCTACAAGTTGCGGAGTCGTTCCAACACTCTGCGTATGGCTCTCCATAGGCAGCCAAAGATACGCAGCAGCAAAGAGCAACATCATCACAATAAGGTAGTTGCGACGTGCCGTGCTGGAGCGGAACAGCCTTCTGAATTTGTTCATCATACTATTCACCAAAATAATGAGAGTTTGAGTTGAACTAGAATTACATTCAATATTAGAAACTCCTGAGATGGGGCCGCATGCGGTACACTGCAGCAATTGCCGGAAGTAATGCTCATCCCCTCGAAAGACTAAAATTGTTGCATAAGATGCCGTCATGTTCTCTAAAAATCAAGTGCAAAAGTATAAGAAGGATAAATCCATCAACCATCCATGGGGTTGCCATGCTTCTGTTCACCACGAGAAATCCACAAGAGGAAGAGGCGGTATCGCATATTTTCTATGGATGAAGATTGCCTCCATAAAAATATTGATATACATTTACTACAAATCTTAACAAGGGGATAATGATGAAACACTTTATTACTCTGGAATTTTCCTTCACTCTTCTGATAAGTTTATCCCTGATAATGGGTTGTTCACAGGAACCTAAGACCCCGTGTGATATTACTGTGACCTATGTGCTTCCTAAAGTGAAATCGAAAAAAGCTGGAGAAATTGCCTGGGAAGAAACTACTCCCCAATCACAACTTGGCAAACGCGACCAGCTGCAAACTTTTAAAAAAGCTTCTGCGACACTTCAGATAAAGAACGATCATCAGATCGTTGTCCGCGAAAATACATTGATCGTGATTAATGAGATGTTTCATGACACAACCCAACGAACAACAACCGGTACGCTCGAAATTCTCTCCGGTAGAGTCCAACTGAAGACACCGGACGATGCTAATTTCAATGTTGACCTGACATATCGCACACCGAATGCCACGGCGAACGCAATAAACAATCCCTCGCAGGCAAGCGGGAATGAGGTCCTCATCAAAGCTGACGAGAACGAGAAGGATCTTTTCTCAGTTCTCCAGGGTACCCTTTCAGTGAAAAGTCAGGGTGATTCAATCTCCGTTGGAAAGAATTTTGGAACGTTTGTCGAAAAAGGAAAAAAACCTGCACCACCCCGGCCTCTGCTTCCACCGCCAGTGCTTGTGACTCCGGATCAACAAATTATTACCTCGTCCGAGATTGGACGCGGTGCCTATCTCCGATGGGAACGAAATCCCAAGGCTTCCATGTACCATGTGGAAATTTCGGGCGACAGCAATTTCTCCAAACCATTGTTTGAAGTAATCGGGGCAAGCCTTTCCGTAAAATTAGAGCCTATGCCCGTTGGCATGAACTGGTGGCGAGCAAGCTGCATGGACTCCATCGGCATTGAAGGCATGATCAGTAAACCCAGGACATTCAGTGTCCTCGGAAGAATTTTCACTTTCCCAAAACCATTCTTCAATGGACGAAACACCATCGTCGTTCAGGACACAACCGCGAGCGGACGGTTATATGTCGGAGGATATATTCTTGATCAGAACTATTCCAATGTTGGCGTCGTGGTCTATGCATATACCGATATGTGGTACGCTCAAGGAACGGTAAGCGATAACAAGGTGATCCCCACGCAGCTCGAAGGAGACGGATATTGGGAACTCTATTCCCGAACCTCAAAGAACTTCATTGTTCTGGTCGTCAAACTCGATCAACGCCTTCCGGCAATTGTTGCCTCACAGCAAATGCCAATGATGCTCGCAACCAACGTGATTGCTTTCTATGAGTTTATACCGCGATCACGATAGGAATGATCCCCTGAGATGAAATTCTCTCTGCAGCTTAAGACATTTCTGCTCGTCGGCGGCTTCCTTCTCGCGGCGATGATCGTAACGATTCTGATCTTCCTGAACATCTTCCGGGAAGAGAAAATCAGTTACGTCTATGAAACGAACCTGGAATTCGCCCGCTCCATCAATCAACAACTCTCGCAGACGATCCGGACATGGACAAACCTGATGCCCGCGATCATTTCGCCGCGCGAAATCCCCGATGAGGAGCGGCGTTCTTTGCTGCTTCAGACCTTTACCAATACGCCATCGCTCCTGAGTATAAAAGTGTTCAGAGCCGGCGGCACGATCGATGCAATGATCACAGAACGCGTAGCCGCTGCAGGCCTTAACCGTGGCGCACTTGATTCCATTTCTATGATTACGATCAATCAGATCGATCCCCAGTCGGCACAACGAGTGATCTCAGCGTTCACCTATCAGGGGCAAACACTCATCATCATCGCTTCACCCTATTTCTCAAAAGAACGATCTCCGGTCTTTGTCGTTTCACTCTTTTCGCTTGCCATCCTTGCAGATGCCGCTGCGTCGGAAGGATGCGTAACGGAACTTCTGGCATCACAAGGACTCGGTGTAAAGTCGTCATTGCCGGATCAAACGCTGCGTGAGATAGAATCACTCAACAATTCTGGTGTGCTTGAGAGTTCATTCAGACACGAGACCAATGAAGGATCCCAACTCCTGTCCTTCAAACGGGATCGAGAGCTTGGACTTACCATTATTGTTCAGCGCCCCTACGATACCGTCACGCGTGCGGTCATGGTGATCGTGCAGCAGACTGTCGTTGTGGGATTGGTGATCCTCATCCTGGGCTCGCTCTTGAGTCTGATTTTTGCCCGGCGAATTACAAAACCGATCAAGGAAATGTCTGAGGCCACGCTGAAGATCGCCGAGGGGAATTTTACACCGCGAGTCGCTGTGAACCGTAAGGATGAATTAGGTTCGCTGGGTGCCTCCCTCAATTTTATGACCGAGCGGTTGAAATACTTCGACGACCTGAACGTCGAAAAGATTATCACGGAACACCGGAAGATCGAAGCGATTGTGACGAGTGCCGCCGATGGCATTGTTGTTTTCGATAACGAAGGAACCTTGATGCTCGCAAATCCAGCAGCCAGACGCTTATTAAGTTTACAGAGCGAACAGCAAGAGCCGCCAAAGCTGGAGGAACTCCGCACCCTCTTATTTCCGGAGGCAACGAAATCCGATTCAGCCGTTATGCTCCCGAATCCGCAGAAGCCGGTATGGGTCGCATCGAAAACATCGGCATATGTCGACAAGAGCGGGAATGAACTCGGCCGTGTCATTGCAATTCGCGACATCAGCGCCGAAAAGGAATTGGAGAAAACCAAGGATGAATTTTACGCGGTGGTCTCACACGACTTGCGTTCACCGCTCGCCAGCGCAAAAATGCTGCTCAGCCTTCTGACCGATCCGACCGCCACCCAATTGGATGACAATGCAAAGCTCTTTGTCACCAATATCGATCGATCGATTGATACCATGCTGCGTCTGGTCAATATGATTCTCGATGTCGGAAAAATGGAAGCAGGAAAAATCGGATTCAATAAGCAACCGGTATCAATCGGATCGATCTTCGAGCGCGCACGGGATACCCTTATCGGTATGGCCACAGAGAAAAAGATTACCATCGTGGCTGAATTGACCGATCCACAGATCTATGTGTTTGTCGACAGCGATTATACATTCCGGCTTGTCCTCAACCTGCTTTCCAATGCGATTAAATTCTCATCTTCCAAAAGCACCATCGTCATGCGTACTGCCGCCCCAGCAAATGGTTTCATCCTCTGTTCCGTGACAGACAGCGGCCCTGGCATTCCCGCCGATCAGATCGGCAGACTGTTCAGCAAATATGAGCAGGTGAAAGGGATGCGCGGCGCGGGCACAGGCCTGGGCCTCTTCATCGCCAAAACGGTGGTGGAGGGACACGGGGGAAAAATCTGGATTGAAAGCGAAGTTGGAAAAGGCACAACATTTCTTTTTACACTACCGCTGACAACGTAATCGATAAAAGGGCTGGTCTAATTCTACTGGCCGAAGCGAGAGAGATCGGCGAGAATGCGCTCTTTCTTTCCCCAATCATTCCAATACACTCCCTCCATTCGTAGCACACGAAGATATTTGGAATTCTGCTCCAGCACATGCTTGGAGAAATTCATGGCAGGAAGGCGCTGGAAGATCAATTCAATATTCGGATCGGGTGCAGTCGCTCCGTAACTCATCCTGAAGCGAACCAGCGGATCGTACACCTGCGGAAGAGTTTTACGAACAAGGCGCATCAGCGTATCCGATTTTGCAACAATGACCATCGAGTTCCACAGGGCGCCCGCATCGAACAGTTTCTGTGCGGCCGGTGCATCGGGTTTTTCCCAGAACTTTACCACATTGTAGAATCGATTCCCGCCGCAGTGTAAAAAGTTTTTCTGCACTTCAATCCAGCCATATTCCGGTTCCGGCACATGCGGCTGTACACCGAGGATAATCGCACACTCCGGGAAGGTCTGCACACACCCAACTGCATCCTCGACATATCGCATAAATTTCTCCTCCTCTATGATAAAATGGTCGGAGGGAAAGATTGCCACGATGGAGGAACGATCCTGCTGGTTAATCTGCACGAGCGGCACGACAATGCTGGCTGCCGTCTCTTTATTGACGGGAAGCACCAGGGTGTACTTCTTCTCGTGGTCGGAGAGGGTCTCCAATGCAAAGGCAAGATGCTTCCGGTTCACAACCGTAAAGACATGTTTTATCGGAACAAGCTTTTCAATACGATCAAGCGTATGGCGAAGCATGGTGCGCGTACCGGTAAGCGTTGTATACTGCTTGGGGCGAGTGGTCCCTGTTCGTTCCTTGATAAACTCCTGAAGCCTCTGCCCTTCACCGCCCGCCAACACGATACCGAAAACATGTTCGTTGGTCGTATTCACTTGAATGAGAGTGGTCTGGTGTGTGTGTTCACGTGGTGATTTCTTAAAATCGATTACAATTCGACTGGTGTGCCCGAATGAATTACGCTCTCTTATTCGTGAAAGTCAAGGGTATGGAATGAGGAATTTTCAAGATCCTGTCTTATTCGAAACTTCCTTTGTATGGGCATTTTTGTTGTTTTTCTTACCTGTCCATGATAGGAGATCGTTGTTCAGGTAATACTGAGACCTCCCTCCACGAGCAACTTTTTGCATCTGAATGGGTCTTATAGCAAATTGTGGAGAGATTCTTCAATCCAAATGATTCGCCGCCAAGGCGCCAAGAGATAAAGAGAATCGTAAATTGGAATCAAAATCGGACAGTCAACTTGTGCGTGATTTTCGCCTCGGTGTTCTGGAAGCATTCGAAACGCTGTATCATCGTTACAAGCAGCCGATATATTCCTTTTGCCTCAGGTTGACCGGCGAGCGGCAAACGGCTGAAGATGCAACACACGATGCCTTCCTGAAAGTCTATCAACACATTGATTCACTTCAGGATGTCACTCTCTTCAAATCGTGGCTTTATTCGATTGCACGGAATCAGGTTTACAAATCGATCAGGAAAACAAAATCAAATGGAGTGCTGGATGAAGGATCGGTTTGGAGTGAAGAGACACCCCTAACGATACTGCAAGCGGAAGAGACAAAGCAGATCATTTCCACGAGCTTGAATGCACTCAAGGCCGAGTACCTGGAAGTACTGCTCTTGAAAGAATTCGAGAAACTCTCCTACGCTGAGATTTCAGTGATCACCGGAGACAGCGTAAGTTCTGTGAAGTCGAGGTTGTTTAAAGCAAGAAAAGCTTTGGCAGAGCACATTGAGAAATTTTACTCCGACTAAATGAAGAACAGTAGAGAGGTATCTTATGGATCACAACTTTTATCAGGAACTCATTACACAGTACGTTGATCATGAACTTGAGGATACACGTGCATCCGAGCTTTTTGCTCATCTCAGCGGTTGTGATTGGTGCAGGCGATTTATGAAATCGACATTACTTATTAGCGCACATATAACCAATGACTATCTTACCGAAGTACCATCAGCACTTGACCGCCGGCTCTTCGGAAGCATTGCGAAGGAACGGCGGGAGCAGCAGCCGCATCGATGGTGGGAAACAATGTGGCTCATCCGCGTTCTGATGCCGCTGCCGGCTGCCCTTTCGATTGCCATTCTGATTGCCCTTGGGAGCTTAATTGTTTCACCGATGGTCCTTACTCGCGATACACCGGTCAATGATTACAACACACAATTATCGAAACTGCCGAGAGAATATCAGGAACGGATCAAAGCCATTCAATAGGAGAATTTGTATGGAACCTGAAACGATCACTATAGAAATAAACCGGGAGACAGCCCAGATTCTGTCATGGTTGGTTGTAGGAGTTGTTCTGGTCAGCATCGCTTTTTTCATTCCTCCGGAATCGACGGAACTCTGGCCCGGTCTCAACCTGGCAATGCAGGTTGCTGCAATCTACCTGCTTATCCTACTTACTTATATTCTCCGAGAACCGATACGAAAGCTGCATCGTTCCGTCATGTGGCTGATTTTTCTTTTCGTCCTCGGTGCCACTTTCTATCTTTCCTATCGCTTTGAGGAGAAATCAAAGTGGCATGGACAGCAGCTTCATAGAATTCTCGGGGTAATCAAAGATGGAATCCGAACTGCCGAGGCACCCAAGATATTGCTTAACACTCTTGAAGCGTACCACCGCAAACAGATGAAACAGCAGAAGAATCTTGCTGAAACATTCAAGACCCTTTACCCAAAAGCAGAAGTTGGAGGTAATCTCTTTATAAGCGATTATTTCCCCGGATACTTTTGGGGTCACAACGAGAATCCTCTGCGGATTTTTCTTCACTCCCTGGAACCGGGCACAATAGTCTTAATTGCAATGGATAAATTTCAAGAGGGAAAAGATCCCTTATTTAAAAATTACGATGGTAAATCCGGACGGTCGCAGTGTCGCTATACACTGACCGAGAAAGGAATAACTTATGTCACAGAAAATTGATGCTCCGAGTACGTTTCCGGAAAATCAATCTGACTTTAGCAAGGGATTTATTTGGAAAATCAGCATCACCACAATCATTGTTCTTATCATTCTTGCGCTTGCCTCTCATTCTTTCCAACAGAGCAAAAATAATGGGCGACAGTTTCTACCCGCCGGCTCACTAACTTTTCCATGGATCATAGGAGCTGGAGTGACAATTCAGAATGGATTAAACCGTTTCAGTTATGAGTCAGGCGGAGATGAGATGCGCCCACTTTCCGAGGAAGTTCGAATATGGACACTTCTTTCCGTACTGGTATTATATGTTATCGCTCCAACATTCTTTTTCTTTGGATGGCGAAAATACAGGATACGACCGGTCCCAGCCAGAGAGCCGCTAATAATGTTCCACGTGTTCTATCTGATTTCCTGTATACCATTACTTGCTTTATCTATTTCTATAGTTCCGGTAGCACTCATTCATTATAGAGTTCAATCAAACCTCCGTGAAGTCAATGCTGTCCAGGAAAATAAAGATCTTATCATCAACGAATTAAACTTTATCAAGAATAATGCCCGTGAATATTATCTGCTCCCGAAACAATTCGGCGGAGGAGATGGGTCATTCACGGGATATCAAATCCACGCTGATATTTCCTCTACTCCGCAAAGCACTTATTCCTGTCAGACATATAATGATTTTCTGTACGTAGAAGCTCATTCTGCAAAATATCCGGGTGCTGTGGCCAGAGTAAAGATTAGTAGCGATGGATTATTTCATGATTGGGAGTATGAGGGAAAGTTTTTATAAGTGTGGGATGCGGAATTCGGAATGGGGAACGATGAGTGATAGTAAGAGAAAAGAATAAAGGAAAATGATATGAATACAATTAGTATGCAATCATTGATTAAGGATTTTGACTGGCGATGGGTTGTGGTGAGCTATTGCTTTTTTGTGCTGTTTCATTTATTAACGACATTTCTTTTGATTTCACCAGTGATTGCAAGTGCAATTTTAGGGATCTGGGGAAGTGCAATATGGGCCGGTCTTGGTGTTGGCAGTATAAGCTGCTATGTTGGATACCGATCAAATCGTTATACACTGTTTGAACCAGGCCTTGCATCAATGTTTTACTCCGTGACGCTGTCACTAATAGTAGGAAGAGCACTGTTTAAAGATCCCTTAGTGAACCTCATCAAATACGAAATACCGTTTGCCATAATCGTGCTCTGTTGCTCACTTTTTGGTGCTGCATTAGGTGAGTGGATACAGTGGAGGAGGGAGATGAAAGCAGCAAAGGCTGCAGAGGGGTCTGCTGCTCAATAAGAAAAAGTCTATCATCGGTTAAACACATCCTGGTACTCTATAAGTGCAGCTGAAATAGCCTATAGAATTCTTTCCTCTATCCTATTGGAGCTTATGCCCCACAGGTGAGTCTCTTTATCTTATCATTCTGGATAAGCTCGTTCATGCCACCGCTTAACTGTGTATTTATAACTCCACAAATCTCTCATATGGGGCTGACTAATAAGAAAAAAACTGTCACACCCGAATGATTTTACCTGCCTCGCCGGCAGGTGGGCAGGAATGACAGCGTTCTTTTTTACTTTTTGGACAACCGTAAAAAGGGGAAGTAAAAAATGATATACCGCTTTAATCAAGAAGACAATGCTTTCTGTATAGCATCCGTTAACAACTAAATCAATTAATACAGCAAGTTTTTCAAGTTGGCAGCATCTATATTATGAGCGGTGAAATCATTGTCCAATTGATCTGAGGGAGAACTTGGCAGCGCTACACACCGAAGCAGAACTGATACATAAAGCTCAATTGAAGGATGAACGGGCATTTGCCGAACTCTTCAAGCGATACCGTTTTAGTGTGATTGAATATTGCTCGCAGCTTCTTCAAAACAGAGAAACCGCCAAGGATGCTGCACAAAACACCTTTATCAAAGTCTATAACTCGCTGGAGACACTACGGAATCATGATTCATTCAAGGCGTGGCTTTTCACAATCGCTCGTAATGAAGTGTATGCTCTGATAAGACGAAACCGGTGTAACGTTTCGATCGACGATCTTGATGTATGGGAAACCCCCACAGTCCATGACGACTATATTAAACAAGAGGCGGAAGAGATTATTCAACACCTTCTGAGAAGATTGAAGCCGGAATACCGGGAGGTGTTACTACTGGATGAGTATGAGGGATTTTCCTATGCTGAAATCGCTTCAATCACCAACAACACCGTGAGCTCCATTGAATCGAGAATCTATAAAGCCCGGAAAGCTCTTTCAAAGAAAATAAAAACATTTTATCAATGAGGTTTCTTATGACTGGATGCGAATCATATGAATTGATGGTAAGTAAGTGTCTCGATGACGAGTTGGATGATATACGAGAAATCGAGATGCATGCACACATGGCTTCTTGCAGTGAGTGTCGAGAATACTTTCGATCAACGCTCAGCGTAAGAAGGACAATAGCGCACAACAGAGTCCAGAATATCCTTTCTGGTATGATCGACACGGCTCTCCCGCCCAGCTATTCTATAATGCATCCAAATTATTCAAGAGTACGATTTACTGCCATCGCAATGATTATCACGATGCTGCTCATTGGGAGTACAATGATTTCGTCGATCTCCCCGGCTCAAATTCCTCCGGAGCAACAGCAATCATTTCTAAGGTAACTTGCGCTCATACTGTTTCAGAAGGGATTCATCATGGAACATGAACCATCAAAACATACCAATAAGAAAATCTTCCAGACTATACTCTTTGGATTATTTTTTGCTCTTCTCGCAATAGTAACACTAACTCCAATCTATCCAAAAATATGGGGCACTACTCAAATTGTATTTTTTGGCATTCGATTATTGCACTTTTGGATTCCATTTACTCTTTCAATTTGGTTTTGGCTACGAATTGCGTTCCTGCTGCTGGTTATATATGCAGAGTCCAGTGGATCGCAGGATTCGTTCATTAAGACAATGCGTCGCTGGAGTATTGATTGGCCGGAAACACTGTCGATGTGGTACCGACAACGATCTCAATTATTAACGTTCAAATATTTTGCAGCAGGGCTGATTACTTTTCTCCTGATTTCAGCAGGCTCCTGGATAGGTCTTTATTATATCCCTGATTTTTATCTTATGCAGCGATATATGTATGCGTCCAAGGATCCCAAAATATCGAATTCGCCTGTTGTTCTTCTTCAGTATACTTCTGAGAATAATGAACAAACGAGGTATCTGAAAAGCTGCTTAAAAATTGTCACCGATTTGAAGGCCGTTGGAGCAAAAGCAGTTCTGCTTGATGCCAGATCGATCTTCGGAAAGAAAGCTCAGGTCGATCTCTTAAAACAGTTAGCTGAAACAGGGGTGGTAGTATTTGGATTTCCCCGATGGTCTAAGATGCGTTTTACTGATTCTTTGGGAGAAATATCACTTACAAGAGGTAACTTCAATCTTGAGGTAAACCTTGTCGAAGGTCCATCAATCTTCAGGATAGATCCGGAAGATGGACGCGATGTGTTGTTTCAACTCATAAAAAAATATAGAAACCTACCTGATACAGAACAAGCATTGAAAAAGGGGAACACTCTGCTCTTTGCCGATTACGAAATTCCACTCAATGAGAGAGGTGAAATCCTTATCAGACCTCACTATCCTATGTTCTATGATTCAAGCCCCTATGTGAATGTTCTCGATGGAATGGAATCTGATTCATTAAGATATTCTGTCACTCAATCTCCAAAACCTCCTACGATTATCCAGCCCCCTTCTTTCGATAAATTTCGAGATGCTTTTGAGGGAAAAGTTGTGATCCTTAATTGGTACGAGTTCGGCTCTTTTTATAATTCGTCTAAATATGAAGTTGGAAAATCTCAATACCTGCATGCTTATGCCTGGGCATTTTACAAGACTTTGAATAAACAATATGTGAGGGAGTTCCCCAATATTCATTACCTCATCTCTCTTTGCCTTCTTGTTTTTGCAGGATTCATCTCTCTAAAACTCCGTCCAATTGTATCCTTCTTAATACTTCTAGGAGTTTCAATCCTGATTTATACTTCTGCACCATGGCTTTATACTTATCACGATATCATCGTCAGAATGATGCATCCATTACTGACATCGATTCTTGCCGCGGCACTGTTTCCCGCTATGAGAATGATTCATGATGCGCGGAGAGGGGTTGGTGAATAGAAAGCAAATAGAAAAAGGGGTTGTCTAAAAAGAAACGATGTGTCACACTGGAATGCTTCAATCCAGTGTCCAGTACAATGATTTAGCATTTTTCTGGATTCCGGCTCAAAAATTGCCGGAATGACAGTCCGTAAGTTCTCTTTTTAGTCACCCTCTAAGAATGGGGTCTAACACCAGGAATCTGTCAGAAAGACGAAAGCAACTCTCTCAGTTCTTTTACTTTCTTTGCATCTGTTACCGGAAGCTCGGTGTCCGAAAAACGTGGGCTCTCTCGGTTCGGTCTTTTTTCCGCAAGAACAGCGGAGTATACGTGGATCTGTTGCACACCGGTTTGTTCAACAAGGGAAAAAACATTCGTAAGGGTAATTCCCCCTCCTGGCAAAACAGTGATTCTTCCTTTCGACTGTTGCTGCAATAATTTAAGTGCCTGAAGGCCCTGGTCGACAGAAGCGGCACCGCCGGAGGTCAGAACATAATCAATCCCCAATGAGATAATTTCCTCGAGCGATTGAATGGGATCGGGAGTGAGGTCAAATGCCCGATGGAATGTAACGCGGAGCGGGCGGGCGGCTTCGATGAGTTTGCTCGTACGATCCAGCTCAATCTTCCGATCAGGATGGAGAATCCCCAGCACAACACCGTTGGCGCCGAGCTGTTTCGCCATCTCGACATCGTTCTGCATCGTAAGGAATTTCGATACGCAGAAGAAAAAATCTCCGCCGCGGGGACGAATCATAACATGGAGGGGAATCGAAATCGCTGCCTGCACATTTTGGAGCAGGTCCGCTCCTGGTGTTGTTCCGCCGAGATGAAGATTTTCACAGAGCTCCACACGGGAGGCGCCACCCTCCTGCGCGGCGAAAGCCGATTCGACAGAGTTAACACAGACTTCAAGGATGATCATTTGGGTTATTGCTTATGGTAAGTTCCTTTCAGCTCGGGAGCTGGAGCTCCCTCGCAGCAGTAGAGGATTTCCTACCGATCATGTATTACACCGTTTACGTGTGGCAAGGCCGTGCCTTGCCACTGATAAGTACCGAGGAGACATCCGCTAGTACGGTCCTATCGTGCCAGTATAAACCGCACTGTGATGTATCACCACCAATCTGTTATCACATCGAGGACTGAATGATCACCTACAATATAATTTCGTGCACTGGAATATCTATAATCCTCTGGATCATCAACCATCCCCGCTTTCACAGGATTGTAATGGATATACTCGAGCGTTTGTTTCAACATAAGATCATCACGAATCATGACATCATCAAACCTTCTCATCCAGAATTTCCGATCTTGTCCTCGGACATTTTTTCCTTCAAACTCAAACAGTCTCAATAACTCAGAATGACCATCATTCTCCAATTGTTCAAATACTCTCCATGCTGTATCTTTTTTGATGTCCCGCATAATATCTGAGATCGAACCTCGCATCAGGTCAGGGACTATGATCCAATGAAAATGACTCGGCATAACAACAAAGCCTAGTGTCAGAAATTTATAACGTTGTTGGTACTGCCGGATACTTTGAATGAGAAGATTACAATATCGATCCTCGACAAATACACGCGCAAAGCGAGTAATTGTTGTAGTTATAAAAAATGCGGTATTCTCCCGCGTATTATAGATTCTACGCAGTCCCATAACAACCCCCTGATACTAGTAGTGTGGCAAGGCTGTGCCTGGCCGCCGAGGGTCACCCGCTGGTATGGTCCTACCGTGCCAGTATAAGAGATCCTTTTATTTATTGTGTGGCAAGGCTGGGCCTTGCCGCCGAACCGGTAAGGGTTATCGTTAGTTTACTTCTGCGGGAGTAGTACAATTTCTGATTTCTTCTCCTGATCGAAACTTGTATATCCGACGAGCACATCGAGCTTGCCGTCATTATTCCAATCTGTCACACAGATGCGAATACGTGCCCATTCCCACCCGCGATCTTTCACCCACCAATCGGAAACCGCAGTGTATTTTCCTGAAGCGACCTTACTCCCGGTGAAAAGGGAAATGCCTTCCTCGAATGTCTTGTCTTTGTTTCCTTTAAAGAACGTGATGCCGCCGGCTTCATCGCCAACAACGATGTCGAGAAATCCATCGCGATCCCAATCCACAGGCACGGGATCCGACTTTTGGATCACCTTCATGGGCTTTTCACCAACCATCAGCGGGCGGCGCTTTCCGAATTTCCAGTGCGTTTTCGTTCCCTCATTGATATTCAATCGGACGCCCCCCTGAACATCGCCAACAATCATATCGAAGTCGCCATCGCCATCCCAATCCACAAAACTGGCTGTCCCCATCCAGCGGTTCATTGGCGCTTGATTATTTTCAAGCTCCCAATCCTCGTGAATGATTGCCTTCTTTTTATAACCGTTTGGAGTTCCTTCAAAGTAGTAGATATTCCCGGAGGCATAATCACCCGAGACGAATTCCACAACGCCATCGCCATTGAGATCCACAACCTGTGGATCGAAGCCGATGCATCAGCCACCCTCGATCACTGCATCTTCACCGTCTGCCTGTAGATAGGCGTAGGTTTCAAACTTCGGCTCCGCTTTTGTACCGATGTTAAGATAGATCCGTGCTTTATCTCCCGGGAATTCGCCAACGATGAGATCGTTCTTTCCATCGCGATTGAAATCATAGACAAGCGGTGCCGGCGTGCCTTCCAACTCGAGTGGTTTACCATTGATAAGAATCTTTTCGGGCTTCCCTAAAAGGGGGACATGAGTTTGACCATAGAGGGCGATCGATTGGAGTGCGATTAAGATAAGTATTGCTCCCAGCAGCGTGAGAGAATTATTCGTGCATTTGATCATGTTTTCCACTTTCTTTTTTGTTTAGATTTTTCGCTGCTCTAGTAAAAAATTTTCATGAGCACAGTCCCACTGCGCTTTGAGAAGAGATCCATTCGCTGGCATGGTCCTACCGTGCCAGTACAAACGCAAAATTAATTCAAAGAATATTCCAGCGTAATTTGTCCGCTTTGTGTGGCAAGTCTGTGCCTTGCCACCGTGGAGTACTCCAATGGCGCTTGACTCTACTTCACAAGATACTCAGCATCGAAGACCCTGTTTTTCCCATCGGTGTTGAGAGAGTACTGGAGCCCCTTCCTGTAACTCATCGCCCCGAGCTCCCCATCCTTCCTCAATGCAATAAATCCGACAAGGAAACTCTGATCCTTCATATACTGCGGCTGCTTGTGAACAATGCGTTCGAGAGCAAGCTGACACGCCTCTTGTGGAGACTTTCCCTGCCTCATTAACTCTACAATAAGAAAGCTCCCTGCAACTTTAATAACCGCTTCGCCGATTCCAGTCGCAGTTGCGCCTCCGATATCATTATCCACATACAAACCGGCACCGATTATTGGAGAGTCCCCCACACGGCCGCGAATTTTGTAGGCCATGCCGCTCGTGGTGCAGGCACCAGCCATATTCCCTTTTCCATCCATCGCCAGCAGGCCGATGGTGTCGTGATTGTTCTTATCGATCTTCTTTTTCTGATAACCGCTCGATTTCAACCACTCCTCATACGCTTTTTTCGATTCCTCGGTCAGCATATTTTGTTTCTTGAACCCATTCTCCAGTGCGAATTGCAGTGCACCCTCACCGGTGAGATAGACGTGCGGAGTTTTTTCCATTACAAGCCGCGCAACAGAAACTGGATGAAGAATATTCTCGAGAAACAACACAGAACCACAATTGGCGTTGCCATCCATAATACATGCATCGAGTGTTACCTTCCCTTCACGATCGGGTGCTCCGCCGTAACCGACACTCGTGACTTTTGGATCGGCTTCAGGAATTTTCACTCCCTCTTCCACCGCATCGAGAAGGTTTCCACCCTCCTTGAGAATCTTATAAGCAACTTCTGTGACCGCGGGTCCGAAATCCCATGTTGAAAGTACCATTGGGCCCAGCGAGTGATTTATGCCAATGCGATTAAACGCGAACGAATCCGTCGATCCCACTATCGATGCCACACCTGCGAGTGAAGCGGACTTAACAAATGTTCTTCTTTTCATACAGATCCTTTCTTCGTCATTCTCTTATAAATCCGATCGAATGGCCTGCCACTGAGACACAGAGATCACTGAGATTGACAGATATTGGTTCTTTGTCATTAATTCAGAAATATCGACTCCGTGTTCTCCGTGCCTCCGTGGTGAACCCACCTCTCGACTAAATTCCTATTGCCGTTTGAATCAATTCCTTAATTGTCGTTCTCACCAAACCCACCACCGTATCTGCTGCACCATAGTAAATCAGGGCTCTGCTCTCGTCCTTCGCATACCCCTGTTCGTCATATTCATCGACGATCATCCCGCTGGGGAAGCAGACGTTGGGAACCTGGCCTGTCAACTCGTAATTTTCCCGCGGCTCGAGAATATTCCATCGTCCGCGGGCGATAAGCTTCTCCGGATCATGAAGATCGAGAATGAATACTCCACCCTGATAGATATTCGCACTCCCAAAATGTGTGGCAACTCCATGATAGGTGCACAGCCACCCGGTTCTGGTCTTTACCGGCGGAGCTCCCGGGCCGATGAGTTCATCCCAATAATGAAACCGTCCGCTCATCACCGGCGCAACACGTCTCCAGTTCAACAGATCATCCGATTCAGACAGACAAATAGTGGTACCGGAGGAGGGGCCTCCTGCATGCTGATATTTATTCGGGCGGTCGAGGCGAAGATATTTCCCGTTGATCTTCTCAGGGAAGAGGACTCCGTTGCGAATATCTTCGTTGGAGGTAATCCCCAGAAATTCGAACGACTTAAAATCTACCGTCTTCCCAAGCCCAAGCTGACAGCCGCCTTCCATATCCATTGCAAACATTATATAGTAGACACCATCGAGTTGAGTGATTCGTGCATCGTAACAATGATAGATGGGTTCTTTAACCTTTTCAATGCCATCAAAGTGAACAATTTCATTCGATACAGTAAAATCAACTCCGTTTGAACTTTCCGCTACCAAGAAGTATGTCTCCCTGCTTCGACTTTGTACTCGAAGCATCAGGAGATATTTCTCACCGAACCGTATGGCTCCCGGATTAAATACCGAAGTCACATCAATAAGGTGTGGAGGAATAGGCGGAACATTACGGCGCGTGAGAATCGGATTATGAGGATGACGATGCATAATTGCTCCAGTATCAGAATAGCATACAACAGAAGTAGAATGCGTTATTCAAATATCTTACCTCAGAAGCAGCATCTTTGGAGAGAGCGGCTGCTTTGGCAAGCCCGGCCCTTCGATAAACAGATCCAACACGCGGGCACCTGCACGTTGGAAGTAGCATACTTCAAGTGTATGTTTCCCCTTTGCCAGCGTAATGGTACCACTGAGTTCACGAGCCGTGTGCATGCCATCGTTATTGATAACCTCTTTGCCATCGATGAAGAGCTTGCTGCCGTCATCGGAATTAAGCGAAAAAACATAATCACCTTCCGCATCAATCTGGATGATTCCCTTGAATCGCAATCCGATCGAACGAAGCCGATGCTGTAGCGGATCAGCATCGATGCTGTAGGCGATGCCGGTTGACTTCGGTGTCAACGAATTGAAATCCGGCACTCGTTCCCAGACACCTTCATAATAATTGAACTCGATGCCATTGATTTTCGGATCAACACTGAAAAATGTACTGGAGAGAATATTACTCATGGCACCATTGGAAAGCAGAAGACGTGCCTTGAGGACTTGATCGCCATGGATGGTTATAGGTTGTGTGTATTTCGAGGAGGCTTTTGTTGGTTCCATACCATCGAGCGTATAATAGACCGTCCCCGATGCAATGGGGCTGGTCATTGTCACCACCGTATCCCGAATCAATACTTTCTTTCCTGTCGGCCCAATCGGCGGAGGGATCCGGAAGTTGATGCCGCGCGCTTTCAATCGATCGTAGTGCCCTTCAAGCCGCTGCATAAAATCTGCAAAATTCCTTTTTGACCTGGGCGACCAAACCACCTCACTGAGTGCGCAAACACGGGGAACGAGCATATACTCAGCCTGTTCCGTTGTCGGTATATACTCAGTCCAGACATTTCCCTGGGCACCCAGCACATGCTTTGCCTCTTCAGCATTCAGCTCGGATGGAATTGGCTCATAGGCATACACTGTGTCGATAGGGAGAAAACCGCCGATCGCCGGTGGTTCGCTCACCGTCCCCTGATAGAAATCAAAATAGCAGTGTGACGTGGGAGACATCACCACATCGTGCCCGGATTTCGCCGCATCGATTCCTCCCTTCATGCCGCGCCACGACATGACAGTTGCATTCGGTGCAAGACCGCCTTCCAAAATCTCATCCCATCCGATCAGGCGTTTGCCCTTCGCGGTAAGAAATTTTTCGATTCGCTTGATGAAATAGCTTTGAAGCTCATGTTCATCCTTTAATCCTTCATCCTTGATTCGCTTTTGACAGTGCACACAGTTAGTCCACCGAACTTTGGGGCATTCATCGCCGCCGATATGGAAAAAGGGACCCGGAAACAAGTCGATGGCTTCCGCGAGTACATCTTCCAGGAACTGGAAGGTCTTTTCCTTTCCTGCGCAATAGACATCGTTCATCACGCCCCATTCTGTACCGACTTTGAAGGGGCCGCCGGAACAGGAAAGCTCAGGGTATGCCGCCAGTGCGGCCACGGAGTGGCCTGGCATTTCAATTTCCGGGACAATGGTGATGAACCGTTGAGCAGCATAGCTCACCACTTCACGGATATCATCCTGTGTGTAGAAACCTCCGTGCGGTTTGTTGTCCTGCATGGTTTCCATGCGCCAGCCGCCAA
Source organism: bacterium (assembly GCA_043803945.1). Classification (GTDB taxonomy): domain Bacteria; phylum Bacteroidota; class Ignavibacteria; order UBA10030; family UBA10030; genus JAZDJN01. Next base: position 19,876 of record JAZDJN010000085.1, on the reverse strand, counting down.
CCGAGGTGAGCTTGGGATATTTTTTTATTTCGATTCTCCAGCCCTGATCCTCCGTGAGGTGCCAATGGAAGATGTTGATCTTGTAGAGAGCGAGGACATCGATATATTTTTTGATAAACTCCTTTGGCATAAAATGTCTGCCGACATCGAGATGCATGCCGCGCCAGCTGAACCGCGGAGCATCTTCTATCTCCACCTGCGGCAACGCCCAGGTGATTCCTGGTACGAGTTCCCGCTTCTCAGATGCTGCCGGAAGCAGTTGGAAAAGTGTTTGGACTCCGTAGAAGATCCCCTGTGGTGTTGCTGCATTGATCTGCACGCCTTTGGTATCGACAATCAGTTCGTATGCTTCGTGGCTATTAGAAAAATCAAGCTTTTCCGATCCAAGCCAAATCGAGTTTTTACCCGCTTTCCCTGCATCTTCTGAAATCACCAGGGGAAATCCAGTAACCGTACGGAGCCGCTCAGCAAGATAATCGGCTATCGGTTTGAGCACTTTTGCTTTCTTATCAACCTGGATCACTGTTTTCTGATCGATGGTAAATGTGCCACGCGATTGTTTTATCTGTATCGGCTGTGGGATGAGAGAAAGCGTTCTCTGGCCTTGCGCAAAACTATTTACGATGCAAAGTTCGAGTATAAGAAAAGCGGAGAACATTAATTTTCGAAATTGAGTCATAGCCTTCCTTTCAAGAATGCAATCGAGGATAGATCAGGGAAAAATATTCTTAACAACAAACCAGACATTAGCCGGGCGTTCGGCGAGTCTCCGGATATACCATGGGAACCAAAAGGTTCCATAGCTGATGAGTAGACGCACCTTATAGCCCAATCCGGTAAGGCGCAGTTGTTCGTCGCTTTTGATGCCGTAGAGCATTTGGAATTCATAATCAGTTTTGGACAAATCAAGTGATTTTGCTGTCTGCTGGATGCAGCGCGCCAGAAGCGTATCGTGCGTGCCCACACCGATGGTGACGTTATGAGATTTCACTTTTTCAAGCATCATCTTCACGAGCTGAAAATAATTCTCATCAACATCCTTTTTCATCGGATAGGCAATGTTGGCCGGTTCAAGGTATGCACCCTTGACGAGCCGCACTAACGGCTGCATTGTAAAGAGGCTTTCAAGGTCCCGTTTTGTACGATAGAGATATGCCTGAAGACAGATGCCGACATTAGGGTACCGGGTTTTTACCCGCTTGTAAAGTTCGAGCGTTCTATCGACATACTGGCTTTGCTCCATATCAAGCCAGACAAGATTATTCAGTACTCCTGCCCGCTCAACAATCGTTACGAGATTTTGATAGCACAACTCCATATCGAAGTCGAGGCCGAGCTGTGTGGGCTTCACCGAGATGTACGTATCGAGCCCATGCTTATGGACCTCATCGAGTACCATGAGGTACTGAGCGACGATTTGCTTCGCCTCCTGCTTATCGGCAACATTTTCACCGAGGAGTGTAAAAATCGTATTCAGAGAATTTGCTTTGAGCTGCTGCGCAGCGGCAATTGCATCTTCCAGCCGTTCACCCGGCATAAATCGTTTGACGGCACGCTGGATAAACCGATACTTCGGCAACGACTGGCGCAACTTCCGGTTCTCCGAAATCCAGAGCAAGGCTTTTCTTGCTACTCCCATCTCACTATCCCTTTTCTCATTCCTCTCATTCGCAGTAGCTGTCCGTTCCGTCTTTCAGATGCTCTCAGTCAATTTCATACCATTGAAGTTGACTGAGATTGGTGTGCAATCGGTGAAAATCTTCTCTACGTATTTTTTCATTTTATCCACGGATGCAGCCACTTGGGAATCGGCCATCCTAACGATCACCAAGTGAAGGAGATTCCGATAGAACATACATCTGGCTCATACGCAAATCGATGATAATATTCACCTGCCCTCGGCGGGACGCCTTCGGGTTAGCCTTGTGATTTCTTACTACTCTACTCTTACTGCTTTATACTTCCTACATCACACTTTTCGCCACACCCCCATCCACCTGCAATGTGGCACCGGTGATATAGGATGCAGCGGGAGACATGATAAAAACCACAGCGCGTGCAAATTCATCGGCCTCACCGTACCGCCCCATTGGGATTGCCGCAGACATCACCTTCTTTTGTTCTTCGGCGGTGATTCCCTTCTTCTGGGCGTTGATGGTATCAAGCTCGCGAACACGATCGGTATCGATACGGCCGGGGATCAAATTGTTCACACGAATATTGGACGAAGCGAACTCCCTGGCAAGTGTCTTTGCCAATGCAGGAATGGCGGCGCGAACGACATTCGAGAGTGTGAGGTTTTCTATCGGTTCTTTGACAGAAGAAGAGGTGGAGAAGACGATACTTCCTCCCCCTTGCTGCTTCATCGCGGGGATCACGGCACGCGCCATACGGACCGAACTCAGCAGCAACAGATCAACGGCATTCTGCCAAGCCGGATCATCGAAGGCCAGGAAACCGCCTGCCGGTGGCCCGCCGGAGTTGGCAAACAGCATATCGATTCTCCCAAACTCTTTTAGAGTTTTTTCTCTCCACTCTTCAATGGCCTGGGGAAAGCGTACATCGACCGGGAGAGCAAGGATGGAAGCTGTTGTTTCCCTGAGAATCTTATCCCGTGCAGATGCTATCGCATCGGCGTCGCGGGAAACCATTGACACTATAGCACCCTCCATTGCCAACGTTCGCGCAACTGCAAAACCAAGCCCTTTGCTGGCACCGGCTACCATCGCAACTTTACCACTTAGTCCAAGGTCCATTGTAACTCCGCATTCTGTTGTAAGAACCATGTGAGTAATGAATCGAGCGCTTCCCGTGTGGATCGATCGAGTGCAGCGCCGGGTGCACGTGTCATTTCGCACGCAATCGCCTTACGCCGCTTAAGCATCTCTTTACGAATCACCATGCCGATACTTTCCTGAAACTCGAATCGCATCAAAGCAACATTCCGATAGAAGAGTGCAGCCGCTTCAGATCGTTGTCCGGAATGGAATAATGCAACCACCTTCACTAGAATTTCCGGTACAGCAAATCCAGTCATCGCACCGGTGGCTCCTGCCATCAATTCTTCAATGAGATAGGTCCCACCCAAACCGCCAAAGATTTTCACTGGCATTCCTTCAGCCAGCTCAAGAACGCGCGCAGTCTTGAACGGCGTTGGCGGATCTTCGAGCTTGATGGTTCTTGCCGCCGGAACTTCACGGGCAATGTTCACAAGAAGTGACGGCTCCATAGTAAAGCCTGAGATCGGTGGAAAATCCTGGATGATGAGTGAAATATCCACCGCCTGTGCAACACCGGCAAAATGCTTGATAACTGCCGCAGAGTTAAGCTTTGGCAAACGGGGCGGACTGATCATGACTGCCGCTGCCCCGAGGCTCTTCGATTTTTTTGAGAGTTCTATACAGGTTTGCAGGCCATCCGTTGATGTGCCAATAACTACTGGAACCCGATTATTCACATACTGCATCACGGTTTCCATCACAAGGAGCCGTTCCGATTCACTCATTCGGGCCGCCTCGCTCATCACACCGCATGCCGTAAGGCCGTTCACACCAACTCGTATGTAGAGATCAATGACTCGTTTGAGGCTCGGTACATCAATCTCTCCATTTGCAGTAAAGGGTGTCGGTAGAATTGAAAAAACACCTTTCAATTGTTCGGTCATTGTATGTTTTTCCTTTTCAGTAATTGCACCGGCTCTATAGAAAATCAGAAATCAAGAATCAAAAATGAAAATGGGTTTTTATAAACAAACTCCAACCTCTCCATATGGCGCCGACCATAAAGTACGCCAAGGGTGTCACGGTCCCTGCCCGACATATTTGATCTAAAGGGGCAGGCGGGCACACCGTGACACATGAAATCTGAATGTTTTCCGCATCTTGCGTCACGAAGTCCTGCCCGCCTCATCTGAAACTATTATGGCAGGCGGGGGTTCGTGACGTCCTGGTTTTTTCTTTTAGTCGGCCCCAAAAAGGGGAGGTCAAAAACAAGATTAATCCCTTCAATCATGCAGGTTCTTCTTCCTGCGTAACATCATTGAATAATAAAAATATCAATTGGGTCTGATTATGATCATCATGACATTATATTCAGGTGAGCCGGTATTTACCAAATTATACTTATATTTTTACACTGTCATTTTGCATTATACATTTTGATCTTTGCATCATCCCATAAACGTTCTCACTGTGTCACGTTCACTAAAACCACGCCATGGTACGGGACTTCTGCAGTGAATTCATTCTTGAATGATCCCAGGTTCTTTTGACGCCAGAGGTCGCGCACCTTAAATGATCCCTGAATTCCAATATCCGAGCCCTTCAACGCAATCTTAACACTCTTTGCGGCATCCCAATTGAGGTAGTCGACCGGATTACCTTTTCCGCGGTCTGCATAGAAAAAGCCTATGGTCTTCGATCCATTCTCCATCTCCTTCACCCAGATTTGGCGGGCGTTTTTATTGAAAATCTGCTTTGCCTGTTTTCCGAGCGGGTCTTGATTTACCTCGATGATTTCATCGTTCATCAGGAGATTCTTTGTGAATTCATCGAGACGCGCGAGGTCGCATCCGATCAAAAGCGGAGAGGCGAGCAAGCTCCATAAGCTGATATGGGTGTACTGTTCATCCGGTGTGAGACGCGAAGGACGAAGCTGCGGGCCCCAGCCGACAAGGCCTACAACCAGCATATCGGGATCGTTCCAGTGACCGGGTCCGCCGTATGGGGCGTGATCCGCCTGTGCAAATCCAATCTCAGACATACTCGACCATGTATCGGTAATATCTCCGGTTGTCCGCCAGCAATTACCACCGACTTCCGAGCCCCATTCCCAGACCTTATCCATTCCATACTGGCAAAGGCTATAGACAATATCACGTTTCACTTTGTCCAGGGCGACACGCATAACAACGTAGGGCTTTTTATAATCTTCGCGGGTGAGATTCTTTGGAGCAACCTGGCTGTACGAACACCAATCGTATTTCAAGTAATCGATTCCCCATTCTGCATAACGCTGCGCATCCTGCTCCTCGAATTGGTAGCTTGCAGTAAATCCAGCGCAGGTGAGTGGACCCGGTGAAGAGTAAATTCCGATTTTCAAACCGAGGCCATGAACATAATCGGCTAGCTTTTTCATATCGGGAAATTTTTTATTTGTGTTGATGAACCCTTTAGCAACGCGTGGTTCACCGCTGAGCATGGGGTCATTGGATTTCGGTTTGATCTCCCAGCAGTCGTCGATGTTGATAAAGGACCAGCCATGATTAATCAGTCCGCTTGTGACCATCGCATCGGCTGAAGTGCGAACCTTTTCATCGGAGACTGCGCCTGCCCAGCAATTCCAGCTATTCCAGCCCATCGGCGGTGTGAGTGCAATGTGATCTCCGATGACGATCTTCAATGAACGTGAAGATGTTCCAAGGCTGTTCGCAGCGTGAAGCATAACACTGTATTCACCCTTCTTTTCCACTGTGCCGGTGATACTTCCTGTTTTCGGATCCAACGACAAACCTTCGGGCAATCCCGATGTTTTAAATTCCATCGGCCGATTTCCTGAAGCAGGGATGCTATAGAGGAAGGGATTTCCCGGGCGAGCGCCAAACACTTTTGCACCGTTGATGCGGGGCTTTGGCGATTCTTTTGGTGTCAGGATATACGGTCTCTTGTCAATCTTCACGGGAGCGTCGACGATATCCTTCAGCTTCACCGGTGAATTCAATTCAAGTTTTGCGTCGCACCAGTCAGCATGATCATAATTAATCCCATCATCTGCATCGGTCACAAGCAGCCCAAGCTTTTTTACGGAAACAAGATCAACATCTACCTTCTTCGCAACATCCCCTTTTCTCATCTTGCCGCTTTCCCAGAGGATTTTCTTATCGCCGATAACAAAAAAGTTTATTGTGCCATCCTTGTTTGCCTCATCATCAACACCAACCATGGCAGAAAACCGCTTCGCTTTTCCATCAAGTTTCAGTAAGAGTGTACTAATGGCATGTGTTCCAACACCTCGGACGTAGTGTTGTCCGGCAACAGTCAATGGATTGCCATCGACACTTTTCTTTACCTGCGGTGAACCCCAGCTTTGGGCCATTGTCGAGAGGTCAAGTTCATCGAGCCAGAGCGTTTGAGCAAATCCAGGGGTAACGGAAAGAAGGGCAATCAATTCTAGTGATATCATTAATCTGTTGATCATGTTATACTCCAAAAATTGCAGCGTGTACGGAAGAGAAATGCAGAATACAGTATTCTGCCTAGAATGAATTGAAGAGAGCATCGAAAAAATCGTGAAGCCAGTGGCGTAATCACTTAAGCAACTTGCATGACCACAGAATTTTATTCCACCGCATTTGCGCCTCTTGCTTTCGCATCGCGGATCATCTCTTCCAGAGCGATATCTTTCGCTTTTCGAAGTTCTTCCTCGTAGGCTGCAGATCGCCCGCCGACAATATCGGTGATGCTCGCGAAAAAATCTCTGAAGATATTTGCCCCCAGAATCGCCTCACCCGTGACGATACCGAGGTAGTTAACAACTTTCTTTCCATCGAGAACTGATGTGGTTGAAACAAGCATGGAAGGTTCCTTTCTTGTCTTATTTCCGATGTCGTAATCGATCTAACGCAACAGCCACCAGGATGATACCACCGGTGACAATTTCCTGGACCCAGTTCGGGAATTCCATTTTTGTGCATCCGTTACTGACAACAGTCATGATAAGCGCTCCAACGAGACTGCCCAGGACACTCCCTTCTCCGCCAGAAAGACTGGCGCCGCCAATCACGACTGCTGCAATGATATCAAGCTCCATGCCTGCGGCTGTTGTTGGATCGCCAACGGTGAGATAGGAAAACTGAAGTACTCCGGCGAGTGCAGCAAAACCAGCGCCCAGGATATAGACCAGAATCTTCGTTGATTCAACCGGCACCCCGCTTACCCGTGCGGCAAGTTCATTCGAGCCCACCGCCACCATGTAGCGACCGCGGCGCATCGACCTCAGCACAACCGCAACAACGACGGCAAGTATCAACATCATCCAAACTCCGGGAGGAAGAAGCATCCATTGTTGTTCATCCGTCAACGTATTGAGTAATTGATTCAGCCATGTTGTTGGTGTGACGATCATTTGTTCATTGGCAAGGCCTTTTGCCGCCCCTCGCAGGGCACCCCACATACCAAGTGTAACGATGAAAGGAGGCAGCTTCAACCGCGTCACGAGCGTCCCGATAAGCAATCCGCACAGCATCCCCGCTGCCACACCGCCAAAGGCGGCAAGGAGCGGGCCGGCATCGGCATTCAAGAGCAGGGCAATAACAACAGTACTCAGCGCAATTTGTGAACCTACGGAAAGATCAATGCCGCCGCTTATGATGATCATGGTCATGCCCAGGGCGGCTGTTCCTACGACGGCTGTTTGCAGCATCATTAATTGGAGATTACCGGCAGTGGGAAATTTTTCGGGGCGCAAGAATGCAAAAAGAGCGAAGACAAAGAATAGCCCAACAAGGGGCCCAAGCTTACGCAAGATTGTCTTCATAGCATTCGAGGTTTGTCAGTTGGAATTTTTATTCTTATGATCGCGGCACATATCATAGTAACTACACAAGGAAACCTTGGACCGTACCATCTCACCTTACTTTTTCAACGCCTTTGCTATCTCTCCGATCCCTACACCCAGCGTTGCCCTGGCCAGTGCATCGAGTTCTGATTCAGAACCCTGGAAGTGGAACGTTCGATGAACATGACGGGCGGACTTCTTCGGTGCCAATGCTAATGCAGGCGAAGAAGTTTCAAGCTCATAGAATTGACCGAGCTGCTTTGCCCCCGGCTTTGAGGGGCCATCGTTATAACTATTGACAACATCGCCGCCGTAAGGCTGCTTCTGGATTTCCCACATCGAATTGACATAGTCTGTTACACCCTTTGGAAGAGTGAATTGCACCAGGGTCAGGACTTTGTTCGTCACATCGTAGCTCCCAATAATCGGCTTTGACCGCTTTGGAGAGATTCCGATCTTGCTCCGGTACTTTGCGTCTGCAGCAAAGTACATGATTCCGTCACGCACAACAAGCCGCTCCGCCGGAACCTTGCCAAAGTAGGTGTCATTCACAACCGGACCAAGTTGTTTTTCATCTCCTCTCACATACGGAATTGCCACTGTCGTGGCCGGCGATGCATTGAACATTCCCAGAATCCAGATCGAAAGGAGCCCGGTTTCTTTTTTCCACGGTTCTTTTCCAACGTTCGTGATTTCATTCACCGTCTCGAAAGCAACCGATTGTATTCCCGCTCCAATCTTCAATCCAAGTTCTTTTTGCATCTCCGCATCACTGAGAAGTTTGATTCCACGGTTCACTTCAACATCGAGCTGTGCACCGGAAAAATTTGTGAGTTGAAATTTCTTTTTGAACTGGACTTGCCCTTCGCTCTTGCTCACCACATCGTACGGCTCTGTATCAATCCACGACGGCGTGAACCAATGATCCAGATCGAACGAATCGCCCTTCTTAAAGAAGATCGAATACTGTCCCCCCTCCGGTCCGAGCCAGAAACGATCTTCACCACCGAACACATTAATATGCTGTACAAATTTTCCAGATGAGATCAACTCGCGATTCACCCAGCCGAAGCTGAGACCCTTCTCACCGCCGGCAGTACTTGTCATAACCCTGCCCTGATAACTGGGAACAACAACGACCTGGCGGTTCCCCGATTTATCTGTTAAAACAATTGTTGGAACATGCTTCTTGAGGAACTCAACATCGCCGCCGAATGTCGGCGCTGATTGCGCCAGTGTCGTCTTAACACTCACAATAAGAACCAGTAGTAAAAGAATGAATGATTTCATTTTGTATTCTCCTCGCAGTGCTAAACATATTCAACCTGAGATATCCCTGATCTATCCACCGATGAGTTTCTTTATTTCCGGTGTGTTCAAATTTTCCTTCGTAATAAGGCGGACACCGGTATCGATCACTTTCTCAACCGGTTTACCATTCAGATGAGATACGACGGTTTTCACAGCATCATATCCCATCTTCGTCGGATCCTGTGCAACGAGCGCATCAATCTCCCCTTTCTGCAGTGCCTCAATGAGCGGGGGCGACGTATCGAATCCGACAAATTTCACCTTCCCGGCAAGGTTGTTTTGCTTCAGTGCCAGCAACATACCAAAAGTGGATGATTCATTTGGGCAGAAGATGCCATTCGCCTCCTTGAGTTTATCCACCATATTCATGCTTGCCGTCTTTGCATCGCCAACTGTCGGACCTGCAAAGCGATTATCGACGATGACCTTAAGCTCCTTGCTCGCTCCCATTGCCTTCAGGAAACCATCTTCACGCTCCATTGTGCTGGCCGATCCGACCTGGTACCGAAGCAGCACAACTTTTCCTTTTCCGCCGAGAAGTTTACTGAGATACTCACCGCCAAGCGTTCCCCCCTTTGTATTATTCGTTGCAACAAAACTGAGATAATCCTTGCCCGGTTCACCTTTGAGTCCGCTATCAAAGATTACCACCGGAATTTTCTTCCTGGCTGCCGCTGCGACAGGCCGCTGCAAAGCAATGTTATCCAGCGGTGCAAGCACTATAGCCGAAATACCTTCGCTCACGAACTGCTCGACGATCGTAATTTGTTGGGCCCGATCGTTTTCTTTGAGAGGACCTTTCCAGACAATTTCGATATTAAACTCCTTGCCCGCCTGTCGCGCACCCGCTTCAACAGATTTCCAGAAAATATGTGTCGTTCCTTTCGGAATCACGGCAATCTTTATCTTTGATTGACTCATGGCCCCGTTCTGGAAGACAGAAAGAGAGAAGAGCAGGATTCCGAGTGACACGAGAAATTTTTTCATGGTGCTACCCCGCATAATGATATTCTACGAGATGATACTCGTTGGTGAGTGATGGTTGGACCGACCGCAGCAGAAATTTGTCGATCCAGCCCAGTCGAATTTACAAATGAAAACGAAGGAGTAAAAGCAATATTCTCATTATTTTTCCCAGTAAGTGCCAGACTCCTGTTTCTCTAAGGGAATCTGTCTCAAGAACAATCCTTGCATTTAACTCTCCCCTTTTGTAGCTTTTTTGCATCTCCAACGAAAGGAACGTACCATGGAACTTGCACGCGTCGAAGGAACGGTTGTCGCCACAGCAAAAACAGACCGTTTGCAGGGATTTAAGCTTCTCCTTGTTAATCTTATCGCCCCGGATCTCAAACCATCGAACAACTACCTCGTCGCAGTCGATTCTGTCGGTGCCGGTGAAGGTGAAATTGTCATAGTAGTGCGCGGCAGCTCTGCGCGTCAAGCCGACCAACTCACCAATGTCCCTACCGACTCCAGCATCATCGCCATCGTGGATGCCGTTGAACAAGGCGGCAAATTAGTCTATAAGAAAAATTCATCAACAAAGTAGACTTGAACTATGAAACTGGGACGTGTAACCGGAAAAGTCTGGGCTACAAAAAAAGATCCAAGGCTGCAAAGCACAACGCTCTATCTTATACAACCGATAGATGAAGATCAGAAACCCCTCGGCGGGGAGCTTGTTGCTGTAGATACCGTTGGCTCAGGGGAAGGCGATATTATCTACTGGGTAAGCGGAGCGGAAGCAACGTTTGCATTCAACGACCGCCAAATTCCAAGCGATGTTACCATTGTCGGCATAGTCGACTCAATCAATCTGGCGAAGAAAGGATAGCTATGCTGCTTGGAAAAATCGTTGGAAGCATCACGTCGTCATCAAAACACGATGCCTATAATGGAAAGACAGTATTCCTTGTACGTCCGATTTATCCCGATGGCACCGTGAAGAGCGGGACGATGATTGCCGTCGATACGGTCGGAGCCGGTGAAGGGGATATCGTCCTTGTATCATCCGAAGGCCGTGCCGCGCAGGAGATCCTGGAATTTAAGACCCGCCAGCCGCTCCGAAGCATCATTCTTGCGATTGTCGATCAGATCGATCACCGCACCACGAGGTTGCCGAACCATGACCGATAATCTCCGTTCTGAGGTTGAACGTCTTGTGAGGCAGGTGGTGGAATCGATGACCATAACGGATTCCTCCCGCAGAGTTCCCATGAATATTTCTGCTCGACACCTTCATATCACACAGGAAGATCTTGAAACCCTCTTTGGCAGGGGAGCACAATTGACAAAATATCGCGACCTGATGCAGCCCGGAGAGTTCGCTTCCAATGAAACTATTTCCGTTATTGGGACAAATAGAAAAGTGTTCGAGCAGGTACGCATCCTCGGACCGGCACGAAAAGCCACGCAGGTGGAGCTCACTTTTAGCGATGGCCGTTATCTCGGTATGCAACTTCCGGCAAGAATTTCGGGCAATATCAAAGATACTGCACCCATCATCATTGTCGGGCCAAAAGGCATTCTGCACCTCAAGGAGGGAACCATCCGCGCTCTTCGGCATGTCCATATGAGCAAGCAGGACGCCCAACAGTTAGGGCTTGAACAAGGTCAGACCATTAGCGTGAGAACTGAAGGCGCCATGGGTGTTACTTTTGACCAGGTTGTGGTTCGAATCGGTGAAAACGCCCTTCGTGAAATGCACATCGATACAGACGAAGCCAATGCGGCAGGTTTAACACGCGATGCTTCAGGAATTATTTTGTAAGGATAGAAAGAATGGCAATTACTCGTGAACAAAATGTTAATGCAGTTGTTGGAGAAGTCCTGAAACGGCTTCAACGGTCGGGGACGCCGGTGAATTATTCCACGGGGCGCATCGCAGGTCCTGTCTTCAATAATGCACAACAAGCCATTGATGCATCCATCGTAGCGCAAAAGCAATGGGCTGCAACCCCCAAGGAAACAAAGAAAAACGTCATAGCGGCACTTCGAACGGTGATGCGTGATCATGCAGAAGATTTCGCAAGGCGTGAGCTTCAGGAGACAGGACTCGGACGGTATCAGGATAAAATTTACAAGATCCACAACGCTGCAGCGTCAACTCCAGGAATAGAAGATCTGGAGATGCGAGTGTGGAGCGGTGACAAGGGATTGGTCTACGAAGATTATGCACCCTATGGGGTCATTGCAGCAATCACTCCTTCCACGCATCCGATTCCCGTCCTCTTTAATAGTATTGTAATCATCACCTCTCCGGGCAACAGCGTGGTCTTCAATGTTCATCCTGCAGGTAAGAAAGTATCTGCGTATGCGATGGAGATATTCGATCGTGTCATTCAAAAGAACGGCGGACCGGCGAATCTGATTTCCATGATCAAAGAGCCGACGATGGAAAGTGCCGATGTTATTTTTAGACACCCTGCAATTCGGATCATCGTTGCGACAGGCGGACCGGCGTTAGTGAAGGCAGCGTTCGGCTCCGGCAAAAAAGTAATCGCAGCCGGACCGGGAAACCCGCCGGTGCTTGTCGATGAGACTGCTTGTCTCAAAACCGCTGCAAAGAGTATCATCGAAGGAGCCTCGTTCGATAACAATATCATCTGTATTGCCGAAAAAGAAGCCTTTGTGGTCGAGTCTGTGTACGAAGAATTCATGGAAGCAATGACGGAGGCGGGCGCAGCGCGGTTATCCAACGCCCAGATCGATAAACTTGCGTCGAAGGTGTTCCGCAAAGAAGCCGATGGGCATTACTCAATCAATAAAGATTTTGTAGGGAAGAATGCAAATGTACTGGCAAGAGCCGTTGGCCTGCATCTCTCCGATGATGTTCGGATCCTCTTTGGTGCGGCAAGTATGAGCTGCCCCTTTGTGCACGAGGAGCAGATGATGCCATACCTCCCTGTGGTGAAGGTGAAATGTGTCGATGAAGGCATCCAGTTCGCTCTGAAAGCCGAGCATGGCTACGGGCACACAGCGATGATTCACTCGAACAATCTCAATACGATCACGAAGTATACAAAAGCGATGAATACTTCCATCGTTGTGGTGAATGGGCCGAGTCTGGCAGGCTTAGGCGGAATGACCGGTGAGGGGAATTTCTCGCATACCGTCTCAAGCCCGACCGGCGAAGGAGTCTGCACGCCGCGGAACTTTGCGCGTGTACGGCGAGTAGCTGTTTCAAAATCGATGCAGATTGTCTAAAACCGCAAAGGACACGAAGGAACGCAAAGGTTTTTAGGATGGACGAGAATGAACTATCAAAAGTGGTTATTGGTTGTGCAATGAAAGTTCATTCAGCCCTTGGTCCGGGATTGCTGGAATCAGCTTATGAAGAATGTTTGGCATATGAATTATCCAAAGCCGATATCCTCTTTGAAAAACAGAAAGCATTACCGGTTAACTATGGAAAAGTTAAAATCGACTGCGGTTATCGACTTGATTTTCTTATTGAGAAAAAGTTAATCATCGAACTGAAAGCAGTAGAGACGCTGAGTAACATTCATATGGCGCAAGTGTTGACATATCTGAAACTGTCTGGGTGCAAGCTTGGACTACTGATCAATTTTAATAAGGTTCATTTGAAAAATGGCATCAAAAGAGTTGTTCATAATCTCTAATATTCTTTGCGCCCCTGACATCCTTTGCGGTTAAATCTTAATGGAGATGATACGTGAAAAGCTTATTAGCATTAAAAAAAGACCTTGTCGAAATTGGCAAGCGCGTCTATGACCGCGGCTATGTGGCATCGAACGATGGCAACATCAGCGCACGCGTGGATGAAAAGCGCTTCGTAATCACACCCACCGGTGTGAGCAAAGGATATATGAGCATCGAGGATATGGTGCTGCTTGACCTGAACGGCAAAATTGTCAGCGGCACGAAGAAGCCTTCATCGGAGATGTTCATGCACCTGGAAATCTACAAAAACCGGCCCGACGTGAATGGCGTTGTCCACTCACATCCTCCCTACGCTACAGGATTTGCCGTTGCCGGCATCCCTCTCGACAAATGCATCCTTCCTGAAGTCATCATCGTCCTGGGGGGTATTCCGCTCGTTGAATACGGCACGCCGGGCACAGACGAATTTTACAAGCCTGTCCTGAAGATTTTGCAGAAATATGATGCATTTCTTCTTGCCAATCACGGAACACTGACTGTCGGCAAGGATCTCTTCAATGCATACTACAAAACAGAAACACTGGAGCACTTTGCCCATATCGCCTTCGTTGCCCAGCAGTTGGGTCATATGAATGTCTTGAACAAAGATCAAGTACAAAAACTTACTGATCTGCGGGAAAAATTCGGCATTCGCACTGAGGTAGGCTGCGCGACATGCGAAGATGAAATATCTTGCGACACACCTGCATCAGAGGGTGACTCGGAAAAAGAGCGTCTCATAAAAGAAGCTACAGAAAAAGTACTGCGGCAACTTGGCACAAAATGAAAATCATCGTTTGTAATATCGGCTCCAGCAGTTTCAAATTCCAATTGCTGGATATGACAACCGAACGTCCGCTCGCACGCGGCTACACGGAGCGTGTCGGTTCAGATCAGGCGATAATCACCTACTGGATAGGCGCTCGACAAGTTCAACAATCCACCCAGAAGATACCGTCACATCGTGAAGCGGTCCAGCACGCGCTGAGCTTTCTTGTAAATTCTCCGGTTGGATTGCTTGCCTCGCTCAATGAGATCGATGGTATTGGCTTCAAGACGATCCAGGCTGGTGAGAAGAACGGTTCGGTCCTCTTAACGGATGATGTCTTAAAGGCAATGGAGGATTATCGGGACCTCGCACCTGCACACAATCCTCCGTATCTAACGGCGATCTATATGTTTCGCGAGCTTCTGCCGAAGATTCCACTAGTTGGTGTGTTTGAACCGGGATTCCACACTGCCATGCCAGATTATGCCCGCATCTATGGAACACCATATGAGTGGTTCGAGCAGTACAACGTTCGGAAGTACGGTTATCACGGCTCATCGCACCGTTTCGTGACATGGGAGACCGCAAGAATTCTGAATCTACCGCATAAGAGCAACCGCATTATCACTTGTCATCTCGGCGGCTCTTCTTCAATTTGCGCATTCAAGAATGGAGAGTCGATTGATACATCGATGGGATTCACTCCGCAATCAGGCTTGCTGCAGGGAACGCGGATCGGCGATATCGATCCTTTTATTCTCCCCTACATTATGAAACGGAAGAATATAACACTGGAGCAAGCGCTCGAGGAATGTTCCAAGAAGAGCGGCCTGGCAGGACTCTCAGGAATCTCAGCAGATATGCGAGACATTAAAGAGGCAATTGCCAAAGGTAATTCACGAGCAAAACTGGCTCGCGATAAGTTCATTTATGATATCAAACGATACATTGGGGAATATCTTGTTTTGCTTGAAGGTGCAGATGCCATTACATTCACCGGAGGGATTGGACAGCGGGATACAGGGTTGCGCAGTGAGGTTCTCTCCTCTCTCGCATTTCTTGGAGTCAAGCTCGACGAAAAGCGTAATGCAATGCCGGAGACAATTATTACCTCAGATGACTCCTCCATCAAAGGATTGGTCATCGAAACGAACGAAGAAATCGTTGTCGCACGAGAAACAGTGAATGTCATTAAAGGTTTGAAAGCATAACTCAACTCTCTTCATAGGAGAGTTTTTTGAAGTTAAGAATTACTTTTCTCTTGAAGTCTATTTTTGATTCTATGCTATTCACACCCTCTCCTTTTAGGAGAGGGCAGGATGAGGTTGAAAAGGTCGTGTCAGAAAAAATTCATTATCGGCACGCTTCGATCGGGAGAGCAAAGGCGTTCAGAAAAAATTCAACTGAATCTGAAGTGAAACTCTGGTCCCAACTTTGTGGCAATCAGATAGGGTATCATTTTAGACGCCAATGTCCGATTGGAAAGTATATTGTTGATTTCCTCTGTTGGAAAAAGCATCTGGTAATCGAAGTAGACGGTTCTCAACATTATACCGAAGAAGGCAAATCCTACGATGCTATCCGGGATCGATATCTCGAAGCACAAGGATTTCAAGTGCTACATTTTTCATCGGTTGAGGTCATGGCAAATATCGAGGGTGTACTGACTACAATCTATGAGATAATTCAACAACCCCCTGTAGTCCCCCTAAAGGGGGACAGTGATAGGGCTTAACCTAGATAGAATTTTTTACTCATATTCATTTTTCACTCACTAATCAGGAGCACTACTATGGAAGCACTCGGAATGATCGAAACAAAAGGCTTGGTAGCCGTTATTGAAGCGGCAGATGCGATGGTCAAGGCGGCTCGTGTGAAGCTTGTTGCCTTCCAGCAAATTGGCGGCGGACTTGTAACAGTGATTGTCCGCGGTGATGTTGCCGCATGCAAAGCCGCTACTGAGGCCGGAGCAGTTGCAGCACAGAAGATCGGCGAACTCATTGCAGTGCATGTAATCCCGCGCCCGCACAGTGACCTGGAAGAAATATTTCCGATTAAGGCAAAAGTCTAATAATTAGACCGCCAAAGCGCCAAGAACGCCAAGAGTAATAGATGTAAGCTTTGCGATCTTAGCGCCCTTCGTGGTTAATCTTTTTACAGAAGTGTGGTTTCATAAATTGGAGAACATAATGCAAGCATTAGGAATGATCGAAACACGCGGGATGACTGCTCTCGTGGAGGCAGTCGATGCCATGGTAAAAACCGCTGAAGTCCAATTTATCGGCTACCAGCAAGTCGGCGGCGGACTTGTCGTTGCAATCGTACGCGGCGATGTTGCTTCATGCCAGGCTGCGGTGGAAGCCGGGTCGGCAGCGGCGCAGAAAATCGGTGAGTTGGTTTCTGCCCACGTTATTCCACGGCCCGCCAGCGATCTGGAAGATGTCTTCCCGATTAAAGCCAAAGGAAAAGGCAAGTAACCATTTTATCCTGGAAGTAAGGCTCGGACATTCTATTGATAACCATGGATCGCTTCGAGTCGTATTCATTCTGGATTGCTTCCATTTTTCAACTACCTTTATGTCCTTTGTGGTAACATACAATTCGTGGAAATGAACAGACAATATATCTTGAGACAGATTCGCGAGGCCGGCGTTATCGGCGCGGGCGGTGCTGGATTTCCGGCCTACAAAAAACTGGACGCGACCGTCGAACACATCATCGCAAATGGCGCTGAGTGTGAGCCGCTGCTCTATAAAGATCGCGAGGTTATGCTCCAGAATCAGGAGCGCCTTTTCCACGGCCTCTCAGTTATGCGGGAATTGACTGGAGCTCAAAAGGTCACGATCGCAATTAAACGCAAGAACAGCGACGTTGCCAAAGCTCTTAAGGCCAAAGCAAACGCCTACGGATTTGATCTCTTCATTATGGAAGATGTTTACCCTGCCGGCGATGAGTATATCCTGGTTTATGATATTGCGAGGCGCCGCATTCTGCCGGGAGGGATTCCGCTTCAGGTTGGTGTCCTCGTCGATAATGTAGAAACGATTGTCAACATATCTCTTGCGGTTGAGGGAAAATCGGTGGTTGAGAAGTATCTTACCATCAGCGGCGCAGTCAATGATGCAATGACGGTTGCTGTCCCTGTCGGTACAAGCTTTTCCGACTGCATCGGTATCGCACGGGGACTGACCATTCCAAATCCTCTAGTGTTCACCGGGGGTGTAATGATGGGCGGTATGGAGCATGATCTCTCCTTGCCGGTATCGAAGACAAATGGTGCTGTGATTATTCTTCCCGACGACCATCCTCTTGCTCAGCGAAAGGGTGCATCGAAACAGCAGTACACCCGTATCGGCCATGGTGCATGCGATCAGTGCTCCCTTTGTACTGAACTGTGTCCCCGCTACATTCTCGGCTACCCGATTGAACCACACCGTGTTATGCGTTCCCTGATGATGACCGGAAGTGATAAAGACCGGCTCAGTCTTTGGGCAACGTACTGCTGCGAGTGCAATGTATGCTCACTCTTTGCCTGTCCTGAAAAACTCGACCCAAAAAGTATCTGTGTTGATGCGAAGAAACGAGTCCGGGAACAGAATATCACGCGAACTTCCAAGGAGATTGACACGCTCTTTCGTGAAGTTCATTCAGCTCGCGATGGTCGCCAGATCCCTATTGCGATGCTCTATCAGCGGCTCGGATTAAAACAGTACGACCGGCATGCACATTACAAAAAGATCGACGCACATCCTGAGAGTGTCACCATTCCGCTCAATTCACATATTGGAACTCCTGCCACACCGACGGTGCAGGTCGGCTCAATGGTGAAGCGAGGAGATTTAATCGGCAGTGTTCCAGAAGAGAAACTCGGATGTCCTGTGCACGCAAGTATCGATGGAGTGGTGACAGAAATAGGTGAGAGAAGCATTACAATTAAAAATGTAAAATGAAAAAAGAAAAATTACAGGGCAAAATCGAAAATGAAAAGATCGTAACTTCGATAATGATATAGCGAATTGTTATGTTACAATTCCGTTTTTAATTTATCATTGTCATTTTGATATTTTATGTTTGATGTTTGAATTTCATAAAGGCACTCTCCTATGGTGGCAATTGGATTGGTAGAGTTATCGAGCATTGCGAAAGGCATTCAGGTTGCCGATGCTATGCTGAAGACTGCTCATGTTGAGATTGTGGTGAACCGCACGATTTGCCCCGGCAAGTATGTGGTCCTCGTCGGTGGAAGTGTCGATGCGGTAAACGCCAGTGTGGAAATAGGTGTTGCTATAGGCGGCCACCAGATTATCGATCACTTTATCATTCCAAACGTCCATCCCACCGTATTTCCCGCAATCAGCGGTGTTGCACACACGCCCGACGTCAAGGCACTGGGTATCATTGAAGCATTCTCTGTGGCAGCCATTATCGAAGCAGCCGATGCAGCAGTCAAATCAGCATCTGTTGAATTGATGGAAATCCACCTGGCGATGGCCATCGGAGGCAAAGGCTGGGTGATGTTTACCGGCGATGTTGGCTCTGTTCAGGCTGCTGTCGATGCCGGCGCCGCGATGGTAGAAAAGAAGGGATTGCTCGTCGAAAAGGTTGTGATCCCCTCCCCCCGGAAAGAAATTCTGAATCAAACCATATAAGGCGTTCAAAACCTTCTTAGGGTGAGAAGAGAGACTTGAGATGATAGACGATTAGGCAGTCCATCTATTACCAGCCCGAAGGCATTTTGCCGAGGGATATTTTTTTTAGAAGTCCGTCTTTTTACTCAGATATATCTCAGAGAAAAGACGGGCTTCTTACATGTTGCTACCGTCTATAAGGGCTTAAGTCTTGTTCTTTCTTATGTACTCTTTGTTCAAGACGAACAAATTGATCATGGTAGTACTTGAGAATTTCCTGTTGAGATTTTCCCTTCCTATCTTCGAATTGTGCATCTCGAATTCTCCTCACAACCTCAACAACATCAAACTCTTTCTTCTCCATAGTGGTAATCTCCCGTGGTGAATATATCTCTAACCCAAGTTCGACAGTTGTGAAGAAAAGATGGCGATTCCGTTGAGCATAGGGCATAAATGTTAAAAAGTCGGCACTACATTTTTGAGTTTCAATTCGAGCCGTTCAGGGGGTCTCAGATCGAGTCTCTGAAGCAAGAGGGCCAGAGGCGGCTCCGGTTTCGAGATGCACCGGAGTCTGATCTCGATTTGCGTGCGCGTCAGAAGAACGACATCGATGAGCGTCAGGCTTTTTATTTCTTCAAGAATAGTCCTCGGCTCGTTGCCAAAGCTTGATCGCTTACATATCTGGCCGAGACATTTCCAGAGCACATAGGCAAGGAAGCACACCAGGATGTGGGCCTGCACACGATCCTCTCGTTGGTGCCAGATTGGACGAAGCTTCAAGTCCTGTTTGTGAATGCGGAAGGCTGCCTCAGCTTCTGTCAGTTGGATGTAGGCTTTCCAAAGATCCTCAGGCGTCCAGTCTTTTCAGCCAGAGGCTGATAAGCCTTTGGCTTAGATGTTTGTGCGCAGGAGATAATATCCTTCAGTGAGACGGGCCCAGTCGCTGTACGTA
>JAZDJN010000084.1:0-6327 GCA_043803945.1 bacterium | reverse complement strand
TGGCAAACCGTAGCGAATTGTCGTCGAGGGATTGAAGGGATTCGGGTAGTTCTGATCGAGACTGAAGACTGTCGGGATCAACTGCTCATTGGCTGTCGTAATTGCGTAAACAGCATCGGTCGCAAAGAGCAATCCACCTTGTCGGATTCCACCGGTCAATCCATCTATCACGGAGGCGACATTCAATTCATGCTCCTTCCCTTCCGTTGCCTGCCACACGGTAAGTGACAATGGTTCACCTTCTATCGCTCCTTCAACAACTTCTTCGGTAAGATCGTTATCACCCCAAATGGCCACTACTGCCTTATGGTTTTTCACCACGGCACTTCCCACCAGTTTGCGATCTTTTGCCCAGACAGCAATTTCATCACCATCGCTCAAATCGCGCTGCTCAATACCGAGAATGGCGCTCCTGCCCGTCGACGAAAGAGCCAGACGATAATGCTGAGGTTGCGTGAGAGAGTTTTCCTCGGCAACCACGACTCCTTTCGTTAGAACGGTTGGAGGAGCCGGAGCCAGATTCTGAGGATAGGTCAGCGTTCGTGCATTCTTGAGATACAACTGGAATCCCTGTCCTGGCTTCATCGAACCGATTGTATTGATTGCGAATGCAGGCCAGTATACCTGTCCCGCATTATTCTTGGCGATCACAAGGCTCGTATCGATCGATGCCAAAGCAGTGTCTGAACGCATCGGGCTGTTGCGAAGGTACGAGATCATATTCCATCCTTGCGGCATCACAAGAGGTTTTAGAGCCGGATTAATCTCTTCGCCGTTGATCATTACCGTGTCGGTGGACTGCATATAGATCTGATAGCCATGATAGTATTTCCATTTGCCAATACCATTGATGGTAAATGACGGCCAGTAGACCTGACCGAGACCGTTCTTCGCAATCACCATTTTCGGTTTGATCTTCACATAGATGCTATCAAGTGTGGAATCTTTCGGCACCACAAAAGTCGAAATCATATTCCACCCCTGGGGCAATCTGATGCTGTGTGCGACGGAGGTTATGCCCGTTAACGATGAGAACTGATAGAGTCCATTGGTGTGGAAGAGGCCGTCTGATGAAAGTCCGGCGCTAGCGTTATAAGTGACAAGTGCCGGATATTCGCGTCCTTTTTCCGAATCCCAGATTTTAAACTTGAGTGCCTCCTCTTCTGTAAAGCCATCCTTCATTGTAGTCTGATCGTCGTCTCCCCAGACAGCCAGAGCAATATTCTGACCTGTCTGCCAAATTGCATAACCGGCACAGATCGCTGTGTCATTGCGCATGAAGAAGGCACCAATGGCATCGCCGTTCTTCAGAAGTTCGAGGCCGATCTTCGGATTGATTGCTGATTGAATTCCGACAGTTCCATTCTTTCCGGTGGGACTCTTGTATGCCCATGTCGCCGGCGGTGCAAAAACTGGTTTAGCCGGCAGGAACATCTGGATGAACGCAGAGTCGAGACCACCATGGCAAGCGTACGCCGTATCACCGCTGGAGGTGAAAACAACTTTTTGTGGCCCGCCGATCAATAGATTCTGTGTCGTATACCATGCCAACGTATCGACTATTTGAGTTGTCGTTACATTAATCCCATACCATGTATCTCGCGTGTAAGGTATATCCGGGGGATTAGACGCTTGACCAGAACCTACCCACAGCAACCCTGTTTTCGGATGCCAGGACATCGGCCTGTTCGCCCTTAACATCTTCACCAGAGTATCTGTCGGTGAATAATTTCCATCGATCCCGGCGTCGCTATGAAATCGTGCAGTCCCAGCTGACACTCCAACATACAGATCTTTTGCATCCTTCGATACCGCAAGAACAGGATTTAAACCTGTTGGTGAAACAGCTTTTATAAAGGCAAGGTTGTTGTCCAACACCAGCGTGGTATTGGGAACTGTACCATATGAAATAAAGATCCTGCTGGAGGTATCTGTAACCATTCCTGAAATTGGCTGATTGGGATTGGGTTTCGCCTTCTGTAATCCAGCTCCCGTCTTATAATCAAGTTTGTAGAGGACATCGTCATAGGCATAGAGGATGTCACCATGGGGAGTGATCCCGACGGAAGAAGAATGATATGTCATCGGCGTACTTACATGCAATGTATCTGTTATACCTCCCACCGAGATCAATTTGATTGGTGAGAATGGCGCAGGTGTGCCTGATGGTAAGAACACATATATCGCTCTCGTCTTAAGATATTGACCTCCGGCATAGACGCTGTCAAGGGCATTCACTGTGGATGCTACCCAGATTTTCCCTTCCGGATCGACTACACATCCTGCTGGTCCGAAGGAAATTTTCTTGTCCGTCAACGGTTTCTTATACACCCATCGCGTTCCGTTGAAAGGAGGCATTCCGGCAGAACGGGTTGTGAAGTTCCTGACCTCCGACCAGGCACTCCAGCCCACAGCGCTCTTTGCACGCACGCGCCAGTAATAGGTTGTATTGCCGTCGAAGGGTCCGAACGCTCTGTAGTATGTGGTAACCAGGCTGTCATTAAACAGAGGTGTCGTAAAGGTATTACCTGATGAGGCTTGAATCTGGTAGCTCACTGCACCGGAAGAGAGATTCCAGTAGAACGTAAGATTGATCGTTTGGTTCGTTGCGTTATTCGATGGTGACGCCAGCATGGGCGCTGGAGTTGAAGTTGTCGGGTTGAACAACCAGACATCGCGGGATGAGAGGGCATGGAGGGCTTGAATATAAAATTCATCATTTGCTCCGAATGCCACATCGCCGTTCCTTGTTACTGTGCCCCACCACATAATCGGCATGGGGTTGTTGAGAATATTCTTCGTCAAATTGGTGTCGGGTGTTGTTGAATAATCGATATTATAGACAAAGAACCATTCTCGTGAACCCGTGGCGTTGTTTATTCCACTTGTGGATGAAGGCGGCCAATATTTCCCATCGACAAATCCGGATGTGGTATTATTCTCAAGAAATCCAACCATCAACCTGCGGTTTGATTCAACATCCCACGCTGCAAATGGAACGCTCTTTGTGTAATCCTGATAGGCATAACTTGCCGATGAATCTTTCCTGAAGGGTGCAAATTCCGGTTTTGCTGGTGTCAAATTTGCAGCCCGCAAATACCGATAGCCATATGAAAAATCCGCATCATTCTGATCGAGTACTATACCAGATGCATCGGTGGCAGAAAATTTGATGAGTGTATTTTTCAACTGAGAAGATTTTAACATCTTCGATGGTTTGGGATTCGCCGCTGAAAAATAGACGTACGGTTCATTCCATCCAATTGCTCCATTGAATCCTTCAAAACCCCAATTTCCGTTGGTCCAATCCCAGACACGCGCACCATTCGGAACATTCCATCCCACCATACCACCTGCAGAAGGATCAGGAATCGTACCCCGCAGTACCTTAAATCCATCTGTCACCGGCACACCATGTCCTGATTTATCGGGAATAGGGCTTGCTGCCAGGAGAATTCTTCCATCAGTCGAGTCTTTCAGCATGAAGCCTGGCGTACGATTCACATCGATCGAATCGAGACCTCGAATGACATAGAGGTGATTCTTGACTGCTGAAGTATCAACAATAATAATCTCAAAATTACCATCTACCGTTCCTGTAGTACGTGAGAGTGGTGCATCAATCACAGGGGCCGGAAACGGTTTGACGGAAAAATTGAATCCATTTTTCCATTTGTTCCCGAGCGTATCGGTTATTGTTACACCAATACCGAATATCGAGTCGGCATAACTACTGGGCACAGAAAGCTCAAAATAGCTGTACTGATCAGACTGATTGTATACATGAGTACGTTCCCCGCCAATGGCAAGCTGGCTAATGTTGAGTATTTTCCATGTCTCTGAGTTTACCATTACCCGCATGTTTTCCAGGGCAAATATTGTCGAGTTCTTGACAGAAAATCCATAACGAACATTCTCACCCGGATTAATCTTACCATCATTATTGAGATTATCTGAGAAAACCACAGGAGAAAGAATCTCGATCGGTCCAGCCGTACTGACAGTAGTAATAACTGATGGGAATGGAATCGTGGAGGCTTTGTTATCAATCACTGATAAGTCCACTGAGAGCCCGCTTCGCTCCCTGGCGATGAGGGCGGTATTCGCGAACACACCATCAGATGCCAATCCATCACCATGCGATCCGTCGTCATAGAGCGGAAGCGTTGTCACTATTGTTCCATCGAAACGCCGCAATGTAGCGGTGATTGAAACCACGGGAGTGCCTTGAGCATCTGCTTTGATCTTCACATTTGCCTGAGTACCATTGGGATAACTGACTTCTGCAGTTGAGAGAGGTGTGGGAATTGCAAAGAGAGAGTTGTACATCGCTTGTGCGAGATTGTCATTCGCTTTCATCGCAATGAAGCTCGACACCTTGTCACCTCCCATCCCTCCAACAAGTGCTACGACAACTTCCTGTGTGTCACCCGGGGCAAGTGCGAAAGGACCCGTCGCAAGAATAATCCTTCGATCTCCCGGCAGAGGAGAATAACTTGTTCCCTGGCCATCCATAAATCCTGTCCAATAAATCGGATCGCCCGAAAGAGGGAATTTCGTTATTGAATATCCGGGAGGAAGTGCATAGGATTGATCTGCATCGTAGAGTGAGCCCAGTGGAGCGAATCCACGGAGCATTTTATACCAGCGCCCGGTTCCATTAAGATAATCTCCGAACGGAGGATCTAGATAAGAACTGCCTTGAGAAAAATACGAAAATGCCGTGAGTCCCAGATTCTTATACCCAGCCTTTTTTTTCAGGTCGAAGATTGCAGTATCACCAGGTGACGGAACTGCAGGACCCTGAAAGAAATCATATCCAAATGCGGCAGGCGGCAAACCGAAGCTCTGATAATTGGTATCAGTATCATAGGCATTGAAAACAAATCCCATGCTTAAAATACTATCACATCCGACTAAATCGTTGGATGCTTCTCCGAGATCTGGATCCGACCATTGGGAAACATACATACTGTCAATCCAAAACGAACCCTTCACTCCGCCAACATCAACACCTCCCTTGTTAATAAGTTTAACACGGCGGAACATCACATTGGAAAGCGATGAGCTTTTATAACCCCATATCGTGACCTGTGCTTCGAGACCAAGAGGATGTGAACCTTCGAATGATTTTGTCTGTAGTGTATCGAGATCGTTATACACAGTCCAGAGAACCTGATCCGCCGGGAAGTAGAGATTTGAGCTTGCAACACCCGGCTCATCGCGCTGTTGGGTTGTCAGGCTGTCGACAGTAAATGTTGAACTGAATGCCGGTGGTGAGTCGTACACACCATTATGGTTGCGATCGATGAATGGTGCGCCATATTGCGTGGGCCATTGCTGCCAATCAAGTTCATACTGTGCGAGGACGGCAGCAATCTGGCCGCTCGTTACATTATCATACTTCACTTCATAAACATCGGCTGCATCTCTCTTGAGTTCATCATTGGTCATCTTTTTATAATCACGGCGAATTCGATAAACCCGAACATCGCTTCCGTTTGGATCAGTCGCAACCGCTGTGGCCCCTGTGCCAATAATTCTACCTCCCTTGGTGCCCATGTTATATGATCCACCACCAACTCTGACGAGTTGATTAGGTGCCTGAAGTGTCAGTCCGGCATTTGTGAATGCTTTTCCTCCCCAGATGATTCCATCCCTATAAATTGTACTGGCCGTTCCCCGTGGGAAAATGAGTCCACTATTGTTTGAAGGAGTAGTGTTCGACATTCCATCAGCCCGTATCCAGGAGGTCAGGTTATTGATATTCAAAATCTGATAGGAATTCGTTCCTCCGAGTACGGTAGTTTTTGCCAGAGATGAGGTTTTGCTCCGGTAGGTTTTATCGGGCATCTGTGCAACGGTTATTGAGAAAAGGAGAATGGAAATAAGAAGCGTATGAACAATGCGTGCCATCGTGGGACCCTTTACATTGTGAGATCAGTGTATTGATTTAACAAAGGGAGTGCTCATGTGTGCCGATGGGCGACATCCCTATTTACTAAAAGATCGATTCGAAAATATAACCACTGTGAAGCCGTGGGTAGCAGGTGGCTCTGCTTTTGATGAAGAGCGATATGTGAATCGCGTATTTTTTTCTGACTCATCCCCACACCCCTTCTCTTTGACAAGAGAAGGGGATTTTAAATTTTTACTTCCTAGACCCTACTCCCTCTTCTCTAATTATTTTTAGAGAAGGGGCCATGGGGATGAGTTGATCTTGTTTCTGACGCATCCCACACCCCTTCTCTTTGACAAGAGAAGGGGATTTTAAATTTTTACTTCCTAGACCCTACTCCCTCTTCTCTAATTATTTTTAGAGAAGGG
>JAZDJN010000083.1:0-7041 GCA_043803945.1 bacterium | reverse complement strand
GAAAATGTGTTAAGAGCGATGTCCCAACAACATGCACCCAATGAAGCTTGTTTTCGCAGAACATGCCAGTCTCGTCAGTGTGAACCGTATCGGCTTGTTTCAGTTGTTGGACAATCTCTTTTTCGGCAGGTTCCACTTTCTCGTGAAGCTCTTGCGTCCAATTCAGAAGTGTGCCTTGAGATATCTCGATATGAAACATATTCCGAAGAAGTTCTTGAGTTCGTTTCAATGGTATCAGTTGATACTGCATCACGTATATTGCCAAGCTTTTGATGTTTGTCCCATACTGTATGCGCTTCTCGATGCCTTCGGGAAACGGTGCAATGATAATTTCTCCACAAAGTGGACATTGTTTCTCGTCGCTTTGATGTTCAGTATATTCAATCTGTGGTAATGGAATATCAATCACTTGTCGTCGATGTGTTCGGCGAACCGGAACGCGTTTCAATGAGCAACCGCATGAACATCGATCAACAGCATGTGCAATGATTTCGTCAGGTGTCTTCGTCATAGCAAGTGTTGAACCTTTATGCCCTTGTTGTCCACCCGATGAGCGATTGCTTTTCGTGCGAGTGGAACTAATTGTTCGCTTCAATCCGTCGCTTGAGGGCGGTTGGTGACTGTTATGACTATCTTGCTTCAGTTGTTGCTCCAAACCCGTAACTCGTATTTTAAATTCATCAATTGTTGCTATCAACGATTCGATCAAGTTCGCAACTGCTTCAGGATCGCGGCGACAGAGTTCTATTAATTCTTCTCGTGTATGTGTATTGATTTTCACACCCCCAAGATATAAAGTGATTTCTAAAAGTACAAGCCCTAACTCTATATTTCTTGAAATTGTTTTCTTATTCTAAATCACACTGTGTAGTTACAAGAAATTAAAGAAAGAAGTTGAGTCTGAGACGCTATTTTCGGTCTTTTCCAATCTCGTTCTCGATTTCAGCAAAGATCACGTTGTTCGCTACGTCACTCGAATCGAAATCACGCTTCCAAGACTTAGTGCGCGTTTGACTATAGCTAAAAACCTTTACTGCAATGTTGGTCAAAGAATCGCTGCCTTTCTCAACTAAAAGAGCGATTCTTGTTCTGGACTTGAGAGTACCTAGACCTTCTTCGGCAAGATTCGTGAGGAGAAGGCCTTTCTCTTTATCTAATATAAAAGAAGTGAATTGGCGGCGTTTCATGAACTTTTCGACACCTTGCCAAATCTTGTCGAGAGACGCTTCAAAGTTTGCGAACGAAGTGAGAAAGAATTTGTCATCCTGTAAGGCTGTAGTCAACTTTGCGAAGTCTTCAAGGCTCTTTTGAGAATTAGTTAATGAGGAATACTTAGGCTCGACCTTGAAGTTAATGAATAAATTATCGGTCGTGGTAAAAATGATGGCGCTTGCTTCACAATTAAGACGTTTGTCGGTTTCGTGCTTGATGGTAGCACTAATTGGAGTGAGCAACAAATAGCAAACTATTTTTCTATCTGGATATTTCTGTATAAATCGCCTCGCAGAGTCCTCTGACATTGCGATAATCTTGGGAAACAAGTTCAGGCTACCCGCATTGGTCAGCTGAAGACCAAGTAAGATAGTGTTTGAGAATTGGTCCCTCTGGTAGACCTGGCCGAATCCAAGGTTAACTGCGCGAAAAGCTCCGTAGGAAAATCGATCAGGGATTGCCTCGTAAGGAAACCCGCGATAGTCGAATGCGTACTCTCCCACCTGGACGTCCCTGCGGAGCAGCAAGTACTTAGCCTTAAGAAGAAACTTCAACCGGGACTGGAGGATGGGATTCATCTTGATCTCCTTTTGCCTCCTTTCGAATTCGTCTTTCGGAACTCCTAAATCGGAGAAAAATCGGTAAAACTCTGACGTGTTTATTTGGCCATCTTTAAAGTGTCCGTACAAGAGCCTTACGTCGCTCTCGCGTATCGGAATGGCGTTCAAATAGGCAGCTTGTGCTGCAGCAAAGAAATCACCAGAACCGCGCATTGCACACCGTTCAGTTCCACCACTTATCTCCTCCGTGAATAGATTTGGCGAAATGATCACGATTGAAATGATGGAGAAATATAAAGTGTTCAATGCCTTACGACATGATTCGATGAGTGTGGAATTTCTACCAAAATATTCAGTTTCTCTTTGCATGTTGCATCTCCGTTGTTGTGATTGCGTTGCAATTGCCAATAGAAAAGTATTGAATAACTCTGTGCTGATTGTGGCAGTAAAACAATGCCGCCTAACGTTTAGGCAAACCGCCGTTGCGAACCGCCCGTATCGAACTGATCTTCCATTGCTCGGGCGGTGAGCAATGGAGCGAGCACTATTAATTTAGCCAAACCGTGTTTCAACATCGCCTATCCAGTGTGCGAGCGCCGTGTTGCCGTTTGTTAGGCGCAGCGGCGTTCCTCCACTCTAAAGGGTTTAGCGTACATTGCTCTTTTGAAGTAACTGGCGAATATTCTTAGCAATATCTACTAGCACGACAGTGGACTCAGCAAGAAAGTAGAAGACGACAACAATGGCAAACGAAAGCAAGGAGAAAGAGACTAGAAAAAGTAGTCCGCCAAGAAACGAGCCGCCTGCTGATAGTGATGGGAAAAAGCGGCCCAAATCTCCGAATAGGTATAGTGGATTGTATTTAGAGAGCCAAGTGAAAAGACATCCGCCGACGCCAATGGCAAGGCCAAGGGTTGCGTATATTTCACCGAAGCATCTGAACAATATCGAGAAAATGGGAATGACAGTGAACTGTGACTCACCCAGGTCACGGACGTTCATAGCTCGATGGAAGAAGATCTGGGCAACCGCAAGTATAGCAGCCATGAAAACAATCGATAGTAGCAACCCACCTATGATACCTTCGGTCTCCAAACTGAAGGATGCTTTCAGCATTTCAACCAGAAGATACACACCGCAAACTATAGAAAGCACGCCAAGAATTTGAAGAACGAGCGCGATAGATGAGCGGATAACTTTGCCGTCATCAAGAGCGTTAAGGATGGGCTTGAAGAAACTGAGCAGTAACATATGATTCTCCTTTCGAAGTTGTCTGAAGATCGTTTAGGACTCTTTTTCACGCGGCTTATATGAAGGCTAGCCAAATAAAGAGAGGGAACGTTGACTTTGTCGGTTCCACAATGCCGTCTCCTTTCCGTTGATTGTGGAACGCCGTTGCGCCTAACGATATCTATATTGAATTAAAAAGTGGCGGGGTCGTTCCACAAAAGAGATCGGCGCTCCCGCATGCGGGATTCGTTAGCACGATGGCTTTGTCCTGACGCCCCTGAGCCGAAGATCTCCATCACTCGGTATTTGGACACGTGGCAACGATCCCCCGCCAGAATTATCGTAAAGCTATGTTGACTCCTCAACTTGTTGATAAGATATTCTCATCATCATTCACTGCACAAGGAGAATATCAATGAACCACATTCAACTGTGCCACAAACGCAGCCAGATCGTTGGAAAGATCATCATCGGCATCGATCCGGCGAAAGCCAAACACCAGGCTGCTATTATCGATACGAGTGGTGCACAGCTCGGCAAGTCGTTCTCATTTGATGTCAGCTATGAGGGCTATACCAAAACCCTCTGGCAGAAGATAACACAGCTCCTGCCAACCTGCAATTGCGCAACAACCATCTTCGCCATTGAAACATCCTGCAATCTCTGGCTCACGCTTGCCTTCTACCTTCAGCACGAAGGGTATCAAGTCTTATTGGTCAGTCCTCTCACAACCCATCATTCCCGACCGATGGTCAACCATGACTTTTCCCGGACTGATCCCAAGGATGCTTTCCTCGTCGGTTCCAATGCCCGGCAAGGGTTCTTTGATTTCTATAAGGACTATCCACCTTTGAGCAATGCCATGCATCGACTGAGCATAACCTACTGCAAGCTTCGGAAAGATCTTGCTCGCAACCGTGCCCGTCTTCGTGCGACTATCGAACAGGTCTTTCCAGAGTTTCTGGATGTCGTCACTCCCGATACGCACACAGCGCTCTATTTGCTGAAACGCTATCTCTTCCCCGGCGACTTCCTTGAGCTCAATCTTGCACAGGAAGCCAACGCCATTATGGCCATCTCACGAAAACAATATGGACTTCAAACACTCTTGCAGCTTCAACACCACGCCCGCCACAGCATTGGCGTTATCAAGACTGATGAAGAATGCATTGCTGAACGTCTTTCCGTTGAGAGCTGGATCAGTCTGATTGAAACACTCTCTGTGCACATGGAGCGTATAATTACTACCCTCGAAGCATATGCACAACGGTTGCCAGAGTATACCATCCTGCAGAGCCTGAAGGGGATCTCTCAGATCACTGCCGCACTCTTCTTGGGCGAAGTCCGGGACATTTATTGTTTCAGTCACTACAAGCAACTAGAAAAAAAGGCCGGTGTCAATCTTCGCCTCAGTCAGTCGGGGCAGTATGTTGGTGCCAGACACATCTCCCGCATCGGCAGTAAGCGTCTCTCATGGTTGCTCTACACGATGACGGAGGAGACGGCCAAATGGGTTCCAGAAATCAGAGCGAAGTATCTCCGGCGGCAGCTCAAACGGCGTATCCATCGCAAGAGTGTCGTGGCATCCATCCCGCAGTTGCTCAAGCTCATTATGGTGCTTGTCAAAGAACGGCGGTGCTACGAACTCTATCCCGAGAGACTTGCTGCACTGCAAGCTCTTGAAAAACAATATACTGAAAGAAAAGAACAACAGAACAAGAACAAACAAGCAGCTTGAGAAACTACTAGCCTAAGACATATGCCGGGCACGGGAGCAAGACTCCGACATCATAGCTGGAATGCTCGACCGTAATGCAACTCTTGAAGATCTCCTGATACCAGGAGGTGCTTCGTCTAACAGATTCCCGTCGAGCATCTCAGCCTTTCGGATCGAATAAGAATATTCGTGGTGGTCTCCACAGAACAGGACCACAGACAACGAAAGCAAGTTTAGATCGGAAGGCAAGGAGAATGAGATCCATCGCATTCCAGCAGGAGGATGCTCAAGAGTGTCGAGGGAAGTACTCTGCCCAAGAGTGCTCAGAGCTCCATACTTAAATAAAGCTATTTTCAAAGAACAACAGACTATTATATAGAGAAGAAACAAAAATATATTTTCACTTTTCTCTTGACATTGAACAAGCAGTGTGAGTGCTTGCGCCTGCCTGCCGGCAGGCAGGCCGTTGAGTGCCGCCACTAAGAAAGTTCAATTGTGCAGCGGCACGAAATGGAGCGAGTACAATAGCTGTTACCCTATTTAGATTTCTATTCGACATAACCAAACGAGCGAGCGTCGCAAGCACGATTGTTAGGCGCAGTGCCCGGTTATGCGTTTGTCGCATGAAGCCAGCAAAATCTAAATGGTAATTCATTATCAACGGGCTGAGCATGGATATCGCATATCATTTCGTAGAATTTGTTGCGGAAAGCAAATGCAACTTTGTTATGATCAAAAGGATGAACCTGAAAATACTCGTTTGCCAGGTTTCCGTACGTTCGTACGACCGTTGCCATCCAATGCTTGTTACTAAGAAAAATATAGTATTCTGATCGATACTCATTCAAGATGTTAAATATGCTCTCCGCCCACGACGCCATCCAACCAGACATCGTGGCCGCAGTAAGGTGACTTGAGATGAATTTTGTTTGGTTGATCATTGATGATCCGACGAAAAGCACGTCATCGCGTATGCCAACCGTGATAACACCTCCGACATCGAGCGTGTGGTCATCGTCGTGATAAACGACATATGTGGTATCATCTTGCCAGTGTGGGCCGGACGCATCGAGATACAGTCCAAAAAATGCGCCTCCAACGTTCATCTCAGAAAGAATGGAATGAATGCCGTATGACTGAACGATAGCTGTGATCGCGCCAAGGATATTCTCTGGCTTAGAGGTGCCAGAAATAAACGATCGGATCATGTAATCGCTGAATTCAGGATAATATGAACGCATGCTGCCAATTTGTGCTGTCTCTTCCACATCAGAAAATCGCGTAGGAAAACGAGAATCAAAATGAACAAGCATAGGTGTATTTGAATGGAAGAACGCGTATAGGAAAGAGACGTCCCTTGTTGAAGGGATAGGGGAATTCGAGATGATTGCAGTGCGAAATGCGTGCAATGGTGATTCTCCGAGGCTCAAAAGTAAGTGGAGACTATCGATTATGCTATTGGCCATCTCCACGTCTCCAGAAAAGGCGATAGCGGAATTCCTGCCGAATACATTGATCTTCAAAATTGATTCTACGACAGATTCTTTACCCTGCGATCCTTGCAATTCGCCAAACGAGGAGAACATCTTACCAAGCGGCTTGGTTAGGGTTAAAGACGTATCCGCAAGAAGAAATACAGCTCGCTGTGTTTTCCAACCGAGGCAATAGGTCATGTTGTTTTACCAATCAACTGTCGGGCGTGGCGCCTAACGTCTGCACAAACCACGCCGTGCCGCACTCCACGCTCTTCTATCAAATGAGTGCGGCATGGAACGAGCACAACTGATTTTGAACTGAGAGTCGACCTTGCCATATCAAATGAGCGAGTGTCGTGGTTTGTGCTGTTATGTGAAGTTGCTGCCCAAAAATTCATTCAAGTTCTTTCTGGATTCTATATATTCCGACAAGAAAACTTATCAATGCTCCCAGTAGAAAGCCTGCACCAAAACTTGCATCAGCTGCATGAGCACCTTTGGACGCAATGCCGATTGTGCAGCCAATCATTCCGCTGATTAAACCATATAGAAGAGGGAAACCAATTAACGCGGATGGGACTTTTTTCCAATAATTTCTAATCTTCTTTGACCATATATCGTTGTAATGGTGAGTCTCATCGTAGGCTTTGTCGCGCGCGGTGTCAGCAAGATTACGTGCAGATTCGGCAACGGATTGAGCATCCAAGAGCGTTAGATAGTCCTGTGAATTCAGTTTTTCATTTGCGTGCGTAGACTTATCTTTGGCATCGCTCCAAAGCCGTGCGCACTCCAATCCCCCTTTCTCTTTTGATTTATTGAATGCCTCTCGTGCGTCGTCTACAGCTCT
>JAZDJN010000082.1:0-44463 GCA_043803945.1 bacterium | reverse complement strand
CGAAGATATTTGCCTGAATGTGTTTTTGGTTCTTCTTGAACATTGCGTCACTGATAATTGTTGGTGTCTGGTTGTTCGTCTAGCAATATTTCCGCAATTATCATGCCAACGTATGTTGACCTTTTTAGAGTGAACTCATTAATTAATCCTACACAACAAGGCCAGAGAAATCTGGCCTCGTATGTTGATAGATCCCTGCGAGCTTGTAATCAATTTAGCTATTTCACAAATTAGTAATGGACATTACTATAAAGATAGCATTAGTTGAAAATTAATTAGCTGAACGATGATCAAAAATGGAGAAGAGAATGGATTATGCTTCGAGACTAAAAAAATACCTAGGACTTAAAGGTAACCTCATGAATGTCTCATCCCAGAACAAATACAGACCATACTTTCTTGATTATTCTGAAACAAATAAGTCAGAAACAATAGTGACTCTGGTCGAGGTAGGAGATGATTATGTTGTAGTCCAAAAAGATGAGAATGATGAAACAATGAATATCCCTTTTGAACAGTTACAGCTCAGCAACAAAAAAGATTCATAATGTCAATTGTGATCGCTTTCCTATGAAATGTAAAGCTCTTACCAAATCACATAAGTTTTGTAAGAATGAAGCAAAGTTTTTGTTTTGTTCTCAACATCGCTTTTTTCCGTTATGGCTCTTTTTTATAGTCGTATCTTTTATTGGAAGCGTGTTTGGAATTCTTGGTTATTTCAATTTCACAGGCATTGTAACCAACGGTAAGTACAATGATACTCTTGCACAGAGATCTCCAGCTCTCTTGAAGAATGACGGTAATCCAAATCCCAACCAGATAAAGTTATCTCTAGAGTCTAAAACTACAATTACTAAGAAACAACTTATTTTAAAAGATAGCCTTAAAAGCAAATCCAATCCACCGGGTAACGTAACCATAAATGCCCCAGTGGGAGGGTCGGTGATCAATAACCAAGGTCAGATCGGTGGGCAAGTAGCTCATCAGATAATAAATATTGGCCCGCCTTCTAGAGTCTTATCACCAGCAGCAATGCGGCTTCTTACCGATATTGTAAAGGCTCATCCACAACAATCCTTTGAAATTTCATATATCTACAATGACAAGGAAGCTAATAATTTAGCATATCAGATAGCATCAGCCCTTGAAAAAGGAGGTTGGAAATGTACAGCTATGGCTGCTGCCGCAATCGGAATACCTGTTCTTGACATGGAAATTGGTGCTCCAGAAGAAACGCAAGTAATAAAAAATATTCTTGAGTGGGGGCATAAAGCAGGATTAAAACCAAGATCTAGTTATTCAAAAGAACTAAAACAGGTAACTATTATGATAGGATCATTAGAGTAAATAATCATGGTTACATTTCCAATTCATATACCACGAGATATGTCTCGTGGATCAACTGGCAATATCACAGCCCAACGGGAGAACGGTAATAAGAAATATCAAACAGTATTTCATCCAGACAAGAGAAGGAGCATCGTCGCTCTTTTCAACAATCGATACCATTCAATCAGCATTGCTTGCTCCTCAGATTAATTCCCTTTCTACATTCTATACCTGCACTTCAAAAGCTCAATTTACCTACAACGCTGAATATACGGTGCGGGTTCAAACCATATACTACTCGGGAGAAATTCGGAATTCAAATGAAGTTCAATTCACTACTCCGAGGGAGGCAGGAAAGGTATTACAACGCATCCCCATCGTGCCGCAATTATGGTACAACAAGGAAATCGATTGATGTTACATAAGAAAAAACTCTATTCATGTTGAGGAAATAGTGTGGTTGAAACAGACACATCGATAGCGAGGACATAAACAGTTATTGAAAACCTATCGATAACGCGAAATCAAGCAGTGTTGTATAATAAAAATCATGCAATTTGTGAAGACACTCTCGTAACCTTTTATTCACCGTATGGTGTCAGCGATAATATTCTGCTTCCTATCTCCCTCACATAAAGCACCATAGACACATCGCTTTATATATCGCTTTCAGGAAAAACCCTGGCTACCATTGCTGGTCTTGGATCCAGGCTTGGAATGTTATGGCGCTCAAATTCTAATTCTTCACTGTATCAATTTATCATCCTTGATCCTCAATCGGTTCAAATTATCACGTAATATCCAGAAAATTATTTGAAGATTTCCCACTGTGTATCACTCAGTTCAGATGGCAAATGTTTCTGGATTCTTGATTCATCCCCTTTTGATAACCGGGTAAAAGGTTTCGATCCAGCTACGATGACAATCACGGAAGAACATCGATACCCTTTATATGACGGAGACAGCCTAGCCTGGGATGGTGAGTATTTCTGGACAGTGGACATAGAATCGGGCTCTCTTGTGAAGATCAAACTCGAAGGAATGTAGGCAACCCGCATAGAACATCTTTCCATTGAACCAACTGCAATAGAATCACTCTCTCGCTTGTGAATCTGTCCCTCCTCTGGACAACCATCAAAAAGTTGGTTATGTTCTGCTGAAAATTAGACAAAGAACAATCCTGTTTCGAAAAAGCATTTAACCTGGTGAGGAACTATGACCCGAAAGAATCTTCTCACATCTATCATCCCTCTCCTTATCCTTATCGCCTCCCTCTTCCTTACGGGAATATTTACTGTCGGCTGTAACGGAAAGAAGATAAAAGGAAAAAGGAAGATCGCGGGCATTGTCTTCCAGAACGATCAATTCTTCCGTGTGGTGCTCTTCGGCATGCGGGATGCTGCAATGAGAAATGGCGCTGAATTATTTGAAGCGAACAGCAACGGCAAGCCCGACCAGGAAATTCAACTTGTCAACACCTACATCGCCAATGGTGTCGATGCCATCGTTATCTCTCCGTTAAGCGCCAAAGCATCGTACACCGCGCTAAGCCGCGCAAAAGAAAAAGGAATTGCAATCATCGCATACAATACCAACGTTGACGGCAATCTTGCTGCAAGTTTTATTGAGAGCGATCAATTCCAATTAGGTGCTTCGACGGGCAAACTGGCGCGTGAGTACATCGAAAGAAAATTTGGCGGGAAAGCATGCGTTGCCATCCTGGCTGCTCACTCACAGGTGCCTGAACAGAGCGCTGCCCGGACGAATGGCTTTAAGAGTGAAATCAAAACACTCCCCGGCGTACGAATCGTTGCCGAGCAAGATGCCTGGCTTGCAGAACAGGCAATCAAAAAGGTGGGCGACATGCTCACGGCACATCCCGATATAAAAGTGATCTGGGCTCTCAATGAAGGCGGAACAATCGGCGCCGTAATGGCTGTAAAAAATGCCGGCAAGGCAGGGAATATCGCAGTCTTCGGCACCGATACAAATGAACAACTTGCCGATTTTCTTTTATCGGATGATAACATCCTGCAAGCCGTCACCGGGCAGCTCCCGTTTGAAATGGGGGCACAATCTGTAGAGACCGCTTTGAAGGTATTAAATGGAGAATCCGTTGAAAAGAAAATATCACTCAGCGGACAGCTTCTTTGCCGCGATCAGCCGGAAGAAGTAATGAAATTTAAACAGCGACTGAAAGAGTTGAGCAAATAACGAGCTAATAATAATTGCTCTGCAACAAGTCTGTCGTCCCCGCGGACGCGGGGACCCAGTGACTTTTAAAAGTGGCTATCAATCAATAATTACGGCACTGGACACCCGCTTTTAGTTCGACAGGCTCACCAACTGCGGGTGCGACAAGTACCTGTCTGTACTATCAACAATCATCCTCCTTGCATCTCATACCGAAGTACTCGTACATTCGTTCCACTTTCACTTCCCCAGGAGAACCGGAAACCATGAAATCGATCGTCAAGCACCTCTGCCTTGGATTCATAGTCTTGATAGTATTCTCTTATACCTCTCTCTATTCTCAAATTAATCTCTACGTCTCGATCAACGGCAGCGATACCTGGTCGGGCAGACTTCCGTCCGCCAATCAAACACAGACGGATGGGCCGTTTGCATCATTTAAACGTGCTCAGTACGAAATACGAAGACTGCGAACATCTGGAGAATGGCAGCAAGGGGGTAAAACAATTTTCGTTCGAGAAGGAACATACAAGTTTAAAACATCTCTTAAACTCGAAGCCGGGGATTCAGGAGAACAAAACGCTCCCATTATTTGGCGTACATACAAGAATGAAAGGGTCGTCCTTACCGGCAATACGGCGGTTTCCAGTTTCAAACCGATAAGCGATCCAGTACTATTGAAGCGAATTAATCATTCGTTCCATTCCTCCATTCTCGTTGCCGACCTCAAGGAACAGGGCATCACCGGTTACGGAACAATCACTCAACGCGGCGGACCCGGACTGGAAGTTTTTTTTCGCGGTGAACGCATGACTCTTGCCCGATGGCCCGACACCGGCTGGCTCCGCATTGCCGACGTTCCGCAGTCGGGAGACTCTCTCTATAACAAGGGCCTCGATCGGGAAAAGCGATTCAATAATGTCCCTGTTGGCAGACACTATGGAAGAATTGCCTATGAGGGCAGCCGCCCGGAGCGTTGGTCGGCAGTTTCTGAAATCTATCTCCATGGACTCTGGACGTGGGACTGGAGCGATTCCTATCAGCAAGTCCAATCCATCGATACCCAAAAGAAAGAAATTACACTGGCGAAGCCGCATCATCATTATGGCTACACAAAGAATCAGCGCTATTATTATCTCAACATCCTTGAAGAACTTGATGCGCCGGGTGAATGGTATCTCGACAAGAAGAACGGCAAACTCTATTTCTGGCCGCCGTCGCTGATACAACGTGGAGATGTCACAGTCTCTTTGCTCGAGGAGCCGCTCATTATTCTTGAAAACACAAAACATGTGCAATTCCAGGGATTTACACTTGAACAATCAAGAGGTCAGGGAATCGTCATTCGTGAAGGCACCAGGAATCTGATCGCAGGGTGTACTCTCCGCCAGCTTGGCAATGAAGCCGTAACGATTGATAAAGGAATGGAAAACACAATTCAAAGCTGCGATATCTCAGATGTTGCTATGAGTGGTATCCGTCTGAATGGCGGAGATCGGAAAACTCTAACCCCGGCACATCACGTTGCTATCAATAATCACATCCATCACTACAGCCAGTGGATCAGTACAGGACAGTATGCCATCTTTATCGACGGAGTAGGCCACAATGTTCAGCACAATCTCATCCACGATGCTCCACATGAGGGAATCTATCTCCGCGGCAACGATCATCTGATCGAGTTCAACGATGTTTCTCGTGTCTGTCAGGAAACCGGTGATGCTGGCGCGCTGCACACAGGCCGTGATTGGACCTGGCGCGGCAATATCATCCGGTATAATTATTTCCACCACCTGCTCGGGCCTGGCCTTCATGGTGTGATGGCGGTGTATCTTGACGACTGGGCATGCGGATTTACGGTGTACGGGAATGTGTTCTATAAATCGGGACGCTCGGCCATGATTGGCGGAGGCAGGGACAATATAATAGAGAACAACATCTTCGTGGAGTGCCAGCCCAGTGTTCACGTCGATGCACGGGGGCTCGGCTGGGCAAGTTATTTTATGGACGGAACCCTTCCGTTGCTATTTGAACAAATGAAAGAAATGCGCTATAATGAACCGCCGTACAGCACCCGGTACCCGGAATTGCTGAGGATGTACGATGGCGAGACTGCTGTTCCGAAGAACAACAAAATTCTTCGCAATGTCTCCTATGGCGGCCGGTGGCTCGACATCTACGACTATTCGGCGTTTGATTTTTCGGTAGTTACGATGAAGGATAACCTGGTTGCCGACTCTGCGATCTGCCGGCGGCGCCCCAAGGATGCAAAAGGATGGGATCCATACTACCTGGATATCGATGGAAAAGAAGGTTATGTTCTGTTGTCCAGGAATGACAAGGAAGTTGCAAAGGAGTTTCCCGGCAACAGCTTCATACCAGGTGACCCGGGTTTTGTGGATGTGAGGAAAGAGGATTTCCGATTGGGGGAAGATTCACCTGCGTTCAAACTTGGATTTAAACAAATCCCTGTTGAACAGATCGGATTAATCCAGGATGAGTTCCGAACATCGGTGGCGAGGAAGAAATAGCGTGTTGCATGAATCGATTCTCATATTGTGAAAGGCGAACCCATGAGTCAGAATACAGTCGATGAATATTTTACAATAGCACGGGAGCTTATGAAAGCAGCCGACTACTGCTTCTTCATCACCCAGGGTGAGCGAAACGATATTCACTCTCGGCTGATGCATCCTTTTGAGCCCGATCAGGAGTTCAATGTCTGGCTGGGAGCAAGCCCAAAGTCGAGGAAAGTACACGAAGTGCTTAAGCAGGGAAAAGTGACCCTCTCCTATCTGAATCCCCGCAGTAACGCCTATGTGACGCTGCTCGGCACTGCTACCATAGAGACTTCCCAGGAAATCAAACACAAATATTGGCGTGCATATTGGAGCGATATGTATCCTGGCGGGCCGGAGAACACCGACTATATTGTGATCAAAATTACTCCTTACCAGATCGAGATGATGAATTTCAAAGAAAGTGCGTTGCCGCAGCCGTATAGCCTCAAACCCCTCGGTCTTACGCGGGTGAACAATGAATGGGCTCTCATCGAATCAATGGAGGAATTATAACCATGAAGTACCGTGGACTGCTGCTCGCCGTACTTTCAATACTGATTCTTGTTACCTGTTGTGTCAGCATTAACGGTTGCGGCAGAGGGAAGAAAGGGACATTTAAAGTTGCCGGAATCATCTTCCAGGAAGATCAATTCTTCCGGCTGGTCTTGTTCGGGATGCGGGATGCTGCGAAGAAAAACAATGTCGAACTGCTCGAGGGGAACAGCGCGAATAAGCCTGATAAGGAAATCCAATTGGTGAACACCTACATCGCCAATGAAGTCAATGCAATTATTGTCTCCCCGCTGAGTGCAAAAGCATCTGTGACAGCATTAGCCCGCGCTCGTGAAAAAGGAATTACAGTGATTACGTACAACACCAACGTTGTCGGCGACATTCCCGCTTGCTTCATCCAGAGCGATCAATTTGATCTTGGCGCATCGACCGGCCGGTTTGCCCGCGGGTATATCGAGAAGAATTTCGGAGGAAAAGCAAAGGTTGCGCTCATTGCATTTCTCTCGCAAGTACCTGAGCAAAGCTCGGCACGGAGCAGCGGTTTTAAAAGTGAAGTGACAAAATTACCCGGTGTTCAGATTGTCGCGGAACAGGATGCATGGCTCGCCGAGCAGGCGGTGAAAAAAGTCGGCGATATTCTCACGGCCAACCCCAATGTGAACATTATCTGGGCTGCGAATGAAGGCGGAACGGTCGGTGCTGTGATGGCAGTGAAAAATGCCGGTAAAGCCGGAAACGTTGCAGTCTTTGGCACAGATACCGGCGAGCAACTCGCCGATTTTCTGCTTGAGAAGGATAATATTCTTCAGGCGATCACAGGGCAGCGCCCTTACGATATCGGCAGCACCGCCCTCGAAACGACTATCAAAGTGTTAAAGGGGATGCCCATGGTTCAAAAGACTATATCGCTTTCAGGCCAGTTGTTAACGCGGGAAAAGCCCGATGAGGTAAAATCCTTCAAGGAAAAACTGGCCAGTATGACGAAGTAAGCCGTGCTGCAGCACGATGGCAATTCCCCTCAATATACTTGAAGTTCATGCCCTGCGGAAGGAATATCCCGGTACTATTGCACTGAAGGGTGTCAGCCTGAAATTTTCCGGCGGGAAAATTCATGCACTGCTTGGGAAAAATGGCGCGGGAAAAAGTACACTCGTCAAGATTATTGCCGGTGTGACCGAGCCAACGAGCGGAGCGATCATCCTGAACGGGCAGACGCTGGAACTCAAGTCGCCCCGCGACGCCTTAAACAAGGGAATCGCAAGCGTGCATCAGGAGTTGAGCCTTGTGCCCGAGCTTTCTGTGGCGGAGAATATTTTGTTAGGCAGGCTCCCCAAGCGGCGCGGATTGGGACAACTCGTAATCGATTGGGACGCCGCCTATGCTATGGCTGAGGATGTGCTGAAGCGCCTCGAGGTCAAGCTGGATGTGCGGACAGAGGCAAGGCGGTTGAGTGTTGCAC
Source organism: bacterium (assembly GCA_043803945.1). Lineage (GTDB taxonomy): Bacteria > Bacteroidota > Ignavibacteria > UBA10030 > UBA10030 > JAZDJN01. The sequence goes on along the minus strand of JAZDJN010000082.1, from coordinate 36,408 downwards.
AGCAGCAGATTGTAGAAATCGCGAAAGCAATGATCTATGATCCCTCCATCCTCATCCTCGATGAACCGACCTCGGCGCTTGCCAATCATGAAACTGAACGCCTCTTTGTACTCCTCCGGCAGCTCGCCGAACAGGGAGTTATCCTCCTCTATATTACACACCGCCTGCAGGAATTGCCTCAGATTGCCGATTCTGTTTCGGTGTTACGCAACGGCGATTACATCGGTACCGTTGAGAAGCAGCAAGCAACCCCGGCAACAATTGCGCATATGATGTTTGGCGAGGTGGTACAGCATGTTCGCCCCGCCGATCTTCCTGAACCGAAAGAACCGCTTCTTACCGTGAAGAACTTTTCACGAAAGGGCGCATTTCACAATGTTTCCTTCACACTCAAGCGCGGCGAAATTCTCGGCATTGCCGGCCTGCTGGGATCTGGAAGGACGGAACTGCTGAGGGCAATATTCGGAGCGGATCCAGCAGAAAGCGGAGAACTACTTCTGGATAATAATACCATCCATCCACGGAGCCCGGTGCAGATGAAAGGCCATGGCTTTGCCCTCACGCCGGAGAACCGGAAGGAGGAAGGGCTCGTACAGATGTTGAGTACGAAATTGAATCTCACGCTCTCCTGCTTTGACCGCATTGCACCGAAAGGATTTCTCCTGCGGGAGAAAGAACGCGAGCTGGTGAAACACAATATTGCGGCGTTGGATATTACGCTTTCGGACGAGGGGGATCCGGTTTCGCTTCTGAGCGGCGGCAATCAGCAAAAGGTTGTTGTGGGAAAATGGCTCAATACCAATCCGCGTGTTGTTCTGTTCGACGAACCAACACGCGGCATCGACGTGCAGGCCAAGCAGCAAATGTTTCAAATCATCTGGGAGTTGAGCAGGAAGGGTATCAGTTCTATTGTTGTCTCAAGCGAGCTGGAGGAGCTTATCAGTGTCTGCCACCGCATTCTCATTATGCGCAACGGTGAGATTGGCGGGGAAGTCAATCCTGCAGATGTAGCGATTCATGATCTCTTTGTTCACTGTATGCACGGTTCGGAACAGGCGGTACTAAGTTCATGACACTACGCCTCTATCTCAGCAATCATATTCTCGAACTGATCCTGCTGCTTCTCTGCATCGTTCTCGCAGTCATTGCGCCGGGATTCTTCACAACCGAAAATGTGCTCAATGTACTGCGTAATGTATCGATGCAGGGCATCATCGCCTTTGGGATGACGATGGTTATCATTGCTGGAGAAATCGATTTGAGCGTCGGCTCGGCTGTCGCATTTGCCGGTTGTATCATGGCCTTCAGCGTGGAGCGGCTCTCCGGCGCGGCAATTGGATTGCCCTATGAGCTCTCTGTTCCTGTTGCAATTCTCCTCACGCTTCTGTTAGGATTCTCCCTGGGTCTATTCACCGGTATGATGCGGACACGCTATAGTGTGCCGAGCTTCATCACGACGCTTGCACTGATGACCGGACTCTCTGGTGCCGCCGAATTAATTACCAACGGCTTTCCCATTACCTCCTTTCCCCCATGGTATAATTTTATCGGAGGTGGATATCTTGCCGGTATTCCCTTTCCGGCAATTATCTTTCTCATCACCTTTGCCGTGATTCAATTTCTCATGAACTTCACCCCGTTCGGGAGGTCTATCTATGCCGTTGGAGGGAATGCGGAAGCCGCGAGGTTGTCCGGTATCAATGTCCGGAGAGTCAAAACGCTGGTCTTGGGATTGACCTCTTTTCTGGCGGCGTTGAGCGGCGTCATGCAATCGTCTGAAATCATGTCGGGTACGCACACGACGGCAAAAGGGTGGGAGCTTGATGTGATTGCCGCCGTCATCATCGGCGGTACAAGCCTGAGCGGCGGTTCGGGAAAAATTTGGGGGACGATGGTTGGCATTATTTTTCTTGGCGTCATCATCAATGGGATGACGCTTATGAATGTGAGCGAGTACTGGCAGCATGTTGTCCGGGGAGCGCTCATTCTTATCGCCGTTTTATTGAATAGAATTCAGAAAAGCAGGGTCGAATCATGACGGGATATGAACGTATTGCTGCCGTTATTGCCGGAAAGAAACCCGATACCACACCGGTGATGCTTCATAATTTTATGATGGCTGCCCGTGAGGCGGGAATAAGTATGGCAACGTTCCGCAGCAATCCCCATGAACTCGCGCGTGCATTTATCGAAGCGATTGAAAAATATGAGTACGATGGAATTATGATCGACGTCGATACCGTCACACTGGCGGGAGCAGTTGGTGTTCCGATTGATTTTCCCGAGGATGAACCTGCGCGGGTCTGCGGTGCCAGGATATCTTCACTTGAAGAAGTGGACGGCTTGCTGCCGGTTGATATCAGAACTTACTGTGGCGTTGAGGTCTGGCTCGAAGCGACGAGAATAGTGAAGAACTACTTCGACGATCAGATTTATATTCGCGGCAACTGCGATCAGTCACCTTTCACACTTGCCAGCCTTATGCGAGGGATATCGCCATGGATGATGGATCTGGCAGACCCGGAAAATGCAGAACGAGTTCACGCACTTCTCAACTATACCACGGAGGTCACAAAGCAATTCATCCGCCTTATGGCAGAGACTGGTGCACACATGACGTCGAATGGCGATAGCGTTGCGGGCCCGGAATTGATCTCACCCGAAATGTATCGCGAGTATGCGCTGCCATACGAAAAAACGATTGTCGAGTGCTCGCACCAGTTAGGTCTTCCTTACGTCATCCACATCTGCGGCGACACCACAACCATTCTCGATGCGATGATTGAAACGGGAGCGGAGGGATTGGAACTCGATTATCGAACGGATGCAGTTTGCGCCCGTACAAAAATGCAGGGGAAGAGTGTATTTATCGGGAATATCGATCCGAGCGGAGTGCTTGCTCTGGGGACGCCACAACTCGTTGAACAGAAAACCCGTGAGTTGCTTGAACTCTTTGATGGTAATGCAGGATTTATTCTGAATGCCGGTTGTGCTATTCCTCCGACAACGCCCCCCGAAAATCTCCGGGCAATGATTCATATCGCACGTAGTTTTTAATACTCGACCTTCCGAAGGTTTCTGCGTTCACCTTCTGACCTTCGGAAGGCTCCAATCAGAGGAATCTCCGCTCCTGCACATATAAGTAAGACGTTAAATGTGAGAGGTAAGACAAGATCCTAACCTCAGTGCCGGGAGGTCGAAAGACTACATTAAGGAAAGATAACACTAATCCGAAGGCGTCCCCGCCGAGGATCGAGATCAAAAAATCATGCTCGGCAAGCCTGCCCCCCATGCATTCTGGCGGGGATGCCTTCGCATTGGTAGTTAAAAATTGAAGGTCTCTACATTTTTACTGGAGGGAGCTCCGCCAAACAGACGCCCGCCTGTCCGTCGGGCAGGGCGGACAAGTCTGCTCCCGACCTCTCAATCCTACCTCAACAGTAACACTTTCTGAGTCATAAGAACGTAATTCTTCTCTCCATCCACCTGTCTCGCTTCCATCCTGACAAAGTATACACCAGATGCAAGTGTCTCTGCCCGCCACTGCGACTGATAAACACCGGGAGTTATAACCGCGTCCGCCAATGTTGCAACTGCGCGTCCGAGCGCATCGTACACGCGGAGCAGAACCTGCGATTTCACGGGAACAAGAAACCGAATAGTGGTTGCAGAATTGAAAGGATTCGGATAATTAGGAAGCAGCAGAAACTCAGCAGGGATTGATTCAGAAAAGGATTGAATGGATGTTGTTGATTCGCCTGCGATACTCCATTTGATGGCATCGGCACGGAGGCAAAATACTTCCGTACTTGCCCCTGTGTTCACGATTTTCACAGATGCTTCTGCCTGGGGAGAAAATCGGTACCTGCCTAAGGAAGTCCAGGAGCCGCTATTTGTATTTTGATCACGATACAGTGAATCGAGCACCTTCCCGTTCTCGGAAATAATGTACAACGCTTTGACTGCTCCATTCACTGTCTTCGGAATGATCTGGAGGATGTCGTACACTCCTCCATAGCGGAGTCGTGTGATAAATTGCGCATAGGCACCGGGCGGATTTGTAAGTGCTGAATAGCGGCTTGATGTCCCATACGCTTGTGCGTTGCTGGTAAGCCATTGGCCGAATTCCCGATAGTGCGTGCTGTCTTCGTTGTCAACGATCTCAAAGTATCGCTCGATTGCTGCAAGGACGACAACGGGGTATGAGGGCTGAATCGGATCGTTACTCTGAATGAACAAGCTGTCCCGGAATCCGCCAAGCGCTCCAGCTTTCCAGCGGAGCGGCAGCACCACAGTTTGCATTGGAGGGATGATCAGCGGCAGAGTAATCGCTGGAAGAATGGATTGCTGCAGCGACGAAACAGCATTGACCGAAAGCGATAACCGTCCTGTGTTAGTCAGCGAGATGGTGAAAGAAAGTGTATCACCCTGTCGTACCGTCCCAAGATCAACGACGTTCGTTGGGCAGTACAGGCTTCGCTCTTTGACAAGAGCAGAAATCTTGAGTACATCGGCTGCAATGCTTTTACCAAAGTTTCTTCCCATCGGAGCGATCATCTCAACGGTAACATCCTGCGTACTGTCGACCCGGGGAGTGAAGAGATACACCCACGTGTTAGAAGGAAGTGATTGTCGGAAGAGTACGGAGTCTACACACTGTTGGCCTGCCCACACTTTAAAGATGATAGAATCGGCTGGGTTGGTGATCACCGGGATTTGGGTATACATATTAACGAGACCGGTCACCGGGACTCGTGTGCGCCAGCGAATTTGCGCCGGCATTTGTGAAGTGATTTGAGCACGGCGTGCATCGGTGCCCCACGATGGCGAGGTCATTGTTGTCCAGCCGCTGCTCACCTCTTCGTATGCCGGATCGAGATTGTCGAGGTACAGATCATCCGGCAAGTACTTCAGATATTGTTTGGAGAGGTTGCCGAGTGTATCGGTAACGGCAATACCGACTTTTGCCAGTGTCGCTCGATCGAACGGTGTGATTGTCTGCCATGAATTCGTGCCGGTCGATGTACAATTAAGAACCAAAATCCGTTCATAGATATCTTTCACTGCAACAAATGGCTGCGCCTGGAATATTGGTTCGTTCGTCGAAACAGTAAATGTTACCTTGCCGTTTTGTAGAACCTCGCCGATGGAGAGTTGCGGCGGAGTTGTGTCTGAAGTCTTCAGCCAGCGCTGCATCGCTTCGACGGCGGTACAGTAAACAAAGGGAGCTTGAGGTACTTTTTTAGCAGAGATATGGGCGATCGAATCAATGCGTGCAATATTTGTAAGGAAATCAGTCTCCGGCAAATGAGCCCAGATGCAAACGACCTGATCGGTCCCCGATGCAGCGCGTGTAAAGATCTGGTCCATCAGCGTTTGCGACATCGAAGCCATATAGATGGAACGGACGTTCCATCCCTTCCCTTGACCAGTTAGTTGATAGTTGTTTTCGGAAGGATGAAATGGAATGAAGAGGCTGGAGGCTTTCGACCAATCATAGACATTATCAATCGGTTCAGTGGAATCAGCCCGAATCGATGGGTAAGCGTTATGAAGAGAAAATGGAAGGATGCGGTTCAAATACCGCTGCCAGTCGTTATCCATCGCGTGCCAGCCGCTCCGGAAGGAGACAGGAAACACATTCTCTTCAAGCAGAAACTGTGCAACAGTATAATCGAAGTCGTTCCGGCATTCGGTAAAATTTTTCGCCTGATTCCAATAGTATTTTCCATCGTTGTTATAGTCTGTCCAGGTAAAGGTGTGGTAGTGCAGTGTTAATTCATCTCCCCAGCGTTGAATTGCAGCCCCATGATATTTCTTCATCAGGTAGAGGGTCATGATGTTCGGGATGGGTACGTTGGTATTGTCGGCATAGCGGAAAATATTCCCTGCCATCATCCACCAGGTGAGCTTGACGGGTGTTCCGTACGAATCTTTGTATTGTGAACGAAACACTTCGTTCATCACTTTATAGGTGTTCTCCTGTGTCTGGGTATACAGGTTCAGATTGTAGTGGCAGCGATAGAGGGCGACATCCATATTGTCCCAGAGCGCCGTATCGGAACCGAGAACGAGGTAAACCTTTCCTTGTGCGATAGTGAAGATGGGGAGAAGAAGACAGAGAAGGACTCCTCGCAAGATGGCATGAGAAATTGAAATGACAATATGCATGGGAACGTTCTTTCTTGTTGTTAAAAACATACCAACTGGGTTCTTGAAATGCAATTAATAGTGTTACGCTGAGAAAGTCTTTATGTACAATTATGGGTCGGGAGGTGGACATCCCTCCCAGGTGAGATCACCATTGCCTTTTCTCCTCTTTCTTTCTACGTTCAAGTTATCAGCGGTAAGAGTGAGGAGAGAAAATACTATTGCGGCGGCTAAGCTGGGAGGGGATTGTGCTCCCGACCAATATGCGTTCAACAAATGAGGTTGCCTAACAATGACATCAAAAGAACGGGTCCACGCAGCATTACACCGGCAGCCAACCGACCGCGTACCAATCTTCATGTGGTTCCACCCGCAAACAACTCTTCAACTTGCCCGTTCGCTTGAGATACCAGCCTCGTTTGTTGGAGAAGCCATGGGGAACGATATTGCCCAGGCATGGGTAAATAATAATTACGCGATGGAGAAGATTGTCCACGAGCAGGAAGGAGAAGGGCACACCGATTATTGGGGCATTGAGTGGAAGAAGATTGGCGAGTTCAATCAGATTGTACGGTATCCACTCGAGCATGCTTCGCTGGAAGATCTTCTCGCATTTCAATTTCCTCAGAAGCATATCGAATCATTACTGGCTCAGATGCAACCTGTTCTCCGGCGCAGAGAAGAACTGTTTATCGGTTGCGATGTCTCTCCCTGTGTTTTTGAGATGTATTGCCGGCTGCGCGGAATGAGTCAGGCATTGTTAGACCTTGTTGATAACGAGGAGCTTGTTCCGCGTATGCTTGGTCGATGTGCCGAATTCTCCGTAGAGCTTGCCCGGCAGGCATGCAGCCAGTTTTCTCTCGACTGGCTCTGGACAGGTGACGATGTAGCCGCACAGGACAACCTGATGATGAGTCCGCAGACCTGGCGCAGCCTGGTTCGGCCTCAACTCCAGAAAGTGATCGATGTTGGAAAAACTGCAGGAGTGTGGAATGCTTATCATTGCTGCGGAGCGCTGCGCCCAATTATCCCCGATCTGATTGAAATGGGAGTCGATGTGTTGAATCCGGTGCAGTGCAATTGTCCGGGGATGGACCCGCTGGACCTGAAGCGGGAATTTGGAAAAGAACTCGCGTTTATGGGGGGCGTCGACACGATAAATCTTCTGCCGAATGGATTGGTCGGGGATGTTCGCGCGGCAACAGCTCGATTAATTGAAGGGATGACCGGAGATGGCGGAGGATATATCCTTGCGGCAAGCCACACTGTTCCTCCAGAAACACCCCATGAAAATATCTTCGCGATGTTCGAAGAAGCCAGAGTAAGCAAAGAGGAAATCTTTGATCGTGCTGCGAACATTCGAAACCTGACCGCCGATTACACTGATTAGGGGATTACACAGAATATTCAAAAAGGATTTCTACTCAGCGAAATCATATAATCAGTGTAATCAGTGGTTCAGACAATCGCGGTAGTGTTGGGGAATGTTTAAAACAACGACGATCCAAGCGTCAGTGTAAAGTTATTGCCATTCCGATGCGTCAACCGCCAGGTGAAATCCAGACGAAATCCAAGCGGAAGATTACCCAACCCGAATCCCACTTCATGGAAGAGCTTCTTCGCAGTTTGGATCTCGGTTGTCTGAATGCGTGCGCTTGATGAAGAGATGTCGCTCCATGCCGATCCGGCATAGAGAATCAATTGCATGTCGCGAAGGACGGGGAGGTCGATGTTTCTGAAAAGCATGCCGCTGAGATTCCATTCCATCATCACCAGCGCCATTCGGTCGCCGGCAAGTTCCTTAATGCGCAGCGTCTTGAATGCCCCCATCGGCATGATATCCTCGACACCGTATGGAACATCAAAAAGGCGCTGCGGTGGAAGTGCGTGTCCTGAAAATCCGATGCGGCTGAAAATACTGATGGAACGATCACCCAGTAGATGCTTCCGCAGATGAATCAGCAGTGATGCCCGGTTGAATGTGAAATCGCTCTGGAGCAAGGAGCGATCGGTATACTCGAACTCCATGCCCACATTCCAACTGTCGTTCGTTTCATCCGGAACGTTGAAGGGACCGAATTGAATGAGTTTCCTCGTATCATATCTCAGCGAGATCACCGTGCTCCACAACCGGCCGTCGATAATAGAAGGGTTCAGGCGATATTCCGATTGCGTATCAAAGAATGAGAATCGGGTGTTTGTTTGCACGCTGCGCTGGCGTTCATCAAAAAAGCGAACCTCAACCGCAAGCTCGTTGCTCAAACGCTGCCTTGCAAAGAGGGAAAATCCTTCACCTTCAAAGTAGTCTACCGGATCCTCTTTCGAGAACAGAGCGAAAAACGTGTTTGTGCTGAGATCGAAAGGTTCTTCACCGGAGCGGCTGAGAAGAGAGCGATGAAGTTCGACGCCAACTGATGACAACTTGCTTGTTGTAAGCGATTGCTCAACTTCAAAACCATATTTCAGCGAGCGTTGTGCGAAGGCATAGCCTATGCGCGCCACAACATGTGTCGAGCCGAAATATGCTTTTGAGTCGCAGCCAAGACCCAGGGATGCTCCTTCAACACGATTGAAGCGAAAGTAATCCGCCAGTGAAGTCAGCGGTTGTTCTTCCAGCCAAAACGGGAGCCGCATGATCCACATAATATTGGCAAACGCTTTGCTGTTGACGTACAGGCTGTCGATAAAGTGATAGGCTTTCTTCTCATCGACCGTGAGAGGCGGGGCCTGCAAGGCAAGCCATGTAACGGAATCAACGTTGTCTGCTTGCGGGTGAACGCTGACCGAGAACTGATCGAAGAAACTATCCGTGATGCCGATATTGGCTGTGTAGTTATGCACTACGCCGATGTGGTCGACAAGAAAAGGAAAGACAAGGCCGGGAAATTTGATCTCGAGCGAGAGATTCGATTCCAACGGCCAGAGGAACGGATCGTTGTGATAGCCGAAGAGTTGATGAACATGCACCGATGCAAGCGGAACGGAGTGTGAGAGTGCATCGTTGCCATACACGTCGCTCTCGACGATTCGGTAATTGTCGTCTGAGATTGTTACGGTACCGTCGAAAAGCGGAAGGATGGAGCTTTTGGGTCTCATCCGGATCCGCCATACGGCAGCCTTGTTGACACTAACTGTGTCGATCATTTCGTAGCTGTAATAGTCCAATGCATCGGGTGCAGTGGGACCTACAATGCGTTTGTCATAGATCTTCACCCTGTCATCGTTCAGGTTGGGAATATTCGCGAGGCCAAGGATGTTAACCTCCGGAGCGACGTTCCTTGTTTGTTTCCGGGCAACAATCACCTCTTTGAATTTATCAGGTTCTTTCCAGTACCCTTTTGTTTGTGTCTCCAGCACACCGCCCGCAACAAGTGTATCGCTGGTCGTTGTTTTCACTTCGCCGGTTGTGAGTGTATCGGTCTTTTTCTTGGAAAGTCTTGCTCGCATTGTCATTTTTGTGTATGCCGAAAAATCGTACGACCGAATGCGCGTGCGGAGTTTCCTTTTCTTCTCAATGGCACGTTTGACGACCTCCTCAGCGGGATTGCTTTGGTCGCCCATGATGAGAACTTCAGAGAGTGCTATCGATGAAAGGTGAAGTGTAAACGTATGCGCGAGGGTGCGTTCTTCACCGGAGAGTTGGAGTGTATCCGAAAGGTAGCCAAGGTAGCTTGCAGCGATGCGGTTGTGGCCGCTCTGCAGGAGCAGCCGGTATGCGCCGTCCGCATTGGAGGTGGTTCCCGTATTTGTTCCGACGATCCGTACATAAGCACCTGGAAGCGGTTGCCTGGTCTCTGCGTCGATGACCATGCCGGCCAGTGTTCTCTGAGTCTCCTGTGCGGGAAGGATTTGAAGTGAGAACTGTGTGATGAGTATTACGAAGAACAACGATTTCGTGATGAATGCCATGAGATTGTTCTCACACGGGGAAATGTCTATACACTTAGTCAACAATTTAGAACATGGATGACACAAATTAAACAGATGTTCACAGATCTGTGATTGTCCGTGTTGTTTCAGTGTAATCAGTTTTCTAATCTATCCAGTCGGAACACAGATGACACCGATATCATCTGATCACCACGGAGGATCAATCTGTGAACATCTCGTGTCTCTCCTGTGTCAGCAGTGTTCAATTCTTTAGTTTCCAGGTGCGTAAGGAAATGAAAGGCGTTGATAATATTCGAGTGATGTATCAGGCTTTTCTAATCCATCGGGAATGGGCTGCCGTGAAAATGCCTGGAAGTACAACACACATGCATTTCTCCACCAGACGGCTTCCCGCACCTGGGTCTTCAGCAATTGTTGAACATGGTGAAATTGTTCTCCGTCGATCTTTCCTTCGAGAGCATTCCAGCGCCCCAGCATCTGCCGGACTCGGTTAACTCCATCATAGTAGTGGAGGCATAGTTCCTCCCAAAGTGTTCTTCCCGATTTCATTTGATAATTCCAGCTCAAGTGATGAAACCAGAGAAGATACTCGTCAGGACAGGTACTGAGAGAAGAAAATTTTTGTGCAACCGGTTGAGAGTACTGACTTACAGCGTTGCTTCCTGTTTCAGTGCGATTGAATCCGATACCGTTGCTGTCAGCCCTGTGATAATACACCGAGGTCCAATCATCGCGGTTCTTATCTTTTATCCATGGCGCCGGCCCATAGTGGTGGCTCCATCCCATAATGTGATGCAAGCCAAGCGGCGTCATATAGTTGACCGTGATTTCTCGAGAGACTATCATCATGGTTTTGATCGGCTGAATAATGTTCCGGTCATTCGAAAAGGTCATCCGGATCCATTCATCGGCAATCTCTTCCGGCGTGAGATAATGATTCCACGCCAACCGACCGAACGCGTACCAATTCGCCTGTCCAAAGAGATGGCCGGTCCAGTTCCGGTCTGTGCCTGTATTGGCAACTCCGGCAATGCCGGAAAGAGCGTGATCATCCAGAGAGCCGTCAATGACTTTTCCCACCGTTGAGCCTTGGCCGCCGGCATAGGTATCCGAATCGAGGCACTCTTTAAATAGTGGAGCAAGATACACAAGATGTGTACTAAAGCCCAGGTATTCTTGCGTGATCTGGAACTCTGTCATCAACGGCGTGCCGGGCAGGGCACCAAAGAGAGGATGGAATGGCTCGCGGGGTTGAAAATCAATCGGGCCATTTTTCACCTGGATCAGTACATTATTTCTAAATTTCCCGTCCAGCGGTTTGAACTCATTATACGCTTGCTTCGCACGATCTTCAGGCACGGTATTATCGTACACGAATGCACGCCACATCACGACTCCGCCAAACGGCTGCAAGGCATCGGCCAGCATATTCGCTCCATCGGCGTGTGTGCGTCCATAGTTTTGAGGCCCCGGCTGCCCCTCGGAATTTGCCTTCACAAGGAATCCGCCGAAATCGGGGACAAGGGCATAGATCTCTTCGACCTTCTTCCTCCACCATTGCTGCACCTGAGGATCAAGCGGATCGGCAGTGTTCAATCCTCCTATCTCAATCGGGGCGCTGAACCTTGCCGTTAAATACACTTTGATCCCGTACGGGCGAAATACCTTTGCCAGTGCGGCGACTTTGACGAGGTAATCATGAGTAAGAACAAGAGCGTTTGCGTTCACATTGGTAAGGACGGTTCCATTGATTCCAATTGAAGCATTTGCGCGAGCGTAATCGCGATACTGTGGATAACAATAATCTGGAAGCTTATGCCAATCCCAAATAGAAAAACCGGCATACCCGCGTTCTACCGTTCTGTTCAGGTTATCCCAGTGGTTCAGTATTCTCAATTGAATTTTTGGGGAGGAAGAATAATCGATGTGCTCCATACCCTGATGTGTTTGCAGCATCCGGAGAAAATGAAAAACGCCGTAGAGAACTCCCACCTCCTCATTTGCTGTGATGAACGTGACGTCGTGCTTGCCAATCTTCCCGCGAAGAATAACAAAGCCTTCTTTGCCAATCACCTTCAGCCTGTTTCCAAAATCTATTTTGGAGAGATATGAAGAACAGTTATAGACGCCGGCGATGACGATTCCATTTCCTTTTACACGCGGAACCTGAGGAATGGCAAATCCTAACAAACCTTTCAATCCCGTCTGCAGTTCGTCCTTCACGATGGTCATCGTAGGGGACTCACCTTCAACCATCCATCCCTTAAGAAGCTGTTTGTATGTACGGAGCATCTGTGGATTTGATAGTACATCGTACCGAAGCCAGAGCCGATATCCATCATCGCCGCTAAACAATTGACTTTGTATGATGATGGAAATGAAAAGGAGAAGTCGAAGAAGTTTTCTTTGAATAGTCATTGAGAATTCAATACAATAAGCAGCGTTGGGTAATTGTGTGAATTCATATTGTGGAAACTGGGAAGTCCATTGGCGCTCTTCGCCTACAGACTCAGCCGAGCATACCGGGATTAACTGAGAACGTGTTTGTTTGTCAACTCTTTTAATCCTTCAATATGACGTTAAGAAAGTTATGTCTTTTCCACAAGCCTCCATCCCAGTATATTATTAATCGCGAGACCGGAATTTGCACATTGATTTCTCTCTCGATTACGTGTAGATTTAACACGAGAAACAAGGCTGACACCAGCCACCACTATCATGATTAACCGACCGTGTAGCAACTCGTGTAGAGCTTGAAACCGATAAATCGGTTTCCCATATTTTATTATCATCAACCCCAGCACCGCGATTAATCGTGGTGCTGGGGTATATCGATACACACAAACGAAATCGTTTTAACGATTTCAAAATGTGTCGGATGTAATAACAGATATTTTTTTACACCGTCTATCGAAGAACAAACAAGTAACGCAATATCAACAATTAGGGAGAAATTGTTATGCTGCATTCCTTTGTAAAAATCTCTATCCACCTCGTTTGGGCAACAAAGAATCGAGAACCATTTCTTGTCAAAGAAGTCCGAACCACAGATTGACACTGATTGGAGGATTACACAGCTTGTGTATTGGAATGATTAACCTTCAGCGTGAGTTAGCGATGTCGATATTTTATGATGATGAGCAAATAGGTACACGAAGAGTTGATTTCTTGGAGGAGGATAACGTTATGGTCGAATTAAAAGCAGTGTCTCGCTTGGAAGATGTCCACCTTGCACAAGCCATAAATTATCTGGAAGCATACCATCTGGAGGTTGACTTACTTATTAACTTTGGGGCAAAGAGTTTGGAGTGGAAAAGAGTGATAAACAGTCCCGATCACAGATGACGCTGATTAAGAGATTACACAGAATAAACAATGTCTGAGGAACATTCAGTGAAATCCTAACATCAGTGCAAATCAGCGGTTTATGCCTCTTCCACTACCTTCCATCCCAGCGCATCGGCCAGGGCGTAAACAGGTTCTTTGAGGTCACCATAGAATGTTACGCGGTGCCAGCCCCATCGATCCCACTCGGTAAAGAGCTTCTCAATATCACCGACCGGTTCGGCACAGAGTTTTGTCCTGCAAGCACGATCGTCCGGATCGTTTGCCACCGCTTTCGCCTGATGGAACAGAATCTCTTTCTTGCTCTGCTCAAATTCGAGTGTCGTTGTCATGTATCCTGTCGGCAATAGAGAACGCACGGAAGCTCCCTGACGGTCTTCGGAATGGGTCAGAATTTCATAGGGGTTTACTATTCCCTCCGGACCGAATGCTCGGTTGGATGCAACGCAATGCGCATAGATAATTTGTCGTTTCGCTGTGTCAATGACAGGATCCGAAATATAACCGGGCCTGCCCTGTGTTAATGTTGTTACCGCAACCATTGTTGCCGTTGAACGGACATCGCATTCACATGCACCGATGAGCGCTTGATTATTCAGTTCGTGAAATCCAAGGCATGGGTACGCGTGAATGTGTCCTCCGTAGAAACCGCCCAGGCAATTCATTGTAATTGCATTTGCACGATGATTTTTTAAAACAGTTTTCATGCCGAGATACATCGCAGCCGAAGTCTCCAAAGTCTCCCTTGAGACATCCTTCACCACCCGGGCATTCTTCTGCCATTGGTCGGCAATGTGCCTCGATTCGTCCTTATCCGCGCTGCTCCACGCTTCATTGACCTCGGCGAACGGAATCTGCTCCACATTGATACCCATAATTTCCCCGGCGGATGCAGATTCCTGGTTGCGCACAGTAAGGATCTTCATCTCCTTTAATCGGCGCAAGCATTCCTGGGCGGAAACGCATGTAAGCTTATCCGGTGTACATGGGAGGTCAGACGACCTCGGTGTATGCGATGTTCTGACCGTAGTAATCATTGATGCGAAATTGGCCGGCGATCCGCCATTTTTAATCGCAGTGAAGCATTTTACCGCATCAACAAGATCGTCGATGTTCGATGAAGCGATGAAACCGACGTTGTTAAGATTCTTTCGGAGGAATCCGGCAGTATAGACAAGAAATCCGCCGCTGCCGCCAAACTGAAAATCAGCATAAAGTACAGGCTTACCCGATGCTGCAATTGTCTGTATCACCTTGTTCCAACAATTCATCTGGTAGACAAGATATCCATCGACGGTTTTCGATGAATCGTTTTCAAGAAGCTGCTTTGCCTGTTCTGGATTACTCGCCAGTGAGGTGACAAACTCAATGTTTTCACATCGCTCTCTCAACGTTGCTGTGATCTTTTGCATAACAGGAGCGAAATCGAATCCTTTATTCGGCCAGTCCGGTTCCGGCTGTTGTTCAGCATGCAGAGAATAGATGATCTGAATTCTCGTTGTGCTATGCGAACTTGCGGCATGAAGCCATGAGGAGTTGGAGAGTAAGCCAAGCGCCCCAATAGTTGCGGCTCCTCCTTTTGTGAGAAAGTCCCGGCGCTTCATCGGGCAACAAGTGCAACCAGAAATTTGAGAATGGTTATTCATAGGATACTCCTTATGAGAGAACAACTCATTAATGAACAATCGAATTGCCATGAATGAGGTATAAATACAAAAACCTCTCTCATCGCCCGGTGCGAACTCAGAGGTTTCCATCGCTTCCATCGGCCCCGCACATTCTGAACTGCGCCGGCTGACTCTTCTGCAGGCAATGGTAGCAGAGTTTGGGATGAGAGTCAAGCGGTGGGTCATGAAAGTGAAAACAAGGCCCCCCTCATCCTCCTTCGTTGCTCTTTCACCTCTTTCTTCCTATGTTTTGTTTGTCAAAAAAGGAACGCATGATGCTCTTTCGGTTATTTCATATTTTTCTTACGCCTGTATTCTTCACCTTGTTCCTCCACGCTCAGTATGTTGAAGAGGAACAGGGATATCTGAAAGCCCCGAAACAGACTTCCCATGGAATCATCTTTACCGATAATGCTCACTCAGTATTGTATCTGAACCAGAACGATCAAACAGAAACACTCATCTCCTCACCCGGGGTTGGCCTCTATTACACGCTCTCTCCCGATGGCCGTGAGGTTGGAGTAAAAATAATCGATAGCGATGGACGCCAGGCACCGGCAGTGATCGACGTGGAAACCGGAATAATCACGATGCTTGCTTCCCCCGGACCGAGATTGGGCCAGACAAGTATTACGAATGACGGCCGCTACGCCTTCACTGTGGGTGAAGATCTTTCTGTGTATGACCATGGGGTTGTGAGAAAGTATCGCATTGGATACTACAGTAACATTGCTCCCATTTCTCCAAACGGTGAGTTCGTCGCATATAATGATGGAAACGATCAACTCTGGATGATGGAGCTTTCCTCCGGTAAACGATCGCGGCTGAGCGATGGGGCCGCAGGATATTTCAATCCGCAGTGGTCGCCGGACGGAACAAAACTTCTCTACTCTTCATTGAACGGGGCTGGAATTGTTTTTGATTTGTCCACCCATCAATCACATTCTCTTGGCGAGGCGCATTCGCCGGGTTGGTCGTCCGATTCACGGCAAATTATATTTTATCGTAAGGAAATCCAGAATTTCACGCTGATCAACTCAGACATCTATGCAGCCTTGTACGATGGCTCGAGGATCGAACGGTTGACAACAACACCCAACACCTGCGAGATGGATCCAAGCTTCGTTGGCAGAGATCAACGAATTCTCTTTCATACTTACAAATACAAAACGCTCTGTTCAGCAGAGCCTTCACCTCACCAGGGTGAAGCATCGGTGCAGGTGATTTTATCGTCAACAGAGATCCCGTCTGTTCTTGCCAAGGGCAGTACTACAGGCACAAGCACCAGGCTTGTTAAAACTCAAGGAGTCACCGGCCTCAATATTCCGTATGTTCATCAAACATACGATACACCTGATTGGCATAATGGCAACTCGTCGTGCGCACCGACTGCGGCAATAATGGTTCTCGCTTACTATAATATCCTTCCTCCATGGGAGACAAAATGTTCCACGCCATCCCTGCATATGAATAACTGGGGAAATTATGTTGCCGACAAATTTCAATTCCGCCAGGTAAACTATGCAAACTATACGGCTGGCGACGCAAGCGGAAAACCGGCATGGGGCGCCTATGCCTACATGTGGATGAATAGCCGGCCACATGACCGTCTACCGGGATTCTATCGCCAGATGGAGATGAGTTCTTCACTCATCGATGGAGTCCCGCATGATATCGCTCTCTCCGAAGTCAAATCGGGAAGGCCCTATACAATCTGTGCAATGCTTACAACTTCAGGGCATGTGGTGGTTGCCCACGGTGTCGGCGCGGAGGAACATACCTTTGTCTATAATGATCCTTATGGAAATAAGAACTTAACCGGATATTATAAAAATTATTATGGGAAAGATGTCCAGTACGATTGGCCGGGGTACAACAATGGTTTTCAAAATCTGGTGGAGGTTGTATATGGTGTCGCTGCAGCCTATACCCAGCAAGCATCTGTCGATACTGTCATCGATAACAATCAATTCACTTCCGGATTTTATCTGCATGCCAAAGCTCCCGCATCGATGACCTTATGGAAGGATCTCCTACGCGGTTATGGCGGACACACCTGGTGGAAGTATTCAACGGCCTCCGATACCGCCTATGCACAATGGACACCAAAGATTACCTCGGATGGCCTGTATGAAGTCTTTGCATACATTCCCGATGAGTTTTTTGCACGCGCCAGGTATGTCGTTACCGCCTCTGATGGAGCTCATTCCGTGGAACGTGATCAGAGTGCATACAAGGATACATGGGTGTCGCTGGGGACGTACGTCTTTAAATCTTCCGCCATTCAGCATGTCAGATTGGGTGATGGCAGTACACAACCGGGCCAACCGATGGCGTTCGATGCAATCCGTTTCTCCTATCTCGGTGCAACCACTGCTATCAAGGAAAATCTTCATTCTCCCGATAAGCATTGGCTTGCCCAGAATTATCCCAATCCATTTAATGGATCTACAACCATCCAATTTCAACTCTCCATACCGACATTTGTCAGACTGAAGATTGTTGACCTTCTCGGAAGAGAGGTCTCGACACTGGTTGCTGAAGAAAGGGGAGCCGGTCTTCATACCGTACAATGGAGTAGCGGCAACCTGCAAAGCGGGGTCTATCTTCTCACCATGCAGGCAGGAAAATTCCGTGAGCAGCGCAAACTATTGCTCCTTCGATGATCGGTATAAACTAATTCATAGGATGAGGGCAATACTCATCTCTTGGTTCGGGATCCTCAAGATGGCATCTACAAATTTCGCATCCACACGCTGCAATTCCTTGCCAGCTTTCTTCAACGGTGCATCCCTGTGCGTGTACTGGTGGAGCAAAAATACATCTTCCCTCACAGATCTTGCATGTGTGTATCCAAGATCCGCTCTCTTCAGCGTTAACGCCCTGCGCAAGCACAAATAGAATCATTAATTGAGTGCAAAAAACAATTAACAGAGATGTTAAAATTCCCTTGAAATTTTTCATAGTGCACCTCTAAATCAGTTGTTAATGTTTTTATTGAACATACCATTTTTAGCAAATGTATGTTTTTGTTTCAAGCAGAGGCTTAAAGAAATGAGGATTAATAGAATATTTTTCAGGATCACAAAAATAGGGTTGTTAAAATGGAAAAGAGAGCCAAAGCATCCACAACTGGAAGAAATCCCCTTTATCATTCCATATACAGGTCCTAAGCTAAAGATCATTAATAATATGATAATTGATATTGCAATTCTTTCTATCATCAATCCAATTATCATAGAAAATCCTAATGTAAATTCTGATACTATAATAACTGAAATTAGAACATCAATGAACTCTATAGGAACTTTCATTTGGAGTAGGAATAAAGCAGAAAGAGATGAATCGAGAGACTTTCCTATCGCGGATAAAATGAAGATAATGCCCAAGAATAATCTACTAAAAAGTAGCACCGAAGGATTTAGTCTAATCATGTTTATTCAACCTATGATTGACAAACTACCATCTGATTTTATCTTAGCTGATATTGAATAATTTTGTCATCCTGAATTGTATAAAAAATATCGTGTTCTAGTTGAATAAGAATATATGCATATTTAAAAACTTCATTCTTTATTTTCTGTTGCCTTGTAGGTTTTTCCAATCTATAGCAGCACTTGATGCTATATTTTTGATAGTCTTTCCCTTCTCTTTTTAGATGAAAAATATCAGGTTGGACATTAAGAAGAATGTCACCATTCGAAAACACAAGTGATCCATTGGAAAATGAAGATTTGTATGTTATCACCTTTTCATCAAATTCAATCTTTAAATTGTCTTCAACATGTGAAGCTTTGACACCCGTAAATTCAATTGTAGAAAGGTGATTACCTTCGTGATCAAAGATAAAAAGGAAAGGTAGAAGTTTTGTACCTATGATCATTACCTCTTGATTGGATGAAATATGGTAGTAATTATTTCCGCGCCACCCTTTTTCTCTCGGCAGTGCTTGTGGTAGTATTTCTCGAACTTTATTGAATGGTCTGTCTGCCTGATAAACACAATAAGCATAATCAGATAGACTCAATCCGGTTGTTATAGTGAAGTATCTCTCGCCTACGCAGATATTTCCACTTGCCATAGGGTACAACACAGATTTGATATATTTAAAATTATGGTTCATAATTTGTACTCTACGATTACCCAACTCAATGACGAACAAATACTTAGAGTTTTTTTTGATAAAGGTCGGCATATCGAAGTCGCCGGGGCCCTTGCCTTTTACTCCAACCCTTCTTATTAATTTGCCATATTTATCTGCAACAAAAATACAGTTTTGATCTTGATCTGTTATTAAAAGGCTGTCTCTCCATTGTAAACAATCGACTGGATTTAAGAGAAAAAGCGGGTCAATATCAATCTCATTAAACTCTTTACCGATAATAGATTTTGGTTGTAATATCTCTAATTTGCAGCGATCAAGATTAAGGAAAACACGTTGTTTAGAGTTCAGGAAATCTTGAAACTCTTTTCTTAGTGGAATCTTTTGGGCGACATATTTATTTTCTTGAGCAAGAGATACAATGCTAACGAGTATTGATAAGCTAATCAATAAGAGGCTTTCAAAAAATGTTCTCATCATACAAAATCCTTCATGCTCATTTCTATCAAAGTACAGGGATTAATCTCAAAGCTATAGACCATCTCGATCGTCATCGATTTTCTATTTACTATAATTGTTGCAGACGTACATCCTGGCAACCTTTTCCATAATGTACGAGTTGAGTCAAATAAATAAGGAATTCTTTCTTTGCTATGAAACGAGGGATCAAGGTTCAAAGGAACAATGAGAATCGATACTTTTCCACCCGTTAATTGAACTTTGCATTGTTTATATGCCTCCCAATAAATTTGCAGTGCATTGTTTGATGAATCTTTTAGAAAAACAAATGCAATAAAAGACGATTCATCACTCTCGAAAATAAAATTGTGGCACGAGTCCGGAAGTAATTTATTTATGTTCATACCAACCCGGATTTTATCGAGTGGATTCGAATTCACGTGGGCACTTTGCTTGCCTCTTAATATCAGAGTTAGAATCAAGGAGAACAAGAGTATATTAGAGAACACAGCTAATTTAATAATAAGATTTTTATTCATTACCATTAAATTTATATTTTGTGTTTGTCTGGAAAAACCAAATTAGTGCTGAAAAATTTAATGAGCAGCACACTTATCGACCGGACAATCTATTAAGCATTATTCTTGGTATGTCTTAGATTGATGCTGAAGTCTCCCTCTCATATAGACAATTCAATGTAAAAAAAAAAAAACACCGCTATGTCAAGAATATTCTACAAATTCTACAAAGGGGCCGGGGAAATTTGGATTCCATACTCCTTTTCTTTACTTTTTGCCAATTGTATCACACCGAATTTCACTACTGGAGGATTCTTTCATGAGGACACGATTAGCCTTCCTTGCGCTGCTTCTTAGTCTTGTTCTTACGACGACACTCATTGCCCAAGAGCCCGCAAAAAAACCGACACGCGGCTGGCTCACTGTCGAAAACATTATGCGCGATCCGAAATGGATGGGCATCTCTCCAAGCAATCCCCAGTGGTCGGAAGATGGCCAGTGGCTTTTCTTCCGATGGCGGACAAAAGAAGATAAGGCAGATTCTCTCTATGCGATAAGTGCAAAAGGGGGAACACCCCGCCGTGCGACTCTGGAAGAACAACGCTCATTGAATATTAGAGGCGGTGTCTATACGAAGGATTACTCAAGACGGCTCTACTCAAATGATGGCGATATCATTATTCAGGATCGAAAGACCAAGGCACTCACACAGTTAACAAATACACTGGATAATGAATCAAATCCCCGCTACTCGTTTGATGAAAAGAAGATAATCTATGAACGCGGCGGGAATCTCTACATGCGCGAGTTGGCAACTGCGATCGAAACACAACTCACCAATATCATTTCGGGTGGAACCTCAACGACGCAGCAGACAACGCCGCAGTTCACTGGAATGATGGGTCAGGGGCAGCGCTTTGGCGGTAGAACACAGCAGGGTGAAGGCGGCGGTGGCGGTGGGAGTGCACAGATGCGTGATCGGACAGAATCAAAAATGACGCTTCAGCAGTATCTGCAGAATCAGCAGATGCAGTTGTTCGATGTGCTCCGTGAGCGGAGAGCGCAACGGGGAGGAACTCGCGGCGCCATGCGCTTATCCGAGACGAAACGCAAGAAGCCGTTCAATACAGGCACAAAGAACATGATGGGGCTGGCCCTTTCACCCGATGAACACTTCGTAACCTTTACGCTGATACAAAACCCAACAGACCCGAAGCGCACAATCGTTCCAAGCTATATCACCGAGAGCGGCTACACAGAAGATATTAACGGCCGGACAAAAGTCGGTGAACCCCTCGCGTCGTACGAGTTCAATGTTTATAATCTTGCGCTTGATTCTGTGATGCAAGTAAAGCCTGACAACATTCCCGGCATTATGCCTGTGCGGGCAGCGAGTGACACAGTGCGCCGCAGGCCTGTACCGCCGCGTGCAGTTTCGTACAGCGGACCTTTTTGGTCGGATGATGGCAAGAATGCATTCGTGCAGGTGTTCTCTCAGGATAATAAAGATCGGTGGATTGTTATACTTGATCCCGATAGCGCGAAATTTGGGACTGTACTTAACCATCAGCATGACAATGCATGGATCGGAGGGCCCGGTGTGCGCGGAGGATTTGGATTTGGCGGGGGCGGCGGTGTCGGGTGGATGCCCGATTCGAAACGCATATATTTCCAATCCGAAGAGGATGGCTGGTCGCATCTCTATACCATATCGCTCGATGGGAAAGCCAAGGCCCAGCTCACGAAGGGAAAATTTGAGATCTATAACCTCCGGATGTCCCGTGACAAGAAGCGTTGGTTCTTCAGTTCCAACGAAGTGCACTTTGGCGAACGGCATTTTTATACGATGTCGATCGATGGCGGCGACCGTACACGCATTACGATGATGGAAGGATGGAACGAAGTAACGCTCTCGCCGACAGAAGACCGGCTTGCGATTCTCTATTCCTTCAGCAATATAAAAGAAGAACTCTACCTGATGGAAAACAAACCGGCGGCAAAGCTAACAAAAGTTACCGAATCGGTAACCGAGGAATTTTTATCGTATGATTGGCGGGTGCCGGAAGTGCTCACCATAAAAGCTCGCGATGGGGCGGATGTGCCGGTGCGGCTCTATAAACCGGAGAAACCCAATGGTGCAGCAGTGATTTTTGTTCATGGTGCCGGATATCTGCAGAATGTCACAAAAGGGTGGAGTGATTATTTCCACGAGTACATGTTTAATAATTTGTTAACCGACAAAGGATACACCGTGCTCGATATGGATTATCGGGCCAGCGCCGGTCTTGGTCGTGACTGGCGTACGGCAATCTATCGTCATATGGGCGGCAAGGATCTGGACGATCATGTCGATGGAGCGAAGTGGCTGGCGGCAAATCATGGTGTCGATCCGAAACGCATCGGACTCTATGGAGGTTCGTATGGCGGCTTTATCACGTTGATGGCGATGTTCACGCAGCCCGACGTGTTTGCTGCCGGAGCAGCCTTAAGGCCGGTAACAGATTGGGCACACTATAACCATGGATACACTGCACCGATTCTGAATATTCCGCAGGAAGATACGCTTGCTTATCGCCAGAGCTCGCCAATTTACTTTGCCGACGGATTAAAGGGATCGCTGCTGATCTGCCATGGCATGGTGGATGTGAATGTTCACTTCCAGGATGCCGTGCGGCTTGTGCAGCGGTTGATTGAATTGAAGAAGGAGAACTGGGAGCTTGCTGTGTATCCCGTAGAGGACCATGGATTCCAGGAACCAACGAGCTGGATGGATGAGTACAAAAGAATATTGAAATTGTTTGAGACGAAGCTTGGGAAACAATGATGGGCAAATGGTAGACGGTAACCTATAAGCCTTAAACTGTAAATAGTGAACCGTGAACAGCGAAAACGTATCCGCCACACTTTTTTTGGAGTGAACAACGAAGAGCAACAACTATGAATAAGACAAAAAAGAAATCACCCAAAAAAAAACTCTCACTACCTACCCGCGCGATTCATGGCAAGAAGCTCTACGCCTATAAAGGCCCGGTGGTAACGCCGATTTATCAGACGTCGACCTATCGGTTCGAAACCTCTGAAGATGCGGTGAGATTCGCCAAGGGCGATCCGAGCGTGTATGTGTACACACGCCTCCATAACCCGACAGTGCACGATGTCGAAGAAAAACTGGCGCTGATGGAAAATGCTGAAGCAGCCGCTCTCTTCGCTTCAGGCATGGCCGCCATTACCACAGCCATTCTCTCAATAACAAAACCCGGGCAGGAGATCATCAGCACACCTGCGCTGTATGGCGGTACCTACCGCTGGTTCAGAGATGAGCTCCCGAAGAACGGTATCACGGTGAACTATATTCCCCCCGACTATCTGGAAGGGATCGAATCGCTTGCATCGGCAAACACGACGCTGGTGTACCTTGAAACGCCAACCAATCCCACACTCGATCTTGTCGATATTGCCGAGGTGGTCCGGCGGACACGGCGTGCAGAGAAAAAAATCTGCAAGAAGCTGATTGTGATGATTGATAATACCTTCGCCTCGATAATGAATCAGGATCCCTTTGCGCTTGGTGTCGATGTTATTGTTGAGAGTGCAACGAAATATATCGGCGGGCACAGCGACATCATTGCAGGTGTTGTGCTGGGAACGGCGGATTTCATCAACCAGGTAAAAGGTTTGGCAAAGCATTTCGGCGGATGTGTCGACCCCTTTGCTGCATTTCTCATCTCGCGCAGCCTGAAAACATTTGAGCTTCGCGTTAAGCGACAAACGGAAAACGCTCTTGCACTGGCGTGGGCGCTGGAACAGCATAAGAAAGTGAAGCGTGTCCTCTATCCTGGGCTGCCCTCCTTTCCGAAGCACAAACTGGCGAAAAAACAGATGACCGGATTTGGCGGCATGGTCACGATTGAAGTGAAGTCATCAAAAGGGCTTTCGCCGATTGAAGCCGCAGCACGGGTCTGCGATAATCTCAAAGTTGCTGTCAACGCTATGTCGCTTGGCGGCGTGGAAACCCTGGTAAGCATTCCGGTGTACTCTTCACATATCTTTCTCTCCGACGAGGAACTAAAAAATCACGGTGTCACACCGGGGATGATCAGAATTTCGGTGGGTGTGGAAGGCGTCGAAGATCTCATTGCCGATTTTGAACAGGCATTGGAGTATATATAACGAGAATGGCTGTAATCTAAAATGCATTACCGTCCTAAGAAAGATGCATTGCCGCCAAGTAACAAAGGGAAAATATATTTTCTGTAATACAACTTTAGGTGTTTTTCTTGGGTGTCAGGAACCACTTCCTGACACAGTGTAGAATGAGTGGGGCAAGTTCACCTGATGAGCGGTTCGAGTACGCGTGCAACCATAATGCCGATGTGCTTTGGGTGGCCCTGAAGATAATCGGCAAGCGATGTCGGTGTGATCTGCACCTGCTTTCCCGCCATCGGTGCATGCATAAACCGTAATTCTCCTTCGTGCCGGATTGCAATCCCCGTATGCGCAATGTCCATTCCTTCAATGGTCGTCGTAATACCGATAACGCTTCCCGATGGAATTTTTGATGCCACCCGCGCCACGGCTTCCTTCGGGATGTGAACCATCTTCCGTCGGGAAATTTCCGTTTCCTGTTTCTGGATAATCTTGACGAAGTCAGGATGTTCCATCAATTGACGGTACGATTCGGGATGCGTCGACATGAAGGTTACCTTCTTTTTATAAGGAACCCCGCCGAGTTCTTCTGTAATGTTTTTGAAGACCTTCTTCTTCTCATTATCGAAGATGTAATCCGAGAAATAATGCAGCCTGCTCGGGTACCGGTCGATCACGCCTCCGCGGTAGCGGATAAACTGCAGCTCTTTTTTATAATCGTCAAATGTTGTTTTGGACTTCTTAATACAGCGGGCCAGGACAATACAGTTTTCACAGAAGGAGACACAATCGAGTGCGCGCAGGTTAATGACAAGCTGCTCCTCGCCCTGCGCTTCGAGCACATGGCCGACGTATTCGGTACCTAAAAATGTTTTGCCGATTTCCGCTATTACTTCGCCAATCGGTTTTGTTTTGAGCGACGCAGCAGCGGCAAACTCAAATTTTTTCTTGCAGATAATGGTATCCTCATCAGCAGCGTCCTGGAAGAGGATATGGGATCCCGCAATGAGCGATGTGCCGGTGGCGAGCGATGGGAGAGCGGAGAGAAATGTTCGACGATTCATTGTGCCTCTTGTTCATTGTTGAGAAGTGTCGGCGTTCCCTGAAAGGCCTCTAGAATGGAGCATCTTCCGAAGGCGGCGGCGGTAAGAAGGTGCTCTCGTGAAATCGCGTCAAGTTTTCGAAGCGTGCATATTCCTTGATGAACGCAAGCCGGCAAGTACCGGTCGGGCCGTTACGCTGCTTGCCGATGATGATTTCTGCCATTCCCTCTGTAGGCTCGTTGTGTTCTTCAAGAATACCGTACATCTCCGGACGGTGCACAAACAGAACAACGTCGGCATCCTGTTCAATGGCGCCCGATTCGCGAAGATCGGCAAGCACAGGCCGTTTGTCGCCGCGTGTTTCCACGGCGCGGTTAAGCTGCGAGAGCGCAACCACCGGAATGTTCAACTCCTTGGCCAGTGCCTTCAATGAACGGGAGATGGAAGAGATTTCCTGCTCGCGGCTCTGGGCATTTTTTGGCCCCTGCATCAATTGCAGATAGTCGACAATAATCATGCCGATGTTGTGTTCAGCTTTCAGCCGGCGTGCTTTGGCACGGACTTCCAGAACGCTCAACGCCGGTGTGTCGTCGATGAGAATTTTGGCTTTATAGAGTTTGCCGACACTTGTGCTGAGTTTTCTCCACTCGTCTTCCGGCAGGCGTCCTGTGCGGACTTTGTGAGCATCGACGCGCGCTTCGGCACAAATGAGGCGCAACACCAATTGCTGGCTCGACATTTCGAGGCTGAAGAATCCGATCGGGACATCGTGAAGAATGGATGCATTGCGTGCGAGGGAGAGGACAAATGCCGTTTTTCCCTGGCTTGGCCGACCCGCAATGATGATGAGGTCAGATCGCTGAAAACCGCCGGTCAGGTTATCAAGTTCGGAAAATGCCGTCGGCACTCCTGTCACACCGCTGTGTTTGCCATGAATGCTTTCGAGCATCTCCATGGTTGTGTGCACCGCGGTGTTCATGGTGACGAAGTTTTTCTTCATGCGCTGTTCGGAGATCTGGAAAATCTTCTGTTCCGCTTCGTCGAGGAGGTCGAGAGGGTCTTCCGTTTCACTGTATGCGCGGCCGACGACTTCCGACGATGAAATAATCAACTGACGCATCAACGCTTTTTCAAGAACGATATGTGCGTGGTATTCAATATTGGCCGACGTGGTTACCTTGGTGGTGAGTTCCGTGATGACATATTCGCCGCCAACCTTTTCCAACTCGCCTCTGCGGCGGAGTTCTTCGATGAGTGTAATCATATCAACCGGCTCGCTCCGTTCAAAGAGAGCGATCATCCCGGCGAAAATTCGTTGATGAGACGGTTTGTAGAAGGCAGTCTCGTCGAGAATTTCGATCGCTTTCGCGAGAGCGCTCTTCTCAATCATCATCGCACCGAGTACCGCCATCTCAACATCGACGGCTTGCGGCGGTACGCGTCCTTCTGTTGGAGTATAGTCCGATTGAACCGTAAAACTTTTTCGAGTGTCAGCCATTGCTCATTTCCTTTGCTCCTAAGATAAGAAAAAAGAAAGAAGTCACAAAGGTTGAATCAATAATCTTAAAGGATGAATATTTTTTGTGCACAACGATGGGGATAAGTTGTGGATAGCTGTAAATGAGGAATTGGAAATGGTGAATGCGGAATTGTAAATAGTGAATAGGGAATGGTAAACAGTAAACCGTGGACCTTGCTCAAAAATTGCTCTATCGGTTGAGATTCTAAGAAAAATTTGCCAGTATGGAACGTCCATCATTTCCCTTAGAACTTGTTATTGCTGGAGAACAATACATGAAACGGTTGATATTCCGCATACTCCTTCTTGTTCAATGTTCCGTAGTTGCGTTGTCCCTTCTCTTGTCTCAAACGAACAATGTTACAGTTGATAAAGCATTGCTCCCTGCAATGCATAGTATCTCCAGCCATACTATCGATAAGTATATCCGGGAACTTGCATCGGAAAAGTACCAGGGACGATTGACAGGTACTCCCGCTTACAACGCGTGTGCGCAATGGATGGCCGATCTCTTGAAGCAATGGGGAACACAACCGTCAGGGGATAAGGGGACATATTTTCAGCACTTTCCCAATCCCTATACACTGGTATTTCCCGGCGCTGAAATGATTCTTCATCTTCCGATTGGCAAGCAGGATACGGTGAGAAAATCGTACGTGTATGAGGAGGAGTTCTATCCCGGCTCAACCTCCGACGCTGGCAGTATCACCGCCGAGGTGGTCTATGTCGGGTACGGCATCACTGCTCCAGAATTGAAGTACGACGACTATGAGGGGATCGATGTCAAAGGAAAAATTGTAATGATGGATCGCGAGGTTCCTGTCTCAACAGATCCGGATGTGGAATTGTTCAAGAAGTGGCGCCCCTATTCCTTCCACGATTACAAAGTTAATAACGCAAACGCTCATGGCGCAGCAGGAATGATCTACAATTATCATATTGTCAATCCGAATTGCGCCTGGCAGAAAAATTTCATCCTCACCCATGTAAGCCAGGTTGTCGTCGACGATATCTTCCGCGGCAGCGGAAAGAAACACAGGGACATGGTTCGAAGCATTCAAAAAGAATTGAAACCGGTTTCGTTTGCGACAGGGAAACTTGCAACGATCACGTGCAAGACGGAACATCATCCGGAAGGCGTAGGGTTGAACGTGCTTGCCATGATTGAGGGGACCGATCCGGTGCTGAAGAACGAAGTAATCCTCATCGGCGCACATCTTGACCATGTCGGATTGAATCATAAGCTCATGCCTGGCGCCAACGATAACGCGTCCGGAGTTGCGGTATTGATGGAAGCGGCAGGGGCGCTCTCGAAGGTGAGGAGTTCCTTAAAGCGCTCGGTGGCATTCATTCTCTTTGGAGCCGAGGAGCAGGGAGTGAAGGGATCGGAGTATTATGTGCAGCATCCGGCCTTCCAGAATGAGAAGACAAAGTTCATCAACCTTGAGAGTGTTGGGCGGGGAGAAAAGATTTCGGTGAGTGCCGGAAAGAATTATCCGCAGATCTGGGAAGCTTTCGATCGGAATAACACAGCGTATATTCATCGTGAGATATCGACCGGCTTCACATCCAACATTGCCCGGCCGCGTCAGGATTTGGCACATTTCCTCTGGGCGAATATTCCGAGCGTTGGGCTTGGTGTCTACGGCTCGCCTCCTGTGCCCGTGGCGACATACCACACAACACAAGATTTGCCGGAGTATTGCACACCGGAAATCATGGAAGACCTTGCGCGATTACTCTTCCTTGCCACAGTGGATCTGGCCAGTGCCGTTTCCACTCAATGATCTTGTGTGTACTCGCGAAACCTACTGTGGAAACAAGTCCCGCCAATAGAGGGGATGCTCGCGCCCTATCCTGAAGGTGGTTCTCAAAACACAAGATTTCTTTTTGGGAGCGTGCCCTAGATAGTCGCATTCTGGCAGCGATAATCCTATATTGGAGACAAGCAACTATTGCTACTATTTTACGTTTATTCTTCATTCAAAATGGGCTTGAATACCACATTTTCTATACACTAATCCGGATAATCAACAACTCCTTCATTCACTATTATCGGAGTCATCGTATGAGAATCCTTACCCGTTTCCTTTCCCCGCTGGTGGTTGTGCTGCTCTGTGCAGCAACGCTCTCCGGTCAGGGAATTCCATCCAAGTACTATCCCTATGATGAGATGACCAAAGCGATAAAAACCCTGGCATCGGCACATAGCGATATCGTTAAGCTTGAATCGATCGGCAAAACACTTAAAGGCCGCGACATCTGGGCTCTTGCTATTCGCAAAGGCAATCCTGATGATGACCGCGCGATGCTGGTTGTCGGCGGAACAGAAGCAGTCCAGATTGCCGGCAGCGAATTGGCACTCAGGTATGCCGAGCATCTGGTGAACAGCTTCGGCAAGGATGAGAAGATTACCAAATTGCTTCAATCGACAACGGTGTATATCATTCCACGGGTTACGCCCGATGCAACGGAAGCGTATTTTGCCAAGCCGCTCGCAGAGCGATCGACCAATTACCGTTCGTACGATGATGATCGTGATGGTGCTACGGATGAAGACGATGTCGACGATGTGAACAAAGATGGGTTCATCACCATGATGAGGGTGAAAGATTCCCGCGGCGAATGGATGCTTTATCCCGATGATCCGCGTTTGATGAAGAAAGCGGACCAGACAAAGGGTGAGAAAGGTGAATACCTCCTTTACACCGAAGGCATCGACAATGACAAGGATGATGAGTGGAATGAAGATGGTGTCGGCGGTGTAGACTTCAACAAGAACTTCCCCTTCAATTACCAGTTCTTCGAAACCGATGCCGGGATCTATCAGGTCTCCGAAGCAGAGTCGAGATCGATCGCCCAATTTATATTCTCGAAACCAAATATCG
Organism: bacterium; assembly: GCA_043803945.1. Classification (GTDB taxonomy): domain Bacteria; phylum Bacteroidota; class Ignavibacteria; order UBA10030; family UBA10030; genus JAZDJN01. The sequence goes on along the minus strand of JAZDJN010000082.1, from coordinate 6,680 downwards.
CAGCAGTCTTTTCATTTTCTTCTACCGACAACCTGACAACACCCTGGCGAACAGGGTCGGGTGCACAAATAGCAGCACCGACAGCTACAGCAGGAACTGAAGGACGCACCGGGCGCGGAGGAGGAGGAACAGGTGGTGGCGGTGGAACACGAGGAGGAGGCGGTGGTGGAGGTGGCGGCACGGAAATGTTCACGCAGCGAGGCTCAGCACCCACAACCCCAACGACTACAACGCAAAGCCAGGCTTCGCGTGGTGTGACATCAGTGCTTACCGACGATGCTCCTTACTATGATTATATCAGTAAACAATTCCTCGATCTCACCAAACTGAGTGAGGCGCCTGCAGCAAAGAAGGCAAGCGGAAATTTTACAGAATGGGTCTATTATCATACCGGCCGATGGTCATTCTCTGTCAGGCCATGGTGGGCACCTCCCGACCGCGGTGCAAGGAGAGATACAACCAGCGGCGGAGGGATGGCAAGCCGCATGCGGCAGATGGGCCGAACCGGTGGATTTCAAACAGGCCAGGCCTCTTTGCAAGAACAGCAAGTGCCCGACGATGCAGCCGATCAGTTACGGGTGCTGCGATGGTACGAAGCGAATGGATACAAGGATGTCTTTGTCCCATGGACAAAGGTAAAGCACCCGGACTTTCCGGATCGTGATGTCGAGGTTGGAGGTATCAAGCCCTATGTGCTAGCCAATCCCCCTGCAGACAGCCTGAATTCTTTTTCACAACCGTACAATAAATTTCTCACCTATCTTGCCGGTCAACTCCCGACAGTGGGGTTAAAGAATATCAAAGTGGAAAAGGTGAATGAGTCGGTGTACCGGCTCTCGCTTGATGTAGTGAATGCGGGATACTTACCCACAAACAGTGCAATCGGTGTTCGTGCACGGTGGCCGCGTAATGTTTATCTGACTCTCGATCTGGCCAAAGATCAATCGTTGGCAAACGGCCGCGCAAAGCAGCGGCTTTCTCCCATTAAAGGAAGCGGGGGATATTCAACGACAACCTGGTTGATTGTCGGAAAACCCGGCTCCACAGTAAAGGTCACAGCGGAAAGTCCGATGACCGGTGAAGTAACTGAAACCATCACGCTGCGCTAAGGAAAGGAGAATAGCCATGAAACGAATAGCCTCTGTAGTGAGCATCTTCATCCTTTCGTGCATCGTTCTTGCGGCTCTGAGTTCAGGAGTGCAGGCGCAGGTGAAGAAGGATGTTACCGAAAGTGCACTGAAAGCCATGGGTGCACCCAACAATCCCAAAGTAGAAGTTGCATGGAATCGTTACTACGATACAAAGCAGTTATATGAAATCATGAAGCGGATCGAAAAGGCGTACCCCAAGCTTGCGAAAGTGAGCAGCATCGGAAAATCGTTCCAAGGGAAAGACATGTGGATGATCACCGTGTCGAATTTCGAAAAAGGGGACGTCGATAAAAAACCGGCGATGTATATCGACGGCAATATTCACTCGAATGAAATTCAGGGTTCCGAAGTAGCACTGTATACGGCATGGTACGTCACGGAGCTGTATGATAAGGTGGAATGGATACGGAATTTGCTCGATGAGAAAACACTCTACATTGTGCCGACCATTAATCCTGACGCGCGCGATCATTTCATTCACAAACCAAACACAGCAAGCTCGCCTCGCAGCGGCCTCGATCCGAGGGATGATGACGGTGACGGCCTGATTGATGAGGACGGTCCCGATGATCTCGACGGCGATGGCAATATCACGCAAATGCGCATCAGGGATCCTTACGGCCGGTATGTTGCCGATCCGGACGATCCGCGTATCATGGTACCGGTGGAGGCGGGCAAGCAGGGTGAATTTACACTGCTGGGCTCCGAGGGAATCGACAACGATGGCGACGGCGAAGTGAATGAGGATGGTCCCGGTTCGTACGATCCCAATCGTGACTGGGCATGGAACTGGGCGCCCCGGTATATTCAGAGCGGTGCCGACCGGTATCCGTTTATCTTCCCGGAGAATCGTTCAATTGCAGAATTTGTCCTTTCCCGGCCGAACATTGCAGCCGCGCAATCGTACCATAACAGCGGCGGCATGATTCTTCGCGGACCCGGTACTGAACAGGATCTTCGGTATTTCTCTGGTACCGATGTGCAAACGTATGATAATCTCGGCAAAGTCGGTGAAGAGATGCTGCCGGGGTACAAGTATATGATTCTCTACCGCGATTTGTATACCGTCTATGGCGGTGAAATCGATTGGTTTGCATGTGCCCGAGGCATCATTACATTCTCCAATGAACTCTGGACGAGCTTCGACTATTTCCGCAAACCTCCACAAACAGGCACAGAAGGGCGTGGATCCGGCAGAACCGATCAATACCGTTTCGATAAACTCCTGCTCTTTGAAGAAGGAATTGTGCCATGGAAAAAATATAATCACCCTGTGTACGGTGAAATAGAAATTGGCGGATTTAAAAAGGCATGGACACGCACAGCACCATCGTTTATGCTTGAAGATCTCTGCCATCGCAACATGGCATTCACACTGTTCCATCTCTATCATACACCGAAAGTAGAGATCGACAGTATCTATACAAGATCTCTTGCCGGTGGCTTGACTGAGGTGAATGCCGTTGTCCGGAATACAAGGATCATTCCTACCCGCACGAATCAGGACGCACGGAACGACATCTCCCGGCACGATTGGGTGACGATCGAGGGAGGCAAAGCGGTTGCCGCTTTCATTGTCCAGAATCGGTTTACGGGAGTGACAACAGAGCAGAAGCACAATCCCCAGCGGATTGAGTTGGAAAGCATTAACGGCATGGGCACTGTGTATGTGCGCTGGATTGTCGAAGGGAAAGGCCCCTATACGGTAACGATCGATTCAGAGAAAGGCGGTAAGCACTCGCTGCGATCAAAATAAATTGAGCGGTGCTGTCAGGACTTATGTCCTGACAGCTACAAAGGAAACAGCGAAGGCGTCAGGAGCTAACTCCAGACGCCACGTCAATACCTACTCGCTGCGATCAAAATAGTGAATAGAGAGCTAACCGTTCCCTTCTCATCGAATTCCAATAGAGAGGGAACGGTTAGATCAGGATGAATCAATAAATCTGGGAGGGAGCTCCTGCTCCCGACCGCAAATGTTTTTTTCCAGATATCCTGCGTGTCCATCGTGGCAGACACGCAGTCAGGCCGATTGAAACCCGACTTCGTCGAGATCTCGACTCGATTCACAGAATTGAGTCGGGCATTCGGTGATGACAATATCCTGCTCCGGATCATAAATGGATAAAAACATCCCATGACCTCATAAGCACTTGCCTTCTAAGGCCGTGCCCTTTATATTCAACCGTGCAGATCATTCTCTCACCATCTCACTGATTGAATAAATCCCGGAGCAACTATGCCCACTGATACTCACCTTCGTTACACACCAATCTGGTTCAGAACCATAATCGTTTCTCTGGTACTGATCTTCTTTGTTTCATCAACAGCCGCACAGTCAATTCAACAACAAACTCCAAAACCTCAATCTCCTGTTACCTTCTCACACTACACCATCAACAGCCAGTTCTGGAACGACAGGATCAAAAACACCATTGTCAACTGGATACCGCATTGCTATACCATGCTCGATGATACCTCTCTGAAAGAAGGAGGGATGAACAATATCATCGAGGCGGGAAAGAAATTAAAAGGTCTCCCCGCTGGACGTCATCGGGGCTACGTTTTCTCAAATGCTTATGTCTTCAATACGCTCGAAGCAATGTGCTACGCACTGATGGTCGATCCCAAGGACGATCAGGAAATCATCAAAGTACAAAAAGAAATCCGTGCAAAAATCAATGAGTGGATTCCGATTATCCTTCAGGCACAGGAAAAAGACGGTTACTTCCAAACTTCATTTACGCTGCGGGGACTTCCTCACTGGACGCGCAGAGGCGATCACGAAGGGTACGTTGCAGGGTATTTCCTCGAAGTTGCCATTGCCCATTACACTCTTACAGGGGGCAAGGAGAAGGAATTTTTTGATGCAGCAAAACGATTAGCCGATTGCTGGTATAAGAATATCGGTCCCGCCCCAAAGAAGGTTTGGTGGGATGGCCATCAGGAAATGGAACAGGCCTTGGCGCGATTTGGCCGCTTCGTGAATACAATAGAGGGAAAGGGAAAAGGAGAGAAATACATTGAGCTGGCAAAATTTCTGCTTGATTCACGCAAAGGGGACGGCGAATATGACCAGAGTCATAAATACCCTGTGGAACAGGATGAAGCCGTCGGCCATGCTGTGCGTGCAGTGTATCAATATTCCGGCATGACGGATGTTGCCATTCTTACCGGCTCCGAAGCGTACTACCATGCCGTGAACAAACTCTGGGATAACGTTGTGAACAAAAAACTGTATGTCACAGGTAGTGTGGGAACAGGCGAAACATCGGAAGGATTCGGCAAGAATTATTCGCTTCCTACAAGCGCCTATACCGAATCGTGTGCCGGCTGCGGGATGCTCTTCTGGCAGCATAAGATGAATCTTGCCTACGGAGAATCGAAGTATGCCGATCTGATGGAGCTTGCACTCTATAACGGCATTCTCGGTTCGCTCGATCTTGATGGAAAGAATTTTACCTACACCAATCCTCTCGATCAGTCGCACGACCGCTACAAATGGCATGTTTGTCCATGCTGTGTTGGAAACATTCCCCGCACCTTGCTGCAACTGCCGACATGGATGTACTCGAAATCGGAAAAAGAATTGACAATTAATCTCTTCGTCGGCAGTACGGTTGACGTTGGCCAGATCAGCGGCACAGCGGTTCAAGTGGTCCAGACGACACGATACCCATGGGATGGAAACATCTCCATCGCTCTAAAACCGAGGTCCGCGAAGTTATTCACAGTACGAGTTCGCATACCGAACCGCAATGTGAGCACACTCTATTCCACTCTTCCCGAAGTAAACGGAGCTACATCTGTCGCCGTAAACGGAAAGAAGATCACTCCAGTTATCCGCAATGGCTATCTTGTTCTCAATCGTACATGGAAAGCGGGGGATAAAATCGATCTTGTATTGCCGATGAAGGTCCAGCGTGTAAAGGCAATCGATACGGTCTTTTCAACGCGTGGCCGCGTAGCACTACAATATGGACCATTGGTCTACAATATTGAAAATGTCGATTATGCCGACGGTGATGTCAATAAACTCATCCTGAATCCGGATGCGACTCTTTCGACGGAGTGGAAGAGTGAGCTGCTTGGAGGATCGCTTGTTATTAAGAGTACGTTTTCCGATGGTACGCCGATAATGGCAATTCCAAACTATCTCCGTAATAATCGCGGCGGTCGTTCGATTGTGTGGATGCACGACCGTCAGCCGGTTATTATCTCTCCCATCTCCTATAATGCAAGGCCTTCGACCTCCTTCTGTTCTTCCTGGGAATCGGTGTATGGATTGAACGACCAGGTAGAGCCGAAGAATTCCAACGACCGGAGCGGATTGATTTACGGCAACTGGGATCATAAGAAGTCGGAGTGGGTGCAGTACACCTTCGATAAGCAGTACACCATCAGCAGTACAGAGATCTACTGGTTTGTTGATAATGAAGGCATCTCGGCTCCTGCTTCATGGACAATGCAATTCTGGGATGGCTCGAAATGGATTGAGGTACAAAACCCGTCGGGGTACAGTGTAGATGTCGATAAGTGGAATCATTGCACGTTCGATCCGGTGACGACGAATAGAGTTCGTCTGTACATCAATGCGGGCAAAGGATCGACAGGTGTTGCGGAATGGAAGATTCAATGATCAATTAGGAATTCAAAATGAAAAAGTAAAAGTGTAAAATTCAAAATGAAAAGGTATGTATGCTAAGAAGGAGGTAATCAGTAATAATTAAGTCCAGGAACCTTTCTAGTGTTCCCCGAATGCTTCTATCGGCCTGCCCGGTAGAGCGAAGCGCAAGCGGGGGATCTACTACACGGAATAATTCAATCCCTATCTCAATGCTGGGAGGGAGCTCCCGACAAAAAACGTCGGGACAAGTCCGCTCCCGACCCTAAGCGATGAGATGACCGTCACCTAAACGCGTCTAATGCATGAAAGGTGCCGGTCATCTATGCTCACGAGATTCAGTACACCCCCCCAGCACGATGCTTCGTACGGAAATTCTCCATCGTAGTGCCGGTATGCCTTCGGAAAAATGTGACCCGCTATCTTCTCTCAATCCAACCTGAATACAAATTGACAGGCATTTCATATCGGTGGTAATCAACAACCGCTTCATCTCTTCAATCTTGAGGAGATCTATGGTTATGCCAAGTCCATTTTCTGAAGAGCGTGCAAAAGTCTTCTTGAGTATTTCCTGCGGTATGTTGAGAATCTCTGCCAGGTCAGAGGTGGTGTTGATATTCTGCAAGTTCTCTTTAACGACTTGGAGAATTTCTTTGTAATCGTACGGCATAAAGGCCTACCTTCTCAGAAATAAGCAAGTTGAATGCCCGGAGCATTATTGCACCGGATAATCCCTTCTCTCTTTACCGAACAGATTGAACTTGTTAGCCCAAGTTCGACAGTCGTATGGTCTAAAAAAATATTTTTTGGTCATTGAGCTCTGCTTTCACTTATTATGACAGAAAAGCTCATGTAGTGAAAACCTACCCCCTTGCGGAGCCCCATGATGATGTTGTATATTGCAC
>JAZDJN010000081.1:0-23714 GCA_043803945.1 bacterium | reverse complement strand
GCTATTCTCTCCCCGTAGGCCATAGAAATATAGACTTTGTGTTTATTTACCCAGGAACTGTTTTGTAGTATTTGAGATTGCTTAACAAAGCCGGTTTTATTGTAACCAATTAACTTTACACTGTGAGGAAATTCTTTCTGTTTGAAATCATTAAAGTCAGTCGAAAATCCGAAAGGCTTTCTCGCGCTAACTATTTCACTGAAGCTACTTTCATTTTCCTTTTTTGTGATTATCTTGTGAAGGATAGAGACTGCTTCGTTGTATCGGATAAACGTGTCTATGTCCTTTTCGTGTAGAGGGCGAGTCATCGTCGATGTTCTTCCTTCGATATGTGTATTGATCTCACAATCGCCCCGGTTGTCTCTGTCCCATTTGAAGTAACAGACTCCGCCGCTCAGGTCAACGCCAGGAAAACACTCGGTCGAATCAGGATAATCGATAATTTGTCGCAAACGATTGTCATTAAGCATCTCATTTCTGAAGTTATCCAGCCCTTTCCCGCCGGAGAACCAGCGTGAAGGAATAATCATGGTCAGAAACCGAGGATTAAGCTTTTTCGCTTGCTGAACAAATAAGTGATAAATAGGTGAAGCACTTGCCTTCGCTCCCCCATCGCTCAGTTGGTACGGCGGATTGCCGACAATGACATCGAATTTCATCTTGAATATCTCCTCTGGCTTTTCAGTATGGATAAATTGATAGGCGTGGGTTTCCAGTTCTTTGCTTCGGTCATAGGCCTCTTGGTTTGCCCCGCAGAAAACGCAACGTCCTTCTTCCCATGTGTGCTCGATCCGCTTGAAACGGATATTACCCTGTAAGTCGTCGAAGGTTTCGCAGACGGAATATTTCCCATTGGCGGTCTTCGAGCAATACACCGACCGGCGGGAAAGCAAAGAGGTCAATTCCGTAATGGCAATGCCGAACAACTGGTTCTTAAAGATGTGGTTGATCCGCTTCTGCTTGTTCGGGATTATCTTTTCCAGGCCTTTGTCGAGGCGCTTGGCAATCTCGCGTAAAAAAACACCGGACTTGCAGAACGGATCGAGAAACCGGGCGTTCTTGTCGCTCCAAATTTCATGAGGCAGTAAATCCAGAACGCGATTGACCAATTGCGGCGGGCTGAACACTTCGTCACTGCTCAAGTTTGCCAGGCAGGTCAGGACGTCCGGGTTGTAACTACCGCTTGTCTGCATCGGCAACCTCCAGGAAGTGGGTCGGGCGATATTCCTTCTTCGGTGTGGGAATGAATACGTCTTCGCCGAGATCGGAGAAGAGCGGCAGTTCCTTCATGCCTTCGTGTGACAGCAAACCGTGGAACGTGAAGTCGCGCCGCTTAAGCATACTTCCATTGACCGGCGACCATTCTGAAAAAACAATGTATTCCGGTTCCTCGCCCACTGTCTTGAGCGTCAGGGCGTCGCCCCAGATGATATTGCGTTCAAGGATGAACCGGACGGCCTCGCGACACCTATTCTTGGCATTGTTCTTGAAAAGCCGCGTGTAGTTCAACTCGAAAACCCCGAAAAGCCTGTGCCGGCACTGCTGAACGTTGTCTTCCAGAATATCAATGCCGTAGATGGAAGATACTGCAAGTATGGCGTAGCGTTCGTATTCCAGTTGGGACTTCCCGTAGCGGCTTTCAACGACGCGCAGTTTTCGTTCCAGAATTTCTGTGAGGAAATTCCCGTCCCCGCAAGCCGGTTCAAGAAACCGCGACTCGATCCGCTCCGTTTCCTGCTTCACAAGGTCGAGCATGGCATTAACCTCGCGCTTGCCGGTCAACACCTCGCCATGGTCAGCCACACGCTTTTTTGAGACAACTTGCTTCTCTATCAATTCTGTTTTCATCGATTCATCGGGTTAACGCTAATTACGCTAATCTACACAATATTTTGTAATCTTGTGTGGCACTGTATGTGAGAGGAATATGATGAGAAAGTCCAGGGGAAACTTGCAGCTAACACATTAAAGAGCGAACACCATAGTTGCGATTGTTAGGCGCTGCGCAGCAGCATGATTTGCATTGATAATGATTAATATAATCAACCGCCAATACCACGGCCGCCGAACATCATTGCTAGTATGATAACACAAAGTGCTGCTATCCCAAATATAATTGCACCGGTATAGTGAAATATCGAATAATGGCGTACATGAATTGAATCGATTTGGTCAAACGGAATAGTATCATTAAATATTAATTCTCGGTCAGATAGATTTCCCGCAGCTATCAATCTCCCATAACCTTTGATTAATTTATTATTGAGTTGATAGATGATCTGATAATTACCACCACGAAAGAGAATGTTACGACCATCATGGGTTGATACTACAATGTCTTTTGTCGAATCGAATCTACCTGGATCAGGATTGATAATTTCTATCGAAACGCACCCGCTTGAGAGAAATAAGAGTAAAAGCAAAAATTGTACGAAGGAAAATGATTGGTGTGTTAACATATTCCTTATTCCAAAGTACCAAGCATATCGTTTCCTACAAAAGCTGCGTGCCGCCTAGCAGTGAGTGCTTGCGCTTGCCCCGAACTTGTCCCGATGCATTGTATCGGGATGTTATTTATCGGGGCCGTTGAGTGCCGCCACTACGAAAAATCAATTTGTGTGGCGGCACGAAATGGAGCGCCTGTCCGCCGTCTGTTTGGCGGAAGCACAACTGACATACCTTTCATTAGATTCCTGTTCGACATAACCAAACGAGCGTTTGTCCGCCATCTTCTTGGGCGGGTTTGTCCGCCGACTTGTCCACTGAAACGAAGTGAAGGTGGAAGCGATTTTGGCGTAGGCGGGTCGCAAGCACGATTGTTTGGCGCCGCGCAGCAGCATGATTTGCATTGATAATGATTAATATAATCAATCGCCAATACCACGGCCGCCGAACATCATTGCTAGTATGATAACACAAAGTGCTGCTATCCCAAATATAATTGCACCGGTATAGTGAAATATCGAATAATGGCGTACCTGAATTGAATCGATTTGGTCAAACGGAATAGTATCATTAAATATTAATTCTCGGTCAGATAGATTTCCCGCAGCTATCAATCTCCCATAACCTTTGATTAATTTATTATTGAGTTGATAGATGATCTGATAATTGCCACCACGAAAGAGAATGTTACGGCCATCATGGGTTGATACTACAATGTCTTTTGTCGAATCGAATCTACCTGGATCAGGATTGATAATTTCTATCGAAACGCACCCGCTTGAGAGAAATAAGAGTAAAATCAAAAATTGTACGAAGGAAAATGATTGGTGTGTTGACATATTCCTTATTCCAAAGTACCAAGCATATCGTTTCCTACAAAAGCTGCGTGGCGCATAACGTGTGAGTGCTTGCGCCTGCCCCGAACTTGTCCCGATGCATTGTATCGGGATGTTTTTTATCGGGGCCGTTGAGTGCCGCCGCTATGAAAGCTCAATTGTGTGGCGGCACGAAATGGAGCAACTGTCCGCTATCTTTTTGGCGGAAGCACAATTGACATACATTAATTTAGATTCCTATTCGACATAACCAAACGAGTGCCCGCCCGCTATCTTCCTAGGCGAGCGCCTGCCCGCCGTAGTGTTTTTTTCGGAGGCGGGTCGCAAGCACGATTGTTAGGCGGTCGTGGCCGCCCGCACTCAAAAGATTGAATAAAGGCTGCTTGCATATAGTTCACATATATGTTAACTTAGGATGTGCGAGAAATAGAATTTTATAGAACACCATCGAACTCGAAGCCAGTAGAAGAATCCCTCGACAGCTTGTCGGACCAGCACGCTCAGAAAGTAGCATGGGTACTACGACTTGTTGAGCGACTTGATAGAGTACCAGAGCAATACTTGAAAAAACTTGTCGGAACCGATCAACTCTGGGAAATACGCGTTCAGTCTGGAGGTAAACATTATCGATTACTTGGATTCTTTGATGGACCGGTGTTACTAATCTTGACGAGCGGATTTGTGAAGAAGCAAAAGAAAATACCTTTACAAGAGATAGAGCTAGCGCAACAACGACGAACTGAATACATGCAAAGGAAGGGAAAGCTATGAGTGATGTTGAGCGATATATCGAAAGACGAAAAGCACGTAGTTCAAAGTTTGCACAGAATTTCGAATCAGGATATGAAGCGTTTGAGTTCAGTGTGATGTTGAGGGAAGCTCGAGAACGAGCTGGAGTAACACAAGAAGCGATTGCGAAGAAACTTCGGACAAAAAAATCGGCAATATCCCGAATTGAAAACCATGCTGAGGACATACGACTCTCAACTCTTGAAAAATATGCAAATGCACTAGGCATGAGGATTAGAGTACAACTCTTTGAATAAACACATCCCGTTATCTGTATCCTTAGGGCGGCCATGCCGCCTAACATTTCGCCGCACCACGCAGTGGCACGCCGAGCTATAATAAATCAATTTCCTGCGAAGGCGTGCCATTGAGCGACGACTTTAATCTACTCCAAATGACGGAGCGACGTGGTGCGGCGTGTTATGTGCCGTTTGCGCCTGTCAATCTTCTTCGGACTCTTTGCCGTTCGCATATTCGCTCACATCGTAGTCATCTTCGTCGTAATTGAATTCGACCTTGCTCTGTTTGATGATCTCTGTAAGAATGTCGGTCAAGTAACCTTCATCAATCACCGATTTGAACTTGAGAAGCAATTCGGGAATGTTGATAATTTCTTCAATGCAAGACATATATCGAGAGACAATAGCTTGGATTGAATATTGTCTTTCTGCCTGTTGTTGTATCTTCTGTCTGATAGTATCAGACGAATCGGTTGATTTGACAACAAAGGTTATCGGGAATTTCTCAATCTTGTCGATGTCTAAGAAGTACTTCTTCACATCGACAGTCTCAGTGACCTGAAAAAATCGCCCTAATGGCTTCATAACGAAATCAATGCCGCCATCATTGGCATTGGTGCGCCCAGTTTTGTAGAGTTTGAGATTATCTTCTTGGAGGTCATCAGGGTCAAAACCCCAGAAGAGTTTCTGATTGTGATAGTAGTACTTGAGAATACTGTAGCTTACGATCTCAAAAATGCGGGCGTCAACTGTGGGCTCAATCAAACCCGTGATGAATTCTACAAGCTTCGGCTCTTTGAGTTTTTCTGCACCCTCACAGAACTTGATAAATCGGTCAAATGCGCTTCTCTTTGCCTCGACGTATGCGTCGATAATTTCTATCATAGACTGAGAAAGGTCTTGCTTCTTGGAGCGGACTGTGAGTCTGAGAAGATTTTGGTTGAACCAGTAGCGGTTGGTTTTAGGATCTCGAAGGATGGGAATGTAATCGCAATTAGGGAAAAACTTCTTGAACTCCTCATTCATTCGGTGGTTAAGTGCGTGGTTCTGCAGTTTCTGCCCAAAAGGTAGCTCCCTTTGTCTGTCGAAAAGCGTTGAAAAGACGGCACCCTCGGACTTCTTGTAATTGCCTGCCTTGTGGAAGCCTTTTGAAATGTAATCTTCGACCAAAACATAGATGGCATAGAGATTGGCGAAACTGCCCCTGGACTTTGAACCTTTGTTTGCCGACTTGCTCTTGATATTGAGATACTGAATAAGCTCGCTCTTTGAAAAGATCGTCTGCGATGACTTTGGAAAGTTCTTCTCTAAGATACTTTTGATCGTTTTGGTGAACTCGTGTTCCATTTGACTTTCTTTTCAAATAGGGATAGGGCGGTTTGGTTTTCGTTTTCCGGTGGCTCATATGTCTTTCGCTCTCTACGTAGAGGTTCACCGTTAAACTTTGTAGCGATCTGTAAACGGCGCAAACCAATCTTGACGTAGTCCTCGCTGATCTCGATTCCAATTGACTTTCTTTTGAGTTGCTTGGCAACGTACGAAGTTGTGAAAGAGCCAGAGAACGGATCAACTACTAAATCGCCCTCGTTGCTGCTTGCCTTGATAATCCTTTCCAGCAATGCAATTGGCTTCTGCGTTGGATGGTTTTCGTATTCATCCATACGGTATCTTACCCTTGGAAGATGCCAGACGTTTCCGGGAACCTTCTTCGAGTTATAAACTGTCGGGACGGGTTTTCTATAGTCAATCAGCTTACGAACAGCGCCAGTCTTCGCCTCTACCAGAATGTCCTTCGAATTGAATGTGTAATCATTCTCGTCCCTGACGCAATGAAGTATCGGCTCATATAGAGAACCAAAATACTTGCGTGCCTGAACACTGGAACTGTCGTAATACCAGACAATTCGAGAGAGGATTGTAAGTTTATCTCTCAGGAAAAGGTCGAAGTGTGGCATGTTCTGGGTGGCCGTCATTACGTACATCGTCCCATTACTTCTCAGCTTCTTGATACACATGTGCAGCCACTTATAACACCAATTCAAATACGAACTATCCGATTCCCAGCGATCAGGAACGTCGGCAAATTTTTTCCCGATGTTGTAAGGGGGATCAGCGAAAATGAGGTCGACCGAACCATCTTTGATGGTTTCAAAAACCTCAATCGCTTCACCCCAAATTATCTTGTGACCGTTCTTTTCAAATACCTTCATACTACTCCAATGATTGTAAGAGTCTGAGATCAATTCTGAACTGACCTTAATTTACAACATCGCAAGCCGGAGAGCAAATGTATGTCAAGTTTCGTCAGCTTTACTCATAGGAGCCAGAGACGCATAATAATCATCATGGCAATCAGCAGACCATAGAATGGCCAGACAGATAGCGAGAATAGCGCCTTGATGCTCGACTTGGTGATATTTCTAAATCCTTTGCCCGGTGTAACAATGAACAAATCTTCAATTGATGCTTCGTCTGCGTGTAACTTTCTGATGAAGTCGTTGTACCGGTCACGGAATCGTATTTCTAGACTCAGGTAGTAAGCATCAAGAAACAAGAAAAGAAGAACGGGGAAAAGCGAAATCCACACAAATTGCGGCTTCCCCTTATCCGCTATGATGACGACAATGGCAGAGACCAAAGCTATGCACCACGTCTTACAACCCGAGCTGTTGGATGCCATTCGATTGATCACGCCTTGGAGAATCTCCAGATAACTCTGAACACCCGGAGAATCTATCTTGACCTTAGACATCATACCCTCACGAGAGTAGTTTCTTCAGGTTATACCAATTCCATCGATATACACGTCCTCCACCGGGGACAGCCCAATCTTCAGAGCCGTCGCGGTATCCGATGATCTGGAACTTATCCTTACCTTTTTCATTGGCAACCTTGAGTTCTTTGAGTACCCCGCTGGCATTCTTAGTTTTCGAGCCGAGCATAATTATGAACACGTCAGCTCGTCCAATTGCAACCTTGGCTCGGTCAAGCCAATCCTTTTCGGGAGCGGCTTCTTTGATCGAATGATCGCTGACTTCAAACGGCGAGTCATCGTTTTTGGCCTGCCCGATAATAAATTCCTTCAATGTCTTGTCGTTGTCGAAGTCGAAGCTGATGAATACTTTCTTCTTAGCCATACATTCCTCCAAAGTTGGTTGTTGCGGAGCATACTTCGTATAAAGTTTCTGAGCGTGAACTGAATCGAAAGCGCAAATGGCGCATAACAGTGTGTAAAAACGAATTGCGATTATTCCTTATAAGTATGAAAACCTCCTTCATCGCAATCGCGAATCCTAAGCTTTTCGATTCCTTGGAATTATCTTTTTCGTATGCAGGAGTTGCTCCTTCGGAAGCACACAAATCCTTCCCTCCGGTATGCTTCAACACGGTATATAAGATATGGCTGGAAGAAATGTAGAAATGTTTGCAGGAAGAGTCAATTCATTTTCTTTTTAGACGGCGTCGAGATTAGTTTCTTATTCTTCTGACTCAACCCCCTCAATCCCCCTTCTCTAAGTTTTAGAGAAGGGGGTGTGCCTGCTCGCCGACTTGTCCACCGAAGTTCGAAGAACGGAGGTGGAAGCGGCAGCGTAGGCGAGGGGGATGAGTCAGCCTCACAGCGCTGCCCTAAAGTATGGTGAACGGTCTCATTGGTAGACCATGTTCATCGATCGTAAAAAATCCGCTCCAATGTATTTTGTATAAGATTGTAGCATTATCCCGAATTTTCAAACCTACGGTTTTGACTTCTTCCATGGCTTCTTTGGATCATTCATCAACGGAACTACGCTAGGTCCTTCCAGATCGTTTGCGATAGGAAGCCCTCATAAATCCGATAGCGTTGGGTAGATGTCAACAAACTCGCACGCGTTGGCCTGGATATCACTTGCTGACAAAATGTTCTTTCAAAAACGACTCCGATTTTAGCGAGTCCATCTTCACAATTACTTCGCCTCCGGCCCAACGTCTTTTCTCTCAAGCGGACGAAAACGTACAGGCCGGTCTTGCAAGTGCCAGATTCCCCTATCGTTCACCAACTTCGGATCCGTCACTTGTACTCCATCAATGGGAGAATGCGAGACTACTGCTCCGCCTGTCGCCCAGACAATATTCTTTTCCCATGTGGAGTTCACCGGCGAGGCAAATATCTTTATCAGTGTGTCCTGTTTGCTAACTATGATATTATTCTGCATATGCAATCCCATCGGTGGAAGCCGCCACCAGTTGCCTTGAAAACCTTCGCCGTCGTATCCGATTTCGAAATTGCTCGTATTATTCACAAGCGTATTGAAGGCAATCGTCGCATTCTGGATCCGGAAATGTTTGGTTAGCGGTTGACCGTCGCCGTACTCCGCGTTACCGCTGGTGATTGCAAATGTTGCATCCCATCGTTTACCGGTCAATCCCTCGAAATAGTTATTAATTATACGCATCCCTGTGCCGTAGAAACGAACTCCGCCTGTTCCGAGCGTCCACGTTTTCCCCGTGCTGTCGATAAATGTTCCGGTTCTGCCATTCCCCAGGACATAATTGCCATCGACAGTATTTCGGTTCCCATGACGTAAGGAGAGCGAGCCAAAACATTCACGAAACGTATTATGGCGGATCGTGTCGTCGCTGGATTTGATAGAAATATATTCCGGATCGCCATCACACCGCTCAAAGAGGTTTTCCTCGATGACTGTGAACCCACTCGAGAGAGAATATTCCGAGGAGCCTACACGGATAGCTTCGAGCACATTTTCCACTCGCGGTCCAATATCGGCAAAGAGGTTGTGGTCGATGCGGTCATATTGCGATACCTGCGGCTTAGAGCATATCGTACCTTCGATAGTAATAAAATTCCCAAGCTGGGATTTCTTCTCAAAGATATTATGATCGATCCGGTTGTGGTGACTGAGACGAATGGAATCATTGGGAATTCCTGTCACCACTACCCACGATCCCCGCGTTGCTTCACGAAGGTGAAACAGGCATCGGGTAATACGAACGTTATTGCATGAGCGGAGTTCTAGTGCCGGACCAATGGTCGATGAGAACTCGAATCCTTCAATCGTTAAATGCTCCAAAGCTTCAAAGAGAAACCGGGAATCGCCGATGAACTGAACCTTTGTGCTATGCTCTGCCCTTATCAAAACCGGAGCATTGTGTGTTCCTCCCATTGATACCTTTACAACACCTTCGAGGTTGTACTTCCCATCTGCAATGAGAATCGTTTGAGATGGCTTAATGGCTGCAAGCGCCTGCTTCAATTCCACAACAGAAGAAACCCTGATGACTGTCTGAGCGAAGGAACTCTGCAAACAGATTAATAAACTCAACAAAATTATTCCGTTATGCATAATCATCGATCTTCACGTACCTCCCGATTGAATTCAAATTAGAATCGGAACGAAGTTTCAATCATCAGGAAATGCTTGTTATCAGTGATAAAGTTCGTGTTCGATTCCCATGAATCGAAATAGATCAGCCTCCTGAATTCATACGCGAGATCGATGGTAACAAAGGAAATTTGAAATCCGAGGCCACCGGTAAAAATCTTCGAGCGTTCAGGAAGGGTCATAATCGCTGCACCCGTTCGGGCAAAGACTTCCGCCTCTTCACGATACCCGCATCGAAGCGCCAGCCCAGACAACGGACGGTACTCAACACCAAAGCGATACCGGCTCCCGTTCAGCCAGGGATTGAGTTCGGTGGAATCCCGCACTGAGAGAACTGTCCGGGTGAGGTTACGGCTTTCATAATCCAATGCGACTGTCACTTTTTCATTCGCGAAAATCGCAAGTCCGATGCCGAAGCTGAATGGGAACTTTATCGATTCTTCTCCCCCTTCGATAATTTCACTATCCAAAATCGAAGCGCCGGGTAGCGCCGTTGTGGTAATTCTTCTGTCCCAGCTTCGAGTAATGGTATAGGGAGGCTTAAATGAACCTCCAATGCTAAAATATTCATCTTTGTAATTCACCCCAACATTGATCATCGATCCGGAAAAGTGCGACTTGCCTTTGCTGATCCTGGAATAGTTGCCGGGATCGAGCTGACAAACCGGATCGATATCGACCCTCCCTTTTACCGTTCTGATCACGATAATCGAGCGGTCATATTGCTCTTCAAGATCATCGGTTATACCGGAGAGCGAGGTATAAGTGATTCCCACGTTTATGCCATTCAAAGGACTGAAGGCGATACCCGGTGTCACTCCATAGATCGAGCCTTCACGCTGGGCGCTGTTTCTGAATAAACGAACTTTCAATGAGTCATTGACATTTTTAAATACCGGAACCGGGGCAGGTCGGAATTGTCCAAGGTATGGATCCATTGCCGTATTGTTCTGGAAATAATAATCGAGATTAATCATCTCGGTGTACCCAAGACCCAGAACGATCATTTGTTTTTTAAATTCTATTGGAAACGCTACCGCGAGCAAGGATGGTAAAAATCGACTCTTGCTCTTTTGCCAATTTGTTTGAAGATCATCATAGGGTTTGACATTAAACAACCTGCCGTTCCTAAATTTCGTTAACGAGTCTGATCGAAACCTATCATTCAAAGCATCGAAGATCGGACCATATTCAGGCTTGTTCTCAACGATCAGTGAAAAGTAGTCAAGATAATCGTTCACATACCACTCTTGAGTCATCGTTGAATTCAGGAGAAGATCGGTTGCACCGATGTGAAATTCGTTTGCCTGTAATCCCATCAATCCGGCTGGATTGGAAAACATTGCTGCCACATCGCCTGACATACCGTATGCGGTGCCGCCCATCGCACGAGAGCGGGCACCTTGTGGAACAGTGTGATCGAGCCCCTGGAGCATGAGTGGAACTGCAACACCTTGCGCCACTATCGTTGCAGATGAAAGAACAATCAGATTTATCAGGATTCCTATTGCAGTGTACCGTCGAATGGTTTTCATCGAATCTTCGCTCCCAATGTTATTCGGTGAACCTGGCCAAGAAATTCTCCCATCGTTCCATAGCTGTAATCAAATGCTAAGTCGTATCCTCCCAACTCGATATTGATTCCTGCACCCAGGGTCAAACCATCTGAGTCATAATTCCATTTATACCCACTGCGAAGTGCAAAGGTATTGTTAAACGCATACTCGAGACCAAAATGCATTTGCTGTGCATAATCATTCGGTTGAAAAAGATCATAGGCGAACGTCAAGCGATGTTCATCGGAGGGATAGAGCAGCGCATTCGGCCCCAACAAGTCAGCAGACGTACCGACGCGGAATAACAACGGTGCAGGGTATCCGTCGGTCCCATATTGGATCGCGGCACCAAGATTCTGGACCGAGATTCCTATCTGCACCGAACGAAATCCCGTGTTATAACGGAGGCCGTAATCGAAGAGCAGCGCTTTCGCATAGGTCTTATAGTCAACCATCTGCCCTTCCGGACTTAGTACCGAGACAGTCCGATTGCCCCAGAGTGATTCTGAAATATATTTTACCGAGAGGCCTGTTGAAAATTTATCTGTTAGTGCTTTTGCATAGGTCAGCCCCACAATATACGCGACCGGAGAAAAAGTATTCCCGGTGAGCCCGGGATTGTAGCGAAGGTTTGTGCCCGATCCTTCAAATCCCAGGCGATCCACTGAAGTTTCTTCGATCTTGCCATAGTCGACATATTGGAGCTGCAGACCAATCGCTCCAAGGTCTCCCAGTGGCAGCGCATAGGAAATTGCACCAAGTTTGGTATCAAAGAGCCACAATGTCAGCGTTGTTGAGATCTGTTGCTCACTCGCCAATGCAAGTCCGGCAGGATTCCAGAAGAGTGCATCGGCTCCCGTTGCAAGCGTGCTGTACGCTTCTCCCATTGCCGTAGCGCGGGCTGTCGGCATAACTTTCAGAAATTGAAATGAGGTTGTCGCAACCTTTTGAGCGTGAAGCCGCATTGCGCTTCCCATGAAGAGAGTTGCAGCCAACGTGAGTAAGAGTATTTGCTTCCGTTTCATAAGACACTCTCTTTGCTTAATGGATAACCACAAATTTTCCGTTTGTCGTATTCCCTTCCGGGGTTTGGACAACATAGAAATACACCCCGCTGGCGAGTACCTGGTTATTTCTTGTTACCTGGAGGTATTCAGTTGAATACGAACCGCTCTCATGCTGAATGGTCGTTACTAGTTGACCGGAGAAAGAGTAGACGCGTATCGTACAAACCTTTGGAAGATTATAGAATCCGATCTTCATCCGGGTATCAGAGACTCCACCAGAGGTTGCACCGCCGAATCCCGATTGCCCGATAAATGGATTCGGCACAACATAGACCTTCTCAAGCTGATCTGTTCCGCCAATTTGCGTTTCAAAGAAAGCCATGTTCGTCTGCCCACTCTTGTTCCCTTTGTTATCCACCGAGATAACCGTATAGTAATATGTCGCACCAACTTTTGTGGTCCGATCTTTCACTTTATAAATCCCGTTCGAGAAATATCTCGGATCGGATTTTCCGACACTATCCAGTTTCGACCAAGGACCCAGCGGATGATCGGCTTTGAGCACTTCGTAGTGGCTGAACGTTCCGCTAAGCATCGGATGGCTGAATGATTCGATCTGTGGACCCCAGGAAATCACATTCTCGGCTAGTGACGTATTGGAGAATGTCAGTCCTGGTGCTGGAAAAGGTGCAGGAAATTTATAGATACCTTTGCTCGGCGCGAGCTCAGCCTGATATTGGAGCGTGTCGTACATAATCACCGGTCCCCCGTTGTATGCCTGAATTGCCCGATCCGTAACATCACGAACAGTCACGACTTTGGAATTCACATAATCCGGCAAAGGATAAGTTGCCAGATAGGTGCTCCCAACCTGATTCGAGCCAGCTCCTGTAAAGGTCGTGTCTATAAACCAATTCGGAGGTGCACTGTACCGATCAGTGATGAGATCATGATCCTTAATAATGCCGCTTCGCGTTTGCTGCAATGTCGCTGCCCCATAGCCGGCAACTTCTGCAATTGAAAATCTGACCTTCTGGCCTTTGGGAATTGTGTATGGACCAAACATCAGGATGCGCCCAACACCATTCACACGCTTGTAGGCGCTGCCCCGGCCGATCCAATAGGCACTGCCATCAAATCGGTTCTGTCCTGGATTGTAAATTGTCACTTTGGAGGAGCCGGTTTCGGGAGCTCTTCCGTTCGCGATATCGAGAATCGGGAGATTCTTCGACGATCGCATATTGGAGGTCTGAGTATAATTTGCCCAGGGCTGACGAAGTTTTCCAGTAACTTTATCCCATGCTAATGAATCGGAGGCTGGTGCATAGGCTGAGGTCTCACTCTTGCGGGCGACCAGATCATTATCGAAATAGAGGACTGAGAACCCAACCGCTTGTGGTGACAGGAGGCTACCGCCATATTTCTTGGTTGAACCCCAGAGTGTAAAATATCCGCTATTTGGTTCAGGCAGACCATTATTGCTTGTATTATAATCGAGCCAGCGTTTGAAATCGAAGCGTGCGCGTGCATTTGCCTCCATCTCCGTATAGTACCATCGATTATAGGTTCGCATATGCCCGAACATCGAGGGTGCAAATCCATAGGCAAATGAAACGACCACGTCGGTCAGGATTGCATTCGATTCGATCGTCGCTTCATTTGCATTACGATTGCCGGTATTTTCGAATTCATATTCATAGATGATAAAATCATCGTAGTCGGGATAACTCCACGCCCGACTTGTCCGTGTCACCGTGATGCCAGTCGGTGTTGCCCATCTGGCGAGAATGATTTCTTCAGCCTCGTTAGGATTGTATGCCGGATTTAAATCTCCATTGGATAAGACCGGATAATTTTCAGTTCTCTTGATCGATAAAGGATAACTCCAGATGCCGCTCACGATTTCCGCACTGCTCGATCCGACACCGCCGCATAATGCTTTCAGACGGCCTGCTGTATCGGCTGCATTAGCTGCGATCCAAATTCCTCCGCCTAACGAGTGATGCTGTCCGTCGTACTCTTTCTGATCGATGATGACGCGGGAAGATCGCGGCCATTCGAAGAGCGGCACCGAGGTCGAGTTTCCGGCATTCCCCTGAGTAAAATTCCTGCTCAATTCACCAGTGTTAAAGACGGTCTGATGCAACATACCCCGCTTATGAATCTCGTACGACCGTTCCTGACTGACAAGTATCATCGGTATGGAGAGACAAGCAAGGAAGAGCAAAAGTATTCTGTTCATAGTGGTTCTCGCCTTCTCAGAAGTTTATTACCAAACCAAACCAGATGGACCGTGGAGCATTGTCGTAAAGGAGATAGGAAATGTCCCATGTATAGATTTGGTTTTCTTCACTCACCCACAGGGGAAGTTGACCCTGGTCAGATTCAAATTTATTTCGATTAATTGGATTTCTAAAAACGGGATTGTATTCATAGATCTTGCTATTAAACAGGTTAAATACTTCAGCATAGAACGTTGCCGAGACACCGAAAAAGTGTTTGATCTGCTTCGAAATCTTTAAGTCGGTGTTTTGTTCCGAGGGAGTTCTGCGCTTGAAGCGTTCTCCAAAATCGAGGTCCGAAGTATAGGGACGGCCACTTCGGATAAACGATTTCGAGGAGACGCTCAACTGTTCAAACGGAAAAGCGCCAAAGACTTGCGGACCAAACTCAACAGGAGTCTCGACGCCAAGCACCAGCACCACATTATGCGTTCGATCAAAATCCAGAAGAATATCTTCAGGATCCGGGGTATCGGTTTTCCTGGAAGCGCTCGTGTTCTCACGAATGATCGGTGAAGCATCAAAGGGAGTACTGCTCTTGCCTGTTGCAACCTGGAAATTATAATTCAGTGAGCCGGTGAGAATGCCGGATCGTCGATTGAAGGAAATGCGAAAACCTCTGATATCGGCATAATCACGGTTCATATATGTTTCATAGAATTCCAACGCACCCTTGGCCGGATAGAAGTACACACGCTCAATCAGATTGCTGACATCTTTATAATAACTGCTGATGTCGAGCGTGAATCCCTTACCAAAACCTTGTGTCAGGCCAACATCATAACTCTTGGTATCCTGAGGTTTCAACTGAGGGTTACCGATTAACGAAGGGATACGGCCTGTCAAGCTTACACTTTTCGCAATGGTATATTGGAACGATGGACGCTGCAGGAAGGATCCGTAATTCATATGAAACACGGTCATCGTCGAAACCGGGAACGAAATTCCAATCCGTGGCTGCAAACGACCGATCGTTGGAGTCTTTTCGGTCTCTGCACCCTCAAGTGGTGTGAATACATTTTTATAATACCCCACTTTTTGATTGTAGGCATCTAGTCGGAGTCCGATGTTGGCAATCATTCCCTGGAATTCCATTTTATCCTGTACGAAGAGAGACCACTCAATCGGTTTGGCAATGTAAATTTCGTTGTGTGCCGTACCCGGATTCGCACGGCCTGTCTGATTGTTGACATCGATATTGAAGGAATTAAATTGCATACCTGCCAATAGCAGATGTGAGCGCGTTACCTGGCTTGTCATTGAGGCATCGACTGAGAAGGTGAAGGTCTTCTCGTCGCGGGTCCCTGAATCCATATAGCCAATCCGGTAGCCATCACCTCCTGTGAGCACACGCCATAATGCATTGCCGAGAACATCATCCGTTCTGAACCTGTCCGTAGCAATAACCGGTGAACCTTCCTGTACCCTTGTCATCAGTCCGCTGACTTTGGCTTCATAGAATGTGTTTGGAGTTGGTGAATAGGTATAGCGTAGACCATACGTATAATTGTCCTGTGAGATCTTATTGAGTCCCATCACCCGGTCCCAGATCCAATAGCGATAATCGAGGCTGGTTGCCGATCCCAGTGCCCGATAGTCATGCCGGTCGTTATTTGAGAAAGCGCCGCTCAGCCGGAGCGACATTCCATCGCCAAGGGAAAATGCGAGATTAGCTATCAATTGTCTGGTGACATCTGGTTCCGGAGGTGGTATGACAGGCCAGGTATTTGCAAAACGGCCTGCAAGAAACAGAGTGACATCGTTTGAAAGCGGTCCGCCAACATTTGCCTCCGCAGAATAATCCCACGTATTGTTATAGCTCCCGCCGATATTTCGCCGATTCTGCGTATACATGGCATAAGCAAGACGTGAAGCAAGTGTTGTATCGTTTTTGTAGTTTGAAAGAGATAAGAAATTCGCAAGAAAGAGCCTTGTGCTATCCTCGTTCGATCTCATCTTTTCCGGTGAATTCATCAACTGGAGGTAAGGATTATTTTTTGAATCCCAGACATTCGCCCCCCAGTGTTTATAGGCCGGCATACGCGATCGGAACTCAGCGCGGCTCTGCCATTTGTTTCTACTGCCTTCCTTCAGCGAGATATTAACAACACCAGACTGTGCGTTTCCATATTTCGCACTGAAGCCGCTGGTGATCACCTCAATCTCTTCCACTGCACTCAGAATTGGTGCCACTGCAAGTGCATTATCGAGCGGGTTGACGACTCCCATCCCAGCAAGCGTATAGAGTTCTTCTCCCTCACGACCGCCACGGAAATGGCCATCGATGATGTCAGGAGAGAGTGACATCACCGCAGTCAGATCGCGAGTACCGGGTAAACTCAAAGCTTGCTCGCCGCGAATAATATCGCTCGTGGATGTTTTTTCGGGAGAGACATCAGGCCGCTCCGCGACCACCACAACCTCTTTGACAATATTAAGAGCCGCTTCCTGAAGTGAGAAATTCACCGTCGTTGTCCGGTCGCTGCTGATCTGCACATTCTCCTGGGTAACTTTTTGATATCCAATAATAGAGGCAGTGACTTCATAGATTCCGGGTGGAATATTTATTACGAAGTATGCGCCTTCGATATCTGTTATGGCTCCGAGACGCGTATCTTTCAGTACCACATTCACACCGGGGAGCCCCTCTTTGGTCTTTGCATCTCGTACATAGCCGGCGATCTTTCCCTTATTCTGAGCATAAAGTGAGAACGCAAGAAGAAAGGAGAGCAAAATTGCTTTCCTCATGGAAAATCCTCCTTTTTGTTAAATGATTGCCTTCGCAATTCTCGTGTGCCACTCCGCCGCCGCATAAATACCGGTTTTTATCTTGGGCATTAAGCGACGGATTGGATCGATAATTATTTTACAATCGCTTCTTCGATTTTTCCTTCAACGGATTTGCCTAGCAAGGTTCGTTCGCCAACGGGAGTAAAAATCGTTATCAATCCTTATAAGATGTATGACATCATACCGACGATAAAAAAAAAGAAGGTAGATGTCAAGATTTATTTTACCGGGAAGATTTATTTTCTCATCTGAATAGTGGCTCCACACTTCTAAAATCGCGAATGAAGATTTTTCCTGTTCACCATTTTTTCAATAATGGCTCAATCCCCGATGACAGAACATGGTCAATATTGGGAAGAATAATAATTCAAGCAGAGTCGCTCTTTAACGCAGACATCAAATATGTAGCGGGGGTAGCATCTCCGAAACCTCCTTCCAGATCGGGCCGGAAGGATAGTGCAACTTCTAAGTAGTTCTCGATGAAATAATTACCACAAAGACTCCCCGCCTGCTATCTGAGACCGCTTTAGGCGTGCAGGTAAGGCAGAAAGGATGTTGAGTTTTTTGAATTATCTATTATATGAACCTCTTAGTAACTTTATGCTTTGGCGGCTATCCTTTTTCTGTGAGAACTAAGTAGAATAGCTGCTTTCTCGAATCCTCGTTCTTGATTTAATTGGTATGTACAAAATTTTTTATGCAGCTTATAAAGTTGTAACCACCCTCGTTCACCTTGCAGTTCCTTCAAAGTCGAGTGAAATTCATCGAGAGCTTTTAACCATAAAAGATCCGCCTCTCCGTTGTGTTTACTCAACTCATTATTTATCTTTACCTGTGCGGGTACTATTCGTAGGCGGAATGAAGAATGATTTCTTTAAGTCTATGTCGTCACTGCAGGAACTGAATACGCTAACAGCGAAACATGATGCCTAAACAGTTTCATAGAAATAATTAGATCTCTAGTCGATGAGAAAAAGCCGAATACTTATCATTGAAGATAATCGCGTCTTGCGCGAGGGTATTGCTGCAATGCTCAATGCACAAGCGGATATGCGCGTGGTAGCTACCATAGGAAGCGGTAATAATGTTCTGCTGAAAGCAATCCAGACAAAACCACATGTGATTCTTATGGACCTGGGTCTGAAATATTTCAAAGAGTCGTCGGTCGTAGAATCAATAAGGGAAAAAATACCTGAATCGAAAGTGATAGGAATGGGTTTTATCCCGTCACAATCAGACATCGTTGAGTTTGTAGAGGCAGGGGCATCGGGCTTCATTTTGAAAGACGCTACAGTAAAGGAATTTCTCGGAACAATACGTTCTGTTGCACAAGGAGCAAAAGTCCTTCCACCCTCTCTGGCCGGTTCACTTTTTTCTCATGTTATTGAGCTTGCTCTCAAGAAGAAGAAAGGAACATTGGCCAGTGCCGTTCGGATGACGAAACGCGAACGTGAAATTATTGTGCTGATTGCAGATGGCCTGAGCAACAAGGAAATTGCCCAGCAACTCAATATTGCTACTCACACCGTGAAAAGCCATGTGCATAACATCATGGAAAAATTAGCACTGCACAGCCGTTTACAGATAGCGAAGTTTATCCACGAAGAAAATTCTTAGATCCCGCCGAACTCCTCTTTCCACGAACGTACTATCTACTCTATTCGGCCGTTACAGTCCCGTTATTGCTCTCTGACATACAAGAGTCAACGGTTCGAGTTCAAGAAAAGGAATGTGTGTTCTTTTACTCCCCTCTTTGTTTGGTTCGGAGGGAACGTTATGTGCTCCAGTATTATCTATCCGCTTCAAAAAGAATTAATCCTTTTTTCATCCTTTCGGGCGATTCCCCATTAAATAAATTATCGGTATTATTTTCACGTTCACAGAGACAGAGAAGTATTTCATTCTCAGAAGTCGCTAGAATAATCTTTCTTTCAAACAAGAGGAAGAACATGAGTTGGCAGTTGCCGCTCGATACAATAGTCGTACATAATCATTCACTATGGAGATTATTATGCTATTCATCATATCAGTAGTTGTTACTCTTATAGCTATTCTGGTGATGTTCGTCGCCAGAAGGCGAGTGCAGCAAAACAACTTTGCTTTCCGTACTCCTGCCATGGCAAGCGCTTTCGCTGCTCTGGTGTTCGGGTTTTCTGCATTGCTTCAATGTTTTACACAGATCCCTGCAGGACACGTTGGCGTGGTCGATTTCTTCGGTATTGTGTCAGAGAAGACTCTTCCATCCGGTATCAATTTTGTAAATCCGCTTGCACGTGTTATTCAATATTCCATTCAGACGAAAGAGCATAAGGAATCGATGCAAGTGCTCTCACGCGAAGGGCTCACGATCGGATTGGAAGTAAGCGCACTGTACCGGCTCAACGCTGATTCTGCAGCTCGAGTATACAGAACTGTGGCTGGTGGAGATTACGAAACTATTATTCTCATTCCCCAATTCCGTTCCATCTGTCGCGCAGTCACAGCAAGCTTTCAGGCAAGTGCATTGTATTCTACCGAACGGGAGCGGCTCGGCTCATCAATTCAAGAGGAGCTGGCGAGAGCAGTTGCTGCTCGTGGCGTTACTATTGAAAATACTCCAATACGAAATGTCGCTCTCCCTGTCCAACTCACCGAAGCAATTGAACAAAAGCAGCGTGCCGACCAAGAAAGCCAGCGGATGGAGTTTGTTCTTACAAAGGAAAAACAAGAGGCGGACCGCAAGCGCATTGAGGCAAAGGGTATAGCCGACTTCCAGACGATTGTAGCAGCTGGCATAAGCGAGCAACTGCTGCGCTGGAAAGGTATTGAAGCAACGTTGAAAATTGCTGAATCGAACAATGCGAAAGTTGTTATCATTGGAAGCGGAAAAGATGGACTGCCGATTATTCTCGATACGAAGTAGCATCTTAATACTAATGGAAGAGTTTTAGATTTGGAGTATAAGGAGGATACATTGTGAACTGGGATCGTCTGGAAGGACAATGGAAGCAGCAAAGGGGACAAGCTCTGCATCATTGGGGAAAAATGATGAACGATGAACTGTCGGCGATTCTGGGCAAGTACGAGGAGCTTGTTGGAAGACTCCAAGAGAAATACGGAAATGCCAAAGATGATGCCAGAAACCAGGCGGATGAATATAAAATTATCGTTGCACAACTTAAGCAAGCCAACACAAAATTAATAAAACTGCAGAAAGTTTTAAAAAAGAAGAATGCGGGCAAACGGCTGATGAAGATAAAAAGAGTATCGACGAAGAGGAAGTGATTTGCAGAGAGCAGATCAATGTATTTGTCGATCAATCTACACCTGCATCAGAAATCTTTCTATACAGTCTCGCCTCTACCAGACAACGATGATGAGACACACTGGCGGTCCTGCCCGACAACATCGTTATGGCGGGATGACGGAGGAGAAAGCGAATGAGGACTGCAAAGAGATCATGGTTTCATTCATTGTACTCAATCCGCATACTGCAATACTATCCGAAGAAGTTGGAAACGAAATAGTATTCTGAACTCTCAGAAGGAATAACTATGCGAGGACTCATTGCTGTAGATGAGCTAAAGCGATTGGAGGATACTCACGCTGATTTCCAAACGGCTACGGAGTATGGAATACGCGAACTTGACGTAACACTCATTCGCCCCACCAACTATACGGATGACGGTTACCCGATCAAAACACGAATCGGCGTTATCCGCAGTAACACCCTGACACAGATTGGTACACTCGTACAGGATTGTATGACCTTCCCTTTCTTCAGAGGAGTCTCACTCAACATCCGAAAGATTGATGAAGCAATTGAATGGATCCCTGTGAAGGATATCGTTCATCATTCAAAGGTATCCGGAGTGAAGTCAATTGTGATGCTCGTTGGCGTTCAAACGAACCAGTACCCCCGTGCGCTGGATATTGCATCGAAGTTTCTGCCGCATGGAATCTCTGTATTAATCGGCGGTTTCCATGTAAGCGGTATGCTGGCTATGATCGGTCTTACCGAAGATCTTAAGAGTGCAATATCGAAAGGAATCACGCTTGTCGCCGGAGAGGTTGAAGGAGGACGATTACCTGCGATCGTAGAAGATGTTCTCAGGGATAGGGCACAGCCACTCTATAATTTCCTTAATCCGACACCAAAGCTGCATGACGTTCCAATCCCTCATATCACGAAAGACGAATTCGAGAATTTCGCATCTCGATTTACCACTATTGATACGGGGCGCGGCTGTGTCTTTAATTGCGACTTTTGTACGATTATCAACGTACAAGGCCGGACTATGCGGTACCGGGATCCAAAACAAGTTGTCGAATTTGTGAGGCAGAGTTATCGCGAGGCAGGTGTTTCGCACTCTTTCTTCACGGACGACAACACTGCACGAAACCCGCTCTGGCGAGAGCTTTTTTCCGAACTCATCCGCATGCGCGAAGAAGAAAATATCCCGTTCACTTTTATGATGCAGAGCGATCTCGCAGCCCGGAAGATGCCCGGCAATGATTTCTTTGAACTCGCTGCACGTGCAGGCTGCAATCAAGTGTTTTTCGGTGTGGAAAGTGTAAACCGAGAGAACCTCCGTTCTCAGGACAAGTTTCAGAATCAGGTCTCTGAGTACAAGAATCTTGTTGAGCATTGCCACTCGCTCGGTATCGCTTGCCATGCGGGGTATATCCTGGGACTGCCGTTCGATACACCGGAAAGTCTCAAACATGATATCTCAGAACTTCAGCGGATGATGTTCGATTCTGCTTCATTCTACATTCTCGCACCTCTTCCCGGTTCAAAGGATCACCAGCGGTGGTGTCGCGAGGGTCGTTGGCTGGACAAAGATTTCAACAGCTATGATTCAGCCCACGTCGCAGTAAAACCGGAACGTATGTCTTGTGATGAGCTTATGGAAGCGTATCATAATGCATGGGAACAATTCTATTCCACCGAGCATATGGTCGATGTTCTGAAGCTTTGGAGAGGCGATCGTTATTCTTACAAAGAGCGGTTATCTTTTTTCATGTGGTACCTTTATTCATTCAGAATCGAACGCTTGCATCCGATGAATTGCGGCTTCTGGACCGTACGACGCCGAACTGACCGCCGTGCTAACCTCCCGCAGGAGGCATTTGTCCCGTTCTGGTTGCATCGGACGAAAGTTCTCACGATTCGATTATGGGATATGGTAAGTTTATTTTTCCAGCTCGAAGAAGTATGGCTTCGAAGCCGGCCAAAGAGCAACATCGAAGAGGCGCTTCATGATCTCATCTCAAAAACGAAACAGGATATCATTGATTGGCGGGATCTGAGTACGAAAGAACTTGCTACATTCTATGAAAAGCTTTCTCTTGACATGCCGGAGTTGAAAGTGCCTTCGTTGGTGCATCTTTGGTTCAAGAAACGAAATCCGTTTGCCGGTGCTTTCACGAGATTCTACATTCAACGTATCTGGAAGCGGTGGTATCGCCATCTCTGGAATCCGCTGAAGTGGGTCGAAGTGTGGCTGTTCGAATCGGTACACGGTTTTCGATTCCTCTTTCATCTTCTTTTTGAGGAAATAGAGAAAAAGCCGACTTCATTCGATACTCTATCTAAAAAATAAAACAAAATATATATTTCGCTATAGACTCAATTCGCACCCCGCAAACAAAAAAAGAACTGGCGGAAAACAAGCGTTTTCCGAGCACGTCCAAGATGTGTCACCGGAATCGAGGGTCAATGCCTATGAGCGCGAGCATCAGAAGAAATTGCGGGTCTCTAACAAAGAAGGCACACCGGCGTACTGAAAGGTTTGCGGATCTGCCTCTCTGTCTGAGATGGACAACTTTAGATCTCTATTTTCAACGGCAATCCAGATTTCATATTTATGAAAGGCAATAGATGAATACGCAAGATGGAAAAACTACAGGGAAAGCAGAAGTGCTGACTCCTCCAAGTGCACCAAGCGGAAGTGCATCGTCGGTGG
The DNA here is from genome assembly GCA_043803945.1 of bacterium. Classification (GTDB taxonomy): domain Bacteria; phylum Bacteroidota; class Ignavibacteria; order UBA10030; family UBA10030; genus JAZDJN01. The sequence goes on along the minus strand of JAZDJN010000081.1, from coordinate 441 downwards.
CAGCAAATCGGCAGCAAAACCGTACGGTCATATCGAATATCCGGAATTGTATTATTAAAGTTCTCCATCGTGACGCTGATCCCAGTATTTGGATCGTCAGGCGCTGGAGAAAAATCTTTTGGTTCAAAAAGCGTATTTCGTCCGATTGGTTTACCAATAGACAACAAGCTTACGCCTATGCCAACGAAATGAAGGAAAATAGTACCAGTCATCCTGCTTTAACTAATGTTAAGGAGAACCATCAGTCTGCCCTATGATTATCCTTACACGATACGCCAAGATTAGATATTTCTGTGTTCCCTAGCCCAAGTTCGACAGTCGTATGGTCTAAAAAAATATTTTTTGGTCATTGAGCTCTGCTTTCACTTATTATGACAGAAAAGCTCATGTAGTGAAAACCTACCCCCTTGCGGAGCCCCATGATGATGTTGTATATTGCAC
>JAZDJN010000080.1:0-101252 GCA_043803945.1 bacterium | reverse complement strand
GTGCAATATACAACATCATCATGGGGCTCCGCAAGGGGGTAGGTTTTCACTACATGAGCTTTTCTGTCATAATAAGTGAAAGCAGAGCTCAATGACCAAAAAATATTTTTTTAGACCATACGACTGTCGAACTTGGGTTAGACCAATTGGCAAGTGTAAATTTAATGGCTTTCTCGACCTCTTTTCTTTTTTTCTCTACAGGTATTTTGTCTGTTACAATGATTGCTTCATCGAATCGCTTTTTGTGCGCTTCAAGAATGTAACGCAGGAGAATATCGATACCTTTTTTATAAAATCTTCCAGTATCATGTTGAAGCACCGGATTGGTTTTAGGCTTTTCTACAATAACCGAATCTAATCTGAATTGCTCAATATGGCTTCCGAGTATAGTAAAGACGGCATCCCGTGTACGTTGGTTATCTTCACTGGCATGGAATTACTCGATCTGTACCTGCACCTCCCAAAGGTGATACTTCAAATCGCTGAGCTGTGGGAGAAACGGAAAAGGACGAATCATGGAAAGGCCAGACAGAACAAAGAAGTGTGTGCCCGTTCTTGAAAAATCAAAGTTACCTGCTTCATCAAGAAAAATATAAAGGATATTTCTAGGTTGTACCATTTAGACATTACTTGTTATCATTCGTTCTGTTTTGGCATAGCTCCAGTGATGAAGGGGGTCTTCGTATGAGAATTTATGATGAGTTTATGTTTTAAAATCGACATATAGGAATCATCTTAGTTGTTAGTGAAGTAATGGTTCTCTATCCTCGTCTACTTTTTTTCTTATTACCTCTCTGCTTCTTCATAGCATTTGTTTGTGCCACAAATTGTTTTCTCTTAAACTTTTCCTGGACAAGCTTTTTCTGGGTGTCCACAAGCTTCTTTTGAGTTTCCTCCAATCTATTGAGATCAATCTTTTTAATGGCAACATAGTCGTTAAATGCAGTCTTTATCTGATCGCGAATTTTTTCCTTGAACTCAGCTTTGCTTTCTGTACCCTGCTTTTTTGCCTTAGCATAATCCTCAAAGACGGCTTTGATATGGTATTTGTTAATCAAATCGTGTGCAAATTCACTCGCGCTGGCTGCCCCCTTATGGATAAGTTCCGACTCATTAGCAAGTAACATCTTGATGGTTTCAATTGCTAGCTCGTCATCTAGTGCGCCGATTTCGGAAAATGCAAAAAGCTTGCTAAAACTTCTGTTTGCACGGCTATCGAAATCTACCAGTTGCATGTATTGGTACCAACCTAATGGAGTATAACTACAAGGAATCGTGTAACCTTCCTTGTTTCTCTCAAACAATTCAGCAATAAAATGGTCATTGGAAATGAACCAGACCTTCTCACGTAGAGCTTTGTCCTTTGATCGTTCCTTATATATCCACAGAAACTGTTTCGCCTCATCTGCACAGAGAATCTCCTTCACAAACCTGTTTCCAAGCTTTCGTAAGCTCACTATTTCATCGGTTAATCGTTTTACTTCTTTTTCTTCGTTCTCATCAAAAGTAGGTTCAATAACTTCTATGCCAAGACTATTGAAAAGATACTCCTGAATTTTGTCATTAAAGACAAATGGCACATTCTTTTTCTGAGAGATGAATTCGATCATGTATTCCAGCCATTCCAGTTGCTTACCAGAACGGAGTAGACTATGATATCCAAGAAGAAAAACGTTACATTTTCTGTAACCGACTAATTCGATGTATGCTCCGATCGCATCTATCGATGATGCCCCTGCCTGAACAATTTCATTGAATGTTTGCAGAGCCAGTACGGCATGACCCACTACTTCGTTGAATATAACTTTCAACAGATTCAACTTAATGCCAAGCGATCCCGTCTTCTCAATTAACCGAACAGATATCTCGTGGTTTGGATGTCCTTGAGCCATTGCTTGGAGAACCACGTTGGAGTCGAAGTAAGTTGTAAATTGTTGAACATATACTTTAAGTAGCTTTTCGCTTGTTGGATTCAACGCATATGAATTTGTAAGAAAATACATTTGAATCGGGCGGAAAAGAACACGCTCTTCTTCTGGGGTAGCATTATTAACCAATTCAGTGATTGCGCACCTGATTAAATCTCTTTTCGATTCGGCATGTTTTTCTTGTATAAAGGTGTTAATAAGAGAGTAATACTCTTGTTCTTCGGTGTCGATTCGTTTGTAAAATAATAAATACTCTGCCAATCTCTTCCCATTGCTTTGAACCAATCTATAAAGGAGATCCTTAAATATCACTTCATCCTCAACAGTTGGAAGTGTTCTTTCCTTCGTACACGCTCTTTCCATAACCGACTTGATTATGGATTCCACTTGTTTCGTAAATTTTAGTCTCGCGGCTTGATACTTATCTCGATGTTCTGTAACGATCCGCAAGGTCATATCCTTCGATGTCAGTATCCCAATCCTTGTCAAGTGTTCTGTTATCTCGACAATTGCATTCTTAATGTTACTGTTCTCTAATCCCAAGATTGAACTTACTTTATCGGATACTGAATCGATGGAGGTGCCTTCATTACCTGCTTTTATGGTCAAGCTAAGAATCATCGATTTGACAAGCTTTCGGAAATGATCGGCTTTACTCTCATCAAAAACCTCAATGAGCATCATGCTTGTTTCCAGCAGTGCTTTCTCATCAAGTTTGATTTCCGGCGCAGCAGAAAAGAGACCAACCGAAGATTTCATCAAATATTCCAGAGTCTGTGGAATAAAAGAAAAGTCTTGATCATACTTGTCAGGTTGAAAAACGTGGATATTTAGGTCGTGGAGCTTGGTTCTCATCTCAGTATCAATCATCTCGAATTGAGTCACTAGAATTCCGGGTGCCTTCAACTTCGCTGAAGAGTTAATGATTTGCCAAATAGCCTGAAGATCAGGGTCACAATAGCTGTAGCCAAAGAAGATAATTTGGTAAGAGAGAAGATATTTTCGGAAAAGTTCTCTTATGTCGTTTCTTTCGATCATGCGATCATACTGATATTTCCTAAGCACGATCTCATCTATGTTGTCAACATCACCATGCATCTTGAATAAGAAATATTTGTCCCACGACTGAAGCCTCTTGACTCCATCCATAGTGCAGGTCTGAGTAAATGGTAGTTTACTATTTAAAGTCGTATACGTGATTTCTAGGAGGTGATCAAAGTTTGTAGTAATCGTACCAGCAAATGGAATCTTAGACCAATACTCGTGCTCAATTGTGGGGCGACACTCTCTACGAAATACCTTTTGAACTATATTCAAGTACTTAACATCGCCAACCCTATCATACACTTCATCCATAAACTTGGTATAATTCTTCTCTTCGACAAGAAGTTCAAAGAAGCTTAGTTCCGCAGCGTTTCGTTTGAGTCTCTTGCATTCTTCCAAAACCTCTGACATTGAATCTCCCCAAGATTTCATTCCTCCATTAATACTAATGCCTGCACCAATAAAAACTATTGTATTAGGAATGGATTCTATGTTAGCGGCAATTTTCTCTACTAGATTTGTCATATGAATTTTCTAGATAATCAATTGTGTGCCAATTATCTTAAACCTTCATTACTTTCAAACTTTCAATTCCTCGCGCTCGTGTCATTGCGAGGATACCGAGTGACAAAGTCAGTCGGGAGACGAAGCAATCTCTCTTTTCTTGTGCCGGTATTGTGTTCATTTGCCACATATACCATCTCGTATTGCTCATATTATCAGATTGCGTCGGGACTTCGTCCCTCGCAATGACTTTCTCTCTCATACCACGTCAAGAGGAATAATCTCACCATCTACATAGAGTTCTTTCCATTCCGCATTTACCGCGTTAATCAGATCAATCTTTTTCTGTCGTGATCCTGCCTTTATTTGTTTTTCTCGTGAAATGGCATCATAAGCGGTGGCATAGATTTCATAGTACAAAAGCTTTGTTACATTATAGCGGGAGGTAAAACCTTTTACCATTTTGGCCTTATGTTCATAAACACGCCGCTGGAGATCATTCGTCATCCCTGTGTATAAAACTCTGTTTCCCTTATTCGTCATGATGTATACGTAATATTGTTTGTCCATTGCTAACTTGAGATTGCTTCGCTCATTTCATTCGCTTGCAAAGACGTGACTAAGCGGTCATACTTACTCCACCTTCATCACTTTCAAACTCTCAATTCCTCTATCATCCACAATCTTTACTGCAATACGTTTGTAACTACCGGATTCAAACGGAAGAGACACAGTCCCGCGATATGCTTCGACCGGGTCTTCATCGATTTTAACGCGGAGAGTTTTGGCATGTCTCTTATTCTCTGCTTTTATCTTTGTGGGTTTTCTAAATTGTATCTTTTTTTTTTGTCTGCTTTTTCATAATATCCTCATCGCAAAAGAACTGTAGAAATTCAATATGCAGATTTAGGAAAGATGGTTAACCTTAGTAGAAAATGAAAAAACCCGTTTTACGCATGCTGTTCTCACGCCCCACGGGTTCACTGTTGCTGGTTTCACTCTCTCCTGTTCAGCAATCCTTGACAAATGTAGGATTAATGAGAAGGAAAATCAAACCTGGGAACAATTCCACCCTTTCTCTACGTCTAAACTGCCAACAATGATGGTTTGCTCATTTTTATCAATATCCTTGATTTTTCTTAGTCTATTGATTAACATTGCAACCGCTTAATGATCTGATGTAGTCCGAAAATCTGCAGCAGGCTTTAAAGCATACCATATCCATACATAAATAGATAGAGTCGCATGGCAATTACGGTTCGAAATTTGACAAAATATTATGGCGAGGAAAAGGCAGTAAAAGACATCTCCTTTGATGTCAAAACGGGGGAAATCCTCGGTTTCCTTGGCCCAAACGGAGCGGGTAAAACTACCACGATGAAGATCATCACCTGCTATATGCCTCCCACAGCAGGTACGGTCGAAGTCGATGGCTATTCAATCGCCGAGCATTCCTTCGAGGTGCGCCGGAAAATCGGTTACCTCCCCGAGTTAAATCCGCTCTATATGGATATGAATGTGATCGAATACCTGGAGTATGCGGCAAAGCTCCACCGGCTTGAAAAGAGCCGCGTGAAACAGCAGCTTGCCCAGATGATCGAGGTGTGTGGATTAAAGGAGGTTCGACACAAGGATATCGGTGAGTTGTCCAAAGGATACCGTCAGCGTGTTGGGCTTGCACAGGCGATGATCCACGACCCCGAAGTACTCATTCTCGACGAGCCGACGAGCGGACTCGATCCGAACCAGATCATCGAAATCCGTAACCTCATCAAACAGCTCGGTCGGGCAAAGACCGTGATTCTCTCAACACACATTCTCACCGAAGTGCAGGCAACATGCGACCGGGTGATCATCATCGACGAAGGAAGCATTGTCGCCGATGGCACTCCCGATCAATTGAAGAAGGAGTTTCACGGATCGGAATCGGTGACGCTTGAGTTGAAAGCCAATGTTGCCAATGCCATGACGGAAATGTATCCGAAGATCAAAGCACTGGCGAATGTTGAGTCGCTCGAATATGGCGGTCAGGATGGCGATCTCCACCGGTTCATTGTCTATGCAGCAAAGGGCTGCGATGTCCGGGAAGATCTGTTCCGGCAGGCAGTGGAAGAGAAATGGGTGCTGATGGAACTCTCGCGCAAGGTGACGAGCCTTGAAGAGGTATTCCATGAGTTGACTAGAGCGGACTCGTGAGAGGGTAAGAGAGTAAGAGTGTACGAAGGTAAGCGGGGGAAGGAAAACGATAAGCGATAGATAGTGAACCTTAAACCCTTAAACTTTAAACCTTGAATTTATAACAGTAAACAGTTTTTCCACAATTGGAAATTACTATGACGTTTGATCTCAAAACCTATGTCCGGCAGTATGATAACGTGGGAGCGATCTTCCAGCGGGAGATTCGCTCGTACTTCAATTCAGCGATGGCCTATGTTGTCATTGTTGTTTTCCTTGGAATCATTGGCTGGTTTCACACGAGCAATCTCTTTCTGGCCAATGTCGCTTCGTTGCGATTAATGTTCGAGCTTGTGCCAGCGATCTTGCTGTTTGTTGCACCGGCGATTACCATGCGCTTGCTCTCGGAGGAGAAAAAATCCGGAACAATTGAGCTGCTCACCACCAAGCCGTTGCACGATGTGGAGATTGTGTTTGGAAAATTCCTTGCCGCATGGGCGCTGATTGGCATCGCCATGGCGTTAACACTTGTCTATTATGGTACCATTGCATTCATAGGATCGATCGATAACGGTCCGGTCATTGGCGGGTACTTCGGCTTGATGCTCATGGCAGGCGTCTACATCGCCATCGGACTCTTTGCATCGAGCCTCACAGATAATCAGGTCGTTGCCTTTATCGTCGGTTTTGTGTTTGTCTTTATTCTCTTCATGCTGGATAAGATTTTAATTTACGTTCCTGAAGCGCTCACCAGCACGATCGAATTTCTCGGTATCGATTTTCATTTCTCGAATATTGCACGCGGCGTGATCGACACCCGCGATGTGATTTACTTTCTCTCGATGATAGGTGTGATGCTGTATCTCAGCGTCGTTTCGCTTGAGCGGCGGAAGTGGTAATGTGAACAACGATCTCAACGTATGGTTAACCTATGAATAAGAAAAAGACCCAAGTCATTATCCGTTTGCTGCTCACCATTGCAATTCTCATTGTGGTGAATTTTATCTCCATCCGGCTCTTCGGCCGGCTCGATCTTACCGATCAGGGTGTATACACACTCTCCGATGCGAGCAGGACACTCGTGAAGAACTTCGACGACCGTGTGACCGTGAAGGCGTATTTCACAGAAGATCTCCCGGCACCCTATAACAACAACCGCAGGGCGGTGCTCGATATCCTGAATGAGTATAAAGCGTACGCCGGCGGGAACGTAACGTACGAGTTCATCAATCCGCAGGGTGAGAAGGGTGAACAGGAGGCACAACAACAGGGTATAGCTCCCGTACAGGTGCAGGTGGTAAACGAAGACAAGCTCGAAGTAAAGCGCGGCTACCTGGGATTGATAATGCTGTATGAGGACAAGAAGGAAGTAATTCCCGTTATTCAAAACCTTAGTACCCTGGAATACGACATCAGCAGCGCTCTGAAACGATTGACCACGCGGACGAAAAAGAAAATCGGCCTTTCTGCGGGTCATCAAGAGGGCGAAATGGCGGCGATGCGCCAGGCGTATCAAATGCTCTCGCAGCAGTACGACATTTCCTCGGTGGACCTCACGAAGGATCAACCCGTTCTTGCGGACATCGCTGCACTGCTCGTGATCTCTCCCCAGGCACAATTTTCAGACAGCGCCAAATTTCTGATCGATCAATACCTTATGAAGGGCGGAAAAGTGGCATTCCTGCTGAACCGTGTTAATGCCAGCCTTCAAAACCAGCAGGGCCGACCTCCTATGGGATACCCCGTTGAGCTTGGGCTCGATGAGATGCTGCAGCACTATGGAGTACGCATCAATCCCGATTTGATCCGCGACGCCCAGTGTGCAAGCATCTCGGTAATGCAGCAACAGGGATTCATCCGGTTTCAGAGCCAGGTGCCCTTCCCTTACATCCCGATCGCATCAAACTTCAACAAGGATAACATGATTGTAAAAGATTTACAGAACGTCATGTTCTACTTTGTCAGCTCGGTCGATACCGCAGCGGCATCGGCAAAAGGCCTCAAGGCACAGGTCATGATTCGCTCGTCGAAACAGAGCGGCCGGCAAACTGGATTTTTTATGATCGATCCATTTCAAAAGTATACTCCGGCTGACCTGGCGGAAAACGGCATCCCGATGGCGGCTACAGTGGAGGGATCATTCAAGAGCTTCTTTGAAGGCAAACAGCCTGCCCCTGCAGTCACAACAAGTCCGCAGACACGGGTCATTGTCGTTGGCGACGGCGATTTCATGAAGGATGAATATCTCGGGAGCCAGGCAAACCTCACCTTCTTTATCAATATCGTCGATTACCTCGCCGACGATGCAGGGTTAATCACCATCCGTTCGAAGAATGTGACAACGCCCCCGTTGGAGCAGCTTTCCGACGGGACGAAAAAAATGCTGAAGTATGGTAACCTTATCGGCCCCCCCATGCTCATCGTTGCCTATGGAATTTTCCGATGGCGCCGGCGAGTGACGTTGAAGAAAATGCTTGAAAATGCAGGGTGACGGAAATGAGTGTAAGAGGATGAGAGAGTAAGAGGGTGTGGAGAGGTGAGATTGGGAGAGAGGGGGAAGGGGAGAAATGGGAGGCGGGGAAAAGGAACCTTAAACCTTAAACCTTAAACCTTAAACCTTAAACCTTAAACCTTAAACCTTAAACCTTAAACCTTTGACCCTTTGACCTTCGAACCTTTGAATCATTGAAGCTATTCTTGTTGATGGAGATGGAAAATCATGATGACTCGAAAAACATATATTCTTGGCGGTCTCTTTATCGTTCTTCTTTTAGTTGCCTATCTGGTTACTCAACAGCCGGGTGAACAGAGTGCTGCGACGGATAGCGCCGGTAATCTGGTTGCCATCGATTCGCTGGCGGTCGACAAGATTGAAATTACATCACCGACAAGCACGGTAGTACTTGAGAAAAAGGGAGTCGAATGGTATCTCCAAAAACCGATTTCCTATCGTGCCGATCAAAACAATGTGGCAAGTGTAATCCAGGAAACAAAAAGGATGGAAATCAAGAGTATCGTCTCGAGCAAGCCCGAAAAGCAATCTGTATTCCAGGTTGATTCCACAGGAAGTCTTGTAAAAATTTATCAACAAGGTGTTGAGACAGCATCGTTTATTATCGGCAAGCCGGGTAACTCGTATTCTGAAACGTATGTGCGGAAGTCAAACTCCAATGATGTTATTCTTGTCGGATCGTCGCTGAGTTATATCTTCACAAAACCGCTGAAAGAATGGCGTGATCGGCTTATCTGCAAGGTGCCACGGGAAAAAATTCAGGAGGTTAAATACCAATATGGCGATACCATCTTTGCCCTGACGTGGAAAGACAGTACATGGATGATAGGGAAAGATTCGACACAATCCTCAGTTGTAGAGGGAGTCCTCTCCTCGCTCAGTGAATTTCAGACCGATGATTTCATCGATACAGCTTTTACAGCACCGCCAAAAGCTGCTGCGCAAATCACCGTTGGCAGCACTCATCTCACCTTTTTCCAACTGAAGGGTCAGGATAAATTTTTCGTTCGGTCGTCAACTTCACCGCAGTGGTTCGAAGTGCAAAGCTGGCGCGCGAACCAGGTTCTGAAGAGGAAGAAAGAACTTGTTAAAACAGGAGCGTAAGAAGATCGACACAGAAATTACATTTAACTGATTCTCGAATTCACGCACTGTCATCTCGCCTCACACATCATCATGAAAGGAGATAGTATGACACACATCGTGCGTTCTTCCTCTCTGTTGTTCATCCTTTGCATTATTCCACTGCCGGCTTTGAGTCAGAACATTGGAGAGTACCGTTCATCTGTCTCAGGAGATTGGAGTAAAGCAACAACGTGGCAGCAGTTCGATGGTACAACATGGAAAGCGGCGCTCACACCACCCGACAGCGTTTCTCATGAAGTAACCATTGTTTAACATCATGCACTAATCTTGTCAGATACGGTGAGGATTGCCTGGTTAGTCATTCAATCTAATGCAATGTTAACTGTGACGAACAAAGGGATGCTGGAAGTTATGGATGGAAGTAAGTTTAACAATCTTGGGATCATACGAAACGACGGTACAATTTTCGTTCGGTAATTTTTATCTTGGTTGGGTTGTTGTGTTTTCAGAGACAGGGATTGTTAACTGATGAAGCCGGATGGTTTCTTCAAGATTGAAACCATTCGGCTTTACTCTCTCATTCTTATAATAGGGCCTGCTTGAGGGAATTATTCCTTGTTTGACGGGTCATTTTTGGTTAATTTTTCATAATCAGTAATTCAATAAACATACTCAGGAGCATCGGATGAATAAGTGGTGTATCACATTGATATTTATTTCGATCATTTTCGCCGGGTGTTCCGGCAGCGTTCCGACGGTTGCAACCTTAGGCAACGAATATATATCCCTCAATGAGTTCGAGGATTCTTATGCAAAATCAAATGGCGGTTGGGAGCAGGCCTCAAAATCCTCTCTTGAGGACCGTGAAAAATATCTCGATTTACTTCTTAAATTTCGGTTAAAGGTTAAAGAGGCCCGTGCGCAGGGGTTGGACAAGGACTCCCTGCTTCAATCGGAAATAAAAGCCTATCGCGCCTCGGTGGCAAGTTCATATATTATAGAAAAGGACATGGTACAGCCTAAAATAAAGGCCATCTACGACCGTAAGAAGGAGGAAATCAGAGCGAGCCACATTCTGCTGCGTGTTCCGACCGATGCTGCCGCTAAAGATACTGTCGAACCATACGAAAAAGCTATGAAGATAATCGCGCAGATAGCAACGGAACCGTTCGATTCACTGGCAGTCCGGTATTCCGAGGATGAAAGTGTAACATCGAACAAGGGTGATCTGGGCTTTTTTTCCATCGGGAAATTAGTACCTGAATTTGAAGATGCATGCTATGCAATGAATGCGGGCGAAATCACCCGTGTTCCGGTCCGCACTCAGTTTGGCTACCACATTATTAAAATTACCAATCGGCGGCCCGCTCGAGGGATGGTTCGGATAAGCCACATCCTCCGGAGATTTTCGGAGAACCTGCTCGACAGTCTTACCGTGAAGGATTCAATAATCACAATCTATGGTAAGCTTACCCATGGAATGCCTTTCGATTCTGCAGCAATGCTCTACAGCCAGGATGATGGCAGCAGCACCCGCGGCGGCGATATCGGATCGTATGAACTCACTCAGATTCCTCCGCAGTTCTCCGATCTGTTCTACTCCATGAAGGTTGGGGCAATGACAGAACCGATACGGCAGCCTTACGGTTATCACATCTTCAAACTCACAGAAGTAAAGGACGTCGCTTCGTTCCAGGAGTCGGAAAAGGATATCCGTACGCAGTACCAATCGCGCTCCTTTAATACAGATTTCCAGCAGTACGTGGCGCAGATGAAGAAAAAGTTCCGACTCTCCGTAGATTCGTCGGTAGCGCAGACAGTCTCGACCTCGTTCGATTCAGCGGCAACGGCGTCAGATTCGCTTTGGGCAGACGCATTGACGCCCGAACTGCGGAAAAAGACAATCTTCTCGTATGCTCAGAAAATTTTTACCGTTAATGATTTTATATCATTTATCAGCTCGACCGATGAGTTCAAACAAACGAAATTGATTCCGGATAATGTTCGCACAATCCTTTCCCGTATTATGGAAGTAAAGACATTAGAGGAGCAGACACTGCAATCGACGGCCTATGTGGCTGGATTTGAAAATCTGATGAGCGAATACGAAGAGGGAATTCTTATGTATCGCATCGAGCAGGAGGCAGTGTGGTTAAAAACCAGCGTAAACGATTCCACCTTGCATGCGTTCTATGAGAAGAATAAAGAGCAATTTCGATGGCCCGATCGCACGAGTTTCGCCGAGATTGCAGTCTCGAGCGACAGTTTGTGCAAAGTGCTCTATGACCGGACAATCCATGGTGCCGATTTCCAGGAGCTAGCAGCCCAGTATACCGTCCGTCCCGGATATAAGGAGAAAAAAGGTCTCTGGGGTTTGCATACCGCCGACGTTAATGAACTTTCCCGAGTTGCCGCACCGCTGGCGGTCGATAGTATCAGTGCTCCGTTCCAGAGCAGCTATGGCTGGTCCATTGTAAAAGTTCTGGGCAAAGATTCATCGAGAGTAAAGACATTTGATGAGGCAGTCTCCGAACTCGCAGGCCGCTGTGTTGAAGAGGTGACAAAAGTACGGTCGGAGGAATGGGTAAAATCCTTAAAAAATAAATATCCTGTAACGATTGACCGGGAAAAACTTGCTCAAGCATTCAAGAGGGTCGCTGGTGGCGAAGCACGGTAAGACACGGATTAGTCTTATACTGCTGGTTCTGCTTTGCGGTTGTGGAAGCCAGAAGGACGAGCAGGCGGCGGTTGCTCGTATTGATGGACAGACCTTGACTCTTGCCGATGTCAAGGCAGAATTAGATTCGACCCGGGGAATTACCCGGGCACAAATGCAGGAGTACGTTCAGCGCTGGATGAATAATGAGATTCTCTATCGAGAGGCACTCCGGCGCGGGATCGATAAAAGTGAACAGATTGCCAAACGCGTCGAGGAATCCCGCCGACAGCTTATTATAAGTGCATTGCTGGAAGAGGAAATCTACAACGAAAAAACTTCGACGACGACACCCCAGGAAGTGTCGGACTATTTTACTGCTCATCGGAATGAATTTACCCTGACACAGGATATTGTTCTGGTCAGTTATGTGCTCTTCACGGACCGCGATGCGTCGAATTCGTTCAGGAACACAATCCTGACCGGAAGCACTTGGCATCAGGCAATGGAGTCCTTTATTAAAACGTCCGGTCAGGCCAGGTTCATCGCGGGGCATGTCGATTCGGTGTATTTCAACCAATATACCCTGCTCCCTGTTGAATTATGGCGGATGGCGACTAACATGAGAGTGGGAGAACCATCCTTTCCGGTAAAGACCAATGACGGCTACTTTATTCTCATGGTCTGGAAGATAGTACGCCAGGGGCAGCCGGCCGATGAGAATTATGCGGCTCCGGAAATCCGCAACCGCCTCGCAATGCAGCGCCGGCAGCGGTTACTCAATGCAATGATGGAGAACCTGCGGTCGCAGCATTCAATCCAGATTCTTCTTCGACCGCCCGAACAGGATTCATCGCAGGGGAAGGTACCACAATAGGAGTTTTCTATGTCCATTATCAAACGATCCACAGTTGCAGTGCTTGTGTTCGTTGGCCTCATGATAGGCTGCTCACAACTGCTCTTCGCGCAGCAGGTGCTCGACCGTATTGTCGCCATCGTTGATAAAGAAATCATTACGGAATCCGAACTCAATGAGCGGGTGAATATCTACGCCTACCAGAACCGTGTCGAAGCCTCCCAACCGGGATTGAAGCAGCAGATGCTCGATGCCATCATGAGTGAGAAATTGATTTTAGCGCAGGCGATCCTCGATAGTGTGATGGTGACCGAAGAAGAGGTGACGCGGGCGGTCGATGAGCGTATACAGGAGTTTCTGCGTCAGGCCGGATCGGAGGAGCGCCTGGAACAGTACTTCGGCAAGCCGGTGAGCAGGATTAAGCGTGATGCCCGGCCCGAATTGCGGAAACAACTGATCATCATGCGGTTCAGGCAAATGAAAGAAGCAACGCTCCAGGTCGGGAAACGCCAGATCGAGGAGTTCTATGAATCATATAAGGATAGTATTCCAAAGGTGCCGGAGCAATATGAGCTGAGCCATATCTTCATTCTTCCGAAACCTGATTCGTCTCTGGAAGCACAGGCAGAAAAAAAGTTAACTGCGATTCGAGATAGTATTGTGGCAGGCGGCGACTTTGCGGATTTTGCAAAGCGGTATTCTCTCGATGGAAGCGGCGCATATGGAGGCGATCTGGGCTGGGCGAAACGCGGCGTGTTTGTCAGAGAATTTGAAGAAAGCGTCTTCGGCCTGCAGGAAAAAGAAATTTCTCCTGTCATTAAAACGGATTTTGGATTTCATGTTATTCAACTAATGGAGCGGCGTGGGGAATCTGTTCATGCCCGCCATATTCTCCTCCGTGTGGAACGCGGTGCGGCCAGCGATTCAGCAGCGGTGAATCAGCTACGGCAATTGAAAGTGCGGATTCAGAATGGCGAATCATTTCCAGTACTCGCGCGGCAGTACTCACAGGATGAGGATACAAAAATCGCGGGCGGCGACCTCGGTCTTGTCACACTGGATCAGCTTGATGCCGACTTTGCAACAGTGGTCAAGGGATTACAGGACGGTCAGATCAGCGAACCGCATCGCATTACCTTTAAAACGAATTATGGATTTCAAATTGTCCAGTTGCGCAAACAGATTCCCGAACATAAGGCTTCACTTGAAAAGGATTACAAGTTGATCGAGCGCTATACGATGGTGATGCTGCGGAACCGGAAGTTTGCCGAATTGGTTGAAGCGATGAAAAAGAACATTTATTGGGAAATTCGCCTATAGAGAGCCGGTTGAAAAATCTGCCACAGAGACACCGAGTTCATTGAGATTGATAAAAGAATTCATAACCTGAGAAAAAACAAAACACTATGTCGGATATCGAAGCGGCTGCAAAACTCTCTCAATCGTACAAAGATCTGCGCGCGGAAATTGGAAAGGCCATCATCGGACAGGAGAGCATCATTGAGCACCTCTTTATTTCGTTGCTTTCCCGGGGGCACTGCCTCCTTATCGGTGTGCCGGGACTTGCCAAGACCCTCCTGATAAAAACCCTTGCTGAAGCCCTCGACCTCAAATTCAGGCGGATTCAATTTACTCCAGATCTCATGCCGAGCGACATCACCGGTACTGAAGTGATCGAAGAAAATGTCTCGACGGGGCAAAAGGCATTTAAGTTTGTCCAAGGACCGGTGTTTGCCAACATTATTCTCGCCGATGAAATTAACCGGACTCCGCCGAAAACCCAATCTGCCCTCCTGGAAGCAATGCAGGAACATCACGTTACTGCCGCCGGGCAAACGTATATACTCCAGGAACCATTCTTTGTGCTGGCAACACAGAACCCGATCGAACAGGAGGGAACCTATCCGCTTCCGGAAGCCCAGCTCGATAGGTTTATGTTCAATCTGTGGCTCGATTATCCAACGGCGAAGGAAGAAGTTGCTATTGTCCAGTCAACGACAAGCCCGTATGTTCCGAACGTTCAGCATATCCTTGGTGCAAAC
Organism: bacterium; assembly: GCA_043803945.1. GTDB lineage: Bacteria > Bacteroidota > Ignavibacteria > UBA10030 > UBA10030 > JAZDJN01. The sequence continues at coordinate 86,449 of JAZDJN010000080.1, read as the reverse complement.
GACATTATTGCGTTTCAGGATCTTGTGCGGCGCGTGCCGGTCGCGGAAAATGTCATCCAGTTTGCCGTACAACTTGTCGCCAAAACACGTCCGAAGAGTGCAGGTGCTCCCGCCTATGTCAATAATTGGATTCGCTGGGGAGCAGGCCCGCGCGCATCGCAGTATTTAATACTTGGAGCCAAAACCCGCGCGTTACTCACCGGCCGCCATACGCCGGATATCAGCGATGTGCAGGCGCTTGCCGCACCGGTACTCCGCCATCGCATCGTGACAAGCTTTAATGCAGAGGCAGAAGGAGTCTCGACAATTCAAATCATTGAGAAACTCCTTGCCGATCTCCATTCATAACAAAAGGTTTCCGATTATGAAGCGAGTTCTCAAGCTTGTCTTACTCTCTTTTGTACTGGAATTTCTCGCTCTTCTTTCCCTTGCCGCGCAACAACGCACATGGATTACCTTCCGCGATCATGGACGTACAACGGTTTCCAGTACACTGGCTGATGCCGCACGCCTCGGAATTTCAGAACGGGCATTGTGGAGACGCGGGAAAGTTTTACCTGCCGATAAGCTGATTGATGAATATGATCGTCCGGTGAATGAAGCTTACCTCGATCAAATCCGTTCGACCGGTGCAACGATCGTGGCAACTTCGCGGTGGTTGAATGCCGTCTCTGTACTCGCGACACCGGAACAGCATCGATCGATTCAGTCGCTTTCTTGTGTTGAATCGGTCAACCCTGTTCCTGTTTATTCCCGAAGATCAATCGAATCAGAAACAGCTCCAATTGATCGCTCGCTCGGCAAGCAATCCAGGGTCGGAGCGATTGATTACGGATCGTCTTTCAGTCAGTTGAACGCCATGAACGTCATCGATCTTCATAGTAAAGGAATCAATGGAGAGGGGGTCATCATTGGCATGTGTGATGATGGCTATAATTTTCACAAGACCCATCCGGCAATGGATAGCATCAGAGTGATTGCCGAGTACGATTTTATTCAACGCGACAACAATACCTCTGTTGCACCAGGAGAGAGATCGACCCAGGGCGGGCATGGTGCTTCAACGCTCTCGCTCATCGGTGGATACGATAATGGCAAATTAATCGGCGTTGCGTATGGTGCTTCCTTCCTTCTTGCCAAGACAGAAATCGACAGCATCGAAGTGAAGATGGAAGAAGATCTCTATGTCGAAGGGCTTGAATGGCTGGAACGTCAGGGTGCAGATATCATTTCGACTTCTCTCGGCTATATCGATTGGTATTCGTATGCCAATCTGGACGGCAAAACAGCGGTAACGACAAAGGCTGCTCGTATTCTGGCTCGAAAAGGAATACTTCTGGTAACAGCCATGGGAAATGAAGGGAACTATCGTGATCTAAAAACCGGTGCAACCGGTACGATGATCGCTCCTGCCGATGCCGATAGTATCGTCTCCGTCGGTGCGGTATCCACAAGTGGCTTTTTGGCAAGTTTCAGTTCAACCGGACCAACATACGATAGTCGTATCAAACCTGAAATTGTGGCTCCGGGCATCGCTTTGACCGCTGCAAGCGGGCCAACAGGATACACAACTGCGTTTAGTGGAACCTCGGGGGCAACACCGCTTGCCGCTGGCGTAGCGGCATTGATACTAAGTGCGCACAGAAACTGGACACCCATGCAGGTCAGAGCGCAGATGATGAATACGGCAGTCCGCTTCAATGATGGCACATCGAAGTCAGCATCGTATCCGAATAATTTTTTTGGATGGGGAATGGTCGATGCAAAGGGAGCAGTTGGGAATCTTTACACACTGAAAATCCCCGAGCACTTTGAACTTTACAATAGCTTTCCCAACCCATTCAATTCGAGCACAACACTCATTGTTGGTGCGCCCGAAGAAGGTCCGATTGAGATTATAATTTATAATGCCTTGGGTCAACGGGTAAAAACGCTGTTTAAAGGTGTGGTTCAGAAGGATTTCACTGAGTTCACTTGGTACGATGGAATGGATGAATCCGGAAATCGCGTGGCAAGCGGAGTGTACATTGCTCAATTGATTGCTCCGCGCTCCATCGTTTCGCAGAAGTTAGTGTACATCAAGTGATCATGGCAATGAGGGAGAGATAGCTGCCGATGCAGGAGCTTCACCTTTCGACATCATATCATGCAGTCCTTCTGTTCCTTGCCCTTGGTGTTGCCTTCGGTCTGTCATGGTTTTCATACCGTTTCACCATTCCTCCAATTTCCCGCTTTTCCCGCGCTGTGCTGTTTACCCTCAGGGCATTGGCGTTATGGTTTCTTTTTCTGTTGCTTGGCGATCCCCTCCTCACGCTCATCTCCAGATCCGATGACCCTCCTGAAGTCTTACTCCTTATCGATGACAGCAAGAGCCTGGCAATCAAGGATAAAGGAGGCGATCGGCGATTGACGCTTACAGCGATTCTTAAATCGAATACTTTTCAGCAGCTCTCTGGTATCGGGAAGCTCCGCACGATGCTGTTCCACGAGAAGTCCAGAATCGTGGAGAAGTTTGCACCGGACTCCATGACATGGTCCGGTGATCAGACCGATCTTGGCGGTGTGCTGAAAGCTGCAGGGGAAGCAGCGACAAAGTCGAACATTCGTGCGCTTCTGCTGCTGAGCGACGGCGTAGCGACTGTTGGCACAAGTCCACGATCGCAAGCAGAAAATCTCGGCCTGCCGATCTTCACCATAGGCATCGGTGATTCGACCGAGCAACGCGACATCTCCATCCAGACAATTAGTACAAATTCCATCACCTTCGTCGGGAACAAGGTTGCTGTCAAAGCGACCATCAAGAGTTCCGGCTTTGACGGCGAACGGGTGGAAGTCATACTACGCGATGCATACAAACAATTGGACCGGCAGACCGCCACACTGCAATCCGGGGTACGAAATTATGCGGTAACCTTCTCCATGACTCCGGAGAAAGAAGGGCTTCAAAAATTCTCGCTTGAGATTTCAAAGCTTCAAGGTGAGGTCAGTCACCAGAACAATGCACAGGCATTCTTTGTCAAAGTATTGAAGAGTAAAATGAGTGTGACACTCATTGCCGGTGCGCCCGGCGCCGATGGTGCTTTCATCAGGCGGGCACTTGCTGCCGATAAGAACATCGCTCTTTCAACATTCATTGAGCGGGGGAATGGTCAATTCTATGAGGGAACATTCTCGGCGCAATCCTTGAAGGAGACAGAATGCCTGATACTCATCGGCTTCCCATCCGCAGCAACGCCTCCGGCTGTCGTGATGAATATTGCCGAAGCAGCGAGAACCGGAACACCGCTGTTCTGGATGCCGGGGCGTTTGATAGATGTTCCTAAGGCAAAAATACTCGAACCTGCCTTACCGGTAATCCTTCCGGCTGCGCTTGGCAGTGAAGGAGAAGTCTTTTTCACCATAGCCGATAATTTCAAGACAAGCCCGGTACTGAAATTTTCACCTGCGCCGGAGGCCTGGACAAAACTTCCGCCGATGTTCAGAGGTGAAGGGATGTTCAAAGCGAAAGCCGAATCGGAAGTACTCGGGTACTCCAAAATTCAATCGGTGGTTTTGAAGGAACCGTTATTTGTCAGTAGAAATGTCAATCGCACGAAATCGCTCGCCCTGTTGGGGTATGGTGTGTGGAGGTGGAAAAGCTTTGCTGATCCGGCATCAGGCTTTGATGGCTTGTTCGATCAGTGGTTCAGCAATTGTGTGCGATGGTTGACGACACGAGAAGATGACCGGAAAGTACGCGTGCAGCCGGCTAAGGAGTTTTTCAGCACCCTCGAAAAGATTGATTTTTTTGCACAGGTTTACGATGCCAACTATCAACCGATCACCGATGCCGATGTTGCTCTTGAAATCACCAAAGACAATCAGTTGCATCGGATGACACTGACTTCGCTGGATGGAGGTCGATATGAGGGAAGCATGGAGTCATTGTCAGAAGGAGATTATCATTTCAAAGCCACAGTCATGACCGGTGGACAGCTTCTTGCCGATGAAAAAGGTTCGTTCTCTGTAGGCGGAGTGAATGCTGAATATCTCGATATCAGGATGAACAAACTTCTTCTACAGCAACTGGCGCTGCAGACAGGAGGAACGTACTACGATGCCGGTGATATTCAGAATTTGCCAAAAGACATTTCCGCAGTAAAAGAATTCAAGCAGCGGGAGACAATCCACACGCAGGAGTACGAACTCTGGAACAGGAGTTGGATGCTGGGTCTTATGGTGCTTCTCTTTGCCGGTGAGTGGTTTTTAAGGAAACGAATTGGTATGCTGTGAGAAAAATGAACCAATGGACCATTGGATCAATGAACCATTGTGTTCAGTCTACTGAATATATAAATCCGGATTGCCTATGATTGGGAAGAGCAGTGTACGTGAATTACTCCTAACGTTGTTTTTGTTGATGATTGTGGTTGAGAGCCGGGCGCAATCAACGGTGAGGGTGGATAGTTTCTATATGCCCAGCCTGGGGCGCACGAAAAAAATCACGGTAATTCTTCCAGCCGCGTACAACCCCTCCCGCCGTTATCCTGTTCTTTATCTGCTCCATGGCTATGGAGGAGATTATACGGACTGGACAAAGCGAACCAGGCTCACAAGCTATATTAACAATATTCCTCTCATCATTGTGATGCCCGATGGGGAGAATTCATGGTATGTGAATTCTGTAACCGACTATCAGGACAAGTTTGAGGACTATGTAACTCGCGATATTCCCTGGTATATCCAGAAAAAATACGCTGTCGATTCTTCGCGGCAGGGAATAGCTGGTCTTTCGATGGGTGGGTACGGTGCATTGATGCTTGCTCTCCGGCATCCCTCGCTGTACCGGTTTTCGGGTTCATTGAGCGGAGCGTTAACGATTCCCCGTGTTATTAGCGACACCTCAAGACAGGCCGAGCGAAATCTTCTTCCAAGTTTGAAAAAAGCCTTCGGCGAAAGGCCAAGCGGGTTTCGAAACGCCCATGATGTGTTCTATCTTTATAAAAAGGTTTCAAAGGATTCCATCCCGTATCTCTATCTCGCAATAGGAGCATACGATATCTTTAAAAATTTTCTGCCTGCACATCGTGCATTGACAGACCTGTTACGAACCTATGGTGTTGCCTATGAATATCATGAGACGCAGGGCGGGCACACCTGGGAGTATTGGGATCGGGAAATTCAGATGCTCATCCAGCGCATGCGCGATGTTCTTGAATTTTAATGATGAGCGGAAACAATGATCTCCATCATGAAGAAACGATTTCTACAGGGTTCTCTCCTCACAATCGCCCTCCTCATCACCGGTGCGATGTGTACAGCCCAGCTTACACTTCCTTCGAAACCGAACGATGTTCCATTGCGATGGATGCCACTCATTGGAGAATACCGGTCGGCGAGCGACACGTTAATCCTTCTCGAACAAGGAGAACGGCTCTGGTTTGCATGGAAAGAAGGAACGAGGAAACAGGTAGAAGAGGTCGGCAGCACGTACATCGTATCGGCCAATCAGTGGAAGCATTCTGTCGACACGGTATTCTTCTCCCGCTCCGGACGAACAACACTGGGAACAGTAACATATCAGGGAAGATCGTATACACAGATTTTCTCACTTGCATTGCCGGTCGAAAGCGATCATATCACGCCGCTGAAGTCAATTGCCGAGCTGAAGAAGCAAGCAGCGGAAGCTTTACCGCCGGTCGAACAAGGCGACTTTCTGCAGTCCGATCTTGTTGAGGTTTCCGCTCTCGATTCCACTATCATGCTTGATATCCGATATGCAACGTCGAATAACTTTATGGGAACGCCATTTTATTCACAGGCAAAGGCATTTCTCCAACGCCCGGCGGCAGAGGCGCTGGTGAGGGTCCATCATGCTCTCAAACCCTATGGGCTCGGAGTGTTGGTCTTTGATGGGTATCGGCCATGGGTTGTTACAAAAATGTTTTGGGAAGCCACACCGGCAGATAAGAAAGAGTTTGTTGCTGATCCTGCAAAGGGATCCCGGCACAATCGGGGATGTGCAGTCGATGTTTCATTCTATCAACTGGTAACAGGTACTCCGGTCCAGATGGTGAGCGGTTATGATGAATTTTCTCATCGGGCCTATCCGAACTACAAAGGAGGGACATCGCTGCAACACTGGTATCGTGACCTCCTGAAACAGGCAATGGCACAGGAAGGATTTACAATGTATGAGTCGGAGTGGTGGCACTTTGATTATCGAGACTGGAAAAGGTACAGCATCGGGATAAAGACATTTGAAGAGTTGAAGTAATCCATTGAGTTCCCCTTACCTGGAATGAAAGAAAAGAAAAAACAGATCGTCAAGTGTATTTCAATTGTTGGGATACGGGGTGATGTTGTACTCCGCCGCCTGTATTCACAGAACGATTATCAACAGTGTGTTGAACTGCAGGATGAAACCTGGGGGACCGGATTTAATGAGCGGGTTCCTGCCTCTATCCTCATGGTGAATCAGAAGATCGGCGGCATTACTGCAGGGGCGTTCGATCGGGAAGGATCGATGCTGGGGTTTGTCTTCGGCATGACGGGCCTCATTGATGGTCGACCCGTACACTGGTCTGATATGCTGGCTGTGCGGAACGAAATCCGGGGGTCTGGGCTCGGTAAAGAGTTGAAGCTGTATCAGCGCGATTTGCTCTTGCCGCTCGGTATAGAGGAGGTGTACTGGACCTTTGATCCGCTTGTTGCACGGAATGCGCATATGAACCTCAACAAGCTGGGTGCGGAAATTTCAGAGTATGTGGCGGATATGTACCCTGACGATACAAACGCTGAATTGAATCGCGGCCTCGGCATGGATAGATTCATTGCGGTTTGGAAAATAACTTCGGAACGTGTCATCAAGGCAATAGCAGATCCGCCTTCTGAATTACAGCCTGATGCGGGTATCACTCCCGTAAATTCGCTTCTCGAGAAAGGCGGACGGCCTGTACCCATGGAGATGGAATTACCGATGGTGCCGCGCATCTATATTGAAATTCCACTAGACATTCAGGCAGCCAAAAGAGAATCGAGTGCGTTGGTACAGCAATGGCGGCAAACCACGCGGCACGCATTTCTGCATTATCTAACAAACGGTTATCATGTCCAGAGTTTTATACGTGACCTTGAAACAAATCGCCGCTACTATTTACTTATTGCCGACGAGGCTCAACAATGAACCTCCGGTTGAAACGGATTACCATGCGGGAAATTGCAATGCGCCTGAAAGAGCCGTTTGAAATTTCCTCTGGGATCGTTGATACACGAAGAATACTTCTTCTGGAATTGGAAAGTGTCGATGGCGCAGCGGCATGGAGTGAGTGTGTAGCCGATGTCGAACCAAATTATTTTCCTGATACAGTCGAGACCTCAAAACTCGCAATCAGAGAATGGATCGCCCCCCGTCTCCTGGGGAGGGCGTTTTCCAGACCGGTGGAGATCTACGATCTTCTTGAAACCGGCTTTCGCGGGCACCCGATGGCGAAAGCCGCCGTCGAGATGGGAATGTGGGGATTGGCAGCAGAACTTGAGAGACTATCGCTGGCAGCAATGTTGGGAGGGGCGAGGCCCAAAGTACCCGTCGGCATCTCTGTCGGAATTCAGGCTGGCCCTGAACAGCTTACGGAAAAAGTTCAGGGGTATGTTCGCGAAGGCTATCGGAAAATTAAACTAAAAATTAAGCCCGGAAAAGATATCGCATATGTCCGCGCCGTGCGTGAATCAATTGGTGATGCTGTCCCTCTGATGGTTGACGCCAACAATGTCTATACGCTCGACGACACCGCAATCCTCAAGCAGCTTGATGCCTTCGGTCTGATGATGATTGAACAGCCGCTTGCATGGGACGACCTCGTTCGCCATGCGCAGTTACAAAGAGTTCTTAAAACTCCGCTTTGCCTTGATGAATCAATTACAAATGTCGATCGGGCACAGGATATGATCACGCTCCACAGTGGAACCATCATCAATATCAAACCGGGCAGAGTGGGTGGACTCACATCGGCATTACGGATTCATAATCTTTGTAAGCAGCACAACATTCCGGTTTGGTGTGGCGGCATGCTGGAAAGCGGAATCGGCAGGGCATACAATGTTGCTCTCGCCTCGCTGTCGAATTTTCTTTTTCCTGGCGACATCTCCCCCAGTGCCCGTTACTGGGAACGAGACATCGTTCAACCCCCATGGACAATGGACAGCGAGGGATTCATCACTGTTCCACGGGACAAACCAGGTATAGGGGTCTCTATCGATAGGGATACCATCGAAGATAATACAATCGCTAAAGAAACAATATCTGCTGCCTGACCGGCATTTCTCACGGATCGGACCTGAATATGGATGATCGATTACAGCACACTGCAGTTCGCACACTCTTTACCGATGAAGAACAACAGCGGCTTGTTGCGTTACGTCGGGAGATCCATAAGCACCCGGAGCTTGCGTTCCGCGAGGAGAATACTGCTGCACGCCTGATTGATGAACTCCAAAGGCTTAAACCAGCATGGATTGAACGTGTTGCCGGAACAGGAGTGGTCGCTTGCATCAAAGGGATTGATTCCAAGGCACCATCGGTTGCCATCCGTGGAGATATCGACGCCCTGCCAATTGAAGAGGATACACCTCTTGAATACACCTCAGTAATTCCCGGTGTGATGCATGCTTGTGGCCACGATATTCACTCCGCGTGGACCATCGGAGCAGCATGCTTACTGACAAAGCAACGGCCGCAGGGGAATGTCCTGATCGTTTTTCAACCAGCCGAGGAGGTTGCCCAGGGAGCCCGGCGGATTATGGAATCCGGGTTGCTGAACAATGTTGCTTCGATTTTTGGCGGACATGTAGATAGGCGATATGAAATTGGCCAGGTGGTCGTGCAGGAAGGTCCCATTGCTGCATCGTCGGATGAATTCCATATTGAGCTTCGGGGACAAGGAGCCCATGGAGCTCGGCCTCATGAATCAGCGGATCCGATTGTCGGCGCCGCTGCCTTAATCAGTGCGCTTCAGACTATCGCCTCGCGCCGGGTCGATCCGGCATCACCGGCTGTGGTAACGATCGGCACTCTTCATGCAGGGACGGCACCCAATATCATCCCAAACCGCGCAACACTCAGTGGAACACTCCGTGCCACCGATGAACGCACACGGCAGCAAATTATTGAAGAGCTCCAGCGGATTGCCATTCCCCTGGCAAAATCGTACAACCTTGAGGCTTATATACGAATGGAAGAAGGTACGCCGCCGGTGATTAACAATGCCAAACAAGCGGAGTGGGCGCGTGAAGCAGTAACGGCATTGTTGGGAGATGAGGGTGTGACGCGCCTGGAATCGCCAAACCTGGCTTCGGAGGATTTCTCCTATTTCCTTGAGTCGATACCGGGATGTTTCTTGCGGTTTGGTGCACGCGCTGCGGGCGAGTTCTTTATTCCGGTGCACTCGCCAAAATTCTATGCAGCAGAGGAAACGCTCTTCGTCGGTGCTGCAGTGCTGGCGGAGACAGCACGCAGAGCCTCCGCTGCACTGGCATAAGTGAGGAAATGATAAGCAAGAGCGGCTTCACTGCATAACTCTTCACTCTTTACTACTTACGATTTATTATTCACTATTGACGATACGCGACCAGGATATTCCTTATGTATGATCTTCTAATCATTGGTGCAGGACCTGCCGGAATCAGCATGGCAGCAGAAGCCCGAACGGCTGGTGTGGATGTCGGGAAAATAATGGTGCTGGAAAAAGCACCGGAGCATTCCTTTTCCATTAAAAAATATTATCCCGAAGGAAAACTCGTTACCGCAAATTACAAAGGCTTCAACACCGTGTGTCTCGGTGTTCTGTGTATCCCGGACCTCTCGAAGGCCGATACCATTTCCTATCTCGATCAGGCGATCCAGGCAAACCAGATTCATGTGCAGTACGAGGAATCTGTGTACAAAATTCACAAGGAGCCGGATGAGCAGCACTTTGTTGTCTCTACTGATAAAGGGACGTATGAAACAAAGGTTATTGCTGTCGCGATCGGAATTCTTGGTAAACCGAACAAGCCAGAGTACAAACTTCCTCACACGCTGAAAGACCGCCTCCTGTTTGATTTGACGACGATTGAAGTTGTGAACGCAAATGTTCTCGTCATTGGCGGCGGCGATTCTGCTTCGGAATACTGCCAGTTTCTTGTCCAAAACAACGATGCGGTAACGCTCAGCTACCGCCGCGCTGAATTTTCACGGATGAACGACATCAACAGGCAAAGCCTCCTCACGATGGTTGAACGAAACCAGGTGAAGGTTCTGTATAAGTCAACCATCAGTTCAGTGACAGATGAAGGTGGAAAGCCCAGGGTAACATTTGCAGAACCGGAGCATGGAATACAGCACTACGATTATGTGGTCTATGCCCTAGGTGGAACAACGCCAAAGAATTTCTTAAAGACGATTGGCATTGAATTCGATGGTGAAGAACCGGTTATGACCCAAGACCATGAAACCAATGTGCCGGGCCTCTTCCTGACAGGGGATCTCAGCGCAGGTACAAAGGGTGGTTCAATCATCTGGGCATTTAACGCTTCACGCAAGGCGATGCGGAAAATCTGCAGCGACTATCTTGAGTGTTCAATGGATCTGTAAGCTCTACCCGCGCTCATCCGGCGATGATGCCAACCATATTGACGCTGCCTTGCATGTTTCTCTGCTGGTGCATATTTTTAGCTACGATCATCCAATACCGGAGCACCGATGCATGCCATAATCAGTCGCAACATTTCAAAAACCTATAATCCACGTTCAACAAAAAACAAGGTCATTGCACTTCGCGGAGTGGACTTTGCTGTCTCAGCCGGGGAGATTGTCGGATTGATCGGGCCGAATGGTGCGGGCAAGTCTACGCTGCTGCGCATTCTTCTTGGTTTGCTCGATGCCGATGCAGGAGGTGCAATTTCAATTTTTGGCGATCATCCGGAATCGCTGCGCTCACGCGGAAAAATCGGTTATCAGGCCGATTCGCACTTCCGGACAAACACGCTCACGGTCAAACAATTTCTGGATCTCCATACAGCGCTGCTCGGTTACCGGAATGGCACTTCGAATATTGAGGAGTTGCTGCAGTTCTTCTCGATGAAAAATTATGAACATCGGAAGCTTTCCGCACTATCGAAGGGAATGCGGCAAAAGATTGAACTGATTTTGGCGTTTGTTGGGACGCCTGACCTTGTGTTCCTGGACGAACCTACGGCATCACTCGATCCCCCCTCGGTGTTCGAGTTGCGGGATTTTCTTGCACAGAAGAAACAATCGGGTTGCACAATCTTCTTCAGTTCACACAATCTCACCGAAGTTGAGCATGTGTGCGATCGTGTGTTATTTATCATGGAAGGAACGCTGGTCGGCGATCATTCGCTGAAGGATGTGCGCCAGGGATTTCTTGAAGAAGCGTTCCGCAAACATCTGGTCGAGAGGAAGTAATTATGAACCAGGGACTAACAACATTATTCGTCACCGAACTACGGCGGCAGTGGACGTGGATCTCGCTCATCATCCCTGTTGCATTTGCTGCTCTTGCCTTTCTTCTACTGATGCCATTCGGGAGACCAGTCAAGGTGTACAATGTTGCCGACCATCTCATCACCATCTACTCAACACTGCTTGTACCACTAACGGCTGTCGTTTTTAGTGTCGGGTTGGTCAGTAATGATGTAAAAGATGGCTGGCTCCGCACACTTCTCGTTCGTCCAATCTCCCGGCAACACTATCTTCTCATAAAGCTTGCAGCAGTATTCTGTTCAACGATTTGTGTGCTTATTGGTTCAAGTGCCATAGCGCTTGCACCGGTGCTGATTAAATATATCACTGTTCCGATTGAATTTGATCTTCTCCGTGTGCTCGCAGTACTGGGAGTGGCTGTATGCCAGTCGATGCTGCTCATCTCCATCCTGGCGTTTTTTTCCTGCTGGCTTCCGTCGTTACTCAATGTTGTCGCGTTAATGACATGGGCGATCGCTTCTGCGACGATCGACGCCTATCTCCGGTTCCAATATTGGAAGGTTAAATGGCTGCAACTGCTGCGCGAATATCTTTTCCCTGGCGGTTTCAATGATGCGTTCGGGGTGCTGGCGAGTCGAACGCATGTGCCGTACACTGAATTGCTGTGGGGATTTGCAGCCTTGTGTGCCATGCTCGCCTTGGCCTTCTGGTCGATTACAAAAATTGAGATTGATAAAGGATCGGAGTAAGGTATGCATCAACGAAGCCAATCATTTGCAAAACGAGCAGTCATCATGTTTAGTATATGTCTCGCCGCCGCGCTCATGCTTGAATACTGGCCTTCATCGAACACGTTGCCCTGGGTGACCTATGAGGCTGCACTGAAGGAAGCAGCAGCACAGGGGAAACCAATTTTGATCGATGTCTATGCCGAGTGGTGTGGACCCTGCAAGGTGATGGAACGAACGGTGTTTTCGGATGACTCTGTCAGATGGCTCCTGACAAAGCGCTACGTGCTGGCAAAAGTTGATGGTGATGAACCGGCGATCGGTGATTCATTGATGAAGCGTTTCCATGTGAACGCATATCCAACCTATATTGTTCTTGATCCAGCCGGCAAGGAGAGAAAGAGAAAAATCGGGTCAATGGAGAAGGATACATTTGTGAGATGGATAAGCGACTCAGCCGGCGTCTATATCCTCCAATGGGTCTCCCTTGAAGAGGCCCGACAGAAGGCCAGGCAGTTACAGAGAAATATTCTGGTTGTCGTTCTTCAGTCCACTGAGGACATTGAGCGTTATAATGCTGTTTTTTCCTATGATGAAGTGAGGAGTATTGTCGATGCGCGCTACTTGCCAACGTTGCTTGTAAAGTCGAGTCCGGCTGAGCAGGATGCGCTTAAGGAAATCGGAGCTTCGATGAACATCAGTATAAATGAAGCTCTGGTGATAAGTCCAGAGGGGAGAGAGTTGGGCCGGTTTCAGTTTGGTTTGAGTGAATTATATAGCGGTGAACAACTTGCCAAGAAGCTGAAACAGTTTGAAGCAGAACACGACGCAGGCACTGCCAACACTCTTGGAATTACAAAGTAATGTGTTACATACGAACTCCCCGGTCACGAGATAATTACTCCGGGTTTGTTAGGAAAACCAGAACACCAATCCAGCAACATCAGTCTTCAGGCCTGTGTGTCGGGGGAGTTGCAGGGAAAATCCACTGTCTCAATTCACTGCATGGCATTGAGGCTTTCCTAAATTTGGTTATCAAACAGGGGAGTGTAGCGTCTGGAGAGACAACTCCTTTGCATCTCCCACGAAATGTCTCTATCTTTTCGTCATTGTAATACAACGATGACAGCATCAATGTCGCGCAATACAAGGCTACGAATTCTTATTGCAGCCTCACTCCTTATCGGATGGGTGATTGTAATTTTTTCCGGTCGGGGAACAGCATGGTGAGGAAGATAATTCAAAGAGTAAAAATCAAGAATCAAAAATGAAGGGTTACATCCATTAATTTTTAATGAGTGGAGTACTCATGGCGAATCAATCTGGAGAAAAATCCGGCGGCAGACTTGCATCGCTCGATGTCTTTCGCGGGGCGACCGTTGCCGGTATGATGCTTGTCAATAATCCAGGAGATTGGGGGCATATCTATGCCCCATGGGGTCATGCCAAATGGGATGGCTGGACCTATACCGATACAATATTTCCCTTCTTCCTCTGGATTGTTGGTGTGGCGATGATGCTTTCGTTCGAGAAGCGGATTGAGCGAGGTGACGATAAAGGCAAACTGGCCATGCATGTTCTTCAGCGAGCAGTAATAATTTTCGCACTTGGATTATTTCTCGCCGGATTTCCGTTCGGGCTGTTTGGAAGCAAATTTTCCCTTGCCGCCATTCGCATTCCCGGAGTGCTTCAGCGGATCGCTGTTTGCTATTTTGTTGCAGGGATTTTTGTTCTTAATTTTTCAGTACGGGTTCAGGCAGCAATTACCTTTGCGCTGCTGGTGTTCTACTGGATTCTCATGAAAACCATCAATGTGCCTGGATATGGTGTGGGCCTTTGGGAGATGAAGGGAAACTTTGTCTGGTTCATCGATTCACATCTGCTGTCCGGCCACACCTGGAGGGGAGCACCCGTTCCCGGGTTCGATCCGGAGGGAATCTTTAGTACAATCCCCGCCATCGGCACAATCATGTTTGGTGTCTTTACCGGATCGTTCCTGAGAACGAAACAGTCGAAGGAAGAAAAGGTTGCCTGGATGTTCTTTGCGGGCAGTATTGTGATGTTGATTGGCCTCATTATGGATAATTGGCAGCCCATCAACAAAAATCTGTGGACAAATTCCTATGCGGTCTTTATGGCCGGCCTTGCGCTTAATGTTCTTGGCTGTTGTTTTTGGATTATCGATGTGAAGGGATACAAGAGCTGGTCGAAACCGTTTGAGATCTACGGGCAGAATGCTATCACCATGTTTTTGCTTTCCGGCCTCATCGGTCGCTTGACCGGTGTTATTCGATGGGAAACACTCGATGGAAAAATGATCTCCCTCAAGGGGTGGTACTATCAAACATTCTTTGTGCCCCTTGGTGATCCTATGATTGCTTCATTTCTCCACTCCATCGCCTTCATGCTCTTCTTGTATTGTATAGCCTATGTCATGTACAAGAAAAACTGGATCATCAAAGTGTAACACAGCTTCAGCTATTAACAATAAAAATCCCGCAGGCTCTTCACTCTGCGGGATTCTTTTTTCCCATCTCCCCCTCTTACTCTCTTACACTCATAAATTATTGGGTTTCTGTAACTCAAGGTTCAACGTTATGTTCACCATCTCTCCAACCACGAGTCCTCCTGTTTCGAGAGCACGATTCCATTTTAAGTTATAATCGAATCGGTTGATCGCAGTTGTAGCCTTCCAACCCGACACAGTACCACGCTCGGTTATGATGACACCATTCAGTACGGCATCGAAGGTAACCTGCTTTGTTACGTCGCGCATTGTAAAGTCGCCGGTGATCTTGAAACTCTTGTCGCCAACCTTCTCCACCTTGGTGCTCTTGAATTTAATCTCCGGAAACTTCTCAGCGTTGAAGAAATCATCCGACTTGAGATGATTATCTCGGCCCTGGTTGTCGGTGGTGATCGACGCAACTTTAATGGCAGCCTCAACAGTCAGGTCGGAGAAATCTTCTTTGGAAGAGGTCATGGAGACATCAAAATCTTTGAAGCTTCCCGTAACATCGGAAATAATCATATGGCGGACGGAGAAAGAGACACTGGTGTGGCTCTTATCAAGTTTCCACGCTGTGTCCTGTGCCAGAAGTGTTCCAACCGCAAGTACTGCTGTTACTGCGAGGGAGATGAATCGTTTCATTGTGAATCCTTTCGGTAGTACTATCATTGATCTATTTATTTTGTTAAAAATCTGAAATTCATTTTATATGTTGCAGAAATATTTGGCACTTGCACCCTTCAACAAATCACGCAGACGACTTGAGAGCATGGGCGAGGGTTAATGTTTTCTGAACAAGCGTTTTCAATTGATCGTGCAGATTTGGATCGACGAATGCACCATCGGCTGTAAACGCTTCATTCGCATTTCGAATCATCACCTGCGGTTGTGGAACGAGGACTACGTTCAATGCGGTGAGAATCAAGCGCAAGTGAGGTTGCATGCGTAATGTTCCGAATGGCCCGCCCGATGCGCCGAAGATTGCTGCGGTTTTTCCGCTGAAGGCATTCTTTTTGTCCGATGCCCAATCGATGGCATTCTTCAAACCGCCGGGTACGGAATAATTATATTCCGGGGAAGCAATGAGAATCACATCCGCTGTTTCGATAGCAGATCGAAGTGTCTGCACCGATGGGGGCATTCCCTGTGCGGCAAGATCGGCATCGAACATCGGGAGATTCAACTCCTTCAAGTCGATTTCACTGACCTGCGCACCTGCATCAGCAGCGATCTGTTTTGCAATCTGCAATGCTTTCCGGTTATAGGATGCTCTTCTTAAGCTGCCCGATAGTGCGAGCACGTTGAGCGGACTATGAGTTGTTGTCATAATGGTCTTCGATTATTCATTGTTTGGAGTGGGCACTTAATAGTTTTTCGTGTAATGCCCTGCCTAGCTTTTTTGCAAGTCTGCCGAGTTCTTGTTGTTCTTTTTCTGAAAGAACCGAGGCAAGATCACTGACATAAGCTGCATGTTGTGAAAAGATCGAATCAAATAGTGTTTTTCCCTTTGAGGTGAGTTGCACATGAATTGTCCTTCGATCTTTCTTGTTGTGGGATCGTTCGACGAGGTTCTCTTTCTCAAGGTTATCGATCACGACGGTCATATTCCCGCCGCTGACGAGCTGCTTCTTACATAATTCACCGATGGTCATTGGCCCAAGGTGGCCAAGAGTCTCAAGAGCACCAAATTGAGGTTCAGTCAGGCCGAAACTGCGGATGTTATCCTGTGTGAGTTTGCCAAACGTAGCAGTAGCCCGTGCCAGCTTCACCCACATCGAGAGCGCCGTATCAGCCTTTTTTCCGTATCGTTTTGTTGTTTTCATAGTCTTCTGGGCAGATGACCGTCACATTCTATTTGATATATTCTCGTGAGGTGGCGGTCATCTCTCACAAGAGTATTTCAAATTTAAACTATTTGAATTTGAAATAAGTTCCCGGAGGGCAATATTTTTTTTGAGCTGCTCAAATCTGTGAAATAAAAACACGTTACGGAGTTGTAAAGGAGATTAACGTGATGCTGAAGGCAGGACTGAAATGAAGTCTTTATTGTCCGGACTGGTAATAAATGCCAGAAGAATTTTGTAGCTATCGTAGTCGAATCGGTGAGTGTGCTGAAGAAACGGCTCCTGTTTGCCGTTCTGCCGCGTCGTGCTCTCCAACAAGCACCAGTTATCAATAATGAATGACTCCTTCATACTGCCATCGGGGGAAGATTCCTCGATTTGGATGGTGCCATTGAATGGCCAGGCCTTAATGCGCCGTTCGCCAAACGCTTCATCTACGCGTGCATTGTAGACCGGGGCATCCTCTTCAGCCATGCACGCACCGGAGCATTGTCCGAGATGATAGGAAAAGCAATAGGTGCGTGATTGTTCCAAGCGGAGAAGTTTGGGGCAGAGGCGATGAGTCTTCGCAATCTGTGCGAGGAATTCCTTTGCCTGTGTCTTATGCTTGAAGATACCAAGAATAGGCCTGCTGGCATCGAGTTGAAGGTAGTCGATCGCATCAAGGTGGATGGTTGCGTAACCTTCAGCATTATCGACTCTCCGTGCGATGACGATCCTTCTGCGGCGTTTGGATGCAACATTGAACATCGGTTTCTGTTCTTTAATCAACTGCGACTCGAGCAGCAAAGCGCCAAGTTCGCCGGCAGTCTGCCGTGTTTCGATCCTGCGAATACTCCTGCACAATCGCCGTTCGTGTTTCACAGCAAAATGTGAACGAACTCTGGTTCGAATCGACTTGCTCTTTCCCACGTAGAGCAGCTCATCGTGAATCCCATAAAAGAGATAGACACCGGGGCACTCGGGGAGGGAACTCAATTCAAGAGATACTTTTCTTCGTGTTTTCATTTTGGTTTGATAACTCAATGAATATACGTAATGCTCTTTTTCATTGCTGGCTAAAACTTTGTGACAAATATAAATCCTTTGATGAATTGTGTAATAACAATTGGCGAAGGGAAACGAGGAAGTCGTTTTAGGCAATTGTATCTCACCAGCCTTTTCTGTAGTTTTAATCAGTTATGGAGAATGTCAATGGTTACCCGAAAGCTAATAGCAGAAAAGCTTTCAGCTTATCTGCAGTATAATTTGCAGTTACCTGAGTTGGTTCATTGAGCAGAGACCGCATTATTGGAAAGTGAATTTGACGCTAATGATATTTCCATCACCCGTGAAGTTGTTGCACGTTTGGGAGTAGCCGATGTTCGGGCATTCGGATTGACCTGGGAAGAATGTGAAGAGATGCTGAAAATACTTGGGTATACAGTCCGCCTGCAAATCGATGCGGCATCATAATTCGATTTCTTAATACTCGCACTTACCATAACTCAATAACTAAAGGAATCGTTTACTCAGGATTGACAATTAACAACTAACATACTTTTTAACGCGTAGCTTCGGCTGCTGTCTCTCTGAAAAACACTACATTTTCAACAAGCAAAGACGCAGAGCGAAGGTGCGCCCCGAAAGGGGTGCGCTTCGTTCATCTTTTGCTTGGGGAGTAGTGTCCCTTCAGAGAGGGTGTAACGTAAGTCGCACCCTTTTTTGTTGTGGACCGAAAAACGACCACCTCTTAATCCCCTCTTTACAAAGGAGGGGACGCGCGAAGCGCAGGGGTGGTCAAAGCTCCCTAGCCCAAAGAAGCTGAAATAAATTTCTGTCGTGCTCGCGAACGCGAGCACCCAGTGCCTTACTAGCCAAGACACTGGATTCCCGCTTGCGCGGGAATGACATAAAAACGACACCAACCGAAGCTCCAATTATTTACGGAGTTTCATGCCCACACTTGACTGGATTGGCAAACAAGCTGTTGTCAATCATCATCTCGAAGTACCATACTGCTTACTTAAAAGCGACAATACTCTTTCTGCCGGAGACCACGAAGCGGGAAATCTGCTTGTGCAGGGAGATAACCTTCTCGCGCTTAAAGCATTGCTTCCTTATTACGCTGGACAAGTGAAATGTATATATATCGATCCTCCATACAACACGGGTAATGAAGGTTGGGTATATAATGACAATGTGAATTCTCCGGAAATCAAATCATGGCTTAATAAAACTGTCGGCGGAGAAGATTTATCCCGCCATGATAAATGGTTATGTATGATGTACCCCCGCTTAGAACTTCTTAGGACATTATTACGCGATGACGGTTTGATTTTTATTTCTATTGATGACAATGAAGCGTTCACACTAAAACTATTAATGGATGATATATTTGGTAGCCGCAATTTTGTTCAAGGGATTGTTTGGAAGAATAAATATGGACCTGGTGCAATGACAAAAGGTTTTGGAAATATTCATGAATATATTCTTTGTTATTCACGGAATCCGATAATTAGCATAGAAGCAACATTGACTGATGAAGAAGCAGCGAAATATAAGGGACGAGATTCAATGTATGAGCTTCGAGGGGGATTCGTCACACAACCACTTGCTACGAGGAGTAAGGATGACCGACCTAATTTGGTTTATCCGGTAAAATTCAAGGGGGAAACTATTTGGCCTGACAAACAGTGGATCTGGTCTAAGGAACGGATGCAGAAGGCTTTGGATAATGACGAAGTAGTAATAAGGAAAGCAAAAGGGAAGTGGAGCGTTAGATTCAAACAATATTTGCGTGATGAACAAGGACATCTGAGGATGGCAAAACCAATTTCCATAATGACGGGTCCTTTTAATCAAGATGGCACTTGGGAAATCGAGTCAATATTTGGCACAAAGATTTTCCCTAATCCCAAACCGTTAAACCTGATCAAATACTTTTGTTCCATGGTTGTAAACGGAAAAAAAGAAATAAGTGGATTATTTCTTGATTCATTTGCTGGTTCAGGAACATTAGGTAATGCAATCTTACAACTCAACAAAGAAGATGGTGGAGATCGCAGGTTTATTCTAGTGGAGATGGAAGAAAACATCGCGCATAATGTGACTGCAGAGCGACTTAAGCGAGTTGTCATCGGTTATAGAAGTAATGAAGGTTTAGGGGGTGGCTTCCGGTTCGTAAAGTTAGAGGAACCGTTGTTTGATGAATACGGTAACATTCGGGAAGATGTCAAGTTTAATGATCTTGCACATCATATTTTCTTTTATGAAACGGGTTTGCCGTTACTAAAGAATACGAAAAAAGGAACGCCGCTTATTGGTGTACACAACGGCACCGCATATTATCTACTTTTCAATGGTGTTCTTGGAGATAAAACGGTTAATGGCGGTAACATATTGACGAGTAAAATTCTTACGGAGCTTCCGCCGCACGACGGTCCGAAAGTTCTGTATGGCGAAGGAACAAGATTAAGCATCGGTCGCTTGAGGAAAGAGCAAATCACGTTCAAGCAATTACCATATGAGATACGAGTGAGTTAATATTTAATGTCATTCCGTGAGGCTTTTACACGGAATCCAGAAAGAAGGGTGCTCGGTTCTGGATGCCGGATCAAGCCCGGCATGACAATTACTTTAGAGAAAACCGATGACACTGAAAACATACCAGCAGAGGACGCTTGAGAATTTGACTGCTTTTCTTAAACAGGTTGCTATAATAAAAAATCCTAGACGGACCTATGAAGAGCACATCAAAGAGACCTATAAAAAAGACGTTACATATAATGCAGTTGGATTCACGGATGTTCCGTACGTTTGTCTACGTCTTCCTACCGGTGGAGGAAAAACAATTCTTGCTGCTTATACAGTCTCACTTGTATGTAAAGAGTACCTTGGAAGAGATTTTATTCTTGTCATATGGCTGGTACCCAACACAACCATTCTTGATCAAACAATAAAAGCATTGCAAAATCGTGGTCATCCATACAGAATCATATTAGATGAAGCATTTGCCGGGAATGTAAGTATTCTATCTGTTGAAGATGCGCTTGGTCTTACGCGGTCAACCTTGGCAGGAAGCGTTACCATTATTGTCACAACATTGGCTGCATGGCGTGTAGATCGCACAGAAGGAAGGAAGGTCTATGAATCTAACGGTACGATGAAACCTCATTTCGATGGAGTAGTAAAAGAACGTCTCAGCGACCTTGAATATCATAAACCGGAAGATGGTGGGGCCTTGAAATATTCTCTTGCTAATGTTGTGCACCTCAACCGTCCGCTTCTGATTATTGACGAAGCGCATAATGCACGTACACCGCTAACCTTTGATACATTACAGCGACTCAATCCTTCCTGCATTATTGAATACACAGCTACACCAAAGACACAGGGAGACGATCGAAGTAATGTCTTATATAATGTTTCTGCCGCTGCATTGAAAGCAGAACATGTTATTAAACTACCGATAGAACTTTTAACGGCAGGGGAGTGGCAACAAACTATTTCTAATGCTGTAAACAAGCAGAGAGAGCTTGAAAACAGAGCCCAGGAAGAAGAAACTTCAACAGGTGAGTACATACGTCCGATTGTATTATTGCAGGCTGAAGCAGATAGAGAAGGACAGAGCACTATCAATGTTGATGAGGTTAAGAACTGTTTGATAAATGTGTGCAAAGTTCCGGAAGAAGAGATTGCGATTGCCACTGGAGATCAACGGGAAATAGATGGAGTCAATTTATTGGAGCGGAATTGCAGGATTCGTTTCATTATTACGAAGCAAGCCTTAAAAGAGGGTTGGGACTGTCCGTTTGCCTATGTGTTTTGTTCTGTGGCGCGTGTCCGGTCAAGTAAAGATGTAGAGCAATTGCTGGGACGTGTGCTACGTATGCCGAAAGTGACACCCAAGAAGTTTGAAGAACTCAATCGTGCATATGCATTTGTCTATTCAAAGGATTTTTATGAAGCGGCAAACAATCTTACAGATTCGTTAACTCGTTGTGGATTTGAACCTGACGATGCGCAGCGATTTTTGGAAATTAAGAATTCTCAAGAAGAGCTTGGAAAAATATTCTTTGGCCAGCTCACTCGAACTTTAATCGTGGTACCAGAAAGAGATACCTTATCGAGGGAGCTTCGAGCAAAAATTGAAATTGATAAAAAGGAAAATACGATTACACTTCTTCACCCAATTAGCGAAGTAGAACGAGACCAGCTTTTAGACGCAATGCAGTTGGAAGAAGACAAGGCAGTTGTTGAACAAATGTACCGATCCGTTAATCACATACCAACGACATATACATCTCCGGCAAAACTGGGAGAGAAATTCGCGGTACCACAGCTCTTGATTGAATTTGATGGAGATATGAGGCCATTTGATGAAGAGGTCCTAGTACCGACAAGCTGGAATCTTGCACGATGTAATGCAGAACTTACAGAGATCGAATTTCCAATAATGGTCGAGGCAGGTACAAAAGGATTAATCGATGTTGATCCGTATGGGAAGCCATTTTATCATCATGCAAGTCAAATTCAGATGGAGTTAACTTCGTTGGTTGTTTCCAGTGCTATGCAACGTCCTGGACTTGTTGCATGGCTCGTAAAAGAGACGCGGCATCCCTCCGTGCTTCACACTCAACAAATTATATTTGTTAATCTCCTTATTGACTGCTTGATGGAAAAGAGAAAATTAGAAATAGAACATTTGGTATATGTTCGCTTTCGTCTTAAGGAAACCGTTAGAAAAAAAGTCGCAGAGCATTTTGAAACAGCGAAAAAGAATGGCTATCAGACATTACTACTCACAGATCGAGTGAGTGAAGGGAAACGGAAATTTTCTGTTGGAATGGACTTTGTATTCCCGAAAGATTATCCAGTAAACGAACAATGGCGGGGCAGGTGGAAACCAAAAAGGCACTTTTATGAATTGGTGGGTGATATGAATGGCGAAGAATCTGAATGTGCTTATATTATTGACAGCCATTCAAATGTCGAATTCTGGATCAGAAACCTCGACAGGCAAGAACTGCATACGTTCTGGCTACAGACATCAACAGATAAATTTTATCCGGATTTTATTGTTAAACTTAAAAGTGGTAAAATTCTCGTCGTAGAATACAAATCTGAGGTAGCATTTAGTAATGATGATTCCAAAGAAAAACGATTTATCGGACAGTTTTGGGAAGCAGAAAGTGACGGAAAATGCCTTTTCATAATGACTAAGGGAAAAGAATGGAACCTGCTTAGGCAAAGGTTATGTTGCTAACATTGCTTCGGACAACATATATTCAATTGCATTTACCTTCATTGGCCTACCAGCAGCATCGTTAACAAATACTTCGCAGCCCCCAAGCGTTCAACCGGTCTTTCACTCGGTTTGATTCTCGCTACCAGCTTCAACTGTTTCCCATCCTGCTTCAGGTGTGCCCGGTATTGTTTTAACTCCGTTACTTTTGCCATGATTGCCTGGAAGGGAGCTGTTGTTCCATCCCACCGTTCATAAAACTCTTTTGTTTCCGATGGAGGGAAGTGCAGATCCCGATCTCTGTGGGAGTTCCGCTCCCGAAGAGATGTTAGACCCGTAGTTGAGCTTCATCGCAGCGGTACACTCATCAAACACAAAAGCCGCTTTGGAAGCGGCTTTTGTTTATATCGTAGATAAAATATTTTACTTCTTAGCATATTTCTGGTAGGTGGTTAAATACTCTTTCAATATTCTTGCTTGTGAAGCTGTATAATTCACCAGTGAGAGCGAGGATTTTACCCGGTCAATGCCAAACTCATCTATCAACTCCCCCAAGGAAGAATTCAAAAAGGAAGAGGACATAGGGGAAGCACCTTTCAAGGAAAGGCGAATTTTTCCATCATTGAGCATGGACTGCTTCAGTACTACGTACAACGCGTACCCCTGGGCGTTTGTCGAAGTCCCCTGCGAGGCTTGCATAAGATCAATATCTGTGATTCTCTCATTCATAAATTCAACATCTATAGCTTAGAAAAAATACTCCTCATTGTCAATTGCTGGTTCGATCTCGGGTAAGTTGTTTGGATCGAATGAAAAGCGAACCAAAGTCCCTTGCAAATATGCTGTTAATCCACGGTAGTTCACATTGCTATTGATGAAATGAATCATCGCTCTATTGGAATAAACACTCAAATCGCCTTTGATGTTCCGAATGTTTCCCAACAAGTTGGAAAGTCCAAAACCTCTGTTCTGTGGAGTTGTTTGTGTTGATAAGCGATTGAAAAAAGCGGCACGTAATGCATCTTGATCGCTCATTGGCTTTCGCGATTGTTTCGCCCAAATTGTATTGATCTTTGTCGGAATTCCCACCCCGAAGTCACAAATGGCAATATTCATCCGTTGTGTTTTGGGGTAATATTGAGTCAAGGCAAACCCTTCTATTGCCGATTGGGCATGATCATAAATATTGTTGAACACCTCCATCAATGCAATGTGAAGCGAAGAGAGGTCTTTACCTATGAAGAATAAATTCTCAAAGTACTTTTGCGATTCATCTGCATATGTGGTAATCCTGCTCTGATCAATCTTCCAAAGAGCCAATGTGGTATTTTTTCCAGAACGAGTGAAGGCATTCCTATCGAATCCCTGTGTCCAGTAGTCAAAGAAGTGAATGTATCTCAAATATTCATCTGCAAGCGAATTGTTTCTTATAAAACGAATTGGAATACCAGCTTGAGAATATTCCTCAATAAGACAGGCAAGGGAAACAATTTGAAATGTCTGGATAAACTGTAGGTCAATCTCAATCTCGAGTAATGCTATAATATAATTCTTCTGAAGCCGTTTGGATTCAAGAAATTGGATCCAGGTCTCCTCCGAGAATTGTGAATATATTATTATCTCCTTTTTCATTCGATTGCTTGAATAAATATATTGAAATGGCGAAGGAATTACAATTCATTCACTCCGTCCAATGCAAAGGGAGATAGATCAATGGGTAATTGTTTCTGAAAGCGTTGCCAGCAGCATCGTTAAGAAATACTTCGCATCCCCCAGCCGCTCTGCCGGCTTTTCACTTGGCTTTATTCTTGCTACCAGCTTCAACTGTTTCCCATCCTGCTTCAGGTGTGCCCGGTATTGTTTTAACTCCGTTACTTTTGCCATGATTGCCTGGAAGGGAGCTGTTGTTCCATCCCACCGTTCATAAAACTCTTTTGTTTCTGATGGAGGGAAGTGCAGCTTCAACTGATCCTGCTGTAATTCGACTTTGATAAAACCGAGCTTTGCGGCGATGGTTTTCAGTTCAACGATGCCAAAGAGATTCTCAACCTCCTCAGGGTACTCGCCGAACCTGTCACGCAATTCTTCCCGCATCGATTGAACATCTTCAAGCGTGTGAACTCGATACAACCGCCGGTAGAAATCCAGCCGCTCGGCATCGGATTCAATGTAGAGATCAGGAATGTAGCCCTCGATGTTCGCTTCAATAATCGTCTCTTTTTCTCGTTTACCTTCTACCGTTTCCCTTCTACCATCTCCCGCCTCTCCTTCAAAGGTCCCTGCAAATTCCTTTTCTTTCAGCTCCGCTACCGCTTCTTCCACAATGCGTTGGTACATCTCAAACCCCATCTCCAGTATGAATCCTGACTGCTCAGCGCCGAGCAGGTTGCCGGCACCGCGGATCTCCAGATCACGCATTGCAAGATTAAATCCGGAACCCAGCTCGGTAAATTCCTGGATAGCCGAAAGCCTTCGCAATGTTTGTCGCGGCAGACTGGATAACGGCGGGGTCAGCAGATAGGCATAGGCTTGTTCATTCGAGCGGCCCACGCGTCCGCGCAGTTGATAAAGCTCAGCCAGCCCAAACCGGTCGGCACGATTGATGATAATTGTGTTGACGCTTGGAATATCGATTCCTGACTCGATAATCTTGGTGCAGAGCAGGACATCGAATTTCTTTTCAAGAAAATCCATCATTGCCTTTTCCAATTCATGCCCCTTCATCTGGCCATGGGCAACATGGAATCGGGCTTCGGGAATTCTGAGGGAAAGCACGGTCTGCCATTCTTCTATATCGTGAATCCTGTCATGAATAAAATAAATCTGGCCTCCGCGGTGGAGCTCTTTGAGGATGGCCTCGCGAACCAGTGGAAATTCGAATTGAGCAATCTCTGTTATGATCGGCAGCCGGTTACGCGGCGGCGTATTGATGATCGAAAGATCACGCGCACCCATCAGGGAAAACTGTAGCGTGCGGGGGATGGGTGTTGCCGTAAGCGTCATCGTGTCGACCGTTGCCCGCAGACGCCGAAGCTTCTCCTTCGCAGAGACACCGAACCGATGTTCTTCGTCGATAATGAGCAGTCCAAAATTCTTGAACTCGACATCCTTTGAGAGCAATCGATGCGTTCCGATCAGGATATCAACTTTCCCATCGTTCAGGCCGGCCAGGATTGCCTTTTGTTCCGACTTCGATTTAAATCGTGAGAGTGACTCAACACGAACAGAGTACCGTCCAAGACGGTCAATGAAGGTATTGTAATGCTGCTGGGCAAGAATTGTTGTCGGTACCAGAATGCCTGCCTGTTTGCCGCTCATAACAGCCTTGAACGCAGCCCGTACGGCGACTTCGGTTTTGCCAAACCCGACATCGCCGCAGATAAGGCGGTCCATTGGCGACAATTGCTCCATATCAAGCTTCACATCAATCGTTGCCTTTGCCTGGTCGGGAGTATCCTCATACATGAATGAAGCTTCCATCTCTTTCTGCCAGTGTGTGTCGGGTGCAAAGGCATATCCCTGCTCAAGCTTTCTCCGTGCATAAAGTGCAATAAGGTCCCGCGCAATATCCTGAATGTGTTTGCGTGCCTTTGACTTCAACCGGTCCCAATCGGGCGCACCGAGCTTGGAAAGCTTGGGGACATGCCCTTCCTGCGAAGCATATTTCTGGACACGGTTCACAAAATTCAGATTGACGTACAGCACATCATTCTCGGCATAGTTTACCCGCATCACTTCCTGTTCAACGCCATGGATTTTCAGCTTCTGCAGTCCGGTGAATTTTCCGATGCCATGGTCAACGTGAACCACATAATCACCGCGCTGCAGTTGATGTGCCTCTTTGAGACTGAATCCCTTAAACCTCTTTTTTCGAGCAGTGCCACGTCGTTTCAACCGTCCAAAAATTTCATGCTCGGTAAGGAGAACCAGATTGGCTGGAGGATACACAAATCCGGAATGAAAAGTTTCCTGGAGAATGGAATAGTCAATGATTGGCAATTGTTGAATGGCGGAGTGTGATTCTTCACCCGGTTGAGGTGCGTCTGGTGTGGTAAGCTCCTCTTCGATCAACTCCTGAATTCGCTTCGCTTCGTCCTCGCTATCGCAGGCAATCCAGGAAGAGCATCCATCGGCAGTATAGCGTGAAAGATGGTGGAGGAGAAGTTTAATAGTGCCGTGAACGGGCGGCTGCGGCGTGGAACGAAAATCGATCGTGGCCGATTGGCTATTAAAAGTCGAATGAGCAATGATTTGGAAGCGTTTGGATTCCTGTTCCAGATGACGCCAATCGTGGATGTGCTGAAGCCCTTCGTGAAAGAGCTCGTCGATTTCTTTTTGAATGAGGAGAGGCTCGTCGATGATAACCAGTGCATTTGGCTTCAGGTAGTCGAAGAGAGAAGCGGTAGAATGCGGCGGATGAGTTGTTGATCCTGATTCTTGATCGGGCGAGGAGCTTGCCAAACTCGCAACAATACTTACCGATTGTAATTCCCGAATCGAGCGCTGTGAGAGGACATCAAACTCCCGGATTGATTCAATTGAATCGCCCCAAAATTCAATTCGAATAGGATTCTCGCCGACATAAGGAAAAATATCCAGGATCCCTCCACGCACAGCATAGTCGCCATACTCTTCAACAAAATCCTTTCGTTCGAAACTCCACGTTGCGAGCGTTTGTAATACTGTCTCAAAGGGATAGTCTTTACCCGTCTCCAGTTCAATGGATCTCGCGATGAACTCTTTCGGCAGTGGAATTTGTCTGACAAGAGCTTCTGCAGAGCAGATGACAATGACCTGGCTGTTATTGGTCAGAGCCTTCAGGGTTTCGATCTGCGACACCGGAGCTGTCATATCAAGCAGTGCCGCTTTGTGTTCAGAGCCGTGGGCATACAGCCGGACTGCGGAATCGCCGCAGAGCAGAGCACAGTCGTCACGGAGTTGTTCCGATTTGTTATCATCGGAGACAACGAGAACAACCTGGGAATGCCGCTCGTGGAATTGAAATGCAGCTAAAAATGCCATCAACGAACCGTTCACACCAGTAATCTGGATCGGCTCGGTCGTTGTGTGTCCTGTCGCTGCCGCCCGGAGCTTCTGGAATTGTTCAGTTGAAAAGATTTGTTTCTGTATTGTCTCAATCATAGTAATTCTGATTTAATTTCCGATTGCCGATGTGCGATTGACGATTGGAAATAGTTACGTAGTTGTTCAATCGCCATTTGACACTCGACAATTGTCAATGCATCTCATGGAATATTTCCGCTTGGAAAAACTTCCGTGCCTGACTGTTTCCCATTTAACACTCCCCATTCCGTATTTCAACAGATTTTCTCCGCGACAAAAAACACCTCACCCCGACTATACCGCTCTATGCGGCACAATCAGGGTGGGTAAAACTAAGGAAAAGGCGAAGGAGAAGCAATGAATACAGCAACGATGAAAAGGAGTGATAGCTAAACAATAATAAGTACTCTAAAAACATTTTATTATATTCGTTTCAAGAACGTGTGACTCAACCAATAAATGACATAGAGAGAAACCACGATACCATGACACAAACAGAATTATGTAATGCGCTACGGACTCGATGGTATCTCACCGTAGAAGAAATCCAGGCGATACTCTCGCAAAAAGATTTTTTTCAACCGTATCTGCGGGATGCACTGTCCCGCCGAGCAACGACGGGTTGTAACCCAGATCTGGAAAAACCTCTCGATGCAACAGATTCCCATGCAATCTTTCTCTTAACCGAGATGGAAGATTCCTCCATCATACCAGATTTGCTCAATTGCCTCCGGCTGCCAGAAACGAGTTTGAGATATCTCTATGCTGATGCGTTAACAGAGCATATATGGCTTTCGTTTGCGCGATTGGGTTGCGGGTACTTCGATGACTTGTGGAAGTTTATACAAGACACATCGGTAGATAAATTTGCACGTGATGCCGTCATCCGCGGTATCATTCAGATGCACCGTTTTCATCCATCGAGCAGAGATGCTGCTGTGGCTTTCCTTCGGAGATTATTAGGAGAACCAGCGGACTTTCCCGAGGACTATTTAGCTGGCATTCTCTGTGACTGTGCAAACTGCGGATTGATGGAGCTTCGTGAAGCGGCGTTACAGTTTGCCTCGACTGTAGACATTGATGATCGAGGATGGATGGTCATGGCGAATTCAGAAGATGTCAAAAGGGCATTTCAGAATGCTTCGAAGGGATGGAACATATCACAACATTTAAACACTGTTTATGATGTTAATAAGGTATGGAAGAGTTGGAGCGACACCCGAGATAAAAATGAACTCAAGCATAACGTAAATAAGGAGACAGAGCCTGAACCGAGTGATCAACCAATAACTACAAAAGAGAACTTGAAAACCTTAAACCGATTATACATCATCTAAGAAAGTCACTATGGCCTCACATCAATGGATAACAGAGTTCCCGGCTGCGATCACCGTCTGCGATACCAATGGCATCATCATTGAAATGAATAAGCATTCAGTTGAAACATTCCGGGAGGATGGCGGTGAGAAACTGATCGGCACGAACGTACTGGACTGCCACCCGCTGCCGGCGCGTATAAAATTAATGGAGCTCCTTCAATCGGGAAAGCCCAATGTCTACACCATCGAAAAACAGGGTGCGAAGAAATTTATTTACCAGTCGCCATGGTTCGAGAACGGACTCTATAAGGGATTTGTGGAGTTGAGTCTTCCGATTCCCTTTGAACTTCCTCACTTTGATAGGAACAAGTGATGTGACATCCGAACATCTTCAACCCCGACGAGAGCGAGCGACAATCAAAACTCAGGAAAGAATCTTCATATTTCAGCGTTCTTTCCTTGCTAATCATACCAGAGCTCTCTACTTTAGACAAAGGCATCTAATTCGTTCTCACTGAAAAAGCACAGTCACCCAAGCACAGAGTCACTAAGAGATTCATTTAATTCAATAACATCAACATTCTCTGTGCATTAAAGATTTTGTAGCAATTATATCATTGAGAACTAATTCGAAAAGAGCACTATGCATTACAGCGGTACACTTCATACGAAGTGTTGGAAAATATTTCTGTTCTGTTTTCTCTGCACTCCTTCCCGCGCACAAGATTTTGTCTTTAATCACGTAACTGCCGCGAACGGTCTCTCTGAAAATTCCGTTTATGCAATACTCAAAGACCGTGAAGGATTCATGTGGATCGGGACGCAGGGTGGGTTGAACCGGTACGACGGGGAACGCTGTAAAGCTTACAAACATATTCATAATGATTCCCTCTCACTCTCCGACAATTTTATCATCTCGCTTGCTGAAGATTCCAGCGGGTACATTTGGGTCGGTACGCGGCACGGATTAAACCGCTTTGATAAAAAAACACAAACGTTTCGCCACTTTTTCTTCGAAGATATTGCAATAAACTCTTTTCATCAGAGAATCCATCAGGTAATCTGTATGCCATCCGGTGAGGTTTATTTTTCGACAGATAATCATTGCTATGTTCTTTATTCCTTTGATGATTATCAAATTCATCAGTCTCTTCTTAGTGATTCAGTGTCATGTATTGCATACGACAAGAATGAGTGTATTATTGTCAGCAAAGGGAACGCTCTCTATGTTGTATCGCAGAAGGCGGTCGAATCACACTATACATTACCTGTGTTCTCAAAAATCATTTCCATTCTTCCCGATGGTAATACCTATTGGCTTGGCACGGACTCTGGCCTTTGGTCCTTTAACCGTCAAATCAAGCAGTTCACAAAAACCGCGTTGAAGCATAATAACAATGTATCCATCAATGCGCTTTGTAAAGACGGAAAAGGAAGAATATGGTTGGCGACAAATAAAGGCGTTTCTATTCTTCAGGCCAATGGAGAGACGATTCATTTGCGTGAAGATCCTCAGCATCCAGACGGGCTCAGTTCCGATAAAGTGCTGACGTTCTATAATGATCAATCCGGTTTGCTCTGGATTGGAACATTATATGGAGATGTGAATATTTATGATACGTATGCTGAAGCATTTCGTACGATGAATAAGAATATCATGCAGAACAACGCAATGGTGTGGTCAATTCTTGAAGACCACAATACAACGCTATGGGTTGGGTCGAGCAAAGGATTATTCATGATGCATTGCAGCAAGAATACTCGACGGAAGGCAAACTATCCTGGCGACACTTCGTGCATTACCGCATCGCAATTTCATCATCCCCAGTTGGATGACAAACGGATTACTTCACTTATCGAGGATCGAACAGGTCAGCTCTGGATTGGTACAAGACCCCATGGTGTATTTGTATTGAACCTGAAAACACAGCAATGGAAACACTTTCTGCATGATGCCGGGGATTCAACAAGTTTGGTCGGCAACGAGATCAGCATTGTGTATGAATCCCGCGATGGGACAGTATGGATTGGAACAACAACGG
Source organism: bacterium (assembly GCA_043803945.1). GTDB lineage: Bacteria > Bacteroidota > Ignavibacteria > UBA10030 > UBA10030 > JAZDJN01. The sequence continues at coordinate 55,256 of JAZDJN010000080.1, read as the reverse complement.
GACTTTGTACGTTCGATTCGAAGAGTCAAAGATTTCAGCGCGTGCGGTTATACAATTTGTCTCGAACCAGAGAGATTAAGTATATCATTAGCCTCTTAGAAGATTCTCACAAGGAGATGTGGGTTAGCACCTCGTATGGTGTCATTGTGGTCAATGGGCAAAATCATTCACAACGAATGTATACCTCGGAGTCAGAGAATGAGTCGAGTTTAAGTTACAATATTGTCAGTTCGTGTTATGAGGATAAAAAACAACGGATGTGGGTAACAACGCTCGGAAACGGAATTAATAAATATGACAGAGGCACCGGCAGTTTTAAAAGGTTTTCAACACAGCAAGGGCTTATCGATGATGTTGTCTACGGGATTGTCGAAGACAACCGCGGGTATCTCTGGATGAGCACAAACGATGGGCTCTCGTGTTTGCATCCTGACGAAGAACAATTCTATAATTTTGGTGCTGCAGATGGTTTATCGTTTACCGAATTTTCCCAAAACGCCTATGCTAGAAATTCAGCGGGTGATTTATTCTTTGGAGGTGTGAAGGGCCTTCTCATGGTTCAATCGGAAAGTGTTCACTTCCCGTCAGAGGAACCGCCGTTTATGCTTACCGACATAAAAATTAATTACAAATCGCTTCTGATTTCAGACACAACTATTGTTACTGGTTCATTCTCGTTACCGGAAGAAATTCACCTTACCTATGAGCATAAGGCATTAACGCTCGATTTTATTGCTCTCAACTATCGCGCGCAAAAGACAACGCAATACACATATCGTCTTGAAGGGTTCGATAATGACTGGGTATATCCTCCAGAACATCAGCGGACTGCGCACTATACACATCTCTCCTCCGGGGAATATATGTTTGTTGTGAGATCAAAAATGAAGAATGGCAAGTGGAGTGACGACAGGCTTCGCATACCGATATTCGTCCATCCTCCATTTTGGAATGAAATATGGTTCGTTGGAATTACGGTGAGTTTCGCATTTGCATGTACTGTTTTCGGTGCAAGACAGTTATCGAATCGTAAGTTAAAGCAAAAACTGATCGAGATAAAATATCAGCAACAGCTCCAATCGGATCGGGAACGCATCTCCCGCGAATTGCACGATAGTACAGGCGCAAACCTTGCCGGCATTATCACTGGGTTAGATGTGGCGGAAAAACATCTCGGTCAATCACCGTTGAAAACAAAGCGCATATTGCGTTCGCTGACCAAAGATGCCCGATTAAGCATAGCACAGCTCCGGGAAACAATCTGGGCTTTGAAAACAAATACCATGAGTACAGCGCAGTTTGCGGAAACCGTCCGTGAATACATCACTCATCAAGTGCAATACAAGCGAACCCTGCAATTCAAGATGCTGTTCCATGAGAAGGACACAAGGCTTCTCACACCAATTCAGGTTTTGAATCTGTTCAGAATCGTGCAGGAAGCGGTGGCGAATGTCATTAAACATTCGAATGCAAAACACCTTGTGATAGAAATATGTGTGAAAGGAAACGCACTCGATGTCGCTATTCAAGATGACGGAACAACAAAAAAATCAAAAGAAAAAGCGTTGTTAAGCGGCCAAGGGTTGTCAAATATGGAACGGCGCGCAAAAGAATTAAACGGTACAATGCACTATTCCCATCAATCTGGAGCTGGCGCGTGTGTCAGTGTACACATACCGTTACAAGTAAATCGTTAATTACCCCGTTTGGGGGATTGCGGTTGATATGCTGTCAAGTATGTTCTATGAACCATGAAAATAAAAATCGCCATTGTTGAAGATGTTGCTTCCCTTCGAAGCCGTTTCAAAGAAATGTTCCGGTTTTACAAAGACATTCAATTGATCGCATCGTATGCTACGGGAGAAGCAGCGTTAAATGGGTTAAAAAAACTACCACCGAGCAGAATTCCCGATATCATTCTTATGGATATTGCTCTGCCAAAAATGTCCGGCATAGAAACGACCATTGCTGTGAAGGAATTATATCCAGACATCGAAGTGATCATGCTTACGGTGTTCGAGGACGAACAAAAAATCTTTCAATCCATACAAGCCGGAGCCTCTGGATATTTATTGAAAGATGATTCGCCTGACAGCCTGGTAGACGCAGTTCGTTCGCTGTATAAAGGCGGTGCCCCGATGTCACAAAGCGTTGCAAAAATAATTCTAGAATTTACGCGAAGACATGTTCAACAACGGGCAGGTTCCCTTTCCGCAGAGTCATCTCCGGTGGAATTTATACTCTCCGATCGGGAAAAAGGAATACTTCAAGGACTTGTGAATGGTGAAACCTGTCGATCCCTGGCAAAGAAGAACTTCATTAGTCCGCATACCGTAAAAACACACATCAAAAATATCTACAAAAAACTCCATGTTCATTCCCGCGCAAATGCCGTCCGCGTAGCGCTCCAGAAAAATCTCATCTAAAAATACCCCGAAAGGGGTATTGATTCGGAAACCAGTAATATCAAATTAACGACAGAGATATTGCACTCCGCGATTCACATAAGGGGACGATGGATGCAATCGAGCTGTCCGGTAAAATGAATTTCTTGATGCACCCTCCAAAGACATCGATACGTTCACGACTAAACATAATCTTTAACACGGTTCATAACCATACACCCCAGGAGAAAAATATATGAAACGTTTTATACCGTACCTCATTCTGTTCACGATTTGCTCTTTGAGCAGTACGTTAAAGGCACAATGGACCAATTTAAACTCACCACCAACCGTCAGTTACTTTGCCGCTTCTGCCACCGGCTCCGATCTTTATGCCCACAATGGAGTAATCGGTTCGATATTAAGTTTTCAACGCAGATCGGGTTCAGGTTCATGGTCTGCGATCACAACGAGCCTGACAACTTGGCCCCTTGGTGGCTTCTATGGTTTATGGGTGTTGAATAGCGGAACCCTCATCGGCTACCGATTGAATTACTCTCCAATGAAATACTACATCATGAGGAGTACCGACAAGGGAGCAACATGGACTGATGTGGATGATGCTGCCAACCTGCAGGCAAATGTTGCCGGATTTGAGGGGCCGTCAGGAACTTTTTATCTGTATAATTTTGCAGGTCTCGCCAATCCCGTCAAAACGGTTGATGATGGACTTACCTGGAGCAAACCCTCCACCGCAATTACTCCTAAGTGTATGACGTATGCTGGAACAGCGTTATATGCAGCAACAAGTGATAACAAGTTAATGAAAAGCAAAGACGGTGGAACAAGCTGGAGTTCGCTCACTTCCACTTTTAACTCCTCCAAAATTTTGGGAGGGCCTAATGGTTTCGTCTATGCATCGGATTATGATCGTTCCGTTTTGTATGTGTCAAAAGACGGTGGAACAACCTGGAGTAACACAAATTCCCCTGGACCATTTTTTGTCGACATGAGTAATCGCCTTTTTACGTGGAGTACAAGTTACGTAAAGGTTTCGAGCGATTACGGAAGTACATTCACTGATGTATCAGCCGGACTTGGATTAAGCGGTACCACAGGCGTACGACAATTTTTTGCCACGTCAGATGGCTCGGCATATTTGCAGACTATTGCAGGGAGTTCATTATCGATGTATAAATATGCCAGTGCTACCGGCATTGCTCAAACCGCTGCTGATCTGCCGTACCAGTATACCCTGTCTCAGAATTATCCGAACCCGTTCAATCCCACAACGAAGATCGAATTTCACATTCCAAGCGCAGGAGTTGTATCACTCAAAGTATTTGATGTTTTCGGCAGGGAAGTGGCAGCGCTGGTAGACGAATGTATGGAAGCTGGAACATATCAAACGACATTTGATGCGCACAGATTATCAAGCGGAATTTATTTTTATACACTCCATTCAGGAAATACTATTCAAACAAAAAAAATGATTCTCACAAAATAGTATTGAGAGACAGAGAGATGACACGCCAAAAATTTACTTTGTCACTTTGCATTTTGATTTCTTCGATTATCGTTCTGTTGCTGATCGGTGGTTGTAAAAAGGATGAAAACAATCCGGCAGATGCGGGCAACACACAAGCTTCTCAGATTGCGATCACCATCGGCAGCGGGACAAAGCCGCAATACTCGTGGAGCGGCGGGAATGTCTTCAGTCTCAGTATCGTGCGCACAACTAATCAGACGGTTGTGGTGTGGGGGCTTGCAACTCCGGGGCAAAACGGGATAGCCTCGCCCGTTACGAACGGGACTACTCCCGCCGGATCCGTTGAAACTGCGGTCACGGAACGAACACTCACTGTTGGTGTTCAGTATCGGATTTCTATTTCGCGATTGGATGGCACGACAGGATTCAAAGAGTTCACTCAATGATAAAGTATATTATAAAACAAGAAGTGTGATATTCTTTTCTCTCGATGAGAGGTGGCGGTGCTTGTAAATGAATATATACAGGCCTGAAGCTACAATGTTAATTTTGGTGCCTCAAATCTCTCGAGTGATATTTACTTCTATCAACTGCAAACTGAATACTTCACTGCTGCAAAAAAACTCATGGTGGTCAAATAAGGAACAAGGTAAAACACATGAAAAACACTAAGTATACAGTTCTCATTATTTTGATTATTAGTCTTGCGCTGATAAGTGGTTGCGCAATGCTCGGTAAATTTGCTGCGGGAATGATGACTTCCACGACATCTGACTTATCTGTTTGTGCGGTTCAGGGGATGTACATTTCCAATTTATACCCACGTGATACCAAAACAATAGAGATGGATTATGTCGGCGACCAATGGAGTGAAGGGAAATCAGGTGTCGCAGTGAGTTTCTATAAGAGGGAGGGATTGGGATTTTACCAGATAGATGGAGCGGTTACACTGGACGGAGATACCCTGCAATATCTCGCAAACGGTGTCTACTCAACGTATTTTGAAAAAAGCGATAACAAACCAAGGACAATAAACATTACGACAAGCAGCGGACAGCAGGCGCAATTCACGATTCAACCGCCGAAACCGGTAAAACTTGTTTCTGTCAACGGCGCCTCAACAAACGCGTCGGTCGATGTAACAAAGGATATGACGCTTGGGTTTGAGAACGCGCCAGATGAAAATGCCTACATCCGTGTTTCGATGATCGTTAATACTCTCGGGATCCGTTCATTCAGTGATATCGGTGTTTTTAAACTCGCGAAAACTATTCAAATTCCCGCCGCTGCCTTTGTGAACACCTTAGTGTCCGCGAGTGCACAGGGTGTTGTGTCGATCAGTACGGGTTCGAATTATGTTCTTGTCGAGCGGTACGATGTGGCCGCAGCTCGGATTCCGGGAGTTGGCGCCTCACAGAATTTATCGTTGGGTTGGAGCTGGATGCCGGTCACTGTAACAGGTGAAGTTTCGACAAGTCCGGGATTCAGTGTCGATGGAAAAATCTCTACTGCGAATGGTGAAATGGAATATAATGCAAGCAAACCGAATGCATTTACAGGAAAGCCTCTTTCCAAAGGTAAAAAATTCGCAATCGCCTCTCTTTCAATTCGGGGAACGCTGTATCATCAAGAAGAATCGAGCTCTTCAACAACGACCGGAAATATTAAAACGACAACGACGACAACGAGAACATGGCAATTTCCAAAAGTGCCGGTAGAGTATTGGGATCGAGTTCTTGATAATCTTTACAAAGATATTACCACAGTATGTAAAAATGAATATGGGATTTCAATTATTCCAATTGAACAGGTCGTAAGTTCTCCCCTCTATAAAGAACTCGAAGAGATCAAGGATGAATATACACAGGTTGAAATATCACGCAGTTATAAAGGAACAAAAAATCTTCTGCCAACGCGGCTTGGTAATATTGTGAAATCTATTTCATCAACATTTGCATCTGATAGACCGGAGGCGCGGTTAATGCGCGAGTTAGGAGTTGACGGACTTATTGCGGTTACGGTCGATCTCGCTCTGCCTACCGATCGCCAGGAAGTTACTCTGGCTCCACGAATGGCATTTCGGATTACCGGACCTCCGAACGGATACATAGCCGGACCAACGGTCTATGCGCAAGGTGTTGTTCACGATGAAAAAGGTGTCCCGTTCAGTGAGTCTGAGTTCAAAGATATCAACGCACTCAACAGGATCATTCGTAAAGATGATATGATGACTGCAATGAAAAAAGCATTGAAAGAGCAGGAAGCAAAAGAAAAGGAGCTGGGCTACACGGCAATTTGGAATTTGCATTGAATCAGAACATGGCATTGTAACGTCAATCCATTACAGCAGGATCGGCTCCAAAGATCATAATCATTCTGAAAGAGATCTAGCAAATAAAAATACCCCGTAAGGGGTATTGATTTGCATACCCTCTTTATCAACTTATTAGTAAACGAATAAAAGGAGTAGCTATGAAAACAATCTTTACCATATCGATTTTATTATTATCCGCCGCAATGACCTCTATTGCACAGTGGTCGCAAACAGGTCCCTACGAAATGACCATTACATCAATTGCTGTCAGTGCAAACGGTACGATGTACGCAGGTACAACGCTCAACAGCGGTAATTATGGCGCCGGGTTATATAAATCCACCGATAATGGGGAATCGTGGGCAACGGTGAACACCGGGTTTCCGGTATATCAGGGTAGTCTCGGGTTTGTTCACAGCGTTGCATGCAAGAATGATACGGTGTATATAAATTATCTTGATCCGAACAATGCTTTGCAAAAAATCTATCGAAGTGTCAACGGTGGATCTTCATGGGTACAGGTAAACAGTACCGCGAGCAGCACCTGGTCTGGGGCGGTTGCCGCTCCGCCCACGCATATTCTTGTAACTCCCAATACAGTGCTTTCAGGACTCGGGAGAGCGGTCTATCGCTCTATCAACGGCGGACAAACCTGGACGTTGGTGAAATCAGCCAATGCAAACTATTCCTTATTCTTTCAAGCAGGAAACAAAATATTTGTTGGAGGAGATTCTCTCTTTGTTTCAACGGACGAAGGGGCAACGTGGACATTTCAAAGCAGGAATTACGGCGCACGAGTGTGGGGAAATGCCACAACGTTATTTGGAACGGATATCTATTCCGCTCAGAGTAACTATTTTATGAAACTTGCCCGTTCCACCGATGATGGAAAAACATGGACAGACATTGTCAACACGCTCCCTTCCCCGAACACGATGACGCCGACCAACATGTTTTTTAACGACAGCAAAATATTTTTAGTACATACCGATGGTTTTTATGGATACAATATTATTACCAGCACGAACAATGGCACAACGTGGGACAGTATTCCTCAAATGTTGAATTGGTATGATAGGAAATCTCTTTCATTCAAAGTCGTTGGTGCAAATATTTTTATGGGATTAAGTCTTAATGGAATAATAAAATCGACGGATAACGGAACTACCTGGATGACAAGAAGCAAAGGATTTCCCGCCGCTCTTGGAATTAATCAGGTTCTTAAAGATGGTACAACGTTATACCTTGGCGCAAATCGATATTCATTCTATAAAAGTACCGATAATGGTAATTCATGGAACCAATATGCAAATGGAGCAGCAGGCGCGAACTTCCAGGCGCTGATTATGAGAGGAGATACAATTTATGCCGGAACGAACGCCAAAGGTTTTTTTAAAAGCACCAATAAAGGAAATACCTGGAATAGAATATCCACCTCCACCTCAGACCCTGGAGACGTTCAAGGATTGGCGTATTGGAATGGTAAATTCTATGCTGCTCTCTCTTCAGCCGAACGATTGAGAGTTTCATCCGACGGCGGAGTGACCTGGACAATTTCGAATACCGGATTAACTCAAAACAGTCTTGGCTTGAGAATGTTTAATAACAGATTATTCTATTATAGTGCAGCGGGATTATTTATGTTTACTGATACCAGCAAAGCATGGATTCAGGTTTCAAAGGATTCAATTGGAAATAGTCGCGTCAATAATGTTACAGCCATTGGCACTCGTTTGTTCGCCGGAACCGGGGCTAATTATGGAGTAGCCAGCTTCGTCTATTATAGTGATGATAACGGCATTGTTTGGAGAAAGACAAAAAAAGCGCCGTACGCCGATGCAGGTATTCTTGGTGTGGGCCCGGTGACGATTGGCGCTTTGGGTAATAATTTATTTGCAGTCACCGGCGGATTATTTTTAAAGACTGCTGTTTTTAATTCTACAGATGGAGGAGATTCGTGGACGGATCTCACCGGAAATATTCCGGCAACATATACGGTAGGATTGATAAAAGATGTGTATCAAGTTGGTTCCGAGGTATTCCTTCCGCTTTTTGATTTTTCATCATACCAGTATTCAATGTTCAGAAGAACATTAACAACGCTAACTTCAGTGAAGAACGCTGAAGGAATCATCCCCTCTCAGGTTAATCTTTCTCAAAACTATCCCAATCCGTTTAATCCCTCAACGAACATACGGTTTGAAATTTCAAATCCCGGGTTTGTGTCGCTCAAAGTGTTTGATATTCTCGGCAGGGAAGTGGCAGCGCTTGTGAATGAATACAAACCGGCTGGAAGCTTCAGTGTGAATTTTGAAGCATCCAAACTTTCCAGTGGTGTTTACTTCTATAAACTGCAAGCCGGAAGCTTCATCTCGACAAAGAAGATGGTATTTCAGAAGTAATACGAAGAAGTATCAACAGGGATAAAACAATTTAGTTTATCCATAGAGCAAAAGTAAAAACACATAACCATTTACCAGGAGTACAGATGAAAAAAATAATTGTGCTTTTGTTCGCGATGTCATCAATCGCTTATTCTCAGTGGAGTGCCGTGAATTCCGGAATTACCACTCCGTTTGATCAGACAACATTTTCGCTTCTTGAACGGGGGGCAAATTCAAGCCTGTTGCTTCAATCATCTAACACCGGTGGTGTCTCTCCAAGATTGTATCGCTCTACGAACAATGGAGACCAGTGGACACTCTTACCTTCAACGGGCACCTATAATTGTTATCTGGAATATAACGGAAGGCTCTTTGCCGGAAGAAACGGGGGCAGCGGTGTCGTTTACTCTACCGACGATGGAAAAACCTGGACGAATGCGAGCGGTTTTCCCGCAACAGTGAACATTATCGACCTCGACGTTATTGGCAGTACCCTCTTTGCCGCGAATATCTTAGGCGGGGTGTATGTGTCAACGGATAACGGGAATACGTGGCAGTCAAAGAATGGTTCGGGTGCAAGAAAATTTGCTAAAATTGGTACAACATTATATGTGGGAATTTTCGGCGGTGTTATTAAATCGACAGATTTGGGTACTACGTGGACGACGGTGAACAACGGACTGACGGGTATTATTCTGCAAACTGACCGATTAGTAGCCAGTAATACCTCGTTAATTGCTTTTACCGGCGGAAATATATTTCGTTCGACCAACGGTGGAGATAATTGGACTCAAAAGACATTGCCGGTCAGTATTGCTGGAACAACAGATTTTTCAACTCTCGATGCTGAAGGCAATAATGTGATCGCTCTGAATGCACAAACGATTATTCTTTCAACCGATGCCGGCGACACATGGACAAATATTACTAAAGATTTTCCAGTATATGCATATTATATCTGGCAGAACGTGAAAGCACAATGTGCCATTCTCAGTGGATCGTATGTCATTTGCGGAACATACCCTGCTTCTGCAACCATACCAGCAGTTGGTGTTTATCGCACATCTGTTGGCGCCGCAACTTCAGGGCCGTCGATACCAACACTTACTTCTCCTGCAAACAATTCGACAACTGTCTCAGTCCCTGCGACGTTCAGTTGGAGCCCTGTAAGTGGAGCGACATCCTACACAATTCAAATTTCAACAAGCTCGACCTTTGCAACCTTCGCCGTGAATCAAAGCGGCATCACGACAGCATTGTTTACCGCTTCCGGGTTGGCAAACGGCACAAGCTACTACTGGCGTGTGAGCGCAACAAATGCTTCCGGTACGAGTGCCTATTCAACAACGAACGCATTCTTTACTACTCTTGTCGGACCACCACCTCCAACGCTTTTATCGCCGGCTGACGCGTCAACGAATGTACCGGTGAATACAACGCTAAGCTGGAGCGCCGTTGCTGGGGTGACCTTCTACAAGGTTCAAATCTCTACCAATGCCACCTTTACGCAATTGTTGGTAAGTGAAAACGTGCTAACGGGTACTTCCTATGCACCAACCGTGCTTTCAAACAACACGCTCTATTACTGGAGAGTTAATGCTAATGGCGCCAGCGGGCTCGGGGTGTTCTCAGAAGCTCGGAGCTTCAAAACGATAACGACAACATCTGTGGAAGCTATAGGCGACGCACTTCCATTGGAGTTCAGCCTGAGTCAAAATTATCCCAATCCCTTTAATCCATCGACGAGCTTTCAGATCAGTATTCCGCAACGCTCCAGGACGGTGTTGAAGATTTATGATGTGATCGGGAAAGAAGTTGCAACACTTATTGAACAAGAACTTCCGGCCGGTCAGTACAATGTGCGATGGAATGCTGTCAATCATCAAAGCGGCATCTACTTTGCAACGCTTCGTACCGGTTCGCTGACCCAAACACGAAAAGTGACTTTAATGAAATAACTGTATCAACACAACAGGTTGCACATCATAATCTATGGAGGAAAATTTGAACATGAGAATTATCTCATTGGTTTATTCGTTAAGGAAACTTATGAACTCATCACACATTGTACTCTTCACAATCGTTCTCTCCGCCTTTCTAGGAGGTTGGAGCCACAAGGCAAACGCACAATCCCCCGGTTACCTCTGGGCAAAAAGCGCAGGTGGCACTGGAGCGGATTATGGAAAAAGCGTCAGCGTGGATGCTAACGGCAATGTGTATGTAACAGGATATTTCAGTAGTCCTTCCATTACGTTTGGCGCCACAACGTTTACCAGCAATTCTTCATTTGATATTTTTGTCGTGAAGTACGATGCATCAGGAAATGTACTCTGGGCAAGGAATGCAGGCGGGCCCAATGACGATAATAGCAACAGCATCTGTGTGGATGCAAGCGGCAATGCGTATGTAACGGGATTTTTTCAAAGCCCTACAATCACATTTGGGACTACGACGTTGACCAATACAGACAACTCTGGTTTCACGGCGAATATTTTTATTGCGAAATATGATGCTTCGGGCAATATACTCTGGGCAAAAAGTGCCGGGGCAGCGGTTCAAGCGGATGGCAGAGGCATCGGTGTGGATGCAAGTGGTAATGTGTATCTCACCGGATATTTTAATGGCCCTTCCATTACGTTTGGAAGTATCACGGTAACAACTTCTGGTAGCCGCGATATTGTTATCGTGAAATATGATGCTTCGGGCAATGTCCTCTGGGCGAAAAAAGTTGGGGGGCCCAATGTTGATCAGAGCAACAGCATCAGTATTGATTCAAAAGGAAATATTATTATTACAGGTCGATTTAACAGTCCAACACTTACTGTTGGCAGCACGACCTTAACTAATACAGGTGGCTCCGATGATTTTTTTATAGCAAAATATGATGCTTCCGGCAATGCTCTCTGGGCGAAAAGTGCTGTGGGGACCGATAATGATGAGGGTAACAGCATAAGTACCAATGCCCAGGGGAATGTCTTCGTTACAGGATGGTTTAGCAGCACGAGCCTGACATTTGGGAGCAGTACCTTAACCAACACAACTACCAACGGCAACCGCGACATGTTTGTTGCAAAATATGATTCAGCGGGTACTGTGCTTTGGGCAAAAAGCGCCGGGGGAAATACTGAAGATAATGGTACTTGTATTCGCACTGATGCCAGCGGGGCCAGTTATGTTTCGGGGTATTTCTTCAGTACCACTATTACGTTTGGCACCACGACTTTGACAAATACTACAACAATAAACTATTCCGATATGTTCGTTGTGAAATACGATGTAGCGGGCAACCTGCTTTGGGCAAAAAGTGCCGGGGGAACTTCGAATGAATACGGTTACGCCCTCACAATTGATGCAAGCAGCAAATTAGTACTCACAGGGGCGTTCACAAGTCCTTCCGTGGCGTTCGGCAGTTTGACACTAACAAGAAATCCCAATGTGAATAGTTATGATCTATTTATCGTGAAGTTAGATAATACCACGACATCTCTCGAGAGAGAGGGACCCTTATGCCTTCCTGGCAGTTTTTCTCTTGGACAGAACTATCCCAATCCGTTTAATCCATCGACGAGTTTTCAGATCAGTATTCCACAACACTCCATGGCAGTGTTGAAGATTTATGATGTGATCGGGAAAGAAGTTGCAACACTTGTCGACCAAGAACTACCGGCCGGTCAATACAGTGTTCAATGGAATGCGACCAATCAACAAAGCGGCACCTACTTCGCAACACTTCGTACCGGTTCATTTACGCAAACACGAAAGGTTACATTGGTGAAATAGTATCAAATGATGCTGGGATAAGGAGAAACGATTAGATCAGAAGTCGTCCAAAAGGAAAAAACGTTGACTAAAAAGTACGCCAAGGGTGTCACGGTCCACACCGTGACACACTAAAACTGAATGTTTTTCGCATTTTGCGTCACGAAGTGGTTCGTGACGCCCTAGTAATCATCCATCTAACCCAGATCTCCATCATGAATCACCCGATCAGGAAGCAATTATGGAAACCGAGAATAGCCTGGAATCAGATACACGATTTCCATCTGGAGTTGGGTTCTTGATTGGAGGAAGCCAATCATGCACATTTATCTTCAGCTTGAGTGCGGATTGAATGGAAAATGCGCAAGAAAGGAACTACACCAATAGTTTAGATGTTAAAGGAGTATCCGGCAATGTGCAGGACTGAGTCGAGCACCTGTCCTTAGTTGGAATCCCGTGGCGGGGGCGACGGGCTATTCGGTGGAGGTAGCGCTGAAATCTTCATTCTCGACGGTTGTCTACAGCCGCACAGTTTCTCAATCAAACCAAGTCCAGCTCGATACACTAGCACAAGGAACGACCTTCTTCTGGCGGGTCCGCGCTGCAAAAGATTCTTCTGCGGGTACCTGGTCAGAGACACGTCGGTTCCGCACGGCGGGAAATAATCTAAACGATGGACTTGTCGCATATTTTCCGCTGAACGGAAACGCAAATGATTTTGCAGGCAACGACAATAATGGCACGCTCCGGAACGGAGTACAATCTGCTGCAGACCGCTTCGGAGTATTCGGACGTGCGTACGACTTTAATGGCACCGACGGCTACATCGATTTTGCCGAATCGCCATCGGTTCGTGCAATAGAGAAAGAAGTTTCTGTGGCGGTATGGGTGAAGCCTCGTTCGTACAAACAAGAAGCCGGAGTGATGCTGCGCGATGAATTCTGGAATCTTCTCCTGGTGAATGGTCAAGCGACGGGTCTCATCTTCGACGAAAACGGAAATCAAAATCGGATTGTGGGCTCTCAGTTGGCTCCGCTGAACACCTGGTCGCACATTGCGTTTACGTACAATGGCTCAACCATTCGAGTCTACATGAATGGCCAGCAGACAGGTCAACTGGCTTTCGGGGCCATCAGAATCGGGAGGACAAACTTGTTGAAGAATCCAACCCTCGGCAAAGGCATCGGCAACAACCAGCATTATTTCGACGGCGTGATCGATGAGGTGTTCGTTTATAACCGAACGCTCTCAAACGCGGAGCTTGCTCTTATCTCATTTCTTTTAATAATCCCTTTACAATCTCCCGTAGTTGCGCAACAACTGTCAGTGGGTGCTAATTATGGCACAGCGTTCTCCTCTAGTAATCTCAGCCAATTCGCTGAACCTGGATCAGGGGGTAGAATAAATCTCAATTACATGCTCAACTACAACCTTGCTGCCCAAATTGCTATTGGGTATATCAAGTTCGGCGAGAAGTCGGTTGGGAACAACTTCAATATCCAGAGCTCTTACTTGCCTATTACAGGCGGCATTGAATACTACTTTCTTTATGGTAAAAGCAGCCCGTATATCGGCGGGACCATCGGTTATTTCATTGCCGGTGGCGACCTCCCCAGTGAATATACTCAATTGGGTATCTCACCAAATGTCGGTTATAGAATGTTCCTCGGTGATAAGCTGAGACTTAACGTTGCCGCAGACTACAATATTATATTCGCGGGTTACACTCCAGCGTACTTACAATTAAAGCTTGGTATCGAATGGGAATGGGAAATCGAGCCTCTTTTTTAGACAAATGATTGTACGTGGAATGTCGTAGAATACATCGCCGCACGATTGCAGCGCCACTAGTTTTCGAATCGAATCTCCAAAGGATCATCTCATGAGAAAAGCTATATTACTCTTCCTCATCTTTTTTACCGGTTGCACCTCATCCTATCAACTTGTCGACGTTCCTTCGGGTATGAAGACTGGCAATACGGTCTCGTTCGAAGAACTTCGGGATGCCGTCGAAGGCGAGAACGCGATCATCACGTTGAAGAACAGCATCGTTTCAGGGATGATTCACGAAGTACGCCGTGATTCCATTATTTTTCAACCATGGCGAAGTTCGCGGCAGTCCGTTCAATTCTCACAAGTGTTCAGCATCCGGTATACAGGTCGACTTCAAGCAATGGTCGAATGGGCGGGGATTGGAGCATTGGCTGGCTCCGTAGTTATGATACCCGTGTTGTCTAAGATGCCAAAAGTCGAGCCGGGTGTCCTCGTCTTGGTTGGAGCTATCTATGGGATTCTCATTGGGGTCCCTGCCGGTGCTATTGCCGGTCTCATCATAGGACACACCTATGAATACCAACTTTCGAGAGACTCAGATGCGAAAGAAAAACAATAGGATCAAATCGGGAAATTTCAGGCTGCCCGCAACGCGACTCACTGCAACTGACGATATTGTTTCTCCAGGTCTACGAGAAGATCCGTTTGTTATCACAGCCGATGGAGAATAGCGAGTGAATTCTTCGCATAACACGGCAAATGATCATGGCTTGAAACTTAACATTGCACATAGCGCTCGTAGCTGTATAATCTCACGCTTACAATTCTAGGAGACAATCTTATGCTCACAAGAGCGAAACTTAAAGCGATATTTCTCTCTTTCATTCTCGTCACAGTTGGGTATTCTCAACAGCAATCTCCCTATGCCCCTCAGAATCAAGTTGCAGATTCGGAAAAGTCTTTCGCATCAGCAATCAGGAGCCAAGATACACCCGCTAGTGTTGGCAGGGGGCAAAACTATGAACAATCATCGGCGCAGAGGGTGGCCACGCGAACAGTCTCAATCTACACAGGACTAGGCTTTTTTGAACTGTTAGCTTTCGGCGTTCAGTACCAAATCAATGATGAATTCGCTTTTGGCGTGAAGGCGGGTGTTGCATTGGTCGCCGGACATGATCTTCCGCAGGGGGGCGCTGGAGGTGGCTTTAAAGGTTCATATTTCTTTGACCGTACGGGCAAAGGAACATTATTGTCCTTAAACGTTCTGAACATTGAGGAGTCGTTCCTTGCAACCGGGAAGGGCGGTGCCACATCACTAGAAGTCACTATCGGTCATGATTCGATCGAAGGTCGAGGAATTGGATTCCTATGGTTGGTAGGCATATCTCGCGGAGGATTCTCCGGCGAAAAAGATCGCCAGTTGATATTCCCGGTTTTAAAGATCGGATTACACCTTGATCTGTGAGGCCATTTGGCTTATAACACTCGTGCTTGCGACGACCGTCACCTATGATTACCTTATCGGCGGTGAGGGGAGCCTCACAACACCAGAAGGAACATTTCCATGCCTCCGGAGTCGATTGAAATTATCAACATCTATCTTTGGATTTAACACAAGAGCGTATACCTATTCGTTTTTTGATAAGAGTCGCAGCTATGTAACAATTGTGACTGATGGGGCAGGTGCTCCGACAAGTGTTTCCTATTGGCAGTTGTCCACCCCTGATAGTAGAACGCCCATTTCTTTGCCATCTAAGTTTTTTTCTGGAGTGAGAGAATGGGCGTTATGCTTTCTTGAGCACCCCTCTTGAAATCCTCCTTTTCTCTCATCAAAATTAGCCGTATCTTAGTGCTGTAGTGAGGATAACCACCAGTAAGTTCCGCCTCAGATCGATATAATGATTCCGAGGCATTTTTTTTCTCAAGATGTATCATTGATCACTAGTTGAACTGCTATGAGAAGAGACGATATTCGAAATATTGCCATCATTGCGCATGTTGATCATGGAAAGACAACCCTGGTGGATTATATGCTTCGGCAAACCGGAACATTCCGGGCAAACCAGGAAATGATCACGCGTGTGATGGATTCTAACGACTTAGAGCGGGAACGGGGAATTACCATTCTCGCAAAGAACACCTCCGTTTTTTATAAACGGCGGAGCGATAACAGTACTATCAAAATTAATATTGTCGATACGCCGGGTCACGCCGACTTTGCCGGCGAGGTGGAACGGACACTCAAGATGGTAAACGGTGTCCTCCTGCTGGTCGATGCTGCGGAGGGTCCGCTACCCGGAACAAAGTTTGTCCTCAAGAAGTCGCTCGAGTTGAACCTTCAACCCATTGTCGTCATCAACAAGATCGATCGTAAAGATGCTCGTCCGCATGAAGTGCTCGACGAAGTCTTCGAACTGTTCCTTTCGCTTGGTGCAAACGATCAGCAGCTCGATTTTCCCACCATTTACTGTATTGCGAAGCAGGGGATAGCCAAACGGGAACTCGACGACCCAGGAGAGAACCTCGAACCTCTATTCGAATCGATCGTGGAGAGCGTCCCCGCTCCTCCCGGCGATGCCGATCTACCCTTTCAAATGCTTGTAACGACAATCGACTACAACGATTATTTGGGTCGCCTTGGAATCGGCCGCATTGTCCGGGGTACCATTCGCCTTGGTGGACCGATGAAAATTATTCATCCGGAAGGAATGGCCGAGGATGCACGCGTGACAAAGATTTATGCGTTCGAGGGGCTCAAACGTGTGGAAGTGCCGGAAGCAAGCGCGGGAGACATCATTGCACTGGCGGGGATGGAAGATGTCGATATCGGTAATACCATTGCCGATGCAAGCGACCCCACACCGCTTCCGTTTGTCTCCATCGAAGAACCGACGCTCTCTATGAACTTCATGGTCAACAACTCGCCGTTGTCAGGGCTGGAGGGAAAGTATGTCACCTCGCGTCATCTGGGTGAGCGGCTGGCTCGGGAGCTGCGTTCCAACGTTGCGCTGCGGGTTGAGCTGACGGACTCGACTGATGTGTTTAAAGTGAGCGGACGGGGAGAGCTGCACCTTGCGATTCTCATTGAGACGATGCGGCGCGAAGGATACGAGCTTCAAGTCTCCCGGCCCGAAGTCATCTATAAACGCATCGCTGATGTGTTGTGTGAACCGATGGAGCATGTTATCATCGATGTTCCCGATGAACATGTTGGTACGGTGATTGAGAATCTTGGACGCCGCAAAGGAGAGATGAGGCACATGCTCCAATTCCAGGGAAACACGCGGTTAGAGTTCATTGTGCCTGCGCGCGGGCTGATCGGATTCCGTTCCGAATTTATGACACAAACAAAAGGAACTGGCATTCTCCATCATAACTTTCATGGGTATGAACCCTACAAGGGCGAAATGAGCCAGAGAAATCGCGGTGCCCTCATTGTCCTGGAACATGGCAATGCTGTCGCGTACGCAATGGGAAAACTCCAAGACCGGTCGACCTTTTTCGTTGAACCGGGAACCAGAGTGTATGCTGGTATGATTGTCGGGGAAAATTCACGCGAACACGACATGGTCATTAATGCCTGCCGAATGAAGCAACTCACGAATATGCGTGCATCCGGAACCGATGATGCGATCCGGCTGGAGCCACCCCGAATTATGACACTTGAACAGGCTATTGAATGGATCGGTGATGATGAATATGTCGAGATAACACCGCAATCCATCCGATTACGCAAGAAGTATCTCGACCATAACGAGCGGAACAGGATGAGTAAGAAAAAGGTGGAGATCGTGGAAGAGCGGGGATAAGACGTGCCGGAATTTCACGAAACCCGTTACTGAGAGTGACGGCCAAGCACATCACGCACACACTCTGAGAGTTCCTTTGTCGTATAGGGTTTGGGGAGAAAATTTATTCCGCTGTCAAGCACACCATAGTGAGCAATCATATTCTTGGTGTACCCCGAAGTGTAGAGTACTTTCATGGTCTGGTGAGTTGTTAATAACTGCCTGGCAAGCTGGTTTCCGCTCATTGCCGGCATAATTACGTCGGTCAGCAAGAGATGAATGATCCCGGGATATTCCTTTGCAAGTGTAATAGCCGCGACCGGATCACCCGCTTCAATAATTCGATATCCCAATCCACGTAATGTCTCCACAGCGAGTTCTCTTACCATCGGCTCATCCTCTACGAGGAGGATTACTTCCTCGCCCTCCGGCAGGGTCGCCTGGTCGGCAGGCGTTGTGTACACTGCGATCCCTTCGGTGTGCGGAAAATATACTTTAAAGGTTGTTCCCTTGCCGGTTTCACTATAGATCCCATATGTAACCGTTATTTTGCCGCACAATGCCGTATACTGTCGCCAGCCCTAATCCGGTACCTTCGCCAATCCTCTTCGTTGTGAAGAACGGTTCCAGATATGCTGTACGGTTTCCTTATCCATGCCGTTCCCAGTATCGCTGATCGCAAGCATCGCATAGTGTCCGGGATGGACGTTGGGGTGCAAGGTGTTGTAGGATTCATCGAGATGGCTAAGCGTTGTCTCGATGATGAGCTTGCTGCCGGACCGCATGGAGTCGCGCGCATTAACGGCAAGATTCAGAATAATCTGCTCAAACTGGTTGAGATCTATTTTTACTTTCCAGAGACCGGGGTGAAGAGTGATCCGAAGATCGATGTCCTCCCCTATCAGTTGACGGAGAAACGGCTGAAATAAGGTGATCAGCGTGTTGAGTGAAACGATCTCGGGATTGATAATCTGCTTTCGTGCAAATGCAAGCAGTTGGATTGTCAACTTCTTGTCCTGCTCACTTGCCCTATAGCGCTAAGAGACTGAAGCATTATTCCAGGAGGGTGAACCAGGCATCGCCAACACGGGCCGATGCCTGGCGCGGAACGGAATATCTTAGGTTTTGATCACCGTACCATTACTGCGGACGGCGTATTGCGATTGCTCAGAACTCTTTTGCCTTGGCGTTTCCTTGGCCTGTGTCATATCGGTGAATTCTTTTGGAGTCAACTTGAATTGGCTGACCAGGCTCAGGAGGGTTTCCGTTAAGCGATTCAAATCCTCCGCTGTTTGCGCAATCTGTTGTGCCCCCGAAGATGTTTGCTGCGTTACGGAAGTGATCCCCTCAACACTCCTGCTGATCAATTGGCTTGTATTGGATTGCTGTTCACTGGCAACGGCAATCTGGAAAACAACATCAGTCACCTGCTGAGAGATTCTGACAATCTCCTGGAGTGCATCGCCGGCTTTATCGGCAAGGAGAATCCCTGCATCAACTTCTTTTGTGGCCTCAGCCATTGAGGAAACTGCACACTGTGTATTGGTTTGGATCTTGGCAATCATCTCGGCAATTTCTTTTGTCGATTTCGCTGTTTTTTCAGCCAGTTTCCGGACCTCATCGGCCACGACGGCGAATCCCCGGCCCTGGTCACCGGCACGCGCTGCTTCAATGGCTGCGTTCAGTGCCAAAAGGTTGGTCTGATCGGCGATATCATCAATCACTTGAATGATTTCTCCAATCTGGTCGCTCGATTTTCCGAGCTCGCGTACTGTCGAGGCAGACTCGAGAACAACATCGGCTATGCGACGCATACCGCCGACGGCATCTTCTACTACTTTTCCTCCTTGTTCGGCTGCCCCTTTTGCTTTCTTGGCAGTCTCGGAAGCGGAGTTGGCATTGCGTGCATTTTCGAAAATGGTTCTTGATATTTCTTCAACGGCACTTGCCACCTCTCCGGCCTGAGCGGTTTGCTCGTGAGCTCCCGCAGCCATCTGTTCAGTGCTTGCACTGATTTCCGCACTGGCACTTGCAACAGAGTTCGCGGACTCCATCACTTCAAGCAAGGTATCGCGAATGGAAGCAACAAAGTGGTTGAAGGAATTTTGCAACTGTCCCATTTCATCTTCACGGGGACTTTTAAATTGTGTATTGAGATCGGCCGTGTCAATGCTTACCTGAATAGCTTTAATCTGTTTAATCAGCAGGCCGGAGACAAGCACAACCATTCCCACACCGAACGCTACCATAAGAATATTGAAAAACGAGGAAAGCCATATTTGTCGATTGATTCCAGTCAGGACATCTTCCATGGAGAGGGCAATAACCGTTGTGCCGAGTTTCTTCCCTTTATATTCAATCGGGCTGACGGCGATAATAAAATCGCCGAGGTGCTCTGCAAACGAACCCCGCTGTACCTTCTGAAGGATGTCTTTGGTATCGAAGGTCAACTTCCGGGGATTGTGCTCGACAATGGTGTTGTTCGATTCATCGATGACATGGATATAGGCAACGCTCGTATCCTTCAGTGCCCAGTTAAATGCCGTTTGGACGAGATCGAATCCATTGTCGCTTAAACCAGCACCGATAGAGAACGACAGCATCTCGGAAAGAAGTTGTGCATTCTGTGTTGCAGCGGTAATCCCATCGGCACGCTGATTGATCGGATAGTAAATGACTCCGAAGAGGAATGTGGCGAGAAATGGAATAGTGAATATTCCGATTAATCGCACACGAAGTGATTTTCGTAATAAGTGTAACATCGTAAACCCTCCTAACCCCGCAATAGAATTTATTTTTATCCGGCCTATCTCCTTATGATATCGACCAAACATATCTTATGTGTAAAATTCCATATCAAAATTACCATGGATCATAACGGAAACATATCGGAGAATATTGGATTTGAGAGTAGGATTTTTCCTATGATTGTAGTCAATCCAATTAAAGAATTGGCTGTTTTGAAGTAAATAACTGATATTTATTGTTAGATTATTATCACACATATCCAAAATACAAGGGAAAAGTATTATCTACAGTCGCTGGACTTGGTGTACTATTGCCACTTTCTTTCGGAAAGAAAGTGGCACTCCACCAAAGGCGGATGAGCCTCTGGCTCAAAAGAAACCTAAGGCTGGAGACATTAAGTTGTCTGGAGTGTACGAAACACTAGACAAGGAGAAAATTTCTTACCAAGATACTGGTCTGTGATAGAGCAACCTTCTTCCCAGATGAATTCTTCAATGTTGTTGAAGAGCTCAGGTCAATATCTGACTGTAAAAAATGATTTACAGCGAGATCAACTCATGTAAGGGAAGATAACGATTGTGTGAGATTTTGAATTTGAAACAGCGCCTAGCAAAACCGCCTCTCACTTCACCTGTTATTGCTGTCAAGCTCCTGAAGATTGACCGCTTTGCCTCTGCGGTATATTGCTCATTCTTCCTCGTTGCCTCTCGGTTGCGATTTTTGTAAATTATATTTGGAATAAAGTTTATTCAAGCCTGATGTGCAAACGTTTGATAGCACCTGAGTGAATTTTCCGGACGCTTAGCTCAGCTGGTTCAGAGCGCCGCCCTTACAAGGCGGAGGTCGCTGGTTCGATCCCAGCAGCGTCCACAAACCACCTCCTTCAAGTCAGTTTTTCCGCCTTTTCACCATTCACAAACCCGATTTTCCAACACACCTCTCATATTGCACTTTGAGCCCTTTCCCCTTATACTTGACAAAGAGAAAGTAAGAACGCTATATTTCCAGGCAATGTTGGAGACTCACCGTACTGTACTTGATATGCAACCGCTTAAATTAATCGCAGTCATTGAAGACAACAGAGATAACCGATTGATCATGACGGAGTTATTGAGAGAGTTCTATCAGGTTCATGAATATCAAAATGGTTATGAAGCACTGGAGGGAATCTCTCAGCGGCATCCAGACCTGGTGATTCTCGATATTTCTCTCCCCGGAATGGATGGTCCTGAAGTCCTGCTTCGCATAAGGGCAAGTGTCTCCCTTCAAGATATTCCGGTAATCGCATTGACTGCACACGCAATGCTTGGTGATCGGGAAAAATATCTCTCAAGTGGCTTCGACGGTTATGTCGCGAAACCCATTATTGATGAAAAGGCATTTCTTGCGCTAATACAGAAGTACATTGAACAACCACATCAGGAGTAATTACGTTTTCTCATGAGAAAGAAAGTTCCCATAGGACGCGACGAAAAAAGATGCGGTCGGTTCTCATTGAGAATCTTGCTGCCGTTGGTTCTCCTCTTTGTTAGTTCTCTTCCTGCCGATTCGCAAATACGGTCTGTACGAGGATTAGATTCTCGAAAAGCGATGACGCAGTACATTCATGAGATATGGAATTCGGGCAAAACACCGCTCCGGGGAGCGATCGTTGCAATTCTTCAGAACACCGAAGGATACCTCTGGCTTGCAACGACTGAGGGATTGTTTCGTTTTGACGGAATATCCTTCAAACAGTTCAACACAAAAAATACTCCCGCGTTAACCACGAATAAGGTAACAACACTTGCTGAAGATCAGCAAGGCCATCTCTGGATTGGCACGGAAACGGGATTGGTGGAATATGCTGCGAATCAATTCACCACCCATCACCTTACCGACGGTAACACCGGAGAATTAATCAGCGCTCTCGTAAAAGACAGTACAGCGAGAATTTATATATGGATTGACATGGCTGGCCTCTATTATAGAGAAGGAAATCAGTTTGTTCATGTGAATGACCATGGGGTTGCTGCGACGGCGAGGGTCCGAGGTATGAGTGTCGATCAAAGCGGATCTGTATGGCTGGCAACTCTTGGCCAGGGGGTGATCAAGATCGGTAAAGATACAGTTGTCCTCTATTCGACGCAGAATGGATTACCGACAAATCTGGCAAGGGCAATCAATTTTAGCAGAGATGGATGTTGTTGGATTGGCACTCAGAACGGACTGGCTCGAATGAAAGGCGGAACGATTACTCGATATGATCAACGGAACGGATTGAGCAATGAAATCATCAGGTCCGTCTTTGAAGACAGTCGCGGCACACTCTGGGTTGGTACCAGCGGGGGAGGGATCAATCGATTTATCAATGGGAAATTCGAATCATTTACTTCACTCCACGGATTCTCCAATGATTTTGTCCACTCGATCTATGAAGACAGAGAAGGGACTTTATGGATTGGTACTGCGGATGGATTGAATCAGTTTAAGGATGGAGTGTTCACGACCTATACGAATCAGGAAGGCCTTACGAATGATGTGCTCTGGTGTGTCTATGAAGATCGGCAAGGCCAGATTTGGGCCGGAACCAATGGGGGGGGATTGAATTGTCTCAAGGGAAAACGATTCATCTCTTATACAACGAAGGATGGTTTAGCCAGTAATGTTGTTCGTTCTGTTTATGAAGACCGTCAGGGCGATCTTTGGATTGGTACCTACGGAAATGGAATCAATCGGATACGCGGCGGAAAAGTTATTCCAACGGGATTGCCGAAAGAAAAAGGTCCAGAATTCGCCTTTTGTTTCCTCGAAGATCGATCGGGGAATCTCTGGATTGGCGACCAGAACGGCCTCTATCGGTGGAATCGGAAGGCATTAAAATATTATTCGGTACGCGAGGGATTGGGCGCCGGCGCAATCCGCTGTTTACTCGAAGACCATCTTGGCGCACTCTGGGTCGGTACCCATGGCGGAGGGCTCAGCCGATTTGATGGATCGAGGTTTTCTACATTCACCATAAGCGATGGACTTCCCAGCAACATCATTATGGCGCTGTCTGAGGATTCGATAGGCGAACTCTGGATTGGAACGTATGGCAAGGGGCTCGTGCGTTACCGAAATGGCGGCTTTAGCACCGTTACATCGAATGAAGGATTGAATGACGATATCATCTATCATATTATGGAAGACAACGATGGGAGGGTCTGGTTGAATGGAGATCGCGGGATCTCCTCAGTAGCAAAGAGTGAACTCAATGCTTTTTTTGCCCGCCAAATTTCCTCAATCTCCTCTGTCACCTATGGAAAAGGTGATGGCCTGCAAGCAATTGAATGCAACGGAGGGTCTCAGCCGTCGGCTTGGAAAACCCGTGATGGCCGGCTCCTTTTTGCTACCGTAAGAGGGATCGCTGTCTATAACCCCCATCTGCAGCAGAAGAATACGCCCCCCCCTCCGGTGAGCATTGAATATTTAAAAGTGAGCGAGAGGGAAGAGTACACAAAGAACGGCACAACACTGGCGCCGGGAAACGACCGATTTTATTTTGGTTATTCTGCCCTCAGTTACACGTCGCCATCACGGCAGATTTTTCAATACCGCCTTGAAGGTTATGATCGCACCTGGATTGAAGCGGGCTCCCGGCGTGAGGCATTCTATACAAATATTCCTCCCGGAGAATACACCTTTCGGGTGATCGCGGCGAATGAATCAGGTGTCTGGAACGAGGAGGGAGCTTCGTTTACATTTTCTCTCGAACCCTATTTTTATCAGCGAACGATCTTTTATGTGCTCTGTGCAATCGGAGTTGTCGGTCTCTCCGCAGCCTTGTATTTCTGGCGTACCCGGCATCTTGTTCGACAAAATAAACTCCTCGAAGCTCGGGTGGAAGAAGGGATGAAGGAAGTTGTTCTCCAGAAAAATCAGTTGACACAAATCAATACCGACCTCAATGCCTCGCTCCAAGAACTTGAGGAACAATCAAAGCAGCTTGAACAGGCAAAAAGTAAAGCAGAAGCGGCAAGCCTTGCCAAAGGGCAATTCCTTGCCAATGTCAGCCACGAACTGCGGACGCCGATGAATTCCATTATTGGCTTTACAGCGCTTCTCCGGAAGAACAAACCGCAAAATCTCACCCAGCAAGATTTAAATTATATTGACCGCATTCTTGAGAATGCAAAGCACCTATTGAGCCTGATGGAAGAAGTCCTCGACCTCTCACGCATTGAATCTGGCAAGGAAGAAGTTCAGAAGGAAATACTCTCGTTGAATGTACTGGTGCAGGAGACGCTGGAGCAATTGGAGGGACGGGTGGTTGGAAAGAAGGTACTGCTGAAATGCGAATTTCCCCATCCGGACATGATGATTGAAACTGATCCACGAAAGTTCAGGCAAATACTGATTAATCTCGTTGAAAATGGAATCAAGTTTACAGAACAGGGCAGCGTACTTGTCCGGGTGGGAATCGATCCCGCTACACAGCAACCCGTACGGGTGGATGTTGTTGATACAGGAATCGGGATTTCACAGGGGCAACAGAAAATAATCTTTGAACCATTCGAACAGGCCGATGGAACAACTGCACGCAAATACAGCGGCACTGGATTGGGATTGAGTATTTCTAAAAAGCTCTGTGCGCTCCTCGGTTATCAACTCACCGTAGCGAGTGATGCTGGAAAAGGAGCGACGTTCAGTATCATTCTTACAGCACGATCGAATGAGATCCTTTTTTCAGAATCACCGCCGCCCGCAAAGGAACACAACGTTTGACCAGGGAGAACAGGTAATGAAAGATTATGAGGGGGAAACCCGCAAGGCACTGCTGAAGGAACAATTGCTTTCGGAGATTCAACCATTCGCTCATGGGGCATGGGCACATATTACATTGAATCGACTTGCGCTATTCAGCCGCAATTTACCCGAATCGCTCTCGGAAAATCAATTTGAACGGTTCCGTTCTGCCATACAGGAATACCTTCAAAAAGTTGATGAGCTTCTTGGCAACATAACGTCAACAATGACAGCGTTGGGAAGCGATGATGAAGTTGTTTGTGCACTAGGTGGCCAAGCGATGGCCCTTTCAGCGAAACTCAGGCTAATCCTTGAAGGGCGCCTGAATAGCGAGGAGGTCGTATCCACGGAGCATGAATTGACGCAACTGATTGAACATCTCCTGTTAGGGCTTCATCAACTAAAGGATCGGGTCTACTCCTTTTTTTCCTGTAATCCAATCGTTGTCATTCAACGATGCATTGAACGGCATGCGGGAACCGCGAGAGAGAAGAACGAAAAGGCTTCTTTACTTGAAACAGGAACCTCACCCACGGTGGCAATAGCCGAACATGAACTGGAGAGAACAATCGATCTGTTGCTTCGCTATCCCGTTGGACACCCGATTGAAGGGCGCACACGGTCACTCTTATTTATCGCTCAACAAAGCATTGACCGATTCATTGTTGAAGTACGAGATACCGGTACCACTCTTCATCCTGAAGAGTGGTATGGAATTTTTGGTGAGTCCGAGCATCCAGGTTCATCGCAGGAGCTTTCTGCCATTCCTTCAATTCTCGGAAAATATGAAGGCGACATTTGTTTTAAGGAAAGCAGTCACATCAAGGGGATGTCGGTTCTCCTGCAGTTACGAATAATCCGCTGAGGGATACCGATGCAGATCAATACCAATAACTCTTGAACGAACGATCTCAAGTGTAAGAGCATATGGAACAACTTCGAACGGTCCTGGTCCTTGATGATAATAAAGTCTTTTTAGATGACTTCGTTTCCTTAATGGGGCGGTCATTTAAAATATTTACTGCGCAGACAGAGAAGGATGCCCTCTCCATCCTGGGCGACAAGAAAGTCGATATCATGCTGCTGGACCTGATTTTAAGCGAAGGGATTCATGGTCTGGATGTCTTGAAACGTGTGAAAGAGATGATGCCCGATTTTCCGGTGATTATGCTGACCGCCTATGCCTCGGTAGAAACAGCCGTTGAATCGATGCGTTGCGGCGCCTACGATTATATCTCTAAATCTCCCAAGATTGAAGAACTGAAAGCCAAGGTTGAGAAGGCACTTGCCGAACGTGAGTTGAAACGCGACTATGAATTGTTGCGCGAAGAAGTGAAACGCGTTTCTGGACGAATTGTTGGTATGAGCCCGGCAATGCAGCGAGTCTATGAATCAATCCAGCGAGTTGCCATGACCGATGTCACCGTATTAATCACCGGTGAATCAGGAACGGGTAAGGAATTGGTCGCCAGGGAAATTTACGCAGCAAGCAGAAGAAACCAGCGTGTATTCGTCGCAGTGAATTGCGGATCTCTGGTGAAAGACCTGATTGAAAGCGAACTCTTTGGCCATCAGAAAGGGTCCTTCACCGGTGCCATTCATACCAAGCTGGGGAAATTTGAACTTGCGGATGGAGGGACAATATTCCTCGATGAGATCGCAGATCTGGATATCAATCTCCAGGTAAAGCTGCTTCGTGTTCTGCAGGAGAAAGAGATTGATCGGATTGGGGGCAGCAGCCCGATTCCGGTGAATGTTCGCGTGCTTGCTGCAACAAATCGCGATCTTGCCGCAAGGACTGAATCTGGTGAATTTCGCCAGGACCTCTTCTATCGGTTGAATGTCTATCCAATTCACCTTCCCCCTCTTCGTGAACATAAAGAGGATATTCCTCAACTCGTCGATCATTTCTTACGCCGATTCAGCAAGGAACTTAGCCGACCAGTATCAAAAATAAATCTGCTGACATTGGAATATCTTACCAGCTATAATTGGCCGGGAAACGTTCGCGAGCTTGAGAACGTATTGCAGCGGGCAATTCTTCTTGCAGGAGGCAGACCTCTTGAGCCGGAACACCTCCCGAAAGAATTACTTGAACAACGGATCACGTTTACTGGAGAAAAGTCACTTTCACAAATAGAAAAAGAGGCGAAAGAGGCAGCTTCCCGAATGGCCATCTTCACCTGTTTAGAAAAGACCGATTGGAATATCAGAGAAAGCGCTCAGATTCTGGGTATTCCGGAAAAAACGCTGTATGACAAGTGTTCCAAATTGGGAATAAAATTATCAAAAAAAAAATCACATTAATAATCTCTCCCAGAGATTTTCAAAAAAGCACCTTTTGTCTAATATACGCAATATTTATCGCACTTCACTATAATTTTCCGGAATTTTCGGAATCCTGTCTCAACCTTTTCTGAAAAAATAAGAACAGATTTTGTAATTTCTACGAAGTGTACAAAAGCACTCGAAAAATGATTATATTTAAGGAATGTAAACTGGCATTACATTTGCGTATATCATGTAGCGTTAAAAATTCACAACTTGCATTCAATAACTTTCGTAGATGAAATGGCAGTTGTTCTGGACATAATTGGGGCGATGATAATTCGAGGCGCAATGATGCTGGCCATATTGAACCTCGGGCTCGTCCTCAACATTGCACTGTACGAAACAACAGCGCAAGCAAACGCCAAGCAGATACTCTCGACAACGTGCGAAGTTATTACTCGAGATTTGAAGCTGGCCGGATTAAGAGCATCGCCGGCTTTTACGGCTATCAGCAGCACGAGTATGACCTATTCCGGGGATATTAACGATGGGGGTGTCCCGAAGACAATGCAAATTTATGGAACCTATAACGCCTCTACCCAATTATGGAAGCTTTATCGCACCGTGAATGGGGGTTCATTGATGCTGATTGGCAGTGATTTGGTGAGCATACAGTTCACGTACTATGATGTCAATGGAACTGTGACCGCAACAGCGGCAAATGTGATATCTGTTGAGATAACGTTAACGAGTAAGTTCTATTCAACTGCGGAGCTGCGGGGGGAGAGCTCCGCGTTGAGTCGAACCACAAAACAGGTTATTCGGGTTTACCCTCTCAATCTTTGAGAATGAGAATAAAGGAAGCATGGGAAGTTCCAAAGTAATATTAACGGGTGCCATCTCTCTCATCATCGGCATCTATTCAATCGGGATTAAAAGAGCCGAAAAAAATGCCTTTATGACCGTGGCCCAGCGCGGCGCTATTGTCCAATTGGAACAAAATGCGCGAGCAGGTGTGCAATTAATTATCGATGATTTATCGTATGCCTGGCGTGATGGCACACCATCCAGAAACAGGATAATCAGAGGCGATACGCTCTCGTACCAAAAAATTAGCTACTCTTCTGGCAGCTCGGCAAAATATTCGATCACTGTTTCTGGTGTAAATGGCATTAAATATTATGCAACGGCATATTTTGAATTTGTAGACTCAAGGGTTTGGATTTGGCTTTTGGGATGGAGTGACCGTGAACGTTGGAAACTTACAAGAGTCTATGGATATGCCCAAACTCCTTAAGATGGCTCTATATGCATAAACGAGAAGAATTCGAGCACACCTATAAAACCTGCAAAAATTGCAGCCATCCCATCTATATTCAACAGGATATTCTTTATTGTATTTGGTGTGGGATCAAACTTGAAGAGGAGTGTCCCCATTGCTCAAGTCCTCTTGTGCATCCGGATGCCCGGTACTGCCAGCATTGTGGAAACAGCAGACAGATATTCCAACCGGTGAGATGGATGAGTCCTATAACAGAGAGGGAGCAACTTGGCATATCGCCTGTACGGATCAATGAAGTTTCTGAGGAGATTCAGAGAAACCAAAACACACAAGTGCAATCTTCTCGTCGACCATAAAACACTATCGGCCAATCGGCGGCCCCCTCTCTCAAACACCGTATTTTCTTAATATTTGGCAAAAAAACCCAATCCTTAATCATTGAATTTTTCAATAATTCCAACAGGAAAATCGATGAGTACAACAAACTCACTGCCAAACCGCTATCGGTTGTGCCCTCAGTGTGGTAACTTTTCCCACGTTCTTGAAGAGCAATTTTACTGTATTCTGTGTGGCACGAAGCTTATGGACCAATGTATATATTGTGGAAGACCCATCCTCCATCCACAGGGTAAATTCTGTTATCATTGCGGGGGCGGTTATAGGGCATCCTCTCTGGAAGAGGGAGAGCGGAAAGCTGGATAACTTGCTAAGAAAAGTATATCATCATTGCATTTTAGGGTAAGAATAAATAAGATTGATGACTGGGTAGCCTGTTTACTCAAGAGGAAAACAATAAATTAAACGATTACCATGCCACAGTTAAGCGCTTCTGAATATCGAATCCAAGCGACCGATCAATCCGGACGGACGTTGCAGCGCTTTATTACAGCGACCTCCCTGTTCGCAGCGCGAGACCGTGCAAAATCGCTGGCAAAAACGAATGGCTGGATAGTAAATTCCATCAAAAGGAAACGGATCTACACGTACAAAGTACGGCGCGGAGCCAATACCATTGAAGGTACACAAAGCGCTTATTCAAGAGAAGAAGTAACATCGGCTTTAAAAAAACTGGGGTTTGAGATAAAGAGCGTTCGCCGATTCTATGATATTAAATTTGCTGCATCGAGCCAGGAAATTGTGACGTTCATCGGTACCAGCGCCAAATTGCTTGAACAGAAAATTCCGTACAACGAAATCCTCCACATTATGGCGGGCAATGTTCGCGATCGCCAGCTCAAAGGAGCATTAAAGGCTATCATCAAGGATCTTAAGGAAGGTCTCGATTCCCGTGAGGCATTTCTCCGGCAGGGAAAAGTCATCGGGTACGATACTGCGTTGATGCTTGGCATCGCTTCGAAAAGCGGTGATATGAAATCCATTTTCGAGAGTGTCGCACGGTTTGTTGAGCGCGAGGCGGATTTTAAAAAGGGTCTTGTGAGTTCTATGATTCTTCCGGCGGTGACGGGTCTCGCACTTGTCGGTGCCTTGGCGTTCTATGTCCTTTTTATTCTTCCCCGCATGATCGAGTTGCTCGGCCCGATGATCGACACGCTTCCGCCGTTGACAATGTATACATTGGAGTTCGCTGATTTTGTTAAAGAGCACTATATTCTCCTAACACTGGCCTTTGTCTCAATGCTTGTTGCATTTTATTCTTGGCTGGCAACAGAGACGGGGAGGGTGACATTTCACCGCTTTATTGTCAACGTACCGTATATCGGGAGAATCATGCGGAATACGAGCGTGGAGATGTTCTGCCGGGTGCTGGGAATTATGTACACCTCAGGCGAGAATATCGATGCTATTCAGCACGCCGCTGAAGCCAGTCGAAATGCATACTTTGAGAAACAAATAAAGACTGTAGCGGTACCCACGATGCTCAAGTATGGAACCGAGTTTGCAAAAGCGATGGAGATGACGGCGTTCTTTCCCGATGCTGCAGTCTCCCGATTCCGCACCGCTTCAGAAACCGGTACGGTCAAGTCATCTGCCGTGCAGCTTGCTGATTACTATGAGATGGAAAACCGGTATGCCATGAAGAATCTTGTGAACCTGATTGAAGTCTTCATCTCCATCCTGATCATGGCATCGATGGTATTTCTGACGATGCTCTCCTCGGAGACAGCCTCGATTAAAATTGAACCGAAACAGAAAACCGAACAAGCAGCACCAGAAAAAGACACAATCCTTTGGCGGATTCCAAAGTAATGACAACAAACAACCCGGCTCGGCAAAAGAAGGAACTTGGCGACCTCTTGATCGAGAAATCGATCATTACACCCGAACAACTTCTGGAAGCCGTTGGCATTCTCAGCGGCGAGGCAACGGACCGCCGCCGAAAGCTCCACCAGGTACTTGTTGATGACCTCAAGATTGATCATGACAAAATCTACCAGGAAATCGCGGAGTACTATGCATTCCGCAAAATCAATTTAAGTAACGAAGTCATCGATGACGAAGCGCTGGCATTTGTGAGAAAAGAATTGAATATACTCTCTCCCTCGACGCGTGCTGCGGCCCTTGAGTTCCGTGTGCTGCCGTTTAAAGCTGACCCTGAGCGTCAAGGCCGCTTACTTGTTATTACGCCCGATCCAACACGCCGGGAGGTGTATGATATCGCCCGCTCATTCAGTTTTCAAAAGTTTGAAATTTGCTATGTCAAGCTAGGGCATTGGCAAGAACTCTGGCAACGCGTGAACATCGGTCGGTCCACCTATGCCGATCTTGAAACAGATGCCAGGGATAACGCGCTTGAAGACGAAGAAGATGCCGATGTCTATGAACAAGTGCTGCAGGAAGAAATTAGCCGCAGCGGACTTGTCAATCTGGTTGAAAGCATCTTTACAGACGCCGTCCGAGTCGGAGCCAGTGATATCCACGTTGTGCCGCGGGGTGAAAAGAAAACCGAATTCTATTTCCGTATCGATGGAAAACTGACCCTCTGGTACACCAATGCAGAGACCCGGGCCGAAGCTGTTTCCGCTGTCGTGAAGGATCGAGCCCAGAATATGGATCGGTTCGAACGAAATATGGCACAGGATGGCTTTGCCCAGTTTGTGGTCGATAAAAAAACTGTGCGCTTCCGAGTCTCCGTCCTGCCGACAGTTGGGAGAGAGCTGAAAAGTAAATATGAATCGATCGTGATTCGTGTGCTCCAGGAGCCAAAGTTTAGTACGCGCTTGGAAGATATGGGATTCGATCCATACTCCGAATCGGTGTTTCGGAAGGCGATTCAGAAGCCTCATGGAATGATCATCGTCACGGGACCAACCGGAAGCGGGAAGAGTACCACGTTATTCTCGGCACTCCGAACCATTATGGATCCATCACTCAATGTGATCACCGTTGAGGATCCCGTTGAATACTTTATCGATGGCGCTCGCCAGGTGAAGCTCAATCCCAAGCTCGACTTCGAAGGCGCACTGCGGGCCATTCTGCGCCATGATCCCGATATTGTGATGGTAGGCGAAATCCGGGACAGGCAAACCGCAGAAATCGCCGTCAAGCTTGCCAATACTGGTCACCTCACGTTGGCTTCGCTGCATACGAACGACGCCGCCAGTGCAATCTCCCGGCTCTATAAGATGGGTGTGGAACCATTCTTAATCGCCTACTCCATTAATATCGTGCTCGCCCAGCGGCTCGTTCGAAAACTCTGCGACCGGTGTAAATCACCTCTGACCGATATCGACACGGATGCCTTAGTAAAGCTCGGGATGTCAGAGGAAGAAATCGCGCACGGAACCTTCTGCCAACCGGTAGGCTGCACGGCTTGCATCAAAGGGTACAAAGGACGCAAAGCAATTTATGAAGCACTCTACTTTATGAAGGATATCCGGCGGCAAATCCTGCTCTCAGGCGATATGGTTGACGATGATGCCATTCGCCAGGGAGCCTTGAAACATGGAATGCATACTCTGAGAGCTGCCGGCCTTGAACTCGTCAAGAACGGAACAACAACACTCGAAGAAGTTGCTGCAGTGACAGTTGAAGACGAATAAACAATTCCTGGAGGAGACGGAAAATAAGCATGAAAAGACATGAGCAGGAACAACGATTATCACTTCTTCTTGCAGACGATGAGGTGCCATTTTGTGTGGCATTTGAAGCGGCGCTGGCCACGCAGCGGCGGTTTGTTGTCACAAGCGTTCATTCCGGTGAAGAGGCCATAGCGATCTTAAAACAAACCCGGTTTGATGTTGTCGTCTTGGACTATCGAATGGCGGGAGTTTCTGGATTGAATGTTCTGCAATGGATGCATGAACAAAAAATCGATACACCGGTCATCATGATTACGGCAGCGGGGAATGAGACTGTCGCCGTAGAATCGATGAAGCTGGGTGCTTATGATTATGTCCGCAAAGAACGTCTCGATCTGGCCCACGTGGCGGTACTGATTGCCGGCGTCTACGAACGTTACCTGTTTCGCCTGCAGCGGGAATTGAATCGTAGGTTTCTCGAGGAACAGTCAAAAAATTACGTCGCCGTTCAGACGTTTCACAGCACACTGGTTTCCATCGCGCAGATTGTGGACAATTCACTCTCCGTGATTTCATCAAAGATGTCACAGCGGGAGGCCGAGTTGAAAGCCTCGAGTGATCCGAACGGGCAGAACCAGATTGCTAGGACATTTAAGGCGTTGCAGTTGGAGTACGGTGCGGTGGCTTCTGCCATCCGATCCATTATGGAAATGGCAAACACTCTTGAGGGAAATTTTAAACTAGCGCTCGCAGCGTTGCCCCCTGGGGGAAGTCCAATCCAGGAGCATCTGCTTTCTTCCATAGAGGTTGATTCGATGAAGAATTCAAACAAACAAAGCATGCAATCAAAGGAGCAGTGAGAGGATTAGTGCTCTAGAAGGAAGAGGGATCCAATGATGATGCAACCACACTCCCATGAATTACACGCAGTTCTGATCGTCGATGACGACGATTCGTTTCGCGGGGTACTCAAACAGGTGCTGTCGGCAAACGGACGCGTAAACGTCACAGCGTGTGAATCGGGCGAAGAAGCCATTAAGGCGCTGCAGGAGGATCAGTTCGATGTCGTCGTACTCGATTATAAAATGCTGGGAATGAACGGCCTGGATGTCATCAAATGGAAAAATGATAAGCAAATCGATACGCCGGTCGTCATGTTGACAGCAGCAGGAACGGAAACCATTGCGGTTGAGGCCATGAAGCTGGGGGCATACGATTATGTCCGCAAGGAGCATATCGATGTTGATCATATCTCGCTGCTCATTGCCGGCGTTCATGAGCGGTATCTCTTCCGAAAGGAAAAGGAACAACGGGAGCAAATTGAACGCGAGCGGGAAAAAAGTCTCGTTGCCGTGGAAACATTCCATAGTACACTGGCATCGATTGCCCAAATTGTGAACCACTCCCTCTCGCTGGTGTCGCTGAACATTAAGCGCCACGAAACGGAATTGATGCCGTATATGAACGAGATCGGCCGCGATCAGATCGAAAAGGTCTTCGGCGAGATGAATCAGGAGTACAGTGTTATCGCCTCTGCCGTGAAATCCATGCTCAACATGGCGAATGTGCTGCATGGCAATTTCTCTGAGGTGGGCTATGAATCGAAGCTCCAGGAAGCCTTGACGGGAAAAATCAAAGACCTCCAGAAACAGTCGGGGGACTCTGTTCCACTTAAGGAGTAACGGCAATGAAACAGTACTGTAAAGGAAGTAAATGGGCCTAGGCCAAACAATGATTAGTGCGGCATTTTTCTCGCTCGTTATGTTGTCCGTTATAAGTGTAAACCGGATGATGATTGAAAGCGCGGTACTCTCGTATGAAACGCAGGCGTTTGATGAAGCCGTCATGCTCGCTCAGGATCTTCTCATTGAAACGAGGACGAAAAGGTTCGATGAAAAAGTATCGGTTTCGACTACCAATGTCTGGAGTGCATTGTCTTTTACAACTGAGGATAAGCTTGGCCCGGACGGCGGCGCAGAACGTGATGGGATTCGCCCCTTTCCGGATCTCAAACCGTTCAAATCAACTGCGACAACATTCTATGATGATTTCGATGACTATGATGGGTATCAACGCAGGGTAGCGTCAATCCAATTGACCGACTCTTTTACGGTCTGGTCGAATGTGTTTTATACAACATTTAGCAATACCGAATCGAATTCTTCCGGGCGGACTTTTTTTAAAAGAATCGATGTTTATGTCAGTCATTCACGATATTTAAAGGATACGCTTCGATTCTCTCGAGTGATGACCTTTTAATCTCACTTTCATCAATGCGAGAGTGCTCCGGTTTTACCTTTAGTCAGCAGGCAAATGGTTAACTGGAGAAGAAGATCAATGGTTATCGCAGAAAAGAGAAGTAATCAGGACAACATCTTGAATATCGCAGGATGCGACACAGCGAGTGATGGAAAAAGAGTAAACGAATAAGAATATCAGGTCAAGTGGCGAAACCCATTGCAAAAAATCAGGAATCTTCCCTTCAAACGGAATCGAAAGATGCGGCCCGTCAATGTCTTATTGCGGCCGATAAGTTTCTGAAAGATATGCTGTTTGCATCCGCCAAAGAAGAGCTTGATAAAGCAAAACAGCTCGATCCGTCGAATGTGTATATCTATGCGTTTCAGGACCGTATTACGTATTTCGAAGAGCAGCAACGAAAAGCGGTCCAAGCGGCAAAAAAGAAAGAAACACCGCCAACGATTGAAAGCAAATCTGCAGAAATGGTAAATGCAGAAAAATCGACTGCTCATGCAGTACCCGCTCCTCAAGCGGTAAAAACGCCGGCTCAGCATCATCCAGCGGCAAAGGACATTGTAGCTCATTCCCAACCTCAAGCTGTACATCAACCCGCACCTCACGCTTCACCTCAGACTGGTCAGAAACCGGTTCCACCGCCTGTTTCAGGGGCAGTGAAGAGTTCTCCCATTCAAAAAATTGCCGAGATAAGGACTCCCCAAGCTTCGCTTCAGGATACAACGAAAAAACTGTTGCCCGCGGATGAACAAACTCAAGATCTTCAAGCATGGGATGCCGCTGAGGAGGAAATTCGGAAAGAGATTGAATCGCGCACTCAAGCGGAAGAACGGTTACGCAGAGATCTTGAAGCAAGAATGGAATCTGAGCGCAAGAAGCGGAAAGAGCTTGAAGAGCGTATCGCATCCGAAACACGGAAGCGAAGAGATATTGAATCAGCCGAAGATGATCGGAAACGAAATGACCTTGAACAACGCGCTGCAGAAGAGGAACGAAGACGGCGGGAACTGGAAGACCGCATTTACGCGGAAGAGCAACGGCGGAAAGAACTTGAATTGCGAATCGCTGCAGAGGAGCGAAAGCGCCGGGAAATAGAGTTATTGGCCGAAGAAGAACGCAAAAGAAAAGACCTGGAACAACGTGCCGCTGAAGAAGAACGAAAACGCCGTGAGCTTGAAGCACGTGCAGCGGAGGAAGAGCGGAAGCGAAAAGAGCTCGAAGAAAAAATTGTCCGGGAAGAACGGCTGAGGCTTGAACTGGAAGCAAAGATAGCAGACGAGCGCCGCCGGAAAGAGCTTGAAGAACAGATGAAGCGGGAAATAGAGGCAAAGCTTCGGGAAGAACAACGTCAACGGGAAGAACAGCACCTGCTTGAAGAGCAGATGCGGCGCGAACAGGAAGTGAAGGCAGAAGAAGAGAAGAAACGAAAGGAACTTGTAGAACGGATCACCGCCGGGGAGCGCCGTCGTAAGGAATTGGAAGCCAAACTTGCTGAAGAGGAACGCCTCAAACAGGAGGAAATTCAGCGCGCCGCTGAAGAAGTAAAACGCATTGAAGTAGAACAACGGGCGGCAGAAGAGCAAAAACGCTTTACAGAGATGCGCCGTCAGATTGAGGAACTCTCGAGTGCGCTTGAGAATGAAAAGAAGGCTCGTGAAGAAGTAGCGAAACGCCAGATCCAGACGGCCGTCAAGCAGTTTCGCGTCTCCCTCGAAGCGGCGTGGGTCAATGGTGCACCGCTGGATCAAGTGGCACAATCGATCCATGATCTTGCCGGGTCGCTGGAAATTCCAGCCGAGGTTGAAGCTTCTGTTCAGCGTGAAGTGAAGATTGAGATGTACAGCCGAGCGGTGAAGGAAATTATTGCCAAGAAAAAATTATTGCGTAACTCATCGTCAACACTCGAATGGCTGAGAAAGGTGTATCAAATCAGTATTGCAGAGTATCTGGAGAACGAATCGAAATTCCTGCTTGACCTTGTTGCCGATCAGTATAAAGGAACGGTGCTCTATATCTCGAAGTCTATCGGTTCGAAATATGACATCACCCAGCGTCTGAAATCGACTGGGTACGCCGTGGTTCAAGCTAAAACCCCCGAGCAGGCTCTGGAAAAAATTGAAAAAGTGAATCCGAATGTCATCCTCTGCGATGCACAATTTCCCGGTGGATTGAGCGGTTTGAAGTTCTTGCACCTGATCCGGATCAATCCAAAGTGTAATTTTATTCCATTTATTATTTTAAGTGAGCCGGGGGAAACCGAAGAATTGCGCTCATCGGAACTGAGGCCCAACGAAGGGGTTACCGAACTTCCTATCGAGTATGAGCAGATCGTTGCCATGATGCAGGAAAAACTTGCTCGTCTGCGAGAGTATATTTCTTCCATGGCATAACTGTGCAGGAGTCATTGAACATAAAAAAGTAAAATGATAGTTTTGAATATTGTTGAAAAGGAGTGATACTATGAGCAAACTGCTGTTATTGGCAGAGGATGATGAAGATAACCGCGACCTTGTCAGTTTCGTCATTGCACGAAGCAGGCTGGATATCGAGTTGGAAATTGCCGAGAACGGTGAGGAGGCGATTGAAAAAGCCTTCAGAAAAAAACCGGATCTCATTTTGATGGATATGCAAATGCCTGTCATGGATGGGTGGAAAGCCGTGCCGATTCTGAGGGCTGATGAGCGAACGAAAGATATTCCCATCATCGCATTTACGGCACAGGTCAAACTGGAAGATAAAGCACGGACAAAAGAGATTGGATGTGCGGAGCATTATGCCAAGCCGATGGATCCAGAAGAGCTGCTCCAACTCATACAAAAACATCTCAAGATATAACTGATGGCATGCTGTAAATGCCTGAAAGCTACATTCATAGAGTACAGAATGAATAGGATCCCATGCTGAAATCAAAATTATACTGGAGAGTTCTCGCAAACTTTGCGCTCTTGCTCATGATTCTGACAGCAATGACTATTTT
Organism: bacterium; assembly: GCA_043803945.1. GTDB lineage: Bacteria > Bacteroidota > Ignavibacteria > UBA10030 > UBA10030 > JAZDJN01. Next base: position 17,084 of record JAZDJN010000080.1, on the reverse strand, counting down.
GACATTGAACATTCTCGACAAGATTCAAGGAAACTTCATTGTCGCGAACGAAAACATTTATTCACTGATGCGCATTGAACAGCTCCGCCGCGCAGTCAACGATATGCCGCAATCTGCTCAGGAATATGCCTTGACCAGCTCACGCACTTCATTTGATATCTATGCAAAGCAATCGGAAGAGTTTGATCAACTCTGGAGTGCTCTGAAAAGCGATTTTCCCGACAGTGTCAATCAACAGAACGTTATGCAATTGCGCGATCTCTTCACACTCTGGGTTCAAAATATTGGCAACAAGCAGATTGAACTGGGTGAGCGGATGAGAAGAAAGGAGAAGGTCGCAGACCTCGAAATCCAGCTCAAGGCTATCGCGGAACTGGAAGCACAGATGCGCTGGTTAACGAGAACTCGGGAAATTATCCGGGAGTTGCATCAACTGAAAATTTCATCGCAGCCCCGGAGTATCACCAATGCTGCCAACGACAGTGCCGGCCTTGGTAAGTTTATTACCATCATCAATGTGCTGCTGGCGCTCTTCTCCATTGCATTGGGATTCATCTTAACCCGGTCGATCACCAAACCCATCCAGCTCTTGCAGCAAGGGACTCAGAATATCATGGTGGGAAAGTTTGAGCCTATCGAGCTCCATCGATCGGATGAACTGGGACAGCTTGCCAATGATTTTAATAAGATGTCGGCCATGCTGGGAAGCAATTATACCCGCCTGCAGGCATATTCTGAATTAGTCACAACACTGAATAATCTCGAATCGTTGCAGGAGGTCGAAGAAAAAAGCCTCCAATTGCTCTGTCATCATACCGGTGCCTCGGTCGGTGCTCTGTATCTCCTGAACAAAGAGGATAACACGCTGGATCTGACCGCCGGATTTGCGTTAAAACAGAATGGAGCATTAATAAAATCCTTCAAGGTCGGTGAAGGAATCCCCGGTCAATGTGCCCTCGAAGAAAAAATCATTGAGGTCGCATCGATTCCCTCTGATGCAGGATTCTCAATCGACACCGGCCTGGTAGAGCTTGTACCGAATTACATCACCTCAGTGCCGATACTCTTCCAGGATCGTGTCATCGGCGTGATGGTCCTCGGCTCGATGAAGCAATTCAGCGAGATGGAAAAAGAGATCATCAACAATTCCGTTCCCCAGCTTAGCGTTGCCATAACCAATGCCATTAATGATGATGCAACACGCAAGCTCTCTATGGAGATCGCAAAACGGAATGAGGAATTAACACAGAAGACCGACGAGTTGGAAAACGCCTACCGGGTAAAGTCCGACTTCCTCTCCAGTATGTCTCATGAACTTCGCACGCCATTAAATTCGATAATCGGATTCAGCTCGGTGCTCCTCGGCCCAACCGGCGATCCGCTGACCCCCGATCAGAAAATGGCGCTGGAGAAAATCCTGAAAAACGGCAAACATCTCTTGCAGCTCATTAACGATATACTCGATCTTTCAAAACTTGAGTCGGGCCGTATGACGCTGAGTGTGGAGAGTGAAGATGTGCCGACGACGGTGTCGAATGCCATTATGATTGTCGAGCAGTTGATTAAGTCGAAGGGTTTGAACCTTGTTCAGGATCTTCCACAGGATCTTCCTACGCTGGTCACAGACGTCGTTAAGGTCAGGCAAATTCTTGTCAACCTGCTTAGTAATGCAGCAAAATTCACAGAGAAGGGAGATATCTCGATTAAAGTGAGGGAAGATCATGGGATGGTCTCGTTTGCTGTCAAGGATGCCGGCATTGGTATCGAAAAGAAAAATTTTAATATTGTGTTCGAGGAGTTTAAGCAGGTCGATAGCAGCAATACGAGAAAGTATAAAGGGACCGGACTTGGTCTCCCAATCTCCCGGCGTCTGGCCCGATTGCTCGGCGGTGATATAACCCTCGAGAGTGAGATAGGCAAAGGAGCAATTTTTACGCTTACCATCCCGCCGGTGTTGCCGAAGCAGGAAACACCAACAGCGAAGTCTGCCGAGGTTCGTGTGGTGCAGCCGAAACCGGTGAGGGCAACGACCCCCTCGACGACCAGAATGATGGAGTCGACCAAGGGTATTCAAATTCTTTGTATTGATGATGATCCCGATGTGATTGAGATTCTCAGAAAGTATCTTATTCCTGAAGGATATTCGGTCATCAGCGCACTCTCGGGCGAGGAAGGCCTTTCGCTTGCAGCGAAAGCCAAACCTGCGCTCATCACCCTTGATATCATGATGCCGCAGAAAGATGGATGGCAGGTACTGAGAGAATTAAAACAGAACGACGCGACCAAGGATATTCCGGTTATCATCCACTCGATTGTGGAAAATAAACCGCTGGCGATGTCGCTGGGCGCTGTTGATGTGATGACAAAGCCCACTGATCCACGGCGGCTGCTGAACCTGATCAGACAATTCCACAAATCGGGCGATCAATTCATTTTGGTCGTTGATGATCATGAAGATTTTGCCCTGGCATTTCGCGACCTCCTGAAGCGGGACGGCTTCAACGTGAAGATTGCGACAGATGGCAAAAAAGCGCTTGAGGTGATTCAGGAATCGATTCCTTCCCTCATTTTGCTCGATCTGATCATGCCCGGCATGGATGGTTTCCAGGTCGTACGGGAATTGCAGAAAAATCCGCAATGGAAGCAAATTCCCGTTATCATCCTTTCGGGGAAAGAATTAACGGATGAGGAGCAGAAGGAATTATCATTACATATTACCGATTACATGAAGAAAGATTCATTCTCAACCGCTGAAATGACGAACACCATCAAGCGAATTCTTTCAGGCGGTCATTAATTCATCACTAAACAGGGCAACGTATGAGCACAGAATTTGAGCCAACCATCCTGGTGGTCGACGATACCGAAGATAATCTCGACTTGCTTGAATTTGCATTGAAGCGTAAGCCGGTGAAGATGCTGCGGGCGACAAGCGGTAAAATGTGTTTGGCCATGGCAGAAGAATTTCAACCGGATCTCATTTTACTCGATATCCAAATGCCGGAGATGGATGGATTTGAGACATTAAAGCGCCTTCGGACAAATCCGCGCAGTGTAAAGATTCCCGTTATCTTCTTAACGGCACAGCGAAAGGACGCCGAGAGTATTGCAACAGGATTGGCATTAGGCGCAGATCAGTATCTTACAAAACCTATCGATACGGAGGAGTTGCTGGTTCGCACCAAAATGCTCATCCGTCTTAAAAAAGCCGAGGCAGAGCTGGAGCAAACCAAATCCGACTTTATGGCGATGATGGTCCACGACCTGCGGAGTCCGCTCATTGGCGTGAAGAGTGTCGTGGAATTGATTCTCGAATCGCCGAAAGGCCAGCCTCTTGACGAGGACTACTTTGAGTTGATACGTTCCGCGAAAACATCGGCGGTGAGATTACTGGATCTGATAAGCGATTTCCTCGATGTCTCCAAATATGAGGCGGGCAATAGTTCCTTCGATATTATTGCCGTGCCCGTCAACCGGTTTATCGAACCGGTCACGCGCCAGATGATGCTGCAATTCAGACAAAAGAATGTAACCCTGGAAGAACAGATCCCAAGCGATCTGCCCAACGTCCTTGCGGATTCTGCGAAAACAGAACAAGTGGTGATGAACTTTATCAGTAACGCGTTGAAGTTCACATCAAGCGGCGGGACAATCGTACTCTCGGGTGAGTCGATCTCAAAGGAAAGTCCGGTCGACGCGTCGATGTTGAAACGATATGTTCGTATCAACATTACCGATACGGGGCTCGGTGTGCAACCGGAAGAAGTACAGAATTTGTTTACCCGCTATAAGCAAACCTCTTCGGCGAGGAAAGTAAAATCGAAAGGGACAGGCTTGGGGCTTGTGATCTGTAAACTCATCGTCGAAGCCCAGGGGGGAACAGTTGCAGTTCAAAGTATACCAGGAAAAGAAACGACGTTCAGTTTTACATTACCAGTAGCGGAATAAGATTACTACTACCATTATCTATCTCAAAGAGGATTCTATGAACGAAAAGGTGTTAGTTGTTGATGACGAGGAGAGTCTTCGTGTTTCTCTGAAATTTCGTCTCAAATCGGAAGGGTTTGATGTTGAGGTCGCGGAGGATGGTGAGGCAGCACTAGAAAAAATGAAAGAGAAAAACTACGATGTTGTTCTTCTCGATATCAATATGCCCAGGATGAGCGGTACGGAGGCGCTGACGTTGATGCGGCAGCACTTCCCGAATACGGAGGCGATCATGCTAACGGGGTTTGCCGATTTCAGCACGGCGATCGAATGCTTGAAAATGGGAGCTAAAGATTACCTTGTGAAACCGGTTGAAACTACGGAATTGGTTACCCGGCTCCGTTCCCTGCTTCGGTCAAAGTCGTCAGAACAAGCGCTGTACGAAGTGCAGCGGCAATATGAAGCGATGCTTGCGACGGAAGTCCTTCAGCCTCTAAAGGATCTTCAGGATATGCTCGACCGTATTGCCAGCCACAAGACGGAGAAAGAAAAAATTCAACGCGAAGATTTGATCGCCAGGGCAAAACAAGCAAACGCGAAAACGGTTGAACGGCTTCAGGCGCTGATTGATTTTTCCAAAACAGAGTTCGGTAAAGCGACGTTAGAAAGCGGCAGCTTTAATCCAAAAGAGCTGGCACAGAAACTGAAAGTGTTGCAAGACCGGTTGCAGTAACGAATACGCTTACCGGCGAAGGGCATTAAGGGTAGGACAGAAAGCAGAACAGTACGGATGGGTGTAATAAGCGATAATTCCACAGTACGATTTCTCTATCGGTTCAAATTCGAGAATGGGGTTGAAAAAGAGTTTGATATTACGCTGGAAGGTGAAACCCTTGGTTTGATCTATTCAGATGAAATGGAGAAGCCCGAATGGACAAAATTGAATTTTTGTCAGTGTGATAATTGCCCGTTGCCCGACGCAGTTACCCATTGTCCGGTTGCCGTGAACCTGTCCCGCCTCGTTGATACCTTTCGTGATTATGTTTCTTATGAAACTGCCCATGTAACCGTCGAAACTGCCTACCGCATCTATTATAAGAAAGTAGCGTTGCAAAAGGGAATCAGCTCGATCCTCGGTATCTATATGGTATCAAGTAATTGTCCGGTGATGGACCCTCTGCGCCCTATGGTGAGGTTTCACCTCCCGTTTGCCAATTCGCTCGAAACGTTTTTCCGATCGGTCTCGGCGTACTTGGTGGCCCAGTTCCTGAAGGCACGCCATGGCAAGGAACCGGACTGGCAGATGAAAAAACTCGTCGATATTTATCGTGCAATTAATAAGGTGAACAAGGGAATGTCTGAACGGATTACGAATGCGGCGGAAAAAGACGCGAGTGTAAACGCTGTAGTGATTCTCCATTCCTTCGGTGATGGTATCCCATATTTTATTGAATCGGGATTGGAAGAACTTGAACCGCTCTTCTGGATGTTTCTCAAAGAAGAGGCTGCCGACAAACCCCAATAACATACCGTTACAGAAAAGCCCAGGACGACTTTTCTACAATCTCTCATTCAATTTTTGATGGTGGTTCAGGTGAATCCTTCGCCCCATGACGTTCGTCAATTCGTTTCTGCTCATCCAGTTTTTTGCATCCATCATACATGGTAATACCGAGACCTTCCAAATCGATCCACCCGGTTTTTCGATTCCTTAACTTCTGTCTGATTTCTTTAAAGAGCATCATTCCAATAATTGCCATAAGGACCAATGTTGCAAACCCAAGGGCAACATTGATCAGGATCAGCCAAAAAATATTATTACTTTCGTCCTTCGTTTTTTGACTTTTTTCCACATAGCCCTTCATTCTATTGATAGATCATGGTGCATTACCGCCCAGTTGAAATGCTTATTTTTTCTACAATTGTTGAAATCATCAGCATAAAAACCAAGTAAAATCTTCAGTAATTTTCGATTAACCTAAGAAAACGCTAATTGTTGGTATGGAACAAAAGTTGCAATAGTATTACAGTTTACTTATGGAGTGATTCATGAACAATTACAGGAGAGCAGCGGTAGAGATCATTCGACTGGGGTTCTGGAATCATCGGGTCCAAAATGCGTTGGCAAAGCAAGTCAATCTCCCCGTGTATCAGCTAGAGTGTGTTCTCATCCTCTACCTCGATCATCCAGACTCAGCAGGTAGTCTCGCCGAAAAACTGGGTATTCATAAAAGTTCACTCTCAAAATTACTGTCAGCGCTGCAAGAACGAGGCCTCATTGAACGGGCACTCGGTGATACTGATCGTCGGACTGAGCGGCTGACACTCACTGATGCGGGAATTGCCTTGGCCGAGAAAGCACAGTCAAGAGCCGAAGAAATTGCGTCTGCCATTCTGGAACTGCTCCCCGAAGAACGACGGTCTCAATTTATGGGTTGTGTCCGCACAATCACCTCAAACGAGGTCCCTGTCGCACGGAAAAATGTAAACACTCAGACAGTTTTATCTCACGAACCAACTATTAAGTGAAGGAGGGTTACATGAAGATTTCACGAAAAGATTTTCTCAACTCAGGAACGAAATACGCTGCCGGGGCCGTCATTGGTGGCGTTGCCGCGAATGCTCTCTCAAATAGAGCAATGGCTGGTGTCAATGCAGCATGGCCATTTCCCTATCAGGCACTTGATCCTGAGAAAGTTCGGATTCTGGGTCACGATGCGTACTACGACGCCACATACGGAGGATGTTGCTACGGAGCATTTGCTGCGCTCGTGAATGCCAGCGCGGCCATTGCGGGAGAACCCTATACATCTTTCCCAAGTGGAATTATGTTATTCGGTGGCGGCGGTGGAGCAAGTTGGGGGGGAACGTGTGGCGCAGTGGTGGGTTCAGCGGCGTTCATCGCACTTGTCACCGCTAAAGCTGACGCCTCTGCCCTGGAGAGTGAGCTCTTTGGATGGTACACGCAGACAAAATTCCCCACGGACATAAGCAACGATTACGGCGTTCAACAGAAATATACCCAGAACAAATACACACAGGCTCTGACCCAGAATATCTCCGGCTCCATTCTCTGTCACGCATCAATCGCAGAATGGTGCAAGACCGCCAAACTGACCGAGAGTTCAACAGAGCGCAAGGAACGATGTGCTCGTCTCACGGGCGATGTGGCCGCGTACGCTGCAAAGATCCTGAACGATAAATTGGCAGCGAAATTCGCGCCGCTCTTTGTTACGCCGGCGATCATTGCGGAGTGCAAAGGATGCCACAGTTCCACAATTACAGCGAAGATGGAGTGCACACAGTGTCATGGCGACCATAGAAAAGGAACAACCGGTTCCACAGAGCTTGAAGGCGCACCATCTGACTATCTCCTGGAGAACAACTATCCAAATCCGTTCAATCCACAGACGCGGATTCAATTTTCTATTCCAGCTTCAGCCACTGTCGACATTGCGGTCTATGATGTTCATGGGCGCATTGTACGCAATTTAATTGCATCGGAGCATCACGAGTCGGGCCGATACTCGGTTGATTGGGACGGAAAGGACAATGCGGGCTCAAAAGTCTCAAGCGGCACGTATTTCTGCCGGATGCAGGCCGGACGGTTCTCTGCAACCAGGAAATTGGCACTTCTGAAATAGTATCAAACTTCTTACCTGCAGCAAGGGGGGACCTCCAAAGGTTCCCCCTTTTTTATATATCCCACACAAAACCGTCTCTCGATAAAACGCGCTAATTGCTTCTATTATTACTACGTATAATATCAGCGGATTGGAATGAAGGATGTATCACGCTCTTGATTCCATCAACTATTTTTGAGAACTTCTCTCTGCATGGCACTCGACCTCCAAAAGAAGAAAATCATCAAGCTCAGAAAACCACTCTCACCGGAGGATTTGGATGCGGTCCACCGCTTCGGGCCGATCTCGCTGAAGCTGGGGATGTATGCAATCCTGACACTCTATCTCTATCAGGCAGCAACAATATTTTATGAGTACAAGCCCGGTGAACCGTGGCCTTTTCTGCTGTTAATTATTCGCAATGGAATCTTTCTGTTCCTCCATGAAGGCGGGCATGGCCTCTTTATGTTTTTTGGCAGAACGCTTCAGTTGCTGGGTGGATCGTTCTGGCAAATCATGTTCCCTCTGATCTCGTTCGGTATCGCATTAAGAAAACGGTCGACCGTCGTGGCGCCGTTTGCACTCTTCTGGGTCGGAACGAACATGCTCGATGTGAGTCTCTATATGAGGGATGCTCCTGTACGGCAATTACCGTTGCTTGGTGGACACAGGTCTGGTCACGATTGGTGGAATCTCTTCACGAGATGGAATATGCTCGATGCCGCCGGCGATGTTGCAGACCTCTTCTATTTTCTCGGATTGCTCATCAGCATCGGCTCGCTGATTGCGGGTGTCGCCTTCGCGTTCTATGCCTATTATCACCCGAAGCCGTTTAGAATTACCGGGGATGATGAATCGCTACCGCCGGAACAACGATTACCGGTGCTCAATCTCGATCAACCGGAGTAACCGGGATCGGTGGAAGAGGTGTAGCAAAGAAACATCGATTAAACGAGATTCAAAATAAGAATAAGGATATAAAACAACGTAAGGAGTCACTATGGATTGGACAATTATCGGTATCAATTTTCTTTATGCGGCCCTTGGAGTTGTATTGATGTTCCTCTCCTATAAGGTGTTTGATAAACTTTCCCCAAAGATCGATTTTGAAGCCGAGTTGAAAAATGGCAACATCGCTGTGGCGATCTTTATCGCCGGGTTGTTCATTTCTATCGCCATGATCATTGGAGGTTCATTAAAGTGAGCAGCCGCATTATGCTCACCCTTCTCGTAGTGTGTTGTGCCGGAGCAGTGTTCGGTCAGCGCAGTGCAAACCGTTATGATGACTATTTCCGTGCCTACTCAAAGCGCTACTTCGGTGTTGGCTATGACTGGCGGATATTCAAAGCACAGGCCATGGCAGAAAGCAATCTTGATTCGGCAGCAAAAAGCTGGGTCGGCGCCATGGGCCTTATGCAGTTAATGCCGAACACCTACAAGGAAATCCAGAGCGAAAATCCGGAACTTCGGGAGATCAATGAGCCGCGCTGGAATATCGCAGCGGGAATTATGTATAACAGGAAACTCTGGAAATCCTGGAAAGAAATTCTGGATACGGATCATCGGTTGAGTTTTATGTTCGGCAGCTATAATGCTGGACGTGGAACAATCTCTCGTGCTCAGGATAGAGCAAAGGAAGAGCAACTGAATTATATGGCGTGGGAGAGCATTGAGTCTATTGCACCGAAAGTCAATCGATGGAGAAGCGATGAAACACTGCAATACGTGAAGCGCATCGAGAAGAACTATTCGACCATTGCGAAGAAAAACGGCTTCAGGGAATTTCTTGGAAAGTAACGGTCTCGGTTCGGGTTTGAAGAGATTCCGCTCCGCGCTCCCTTATGGTGTCACCAAGAGCAGTGTGACCGCACCAGGATTTCGTACATAACTTTCTTCGAGCGTTGATCCCATCCCAGGATTCAACTTCGTAGTGTTACCTGCCTCGATGATTCTCTTCAACGATGCAGCAAAAGCGATCAGTGTTCATGCAAAAAATGCTCACCGTATTCAGGCACGGCCTGCTGAAATTGAAAACGACAAGGGAACCACCCCCCTCTGTTCGTGTCTGAAAAAAGCCTGTTTGTCACACGATAACACGATTCGTGGAAGAATCTCAACATTCTGTAGAGGATATCCGTAAGGAAGATTGGTTTGTTGTGCCGAGAATCCAATCGTTAACCCTGCCACAATCACAAGGAGTTGACCATGATTGTACGGATAGCTCAATGTCTCATGATCGTGCTTGGAGTCGTGAGTTCTCCTGCCATTGCTTTCCAGGCAACGGAGGATGTCAAACCCGCCTTTCAGACTGTTCGTATTCCCAGGCCTCTCCAATTAACCGGGAAACTCGACGACCCGCTGTGGAAGCAGGCAAAGCCAATCCAGCTCGCCTATGAAATTCAGCCGGGTGTCTATTTCACATTGAAAGGGCAGACGCAGGTTCAGGTGGATTATCTGCTCATCAATGATGAGATGTTTCGCGGCGTATGGTTCGACGATATTCGGCGACTTCTCTTTTTCGTGAATGCCCAGCCCTGGAATGAACTCTCACTGTCGATGAACGGTCAGGCTGGAAAATTCATCTACCGCTCTTCTTCACCGGCAAAGGGGAGTGGCCATAATTTCAGCGGAACAGTCACCCTGAAACCCACATCGAAGCTTCAACTCAATCTCTCCTATTCCCGTGCACGGCTCTCGAAGGATGCATCCGGCGAACTTCTCTATGACGGCAATATTTACCGGATAGTGGGTATCTACCAATTTACCCCTGAGATATTCTTCCGGACGATTGCACAATATAACAGCTTCGACAAATCGCTCAATCTCTATCCCCTCTTTAACTATAAGTTGAACGCTTTCACTACCTTCTATGCCGGTATCACGAACGACTTTCTGGATTATGACGAACCCAATGGTTTTGCCACGACAGCCCGGCAGTACTTTGTCAAAATTCAATACTTGCTCGGCAGTTGAGGAGAAATGAACGCGGCGAAGCAAGGGCTGACCGGATATCCGAAAATGAAAAAAAACGATTGCTCACAAGAAAGGAATTGACAATGAAAATGACAATGGCTGTTGTTCTGAGTCTGCTCTTGTGCTCAATGGGTCTTCTCTCCCAGCAAAACTCCATGACGAAGGAGGATCGGGATACCATCACGAAATGTGCGATGGATTATGCCGATGGATTCCTCTCAGCCGCTTCTGGGATTACCTTCATGTGGCAAAGTTTGATGGTCAATGGAAAATTGTCAACGTGTTGTGGATTCCCCCGCCGGCGGCGCCGAAGGAGAATCTTCTCCAGGCAGAATCGAACGCAGTGATTAATTGCACCACCGATTACGCTGAAGGAGGATATGAGGGAAATGCCGACCGAATGCGGAAAGCGGTACATCCTGAACTGAATAAAGTGCTTCCCCTCAAACATCGGCGCACCGGCAAGTTGATGCTCGTTAAAACAACAGCGTCCCAGCTCATAGAGATGGCCGGGGCTAAACTGGGAATTCTGGAAAAGGAGAAGAGGAATGTGCAGGTGAGCGTGCTCGATGTGATGGAGAACGTTGCCTCGGTCAAATTGACATCAGCTCGCTACGATGATTACCTTCATCTAGTGAAAATAGATGGAGAGTGGAAGATCATCAATGCCTTGTGGAGGCAGCCTCTGCCGGCGAAGTAGGATCATTTCTTTTCGTTGTAAAACGAGGTGCAAGCCCAGGATTTGAAAATCGCTGGAATCGTGCTCGACAATCACTTCATGAATTTACGGGACGTCGTGCTCTGTTTAATTCAGAGTATCTCTATCTCCTTGTTCAACATGAGGTTCTGTAAGGATGAACCAATGTGAAGAACAAACTTTCCCAGTTCTGCAGTCCAATTCTTTGCTTCCGGATTCCAAAATGAAAACGCTGTTTGATCGAGTTCGAATGAAATAGACTTGCTCTCTCCTGCTTCCAACTCCACTTTGGCAAATCCTTTAAGTTCTTTGATTGGGCGCGGATGAGAGCATTCACTATCCTGAACATATAACTGAACCGTTTCCAACCCCTTGGTTCTTCCAGAGTTCGTAACGGTAAGACTTACGGTCAGGATGTCGCTGGCATGGAACGTTTCCTTTGAGACGGCGAGATCGCTATAGTCGAACGTCGTATAGGACAGACCATGCCCGAAAGGGTACAACGGCTCAATATTGTTCTTCTCATACCAGCGGTATCCGACAAACACTCCTTCATGGTAATGGATATCATACACTGGATGTACTTTTTCTTCTTCATCGTGCCATCCCGTGTAGAGTACCTCTCCATCGGGAATGTAGCCGTATGCCGGTGAATCTGAGAATTCTCGTTCAATTGTGATCGGCAATTTTCCTGATGGATTGGTTATTCCCGTGATAATTTCAGCGAGTGCCTTATTGCCGACCTGACCTCCATACCATGCATATATGAGGGCCTTCACCTTGTCATGCCAGTTCGTCATCCGGATACCGCCCCCTGACGTGACGATCACAATGGTGTTGGGATTATTCTCAACGCATACGTTGACTCTGTTCTCCTGTTCCGCCGGCAGTTCAAATGGTCTGTCCCAGCCTTCACTGTCGATCGTTCCGACATTGCAGAGCACAATTTCTGCAGACCTGATTTGTTCAGGTGTTGGATTCTTACGATAAAAAATTCTCTCGCCAAATTGTTTCTTGAGCTCATCAAGCATTAGCCTGTTATGATATCCCTTTACCGCCGCAGAACCGCTGCCTGCCGCCAGTGTCTCAACATACTCTCCTGTTAATAAAATAGATTCTGTCCCTTCACCGAGAGGGAGAATGTCACCATCATTTTTCAACAGCACAATTCCTTCGCGTGCCGTCTGCAATGCTACCGACTCATGGATCTCGTACATCTTGGGTTGGGGGATCTCTCTCTTTCTTTCATCGAGTTTCATGGCAAAGTATGTTCGTAGAATGCTTCCTGCCATTCTATTGATCTCTTCAACGGTTACACTCCCTTCACTGATGAGCGTCTCTGCATCGTTGAGAGCGGCTGCATAGGGCATTTCTAAATCTTGACCCGAGGTTGCGAGGAGTTCACCATTATCGACAGACCACCAGTCTGTCATGACCAGCCATTTGAATCCGATCTCTGTTCTCAGCAGGTTGTTGATCACTCGTTCACTTTGCCCGCACCATTCTCCGTTGAGCAGGTTATATGCAGTCATCACGGCTTTGGCATCTGCATCGATCCCGGCTTTGAAGGGGGGTAAATAGATCTCGTGTAACGTTCGCTCATCGATGATTGAGTTGCTCTTTCTCCTATAGAACTCGGTATTGTTTGCGACAAAGTGCTTTAGTGTAGCTATGGTGCCGGTGCTTTGTACTCCCTTCACGTACGCTTCAATCATTCGTGATCGGAGAAAAGGATCTTCTCCAAAGTACTCGAAGTTGCGCCCGCATTGAGCATGACGATAGCTATTCATACCCGGTCCAAGTAAAATTCCAATCCCGCCGGCCCGACATTCTTCACCGATAGCTTCAGCATACTGGTAGCAGAGGCCGGGGTTCCATGTGGAGGCTAAGAGAAGTGGGCAAGGGAACGCCGTCGATTGTTCCAGGCTATATTCAGATAAATCAACATCTCGAAATTGTTTTCTGATGTTTATACCCTGTGTCGCATCGGTCATATAGACTTCTTGAAGATTCAGCCTTGGCAACGGTCTAATGAAAAATCCTCTCTCGCCGCCGACAAGGGCAATCTTTTCATCCAGCGTCATGAGTGCGAGTATCGATTCGGCCTTGTGGTCGGCCTCTTCGTACGTCAGTGGTTTGAATTCATCCTTCATATGCAATGTGCTCTTTAAGTTGGTGTTGTGCAGAGATCCTGGTCGATTTCTTCCAGATGTTCATCGCTGCAGTGAGTGTAGCATTTGCTGATCTCATCGTCGATGGAATCTAGCAATGCACAGATCGTTCGAGTAATTCCTGAACAATATACGGGCGAAAAGAATGAGATGAAATTTTGCCAGCGGTTCATGGAACAATGAAAGCATTAAACCACCAGTTTAACTCTCTCTTCCGAACTTCTTTAACATCGGCCAACCCCCCAAATCGAGAAGAGGAGGAGAGAATAAAACGGCACCACGAACTTCCAGTATGGTGAACTTATTTGTTGCTCCATTCATCCAGAGCGATATCTGCTGTTATGGTGTGCCATGCCGTCATGACGCCGCCTGCTACGGCTTTCGTCGTTGGGCGAAGAGCCAGGTCACAAATTTCGTTGATCCGTACGCTGCATCCCAGGAGTTATGTCCAATCCCCGGTAGCTCTGTGTATTGCACATCGATGCCTGCTTTCTTGAACGCTTCTGCCACCAGCCGCGATTGTTCAACCGGTACGGCATTGTCTTCCTCGCCATGAAATATCCAGGTAGGAGTTTGCTTGAGTTGATCCGCGAGAGACTGGAGCGGTGAAGATAGTTCTCTTGGAACGACAGGTTCGACCTTGCTGGCCCAGGGATTGAACTGGATCACCCAGCCGCAAATTGGAGTTATTGCGGCAAATTTTGACGGGTATCGATACGCAAGATACCATGTCCCATTGCCACCCATCGAAAGACCTGTCAGGTAAACACGGTTCACATCGATTGTAAATTCTTTCATGGTTGCATCGAGTGCTGCCATAGCCATTTGAGCTGGAACACTTGACCAGAGTGAATCTTTTGGAGCCTGAGGAAAGACAGCGATGACAGGATACCGTGAAGGATTCTGGCGGATAGCAGCACCGAGACCGACATGGGTCGGCAGAAGACCGTCGCTGCCTCGTTCACCGGCCCCGTGAAGAAAGAGAATAACCGACCATAGACGGTCCGGCGTGTAGGATGCAGGAACATAGACCTGGTACAGATAGGTATGTCCGGCTACCGTAATTGAGCGGTTCAGGAATCCTGTCTCGCTATGCCCCTGAGCAATCGAGAACTGAATGCAAAAGGGAAGAAGAATACTGATGAAGAGAAACGTTCTTGTATTCCCTGCCGATATTTTCATGATGCCCTCCTAAGAATGTTGAGATTGTCGATGTGTTGAATCAATGATGAAGACTTCACAGAAACAAGGGTTGAGAAAAATTCCATACGATAACAAAATTCAACCGATATCACTTTTCTGCCCATTAAAAAAAATGAAGATTTACAATTGCGGGTAGATGGAATGTATCTCTCCAGCTTGATGCTAAAATACGCATTCCTTCTAAGAAATGGAAAATAGTTGACAATGGTATCCGGTTATTCTATGATTGTAGCGGGGGGAAAACATCGGAGGTCTGCAAGTTATGAAAATTACGCGTTGTCCAGAAAATCCAATTGTGTGGCCGGGCAAATGGGAGTGGCGGATGAGCAATGTTTACAATCCCGCTGTGCTCTATGAAGATGGGCGGTTCTATCTGTATGAGCGGACAGCCGGATCGCTGCGACCGCACCATTGCTGCATCGGATTGCTTGAGAGCGAGGATGGTGTTCATTTCAGGCACCTCTCAGATAAACCTGTTTTGACTCCCGAGATGATAGGGTTCCGATATGGGAGTGTCCAGGACCCGCGCATTGTCAAGATAGAAGATACCTACTACATGACATTTGCCTTCCGTCGGTTCGCGTGGAGCATCTCTCCGACCGGTCTCGGTGTGCCGGAGGCGAGCCAGAGTCAGTTTCCCAGCTTTGATCCATCGACGGATAAGAACCAGACGCGATCCGGTATTGCTGTTTCAAACGATCGCATCCATTGGCAATTCTTTGGATGGGCGACGCCTGATGACATTGACGATCGCGATGTGATTTTATTTCCCGAGAAGATCGGCGGCCGTTTTGCTCTCCTGCGGCGACCAATCGGGTTCGTTGATACGGGCACGGGACACAGCGAAGAGCATCCATCGATTCGGATTTCGTACTCGACGGATATGAAGACGTGGACCGATCCGGAGATTGTGATCAAGCCGGCGTTCAAGTGGGAAGACAACAGAATCGGCGGAGCAACACCACCGGTGCGGACAGATCGCGGCTGGCTCATGCTGTACCATGGGGTGGAGAATACCAATCCGGTAACTCGCCGCGTCATTTACCGGTTGGGTGCAATGATACTGGATCTCAATGACCCCAGGAAGGTTCTTGCCCGTGCACCGGGCTTTATTATGGAACCTGAGATGTATTATGAAAAATTTGGCCTTTTCATTCCGAACGTCATTTTCCCGACGGGCAACGTTGTGAAGGATGGTCTCTTGTGGATCTACTACGGGTGTTGTGATACGGCAATCGGTCTCGCGACGGTGCCGTTGAATGAACTGGTAGAGTATATTTTTGAAACGAGCGGGAAATAACAGTTAAACAGAACTTGCAACCTCATAGATGAGATCCCTGCCCCATACGAAGCAGTTAAGACGATACGACACTAAAGATTTTTTTATTTTTTATTTGAGGATAAGAACAATAGTAAATACGGTTTTATTCTGCTCGATCACATTTGAGTTGACAAAAAGTTCGACGAAAGTAGAAATGGAAAGCCTGTTGCTGTCCGCTGAACGATAGCGTATATTTAGTAAAGTAGTCTTCGCAGGCGCTGGTACGAACGAAGAGATCGCTGTGGCAAACGACGCCGGCAAAACTGCGTTCGGGCCAACGACTCAAAGTGAACATGATAAAGAAGTACATCATATGGATTGGTTCCGGCGATGGTGTTTATCTTGTACACTAATTTCTGTAGAGAGACATCTTGACAATGATCAAGCATCTATGAAAATCCTATCTATCATCCTCATCTCCATCGCTCTGACTGTGCCGGGGTGTAAGGATTCTGGGAGTGAACCGCCGCTCTCGCTCCTGGAAGAAGACATTCAGGAAGCGGTCTTCCAATACCAGTTCCTCCACAACTATTCCGGGCTGCAACAGCAGGCATCTGCATACTTCATCGGTATCTATCGCCGTGGCGATTCCGTTCGACAAGGCTCTTACCTCGATATCGCCGAAACTTTGCTGGCGCGCTTTCACGGTAGCAAACCGCCGGTAAAAAAAGTCTCGCAATGCATACAGTCCATAAACGGTGTATTCGACAAAGAAACCGGTGAACGTGGTTTGCTATTCAGAATCGAATCCATTAAGCAAGTGAGCAATGATGTCGTCGAAGTAGAGGGTGGATACTTCGAAGGCGGATTAAGCGCTTCCGGCAATATCTATACGGTACAGAGAAACGATCACCGGTGGGTCGTTGTGAAGGACAGGATGTTATGGATTTCGTAGAAGCCAAGATGAAGAGTTCAACCGCTCCGTAGTGAATCAGTCGGAGATGATGCATGAATCGACATTATTTTCTCTGCACCATTGTTCCATCATACAATATATTTCATTACAATCCTTCGTTGAAAATGGGTTTTTCAGCAACCTCCTAGAGATCTGGCCGAAAAGTTAAGAACATAATCAAACCACTGCACCAAAGGCGCATCAGCCTCTGGCTGAAAAGTTCACCAAGGACATAAAGGAAAAACTGTTGAATTAATTTAAATTTCCATTACTC